>DASZVY010000044.1:0-4150 GCA_035546855.1 Nitrobacter sp. | reverse complement strand
CCGATGCGACGCGTGCTCGATCCGCTGCTGGAGATGGGCGCGCGCGTGACGAGCGAAACCGAGGGCGGCCGGCTGCCGGTCACGCTGGCCGGCGCCCGCGACCCCATCCCCATCGCCTATGCGACGCCGGTACCCTCGGCGCAGGTGAAATCGGCGGTGCTGCTGGCGGGCCTCGGCGCGCCGGGCGCGACCACGGTGATCGAGCGCGAGGCGACGCGCGATCATACCGAGAGGCTGTTGCGGCATTTCGGGGCTGACGTGCAGATCGTGACCGCAGGCCAGGGCCGGCGCATCACCCTTGCCGGCCAGCCGGAACTTACGCCGGCGCCGGTGATCGTTCCGGCCGATCCCTCGTCGGCGGCCTTTCCCCTGGTCGCGGCGCTGATCGTCCCTGGGTCGGAGGTGTTTCTCGATGCGGTCATGACCAACCCGCTGCGCACCGGCCTGTTCACCACGCTGCGCGAGATGGGGGCGTTCATCGAAGAGAGCGGCGCGCGCAGCGATGCCGGCGAGCCGATGGCGCAACTGCGCGTCAAGGCGTCTCGGCTTCGCGGCGTCGAGGTGCCGCCGGAACGCGCGCCGTCGATGATCGATGAGTATCTGGTGCTTGCGGTCGCGGCGGCCTTCGCGGAAGGCACCACCACGATGCGGGGCCTGCATGAATTGCGGGTGAAGGAATCCGACCGTCTCGAAGCCACCGCCGCCATGCTGCGGGTGAATGGCGTCAAGGTCGGGATTTCCGGCGACGACATGATCGTGGAAGGCCGCGGCCACGTGCCCGGCGGTGGTCTCGTCGCCACGCATATGGATCATCGCATCGCGATGTCGGCGCTGGTGATGGGCTGCGCGTCGGATGCGCCGGTGAAGGTCGACGACACCACGTTCATCGCGACGAGCTTTCCGGATTTCGTGCCGATGATGCGGCGGCTGGGAGCGGATTTCGCATGAAGCGGCGTTCCAATGGAGAATGACTTTCGCTATATAGGAATGGCGGAGGCAATCCAAATGCCCAAAATCATGCTCAAATCGGCAAATCCGGCCAAGCGTAGCCGACCGTTGAAATCGTCGATCGTGGAAAAGACGCTGCACCGCGCGGACGGCAAGCGCGTGCGGATTTTGTCGATCGACGCAAACAGCCCGACGTTCGAGGCTGATCTTGGCGTTGTCTTCCGCAAGAACGTTGCGAAAGCGAAACGTGAAAACAGCAAGATCATCGGCAAAACCCGCTCGCGCGTACATAAAACGGCTTGAGCGTCCAAAACTCTGGATCGTGGCCGGCGCCAACGGGTCGGGCAAAAGCAGCGTCTATCAAGATACCGAAATCGAAGACACGAGCGGCGCCGCCTGGATTATCAATCCAGACATTCTCACGGCTCAAATTCAGGACACGGAGAAACTCGATCTCCACTCGGCCAATGTCGCGGCCGCTGAGCGGATATTTCAGTGGTTGCAGGCCTCCATCGCGGCTTATCAGACGATCGGCGTCGAAACTGTGCTTTCGACCGATAAGTATCGTCCCTTGATCGTGGAAGCCCAACGCAAGAATTTTGAAATTCGCCTGATCTACGTGATTCTGAAATCTGCGGAACTGAATGTCGAGCGCGTCGCGCTTCGCGTGAGAAGCGGTGGTCACGACGTGCCACGCGAGAAAATCATTGACCGGCGAGCGAAGTCGCTGGCGCGACTGCCGTGGTTTCTTGCACGATCGGACCTCGCGCTGATCTACGACAACTCCGGTGCATTGCCAGTTGAAATTGCGCGCAAGGCGGGCGAGACCTTGGACAGCACTCCGAATGCGCTGCCGGAGATCAGGGCTGCCATCGACATAGCGCGGAAGCTTCAGAAAAGATCATGATCATCGCCATCGACGGACCCGCGGCATCGGGAAAAGGCACGCTCGGCAAACGGCTCGCTGCGCACTACCATTTTCGCCATCTCGACACCGGCGTGATCTATCGCGCGGTCGCGAAGGCGCTGATCGATGCCGGCGGGGATCTGAACGACGAGGCCCGCGCGGTGGCGGCGGCGCTCGAACTCGATCCGGAAAAATTCGGCCATCCCCTGCTCAAGACCCAGGCGATCGGCGAGGCCGCCTCGGTGGTGTCGGCATTCCCGCGGGTGCGCGAGGCGCTTCTGACCTTCCAGCGGCAATTCGCCGCCGAGCCGCCGGGCGCGGTGCTCGATGGCCGTGACATCGGCACCGTGATCTGCCCGGACGCCGACGTGAAGATTTTCGTGGTGGCCGATCCGGTCGTTCGCGCCCGCCGCCGCGCGCTGGAAATGCGGGCGCGGGGGGAGGTGGCCGACGAGGCCATGGTGTTGGCCGACATCCTCCGACGCGACGAACGGGACCGCAACCGGCCGACGGCGCCGCTGAAAGCGGCCGCGGACGCCCATGTGCTCGACAACTCGAATCTCGACATCGAGGGGGGGGTCAAGGCGGCCATCGCCATCGTCGAGGCTGTCCGGGCCGGCCGGTAAGGCCCATCAAGAATGTTGCAAAAAAGACTCGGTTTACGCAATTTATGATTGACTTGGACGCAATTTGGAGTCCGATCTTTACAAGTGATTCTTCATTCCCATATAGTTTCGGTATTAATCCCGTATGGTTCGCCCAGCGGCCCCCGTGGGTTTCGGCTCGCGGGGTTTTGCTTTTCTGGGGTCGGTCAATGATCCCAGTTTGCTTTTATATTGATGGCTTTAACCTCTATCACGCCTTGGTCAGATTCAGGGACGACAAGGTCAAGTGGCTCGACCTTGCAGCTCTGGCAAAGCGCCTCATTGCGCCAACGACAGAGACCATCACCGGCATCTACTATTTTTCAGCCTATGCCGACTGGCTACCCGGCCCCATGTCGCGGCATCAAGAGTACGTGAAGGCGCTTAAAGCCACCGGCGTCGATTGCTTCCTTGGGCATTTCAAGGTGAAAGATCGCCGCTGCAATAGCTGCGGCGCGCAATGGCATGCTCATGAAGAGAAGGAAACGGATGTCAGTATAGGCATCCATTTATTGAACGATGCCTACAAGGGACAATACGAAAAAGCATATTTGGTCACGAGAGATTCCGACCTGATGCCCGCCGTGAATATGGTACGCACGGAATTTCCCACGAAGCACATTGTAGCTGTCGCGCCACCTCTAATGGGCCATTCGAATGATTTAATAAGAATCTGTCAGTCCAAGAAAAAAATCACACCGACCCAGGTATGGTCCTGTCTCCTCCCGCAGCATGTGGTTGGGATTGACGGAAAATTAGCTGCTACTCGGCCGACGCGTTACGACTGACCGTAAGCCAAGAAGCCATCGTCGAGGCTGTCCGGGCCGGTCGGTAAGGCCTGAATTGAGGCTTTTCAGGCCATTCAGGCCCCGTTTGCGCCGTCAAAAGCCTGATCCGGGCTTGTCGGGAGGAGCCGCTCCCGTTATATCCACAGCCATCCGGGCTCCCCGATATTGTCGAGGCCGCCCGAGCGGGCCGGCAGCGGGTTTGAAACCCATGCCGTCATTGGAGGAATGCCCCGCTCAGGTCTTGAACGTCGGCCGCCGTTGCGGCCGATTGCTCGCCAAGACTCCGGACCACATCATCGTTTCGATCGTGAAGGCTGCTGCCGGCCCGTTTCTGCATTTCCAGTGCAGGGCGGTTGTCAGGATTGCGGACCCTGACCCTTCCCGTGCGAGACGTCCCCAACCCGAATGGCCGGCAAGTATCCCGCATTGGAGAACAAATGGCTTCGACTGCGTCTTCCTATAACCCCACCCGCGACGACTTCGCCGCGATGCTCGACGAGTCCTTCGCGGGCGGCAACCTCCAGGAAAGCTCTGTCATCAAGGGCAAGGTGGTTGCGATTGAAAAGGACATGGCCGTCATCGACGTCGGCCTCAAGACTGAAGGCCGCGTGGCGCTGCGCGAATTCGCCGGGCCCGGCCGCGAGAACACGCTGAAGGTCGGCGACGAGGTCGAGGTGTTCCTTGACCGCATCGAGAACGCGCTCGGCGAGGCCGTGCTGTCACGCGACAAGGCGCGCCGCGAGGAAAGCTGGGGCAAGCTCGAGAAGGCGTTCAACGCCAACGAGAAGGTCACGGGCGTCATCTTCAACCAGGTCAAGGGCGGCTTCACGGTCGATCTCGACGGCGCCGTGGCGTTCCTGCCG
>DASZVY010000043.1:0-15824 GCA_035546855.1 Nitrobacter sp. | reverse complement strand
CCTCGACAAGGACCGCGCCTTCCTCAAGGCCGGCGGCGTGTTCGACGACGATTTCATCGATGCCTACATCGAGCTGAAAATGACCGACGTGATGCGCTTCGAAATGACCCCGCACCCGGTCGAGTTCGATATGTATTATTCGTACTGATCGATCCGCATCTTGCAAACGGCAAAAGGTGCTTCCTTCGGAAGCGCCTTTTTCTTTTTGTGCCGTCGCTCCCTGCTGACCGCCACAGCGCTCCGGCAAGACCAGCATTTATCGAAAGGTTGCAATTCCATGCGGTTCGATCGCCGCATTTATTCGCGGCGCTGATCGAGGATCGCCGTCACATGCCGCCGATGCCGCGCGAGCAAGCCTACGAGATCATCTGCGGCATGCGGGACAAGCTCGAATGACCGTTGGTAGCGCCTTCAAGGATGTCGCGCTTCGCCGCTGACACCCGCGTCCGTTTGTTGCCCCAAACTTATCGCTTTTACTGCCACCCGGCTTGATCCGGACTGTGTTTGACGGAACACTGCGAATCCTGAGCGTGAGAGGCGACTGTGAGCGACATTCCTGCAAGTAGGATTCAAGACCGTGGCGATCTGGCGTGGGCAATCGCCGTCGGCGGTATCGGCATCGCGATATTTGCGGCCCTGATGATCCTGGCCTGGAACCACGCGGCCACCCTGTTCCTCATTTTTGCCGGCATTCTGCTCGGGGTCGCCCTGAACGCGATGACCAGCCTGCTCGGCCATCTCACCGGGGGCCCCCACGCGCTGCGGCTGACCGCCGTCTGTCTGATATGCGCAGCGCTGCTGTCCGGCGTGCTGTTCCTCGGAGGATCCACCATCGCACAACAGGCGGCGGTGCTGAGCAACACCATCAAATCGCAACTCGTGAACGTAAAGGGCTTTCTCGAACGGAACGGCGTCGATACCAGCTACTTCAATCTTAGCGGCTTGAACGCCGCGTCCACCGAGGCGACGCCTAATACGCCCGCCAAGACCACCTCGCACAGTCTTCCAGGAGCGGACGCCATCGCATCGAGCGGCGGCGCGATCGTCAGTCAAACCTTGAAGCTGATCCTCGGTACGGTCAGTGCCGTCGGGAATTTCTTTATCGTGCTGTTTCTTGGTCTCTGCTTTGCGGCTCAGCCAAGCATCTATCGCAAGGGGCTGATATGGATGGCTCCGGCGAAGTATCGCGGCTCGACGACGGTGGTAGTCGACCGGATCAGTGGCACCCTGGAGCGCTGGCTGATCGCGCAGATCATCACCATGACTGCCGTATTCCTGGTGACATGGATCGGCCTCAAGATCATCGGCGTCCAGAGCTCGTTCATCCTCGGGATTCAAGCCGGCCTGCTGACGTTCATTCCCACCATCGGCGCGCTGCTCGCCGGATTGATCGTGGTGCTGGCGAGCCTCGCGTCGGGCTGGGTCGCCGCAGCCAGCGCGTTCGTCCTGTTCCTCGGCATCCACGCGCTCGAGAGTTATATCCTGACGCCGATTCTACAGCGGCAGGCGCTGGAGATTCCGGCCGGAACGCTGTTTGCGTTCCAGATCCTGCTCGGCGAAGTATTTGGAATCTGGGGTCTGGCGCTGGCGCTGCCGCTGATGGCGGTCGTCAAGGTGGTGATGGATTACATGCGCGAGGACGCCGACGTGCCGGGGACGGCCCGGGTCTAGTGTGGTGGTTCAGAAGTTCGCTTCACTTTCGCCGCGAGTCCTTCAAGCGAACTTCTGAACCTAAACCACACTCGAATCATAAGCTTGCTAGTGTCCCTTTGATTCCGAAGTTCGCATCAAAGTTTGCTGCAAGTGCTTGCAAACTTCGGAATCGGGACACTAGAAGCCCGTCACCGTCCTGGTATGCTCGACCTCGGGAGGCGATGCGAAATATGGCCCGACCAGCGCCCGCCATTCGGTGAAATTGGCGGACTCCCGGAAATCCACGGTGTGATTTTCCAGCGTCTCCCATTTGATGTGAAGTCGATAACGTGACGGCTTTTCGATCGACCGATGCAGTTCAAAACTCTTCCAGCCCTTGCAACGCTTGAAGATCGGCTGGGCCTTGGCGATCGCGGCCTCGAAGTCCTGTTCGCTGCCGGGCTTGATGTCGATCTGCGCGATTTCGGTGATCATGTCGAAAATCCTC
Source organism: Nitrobacter sp. (assembly GCA_035546855.1). Classification (GTDB taxonomy): domain Bacteria; phylum Pseudomonadota; class Alphaproteobacteria; order Rhizobiales; family Xanthobacteraceae; genus Nitrobacter. Next base: position 13,684 of record DASZVY010000043.1, on the reverse strand, counting down.
CGGAGACAAGTGATGCTCGTCTAGCCCAATCACCGGGCTTGTTGAAGCGGGCCGTGATCTTATTGCCGATGATGACAACAAAAAAGGACGCCATCGGCGCCCTCAGGACTTTCAGCAAAGCTGACGCGACAATCACATCCAGAAAAAGACTGCGCCGAACATCAAAAGCGCGACACCGGCAAATCCGATCGCCGGCCACGGGTTGCGAACGCCGGCATAATGGCCCTGAGCACGCCGTTCGCTAATGAGCGCATTCTCATATTCATCGGACGATGAGAACATGCACGCGAAGCCACCTCGCGCCGAGGCCGCCGCCGTTTCCAACGACAAAAGATCGGTTTGAATATTGCCGCGCACCGTGACCATGCGTCGGATGATATGGAGCGAATGGTAAATACGTGGTTATCATTTCCCCAGCACGCAGGTTCCTCCCGCGCGTTCTGCGCACATCACGCCGAACTGGCCGGATCGAGAATGCCGGATTGAGGGCGGGCACGGGACGACTGCACAACCGAGCTACGCCGTCCCTGCTCGAGTGACAGGGGCCGCTCTTCGGCGACCTCGACGCGGTTGCGGCCGCCACGCTTGGCTTGATAGAGCGCGGTATCTGCCGCCGCGAGAAGCACCTCAAGTTCCGTTCCGGGAGGACCACCAGCCACGCCGATACTGACGGTGGTGTCGACAGGCGCATCCTCGACCGCGATGCCACTCGCTGCGAATGCTTCACGCACGCGCTCCGCTGCAACCACCGCCTCTTCGATCGAGCACGGCAGCAACGCCGCGAACTCCTCGCCGCCGATACGGCCGGAGAGATCGGTGATCCGCAACGCATTGGTGACGACGGCCGCGAACAATTTCAGAACGTCATCGCCGACGGCATGCCCGAAGCGATCGTTGATCGATTTGAAGTGATCGATATCGAAAATCAGGACGGTCACCGGGCGTCCGGCACCGGCTTCACGGTCGATCACCCGGGCCGTTGCTTCCGCGAAGCCGCGGCGGTTGAACATGCCGGTGAGCGGGTCGAGAGAGGCTGCGGCCTTGTGCACGCTCACCGCGCGGTCCGACACCAGCATGAAAATGACAAACACGGTTCCGACCGCATAAAGCACCAGTTCGACCGCGAAGATGGTGACCCAGATGCTGCCGCCCAGACTGCCGGGATGCGGGAGCAGCATATGACCAATCAGGATCGGCAGCATCAGCACGAAGCCGTGCAGAACGGGCACCAGCAGCGTCGGCCAGCGCCGCTTCATGGTCTTGCGCCGCTCGGACCACAATTCGCTCGCGGTCAGAACGGCATAAGCCGCAACGATGGCCGCGCCCACCGTCAGGCGCATGGCCGACGTCTCATCCGGCGGGCAGACAATCACCACCAGCCAGACAACGGCCCCGAGCAGCAATCCGAGCCAGTTCGGCTTGCGGCCGTGAAACACGCGCGCTGCGCTCCACACCATGCCGCAGGCGACGAACCCCAGCGCGTTGAGCGCCAGCGACGGCAACTCTCCCAACCAACGGCCGGCCAGTGTCCATATTCCGATCGAGATGGCGCCAAGAAGGTAAGCCAGCCCCCACCAGTTCAGCGCCGGGATTTCCTGCTGCCGTCCGAAGAAGAGCAGCATGCCGCCAAGCATCGCGCCGACAAGAGCCGCGACGAGATAGAGAGTCGAGATGTCGAGTGACATGACGATGGCGACAACCGTTGTCTGACAGGCGCTTTTGAAACGAAAAGTCCGGGAGCGCCCCGCCCGGATCAGGAAGGCTACGATGTCCGCGTTGGCAATTCGTTTGTGTGCAAGCGCAAGTTTTCATGAAAACTCGCGTCAATCCGTCGGCAATCGTTAAACAAAAAAGGCGCTCCGAAGAGCGCCTTCCCTGATCTGCCGCAGTTGATCGAAACGCTTAACGCTTCGAGAACTGGAACGAGCGGCGGGCCTTGGCCTTGCCGTACTTCTTGCGTTCGACGACGCGCGAATCGCGCGTCAGGAAGCCGCCCTTCTTCAGGACGCCCCGCAGTTCGGGTTCGAAGTTCGTCAGCGCCTTGGACAGACCGTGACGCACCGCGCCCGCCTGGCCGGACAGCCCGCCGCCGGTGACGGTGCAGACGACGTCGTACTGGCCGGCGCGGGCTGCTGCGACCAGCGGCTGCTGGATCATCATGCGCAGCACCGGTCGGGCAAAATAGATTTCGACCTCGCGGGCATTGACCAGGATCTTGCCGGCGCCCGGCTTGATCCAGACGCGGGCGACCGCGTCCTTGCGCTTGCCGGTGGCATAGGCGCGGCCCTGCTTGTCGACCTTTTTGGTGTACTTCGGCGCTTCCGGCGCAGCCGGCTTCAGCGCGGACAACTGGTCAAGAGACTGCATGGTATCGGACATCGTTATGCCGCCCTCTTGTTCTTGCGATTCAATCCGCCGATATCGACGACTTCCGGCTGCTGGGCCGCGTGCGGATGCTCGGCTCCGGCGTAAACGCGCAGGTTGCCGAGCTGGACGCGCCCCAGCGGCCCGCGCGGGATCATGCGCTCGACGGCCTTCTCGATGACGCGCTCGGGAAAGCGCCCCTCAAGGATCGACTTCGCGGAACGTTCCTTGATGCCGCCAATGAAACCGGTGTGGTGGTGGTAAACCTTGTTGTCACGCTTGCGGCCGGTGAGAACCACCTTGGCGGCATTGATGATGATGACGTTGTCGCCGCAGTCGACGTGCGGCGTGTAGGTCGGCAGATGCTTGCCGCGTAGCCGCATCGCAACGAGGGTGGCGAGCCGCCCGACCACCAGACCGCTGGCGTCGATCAACACCCACTTCTTCGTCACTTCGGCGGGCTTGGCCGAGAACGTTGTCATGTGAGAATTCCGTGAGAAAAGAGGCCTCGGCGCGCCTGCGCCGCTCTGGAACGGCCTTTTAGAGAACCGGCATCACGCCGTCAACGCCGAATTTAGCAACTTTATCCAATAATATCAGATACTTGACAAAATGGTGCGATAATACCTGAGTAATCTCTAGGTATTTGGAATGGAATAGGTCGACGTCACGTGCGCGATCGGATCGGGCGACGAGCCCGACAAGAGCGACACCTCGCCGACGGCGAGGCGCTTGCCCAGCTTCAGGAGCCGAGCCGCGGCGAGGACGTCTTGTCCCGGCTGGCCCTTGCGGAGGAAGTTGATATTGAGGTTGGTCGTCACGGCAAGGCCGACCGGCCCGATCCGCGACAGCAGCACCACGTACATCGCGAAGTCCGCCAGAGCCATCAGCGTCGGACCGGACACGGTTCCGCCGGGGCGCAGCATCCGCTCGCTGTAGCGCTGACGCAGCAGACAGGTTTCGCCGTCTGCGCTTTCGATCGCGATATCGCCCAAGGCAAAGGCTTGCGGGAATTCGGCCACAAGGAACGCTTCGAGGTCCGCCACGCTCATTTTCGCGATCGTCATATCCACCTGCCCTGCTCTCGCCTCGCGCAGCCTGTTACATTAGGATGACGCCTCGACCCAAGTGATAATTCGCGGATAACTTGATGACAGCCACGACCGCCCGCGCGAGACCTCCGGACTCGGCGCCGATCCTGATGCGGCAAACCGAAGGCAGCGTCGCAGTGCTGACGCTGAACCGTCCGGCGGCGCGCAACTGCCTGTCGGAACAACTGATCGCCGACCTGCATGCGGCCCTCGATGCCGCCGGACAGGACACGGCGGTTCGCGCCGTGGTGATCGCGGCCAACGGTCCCGCATTTTCGTCGGGACACGATCTCAAGGAACTGACGGCACACCGCACGGACCCCGACCGCGGGCGCGCCTATTTCGCCCACCTGATGACGATGTGCAGCGCCATGATGCAGACAATCGTGCATCTGCCGAAGCCGGTGGTGGCGTGCGTCCAGGGCATCGCGACCGCGGCCGGTTGCCAGCTCGTCGCCAGTTGCGATCTCGCGGTGGCGTCGGACAACGCCTCCTTCGCGACCCCCGGCGTCGATATCGGCCTGTTCTGCTCGACGCCGATGGTGGCGCTGAGCCGGAACGTCGCGCGCAAGCATGCGATGGAGATGCTGCTGACCGGCGAGCCGGTTGCCGCCGAAGCTGCGCGGCAGATGGGCCTCGTCAACCGCGTCGTTCCCGCCGGCACGGAGCGCGAGGCGGCCCTCGAACTCGCGCGCAAGGTGGCGCTGAAATCGGCTTACACGGTCAAGCTCGGCAAGACGGCTTTCTATCGCCAGATCGAAATGCCTCTCGCGGACGCCTATCGCTATGCCTCGGAGGTCATGACCGAGAACATGATGGCGCGCGACGCCGAGGAAGGCATCGGCGCGTTCATCGAGAAACGCGACCCGACGTGGGAAGATCGCTAGTGATTACGATAACCGTGACAACAGCAACGAAACAAAACCCTCCGCCATTGCGGGCTCGCGACAAAATTGGCCCTCCAATTTTATCGTTGAGCGAAACAATCCAGACCTCCAAGAAACCTCCGAGAAGGAGCTGGATTCGCTCCGCTTCTCGCAATGACGATTCAATAGACGGTCACACGACGATATGAATCACGACGCCTACGACGACAGCTACATCCGTGGCATTCTCAACAGCGTGAAAACCATCGCGATGGTCGGCGCGTCGCCGCAAAACGTCCGCCCGAGCTATTTCGCGTTCAAGTATCTCGCCGAACGAGGCTACGACATGATCCCGGTCAATCCCGGCCATGTCGGAAAAAGCCTTGTGGGCAAGCCGTTCGTCGCCTCGCTGAAGGACATCGGCCGTCCCGTCGACATGATCGATATCTTCCGCAATTCGAGCCACATCATGCCGGTCGTCGAGGAAGCGCTGGCGCTCTCGCCGCTTCCGAAAGTGATCTGGATGCAGCTCGGCGCGCGCGATGATGCAGCCGCGGCGAAAGCCGAAGCGGCCGGCCTCAAGGTCGTCATGAACCGTTGCCCGAAGATCGAGTATGGACGGCTGTCGTCGGAGATTTCATGGATGGGCGTCAACTCGCGCACCCTGAGTTCGAAGCGCGCGCCGATGCCGACCCACGGCCAGCGCCTGTCGCTGAACAGGCAAAGCGTCGGCGGCGGCAATACCGTTGCCGCCGACCGCGCCGCGAAAGATAAAACCGGCCTGGCGTGACCGCGCGGAAATCTCCTTTCGAATTTGTCCCGCGGCGAAGCAGGTTTTTCCGATCTGGTGCCCCGAATCCGAAGCTCGCCTCATTATGCAGCGCCTTCGCAGCGAACTTCGGAGTCGAAAGGACGCCGGAAAATCCATGAGTCCGGTGTGGTTTAGGTTCGGAAGTCCGCTTGAAGAGCGTGCCGAGAAAATGAAGCGAACCTCTGAATCACCACACGAAGGTCGGATCGTCTCACCGGCTTGACGGCATGCACCTGCCGCCGCAGCATGCGCATTCCGCTTTTTCAAACCGAGCAGACAGGACACCCGATGACCGACCGCCTCCCCGGCTTTGCCACGCTCGCCGTTCATGCCGGCGCGCAACCAGATCCGACCACCGGCGCGCGGGCGACGCCGATCTATCAGACGACGTCTTTCGTCTTCAACGATGCCGACCACGCCGCGTCGCTGTTCGGGTTGCAGGCGTTCGGAAATATCTACACGCGCATCGGCAATCCCACCAACGCGGTGCTGGAGGAGCGCGTGGCCGCGCTCGAGGGCGGCACGGCCGCGCTGGCGGTCGCCTCGGGACACGCCGCGCAGGTGATCGTGCTTCAGCAGTTACTCAAGCCCGGCGATGAATTCATCGCCGCGCGCAAGCTCTACGGCGGCTCGATCAACCAGTTCACTCATGCGTTCAAGAGCTTTGGCTGGAACGTCGTGTGGGCCGATCCCGATGACATCGGCAGTTTCGAGCACGCGGTGACGCCACGCACCCGTGCGATCTTTATCGAGTCCGTCGCCAATCCCGCCGGCTCCATCACCGATATCGAGGCCGTCGCCACCGTTGCCCGCAAGGCCGGCGTGCCGCTGATTGTCGACAACACGATGGCAAGTCCCTATCTCATTCGGCCCATCGATCACGGCGCCGACATCGTGGTGCATTCGCTGACCAAATTTCTCGGCGGCCACGGCAATTCGCTCGGCGGCATCATCGTCGACGCCGGCACCTTCGACTGGTCGAAGGACGGCAAGTATCCGATGCTGAGCGAGCCGCGGCCGGAATATCACGGCATCCGACTGCAGGAAACGTTCGGCAATTTCGCCTTCGCGATCGCGTGCCGCGTTCTCGGCCTGCGCGATCTCGGGCCGGCCCTGTCGCCCTTCAACGCGTTCTTGATCCTGACCGGCATCGAGACGCTGCCGCTGCGCATGCAGAAGCACTGCGAGAACGCCAGGGCGATCGCCGAGTGGCTGTCGAACCATCCCGCCGTCGCCGAGGTCAATTATGCCGGACTGCCGGGCAACAGATACAACAACCTCGCCCGCAAATACGCGCCGAAGGGCGCAGGCGCCGTTTTCACGTTCAGCCTGAAGGGCGGCTATGACGCGGGCGTCAGCCTCGTCGCCAACCTCAAATTGTTTTCACACCTCGCAAATATCGGCGATACGCGCTCGCTCGTCATTCACCCGGCATCGACGACGCACAGCCAGCTCGACGACGAGGCCAAGACCAAGGCCGGTGCAGGCCCCGATATCGTCCGGCTGTCGATCGGCATCGAGGACAAGGACGATCTGATCGCCGACCTCGATCAGGCGCTGCGGAGCTGAGTCAAGGTTCCGGTCACGTCGACGTCATTGCGAGGAAGCAGAGCCGCCGAAGCAATCCAGCTTTTCGGAAAGCCGGATTGTTTCGCTCAGCGCAAAATTCGCAGGCGATTGTGACCCATCTCACGGAATCCCCTTTTGGGGTCACGCATCATTGCCCGTATCAATGCAAAGGAGATACGGCGATGATTACGAAACCCGATGTTGCGACAAAAGACCGATCCGAGGTTACAGAGTTGCTGGCCCCGGTCGAATTGACGCCCGAGCAGATCGACACCGTTTCGGGCGCATGCCTCTACAGTCCCGGATTTTACGGGCCGACACTCATCCTGCCGGTGCTCGTCGCAATCCTGATCGGCTAAAGCGGGATAAAATGAGGTTCACGCCAACCGGCCGTTGCCGGCTCTGGCCGGCGAAAGCCGGCATCCACTTCGCTCGAAAACGGTTGCCGAAAATCCGAAACGGTCAGCTTCAACCGGCCTGTCCGGCCGGCACGGCCAACCTGCCCGGCTCTGCGATGGACCGGCGAGCCGTGACCCGCTCCGCCTGAATGACGGCGAGGGTCAGGACGGCAATCGCGACCGCCTGGTGGATCAGTCCGAGCTCAATGGGCACCTGATGCAACAGCGTCAGGATTCCAAGCGTTGCCTGCAGGACGATGGCGCCCATCAGCCACAACGCGCCGTTGACAATCGCGCTCACAGCCCGCGCGCGGGCCGCATCGATCACATGGAGGACCGCAACGATCAGCAACGCATAGGCCATCATGCGGTGCTCGAACTGCACCGTGAGCGTGTTGTCGAAGAAATTCCGCCACCACGGCTGCTCGAAAAACAGCCGCGCTGATGCCGGGATGAAGCCGCCGTCGATGTCGGGCCAGGTGTTGTAGACCTTCCCGGCGCGCAGGCCCGCCACCAGCGCTCCAAAATAAAGCTGCACGAACACCATCACCAGCAGCAGGCGGCTGGTGATGCGGATCCGGAGCGAGGGCAATGGCACCGGCGGGCGATCGCTCAGCCGCCGCAGGGTCCAGACGATCGCCGCGAAAATCAGCAGTGCCAGCACGAGGTGCGTGGCCAGCCGATATTGCGAGACCTCCACGCGCTTGGTCAGTCCCGATGCGACCATCCACCAGCCCACGGCGCCTTGAAGTCCGCCGAGGCCGAAGATGATCCAAAGTCGCCGCTTGAGATCGCCGGGCAGCATGCCGCGCCAGAGAAACCACAGGAACGGCAGCAGGTAGGCGACGCCGATGAAGCGTCCCAGCAGCCGATGGCTCCATTCCCACCAGAAGATGCTCTTGAACTGGTCGAGGGTCATGCCCGCGTTCATCTCGCGATATTGCGGGATCGCCTTGTAGCCCTCGAACGCCTGAGCCCACTGGTCATGGGTCAGCGGCGGCAGCGTGCCGGTTACCGGCTTCCATTCGACGATCGAGAGACCGGATTCGGTCAGCCGCGTTGCGCCGCCGACCAGCACCATCGCCGCGATGAGCAGCGCCATCGCCGCCAGCCACCATCTCACGGCGCGCGGGCGGAACTCCTGTTTTGCGGGCGTTGCGATCATTGAAAGCGGCATCTTGATTGAACTGGCGCGCCCCTTATAGTCCGGGCGCTCCACCGCGCAAGCCGCGCCCCCGCCACCTCCTGCACTTTTCCGTCATGCCGATCCGCGCACGCAAATTCCTCGGCACCATCGCTCTGCTGGTGCTCGTCGTGTTCTGGGCCCTGCTCGGCATGACGATCGCCCAGACGCCATGGCTCGCCGCCTCGCGTCTCTATCAGGCGATCTTCTATGTGGTGGCCGGAATTGGCTGGGTGCTTCCGGCGATGCCGATCATTAGCTGGATGTCCCGCCCCGACCGGTAATGCCAAGAGGCTGTTTGAAAAGTTTGCTTCCTGGGTGTCCCGGGCGCGCTGCGGCACGTGGTGACGCTGCGCAGAACCGGGATCGTTGCGGTCAACATCGCAAAGACCCCGGCTCAGCAGCGCACCGTTTCACGCTGCCCTGCGTCCGGGAACGACCGAGTGGGTGCCTGACGACTTTTCAAACAGTCTCTCAGATCGTTACCTGCGATCCGGCAGGGCCCGTCCCGACATCATCGCCCGCAACCGCCGAAGCGACGTCCGCTCGCCGCCCCAACTGATCCGGGGCAACGCCAGCAGATCGGCGCGGCTGTCTGCCTCGACCATTCCGGGAACCGTCGTGACCGCACTGGCGAATCCGATCTCCCGCGCGATCCGGACATGCCGCGCCTCGAACGTGCCGCGTTGCCCGAAGGGATAGGCGAAATGGGCCAGGTCGCGCCCGATCGCGGCCTGCGCGACCGCGCGGCCCATGGCCATCTCGCGGCGCGCCTCGTCATCGCCGATCGCCGATAATACCGGGTAGTTCACCGTCGCGCTTCCAATCGTGACCCGCGGATCGGCCGCGAGCCGCGCAACATCCTCCCAGGTCATCGCGCTCTCACGCGAGAGCTGCACCGGATCCGCAGAATAGCGTCCGCACAGATCGCTGATCGCGACGGATAGATCAGATGTCGCAAGCGATTGCAGCCATTTGACAAGAAAGTCGTGGAGCTCGCGCTTCTCGACGGCCGTGTGCGCGCTGAAGTGCCGATCACGGCCCTTCACGACGACGCTGATGCGATCGTGACGCGCCACGATGTCCTGAACTGCCAGCCACCATGCCCGGCCAAGGCCATCGGGAAATGCCGTCGGGAGATAGACGGCGAAGGGTACGTCATGGCGCGACAGCACCGGATAGGCATGCGTCACGACGTCGCGATAGCGGCCGTCGAAGGTCAGCGCAACGAACCGGTGATCGGATCGCGGCTCCCGGGCGCGGCGGCAGACTTCGTCCATCGAGACAAGATCGAACTTCCAGCGCTTCAGCGCCGCGACCGCGCGGTCGAGAATGACAGGCGTGATCCCGGTCGAGCGCAGCGGCCGGAACCGGCTGTCTCCCGGAGGTTGAATGCGATCGAACGCCAGAATGGCGCCGGCGCCGCCCCGCCAGCGCGCGCTCAGGCGAGCGAGGCCGCTGAAGCGGGCAAGCTCGCCCCCTGCCGTCGCCCAAAACCGGTTTCCGGATGACACGCCCGCCCCCTCGACAAGACCCGACGCCGTGTCTCTTATGTATTGTCCTTACGCTTTGTTGATATTTGTTTGCAAAAGTCCGGCCAGACAAAAAAGTAAACAAAATACAAAGCAGGTTCAGCAATGGCCATGGCTGCTGTGATTGAAGGCCCGGCGGCACGGAGCGGTGTGCGGTCCGAGACGAGCCGGATCGCGCGCGTCACCATTTCGCATGACCTGCGTGACGCCGAGCCGATCTGGCGACGCCTGGAAGACGCCTCGCTCGCGACGCCCTATCAGCGTTTTGATTTCCTTGCCGCCTGGCAACAGCACGTCGGGGCTGCGAACAACCTTCACCCCTGCATCGTGATCGCCAGCGACGCCGAGGGACAACCCTTGCTGCTGCTTCCGCTGCTCGTGGCCGCGGAAAACGGTGTCCGCGTCGCGCGCTTCATGGGCGGCAAGCATGCGACCTTCAACATGGGGCTCTGGCAGCGGGATTTCGCCGCTTCGGTCACGGCCGCCGATCTCAACTCCCTGCTGGAGATGATCGGCGCCGATCCCGCGAAAATCGATGTGCTGGCGCTGGTGCGGCAACCGGAGCGCTGGCAGGGCGCTCGCAATCCGCTCGCCTTGCTGCCGAGGCAGATATCGACCAATGACTGCCCGCTGATGACGATCGTGCCGGGATCGGCGCCGGCGGAGCGCATCAGCAATTCATTCCGCCGTCGCCTCAAGGGCAAGGAGCGCAAGCTGCAGGCGCTTTCCGGCTATCGCTACGGCCTTGCGACAACGGACGCGGAGATCGGCCGGATCCTCGATGCGTTCTTCCGAATAAAACCGCTGCGCATGGCCGCGCAAAAACTGCCGAATGTCTTCGCCGATCCCGGCGTCGAGGAGTTCCTGCGAAGGGCGTGCCTGACCCGCCTGCCCGGCGGCGGCCGCGCCATCGAGATTCACGCGCTCACGTGCGACGACGAGGTCATCGCGCTGTTCGCCGGCGTTGCCGACGGCCATCGCTTCTCGATGATGTTCAATACCTACACGATGTCCGAGGCGTCACGGCACAGCCCGGGTCTGATCCTGATGCGTCACATCGTCGACCACTACGCCGGGCTCGGCTACACCTCGCTCGACCTCGGGATCGGCTCCGACGATTACAAGCGCCTGTTCTGCAGGGACGACGAGCCGATCTTCGACAGCTTTCTGCCGTTCACGACGCTCGGCAGGCTGGCGGCCATCGGCATGTCGTCACTGACCCACGCCAAGCGCCTGGTCAAGCATACGCCGGCGCTGAAGCAGATGGCCCAGATGCTGCGCGGCGCCCTGCACCGTTGACAGCGCCTCAATCGACACATCAGGCGGCGACGCGCGGCCCGGCGTGACCCTCGCCGGGGTGGTGCGCCCGATCCAGCATCGTTACCGCACCGAAGCCGATCGCCAGCAGTTGTTCGCTCATGCGCGCGCGCGCCTCCGCGCTCATGGAGGCATCGGGCACCACGACGGCGCGCGCCTGATCGGTCAGGAGTTTTGCCGGCAGATCGGTGGCCGTCCCGGCGGCGAGCAGCACGTGGTCGTAGACACGCAGCAGCGCATCGAGAGCGATCGTCAGCCGCGGCGACTGCAGCAAGGCGCGGTCGGTGCCCGGCCGGCCGGCGCCGACGAAATGAACCGACGACTGCTTGTCGCGGGTAATCACCTGCCCGAACGACGCTTCGCCAAGCATCAGGTCCGCCAGTCCCGGCGCGTCGGGGTCCGCGGACACCGCCGTCAATCCGGGAGACGACGGCGACAGATCCACCAGCACCACCCTGGCGTCACGCGCGAGGAGCCGCGCCAGCGCAAGCGCCGTCAGCGTGACAGCGTCATTGTCGCCGGTTCCCATGACCGTGATCTTGCGCCCGGCCTCGCCGGCGCTGCGCAGCTCCGCGGCGAGCCGGTCGATCTCGGTTTCGGCCCCGGCGTCGTGGACGACGGATTCCATCACCGGCGCGGCAGGCATCACCGGCTCATCCCGCGCGACCACGTCGTCCGACGGTCCGAACACCGACAGAGCCCGCGGCGCGGTCATGCGCAACAATTCGCCGGTCGCGATGTAACCGGAGGTCAGCATCAGCGTGACCAGCGTCGCGATCACGACGATCGGCAGCTTCTTCGGATAAGCCGGCGTGTTCGAGACAAATCCGCGCGAAATGATGCGGCCATCGGACGGCGCCGCATCGAGCGTCTCGCGCGTGGTGGCCTCGCGGTATCGGGCAAGGTAGGTTTCCAGAAGGTCGCGCTCGGCCTTGGCCTCGCGCTCGAGCGCACGAAGCTTGACGTCGTCGCCGTTGGTCGAGGCCGCCTGCTTCTTCAGTTGGTCGAGGCTGTTGCGCAAGCCCTCCACCCGCCCGCTGGCGATGTGCGCGTCGTTTTCGAAGGCGCGCGAGACTTTGACGGCTTCCTCGCGAATCTGCTGGTCGAGGTCGGAGATCTGCGCCTTCAGCTCCTTGATCCGCGGATGCCCCGGCAGCAATGTCGCGGACTGTTCGGCAAGCTGCGCACGCAACGTCACGCGCTGTTCGGACAGGCGGCGGATGAGCTCCGAGTTCAGGATCTCCGAAGCCTCGATCGGCTTGCCGCTCTTCAGCATGTCGCGGATCATCCGGGCTTTCGACTCCGCATCGGACTGCAGCGCCCGCGCGTTATTCAGTTGAGTGTTGATTTCGCCAAGCTGCTGGTTGGATAGCGTGGTGTTGTTGGTGCCGATGAATAGGTTGGATTTCGACCGGAAATTCTCGACCTTCGCTTCGGCGTCAGCGACCTTCTTGCGCAAGTTGTCGATTTCACCCGACAGCCACTGGCCGGCCGCCTTCGCCTGCTCCCGCCGCGCGCTCTGCTGCAGGATCAGATAGTTGTCCGCGATCGAGTTCGCGACCTTCGCGGCCAACTCCGGATCGCGCGATTGAAATTCGACCACGATGACGCGCGACTTGTCGACGGCATAGGCCGTCAGCCGCTCGTTATAGGCATCGAGCACGCGCTCCTCCGGAGTCATCCGGAAGGGATCGCGACCGATGCCGAGCAGCCCCAGCAGCGCCTTGATCGGCGACACACCGCGCAGCACGGGATCGAATTCGGGGTTTTGCGCCAGTTTGTTCTGCTTGATGACCTGACGCGCGAGATCGCGCGACAGCACCAACTGAACCTGGCTGGTCACCGCCTCCGGATCGAGCGACACACGCTCCTCGCTGCGCTCGCCATTCGGCCGCAGGAAGACGTTCTCACGGCCATCGATCAGGATGCGCGCTTCGGATTTGTAGCGCGGTGTAATCAGGTTGACGGCGAGCAGCGACAGCGCGAAGGCCAGGATCGTCGGAACGATGACCCATCGCTTCCTTCGCACCAGCGTTTGCCAGATTTCCCTCAAATCGAGCGCGCCGAACTCGGACGGCATGGCCAACGCCGGCTTCCGCCTCGCGGGGGCCGGCGCCGTCTCGGATTTGGATGTCGGCAACACGCTGCCGTTATCTGCACGCCAGAACGCGAAACGCATCGATGACTCCCGCACGCCGCCGGCGACTCTTCGCGCGGCTGCGGCGATTACAGGCCATCATGGTTTCCGCCCGGTTAATCCGGCCGCCCCGGAGAAAGGATGATTCTGCCGCCAATCACGCTTTATTAACCATGAAAGCCCTTAATCGGATTCGATATTTTTGGAATTCTCCGATGTCAGGGATACGCACCACCGCCGTATTTTGCATGCTGACCGCGCTGGTGCTGTCGGGGTGCATGCGCCATCCCGCGCCGATGGCATCGGCCGCGCCCGGCAATAACCTCGATGCCATGGCGTACGGGTACGGTCGGGCGTCCGCGGCCTATCGGCCGGCGCCGGTCATCCACGATTCCGCCTACCGCCTCGATGCCGGC
>DASZVY010000042.1:0-31042 GCA_035546855.1 Nitrobacter sp. | reverse complement strand
ACTGGGTGGTGGGCGATGTAGGGCTCGAACCTACGACCCGCTGATTAAGAGTCAGCTGCTCTACCAACTGAGCTAATCGCCCGGAACCAATCTGAAAATCCCTCATGGGACGGGGTCGTTTAGCAAAGCGAATCCCCGATGTCCAGCAAGGCGACGACGCTTTTCCCCCGGTCGCGACAACTTTCATGACCCACGAAAAAGCCGCTGGATTCCAGCGGCTTCTGCGCGGGTTCAGGCCGTGGGAAGCGCTCTACAACCGCCCGGAATCCTGGCCTTCCTGCCAGGCCCCGGGATCGCCGCGGTCCCCATCCCGGTCCGCATGATCGAAGCGTTGGCGCTCGGCCCCGAAATGGTCGCCGTCCGGCCCGAGGCGGCGCTCATGGCGATGACGCCAGCCCTCGCCGCCGAACCGGTGGCCCATATGGGTGAGGATCTTCAACCGACGCTTCTGGCCCTCGTCGAGGGTCTTGTAGAGCGGGTCGGCCGCGTCGGCGATTTTCTTCAAGGCCGCGGCGGTTTCCGCCATGCGGTCCGCCCGCGCACGCAGGCGCGTGACCGGATCCGACGGTGTCGGCGCCTTCGCCTGATCGTCGGGCGCGCTCATGCGCGCATTGGCGCGGTCGATGCGGAGCTTGGCGAAATCGCGCACGGCCTGCTCGACCGGAGGCCACAGCTTTTGCTGGTCGGGCGTCAGTTCGAGACCCGCTTTCACCGCCGCGATCCGCGCATCCGCGAGCGCCGCACGATCTTGCGGCAACAGACGCGCGTGGTCGTGAAACCATGGACGATGCTGAGCGTAGACCGCCGTCGAACCGGCGATAGCGAGCGCTGCAACGCCGGCGAGAATGGTTGTCTTCATCGGAACCTCCTTTGCAAGGTCCGCTGAAGATGGGTGTGCACAGCGCTGCGTGCAAATTACATCTTGGCAAGAAAGCCTCTCCCGCCAAACGGGAGCTGCCACAATTACATGAACGGACACATTTCAGAGGCTGGGCTGCGTCACGGATCTCTCGCACGGCACAGGCGGGCTCGGTGCATCAAGCAGGCGGATGCAAAAACACGAACGGCGCCTGACGGCGCCGCTCGCTTCATTCCATCGCGTTTCGATCAGCTTGCGACGGCGGCCGAGGGCACGTCGCGCTGATGCTTCATCACGATCTTGTTGAGCGCGCCGAGATAAGCCTTGGCGGACGCCACCAGCGTATCGGGGTCGGCGGCCTTCGACGTCATCGCGCGTCCATCCTGACTGAGACGCACCGACACCTCGGCCTGGGCGTCGGTGCCCTGGGTCACCGCGTGCACCTGATAGAGTTCGAGCTTGGCCTCGTGCGGCACCAGGCGCTTGATGCAGTTGAACACCGCATCGACCGGCCCGTTGCCCTCGGCTTCCTCGATCCGGGTCTGGCCATCGACCGTGAGCTTCATGGTCGCGCGCTGCGGCCCGTGAGTGCCGGCGATCACCGTCAGCGACGCCAGCTTGATGCGGTCATGCGATGCGGCCATTTCCTCGTCGACCAGCGCGACGATGTCCTCGTCATAAATGTCCTTCTTGCGGTCGGCGAGCGCCTTCATCCGCGAGAACGCATCCTCCAACTGGTTGGGCCCGAGCTTGTAGCCCAGTTCCTCCAGCTTGTGGACGAAGGCGTGGCGACCCGAGTGCTTGCCGAGCACCAGCGACGACTGCTTGAGGCCGACCATCTCCGGCCGCATGATCTCGTAGGTCGAGGCATCCTTGAGCACGCCGTCCTGATGGATGCCGCTCTCGTGCGCGAAGGCGTTCCGGCCGACGATCGCCTTGTTGTATTGCACCGGGAACGAGGTCGCCGCCGACACGAGTTTTGAGGCGCGGGTCAGCATGGTGGTGTCGATCTTGTTCCAGTACGGCAATTTGTCATTCCGCACGTTGATCGCCATCACGATCTCTTCGAGCGCGGCGTTGCCGGCGCGCTCGCCGATGCCGTTGATGGTGCATTCGACCTGCCGCGCGCCGCCGGCGATGCCGGCGAGCGAGTTGGCGACCGCCATGCCGAGGTCGTTATGGCAATGCACCGAAAACACCGCCTTGTCGGAGTTCGGCACGCGCTCGATCAGCGTACGCATGAAGTGCGTATATTCTTCCGGAACGGTATAGCCGACGGTGTCGGGAATGTTCACCGTGGTCGCGCCGGCCTTGATGACCGCCTCGACGATGCGGCAGAGGAAGTCCATCTCGCTGCGGGTGCCGTCTTCCGCCGACCACTCGACATCGTCGATCTGGTTGCGGGCGCGCTGGACCATGGCGACCGAGGTCTCGATCACCTGCTCCGGCGTCTTGTTCAACTTCACCCGCATGTGCAGCGGCGAGGTCGCGATCACGGTATGGACGCGGCCGCGTTTGGCGAACTTCACGGCTTCGGCGCAGCGGTCGATGTCGGCCGGATGAGCGCGGGACAATCCGGCGATGACGGCGTTCTTGGAGCGCCGGGCGATCTCGCTCACCGCCTGAAAATCGCCTTCCGACGTGATCGGGAAGCCGGCCTCGATGACGTCGACACCCATATCGTCGAGCAGTTCGGCGACTTCGAGTTTCTCTTCGAAGGTCATGGTGGCGCCGGGGCACTGCTCGCCGTCGCGCAAGGTGGTGTCGAAAATGATGACGCGGTCCTTGTCGGACTTGTTCGCGGGGGTCATGGGAAAGGTCCTCTGGTCAATGCGCCCGGCGGGCGCTCGAAGGGGTTCTGGTGTTCTGCATCCCCCTGAGTGCCCAGGCACAACTGCCCAGACGGCGCTCAGGGGCCGATAAGAAGCAGAAGCCCGCCAAGCAGCAGGGAGGGCATGGAGGCAGCCGGAATCGCGCCGATCCCGGCGGCTTCCGCCGTCGTTCCCCGAATGTCCGCGATTTCGCTGCGAATCAGCATTGCCGAACCCTTTGAAGCGGCGATTCTCGACCGGAACCGTTGACGGTTCGTTGCCGAAGGCGCCCTTCACACAGGGTTTTAGACGGAAATGACCCGCGATCGCAATGGCAAAAGATGACTACCCCGGCCGGGGCCGGAAGCGGCCACGGGGTGGAACGGCCGTCACGCCGGGCGACGCGTTGGCGGAACCGGCTTTCCGGGCCGCCACCCTCGCGACCGCCGGCCGTTTCTCCTTCGCGAGGGCCGCGCGGACCTTCGCAAACTCGCCCAGTTCGCTTTTGTCCACCTTGGGGAATTGCAGGTCGAGTTGCTCCAATGCGCTGACGATGACCGAACCGATCACCACGCGGGCGAACCATTTGTGGTCGGCCGGCACCACGTGCCACGGCGCATGCGCGGACGCGGTATGGCGGATCATGTCCTGGTAAGCGGCCTGATACTTGTCCCACAGCGCCCGCTCGGCCACGTCGCCCAGGGAGAACTTCCAGTTCTTGGCGGGCTCCTCGAGCCTGTTCAGAAAGCGCTGGCGCTGCTCCTCCTCCGAGACGTTGAGGAAGAACTTCAGCACTACCGTGCCGTTGCGCGCCAGGTAGCGCTCGAAAGCGCAGATATCCTCGAAGCGTTCGCGCCAGATATTCTTCGTCATCAGTTTCGGCGGAATCTTTTGCTTGGCGAGCACCTCCGGATGCACGCGCGCCACCAGCACCTCTTCGTAATAGGATCGGTTGAAGATGCCGATGCGGCCGCGCTCGGGAAGCCGCTTCGCCGCGCGCCACATGAAGTCGTGATCGAGCTCTTCCGCCGACGGCTGCTTGAACGAATGCACCTCGCAGCCCTGCGGATTGACGCCATCGAAGACGCTCTCGATGGCGCTGTCCTTGCCGGCGGCATCCATGCCCTGAAAGATCAGGAGCAGCGACCACGTATCCTGCGCATACAGTTTCTCCTGCAGGCCGCTGAGACGATCGCGGTTGGCCTTGATGACCTCGCGCCCCTTGTCCTTGTCGATGGCGCCGCGCGCCGCGGTCCCGCATGAGGCGAGGTGAAATTCCTTCGTGCCGTCGACGCGGTACGGTTCCACGTAACCCTTCAAGTCAATGGACGCGGGCTTCGGTCGTTTGCTCATGAGACGCGACACTCCGGTTGCGGGCAGCATGAGAGAGATCCCTTTGCGGGATGTCAAATCTGTTCGTCCGCGGCGTAACTCATAAAGGCGGTCACGAACGTCGGCATTGCGGGGGTAAAATCCCGCCGACCGGACACACAGTGCATCGCGCTCAGTTCAGGCGCGGTTTGCGCGGCAAGATTGGCCACGATCCGCTGCCGCAATTGCTCGCCCGGCATGTCCACATTCAGCAGTTGGACCACGGCAATCAGCGGGCCGGAGACCACGCAATACCAGACCGGGTCGGCGGCATAGTCCGACGGCACAAGACCCGTTTCCTCCTTGACCTCCCGCGCGATGCTGGCGGCGATATCGAGCGCGCTGTCATGGACGTCGCCGGGGTCCGGCGTGCCGGAAGGAAAATAGATGCGGCCCGCATTCGCCGTATGTGCCGCCATCTCGCCGAGAACAAACACGCCGTCGCTGCCGCGCAAGGCCCCCATGCCAAAGCCATTGAATACGCTCGTGTCGGGGAAGCTCCAGTCACGCCAGGCAATGAAGCTCGCAAAGTCCGTCTCGAAATAGTCCGCGCGAAAGCAGGCGTCCTCGAATGCCGGCTCGCGCCCAAGCAGGACGCGCCCGTTCCAGAGCGCGGGCATCTTGACGCGCAGCGCGGCGAAGTGGGCGTCGATCTCGTCGCGCCGTTCTGCGGCGAGCGGCCATCGCCACGGCCGGACCGTCAGGTCCAGCCGCGTGACGCGATGAATCGCGAGATTGGTCACGCCCTACTTCGCGCTTCCCGCGGCCTTGCCGCCCGCTTCGACGAACTTGTTGGTATAGGTCTTGGTGACGTCGATGTGAGCCTTGGCGACGTCGGGCGAACCTTGGCTGAACACGGCCAGCACCGCCTCGGCGCCCTTCGGGTCCATCGCGCCCGTCTGCGAATACATCGGGATCGTGTTCTTCAACGCGGCGAGGTAGAGATCCTTGTTCTTGCCGACCATGTTCGGCGGCATCTTGTTCATGATGTCCTCGGCGGAGTGGCCGTGAATCCACTTCAGCGTGTCGAGGATGGCATTGGTGAGCGCCTGCACTTCCTTCGGATGCGCGTTAACCCAGGCCGTGGTGCTGTACAGCGCACCGCCCGGGTATTCGCCGCCGAAGGTTGCGAGCGTGTCTTTCTGGGTGCGCGTGTCGCTCAGGATGCGCAGATCCTTGGAGCTGCCCTGCAGCACCGTGACCGACGGATCCAGCATCACGGCCGCATCGATCTGGCCCTGCTCCATCGCCGCCACCGCGGTCGCGCCGAGACCGACACCGATCACCGACGTGCCGGCCGGATCGAGGCCGTTCTTCTTCAGGAGATACTTGAGAAAGAAGTCGGTCGAGGAGCCCGGCGCGCTGACGCCGACCTTCTTGCCGGCGAGGTCCTTGATCGATTTGATCTCGCTCGTGTGCTTCGGCGACACCACGAGCACCAAGCCGGGATAGCGGTCGTAGACCACGAAGGCCTGCAGCTCCTGCTTCTTGGCGGCAAGATTGACGCAATGATCGAAATAGCCGGAGACCACGTCGGCGCTGCCGCCCAGCACGGCTTTCAGCGCGTCGGAGCCGCCCTTGAGGTCGACCAGATCGACATTGAGGCCGGCCTTGTCGAACTCGCCGAGCTGCTTCGCCAGCACCGTTGGAAGGTAGCACAGGCAGGCGCCGCCGCCGACGGCGACCGTCACCTTGGTCTGCGCCGACGCCACGCCGGACATCAGGCCGAGCGCCAAAACTCCCGCGAACATCCGGGCCAAAGTCGACTTCATGCATTCCTCCCGCGATCCGTTGATTGCGCGCACGATAGAGGAGCCCGTATGGCTTGGGAAGATGACTCGTCGCTATCGCGTCGCCAGCACGGTTTGAGCCGCTCGGCGGTCTTTGTCGCCATTACGGGCTAACCGCCGCGCCCTTCCGACACGTCCGGCCGCCACACCAGAAGCCGTTTCTCCACCAGCGTGACGCCAACATCGATCAAAATCACGAAGGCCGATAGCACGAACATGCCGGCAAACACGCCGCCGACGTCGAAGGTGCCTTCCGCCTGCTGGATCAGATAGCCGAGGCCGGCGGCGGAGCCGAGGTATTCGCCGACCACCGCGCCGACCACGGCGAAACCGACCGACGTATGCAGGGAGGAGAACATCCAGGACAGCGCCGAGGGCCAGTAGACATGCCGCATCAACTGCCGCTCGCTCATCCCGAGCATGCGACCGTTGGCGAGCACGGTGGTCGAGACTTCCTTGACGCCCTGATAGACGTTGAAAAATACGATGAAGAACACCAGCGTCACGCCCAGCGCGACCTTGGACCAGATGCCGAGGCCGAGCCACAGCGTGAAGATCGGCGCCAGCACGACGCGCGGCAGCGCGTTTGCCATCTTCACATAAGGGTCGAACACCGCGGCAACGCGCGGCTGGCGCGCGAACCAGAAGCCGAACAGAACGCCGCCGAGCGAACCGATCGCAAAGGCGAGAATCGACTCCCACAGCGTGATCGCGAGATGTTTCCAGATCACGCCCGTTGCGAACCAGTCCACGATCTGGCTGCCCACATCGACCGGCGTCGAGAAGAAGAACGGCGGCAGCACCATATGTCCGAACACCGGCACGGTGCTCAAAAGTTGCCACAGTCCAATCCCGATCACGGCCACAAGCACCTGAAGCGAGAGCAGGCGAATCCGGCTCATCCGTCCACCTCCGCGGCCTTTGTCGATTGCGCGTATCCTTTCATCACCTCGTCCTTGAGCATGCTCCAGATCTCGCGGTGCAGATCATGGAATCCGGGATCGAGACGGATTTCGAAGATATCGCGCGGCCGCTTCAGCGGCACCCGCCAGTCGCCAATGATGCGGGATCCCGGGCCCGCCGACATGATGACGACACGGTCGGCGAGCGCGATCGCCTCCTCAAGGTCGTGGGTGACAAACAGCACCGCTTTGCGATCTTTCGTCCACAGGTCGAGCAGCAGATTGCCCATCACCTGACGGGTCTGCGCGTCCAGCGGGCCGAACGGTTCGTCCATCAGCAGGATTTTCGGGTCGCGGATCAGAACCTGCGCCAATGCCACGCGCTTGCGCTGACCGCCCGACAGCATATGCGGATAGCGATTGGCGAACGCACCAAGCCCCACGGCGGTCAACCATTGCCGCGCCTCGGCCAGCGCGGTGCGGCGCGGAGAGCCCGCGATCTCCAGGCCGATCGCGACGTTGTCCAGCGCGGTCTTCCATGGGAACAGCGCATCGGCCTGAAACAGATAGCCGGCGTCGCGGTTGAGCCCCGCCAGCGGCCGGTCGAAAATCCGCACCGCGCCGGCGGCGGGCTTCAGCAGGCCGGCGGCGACGTTAAGCAGCGTCGATTTCCCGCAGCCGGTCGGCCCGACGATGGCGACGAACTCGCCGTGATCGATTGTCAGCCGCGCCTTCTCGACCGCGGTGTAGATCCGCGCACCGGCCACGCGGAACGCAACCGTCGCATCCTCGAGCGCGACCGCCGCCGCCGCGGCCTCCCCTGTTTCCACGCTGTTCCCCAAAGTCCCGGCCAAACTGTCCCAATTCGTGACGATGCCTTAGCGCCGCGCTGGGGGGAATTCAATCGCGCAGCGCAACATGCGGACAGCGTCCTTGCCCTGTCATCGCATCGACCCATCGGCGCGTCCGGCCCCGCGCGGAAGCGAACCCCGCATGCGCGAATGGAGAGCATAAATAAAGCAGGGGACAACAAGATAAAATTGTCGGCGGTTTTCCGCATCCCGCAGCGAGATGCAATTTGATTGCAATTGAACGTCCGGATTTCGGCACAAAATCTACCGTCGTCCTCAACGCGATGACGATGTGATTCAAATTCAACCGAATTTTCCGGCGGCCATCGTATTCGCGTTGCGCGGCCTGCGCGCGCGAACCGGCGTGCCGTGACAAGCCGGCAAAGCCCGCGCATCATTTCCATCTCATCGAATAACCAAACATTCGGCTGCGGTTGCGCCGCTGTATCCGTGCGCTCCCGCTCGCCCTCGAACAAGAGCGTCGCAAGACGCCCGGAGATATCCATGAGACGATCGAAACTTGCCTGCGGCGCGCTGATCGCACTGATGGTCCTGCCGAACGGTGCGGCGCGCGCGGCCGATGACGCCAATACATCGACCGGCACCATCCATCCCGGCGGCATCGTCACGACGATCGCGCAAGCCTGGGGACTTGCGCTTCAGGTCGCCGTGCGGCGCGCGCGCAATCGCGACGCGCTTCAGACCGAGGTCGATCGCGAGACCGTGGAGGCGACGCGCCGGTTCGGCACCATCGCATGCAACGCCGATTCCGATGGCGCGCATGATCCGCTCGCGCTCCAGGCCCGGCGGCGCATTGACCGGGAAATTGCCGTGCTGAAGGATCAGTTCGCCATCAGTTATCGATCGCTCTGCATCGACGGGCGATTGGCCGTGACCTTCGACGTCAAGGTGATCGACAAGCCGCACTGACGTTAGGACAACCGCCGGGCTTGGTGCCGGAGCGGCCATGTGATAACCCCGCAAGGCATGAGCGAGACCCCGCCGCTGATCGCGTTCTCACACGTCGCCAGAAGCTTCGATGGCGGTCGCGTCAAGGCCGTGGACGACGTCTCGCTCGATGTCGCGGAGGGCGAATTTCTCGCCATCGTCGGCGGCTCCGGCTCGGGCAAGACCACGCTGCTGCGGCTCGCCAACCGGCTGATCGATCCCGACGCGGGCCGCATCGTCATCGGCGGCGAGGACATTGCCAGCCTCGATCCGATCGGACTGCGCCGTCGCATCGGCTACGTGTTCCAGAGCGGCGGCCTGTTTCCACACATGACCATCGCCGGCAATATCGGTGTCACGCCGCGCCTGCTCGGCACGCCCAAAGCCGACATCGCCGCGCGGGTCGACGAACTGCTCGATCTTGTCCAACTCGACCGCATGCAGTATCGCAACCGTTTTCCGCATGAATTGTCCGGCGGCCAGCAACAACGCGTCGGCGTCGCCCGCGCGCTTGCCGCGCGACCGCGCATGGTGTTGATGGACGAGCCGTTTGGCGCGCTTGATCCGGTGACGCGTGATGCGCTCGGCAACGACTATCGCGCGCTGCATGAGCGGCTCGGCCTCACCACCATCATGATTACCCACGACATGACGGAGGCTTTACTGCTGGCGGATCGCATCGCGGTGATGCGCGCGGGCCGCATGCTGGCGCAGGGCACGCCGCGAGAACTGTCGCAGAGCGACGTCCCTTACGTGAGCGAATTGCTGGGGATGCCGCGCCGGCAGGCCGAGCGGTTGCAGGCCGTGCTGCCGCGGAGCGGCGCGACATGAGCCTCGCCTCGGATCCGCGCTGGCACGAGGCGCTCGGCCACCTGCCCGACTATCTCGGCAATCACGTCCGCGTCAGCGTGACCGCGCTGGCGCTGGGACTGGTACTGAGCCTGCCACTCGCCCTGATCGCCCGCAACCGGCCCGCCCTGCGTGGCGCGCTGCTTGGCTTCGCCGGCATCGTGCAGACCGTCCCCGGACTGGCGCTGCTGGCGCTGTTCTATCCGCTGCTGCTGGCGCTCGCGGCCGTGACCCTGCGATGGCTCGGGATCGGCTTCTCCGCCTTCGGCTTCCTGCCGGCGGTGCTGGCTCTGGCGCTGTATTCGATGTTGCCGGTTCTGCGCAACACCATCACGGGGCTGCAGGGCGTCGATCACGCCTTGACCGAAGCGGCGCAGGGCGTCGGCATGACGGCGGGACAGTCCCTCGTCCTGGTCGAGCTGCCGCTGGCGCTGCCGGTCATCATGGCGGGCATCCGCACCGCCGCGGTCTGGGTGATCGGCACCGCGACGCTCTCGACGCCGATCGGCCAGACCAGCCTCGGCAACTACATTTTTGCCGGGCTGCAAACCCAGAACTGGGTGTTCGTGCTGTTCGGCTGCATCGCCGCAGCGATCCTCGCGCTGGTGGTGGATCAACTGCTGGCGCTGATCGAGGGAGGCTTGCGCGGGCGCAGCCGCATCCGCGTGATCGCCGGCCTTGCCGGCATTGCGGCCCTGATCGCGGCGACCCTGGCGCCGTCGCTCGCCCGGTCGAAATCCACCTATGTCGTCGGAGCAAAGACCTTCACCGAACAATACGTGCTTGCGGCACTGATCGCGCAGCGCCTGCAGGCCGTTGGACTCACCGCCACGACACGGGAGGGCCTCGGCTCCAGCGTGATCTTCGGCGCACTCGCGAACGACGATATCGATGTTTACGTCGACTATTCCGGCACCCTGTGGGCCAATCAATTTCACCGCACCGACGTCAAACCGCGGAAGGAACTGCTCGACGACCTCAAGGCGACGCTGGCGCGACAACACATTGCCCTGCTCGGCGATCTCGGTTTCGAGAACGCCTATGCGCTGGTGATGCCGAAGCAGCGCGCCGACGAACTGAATATTCACTCCCTTACCGATCTTGCTGCTCATGCCGGCACGATGTCGATCGCCGGTGACTACGAATTCTTCTCGCGGCCGGAATGGGCGGCGCTGCAAAAAGCCTACGGATTGTCGTTCCGCCAGCAACGCCAGATGCAGCCGGATTTCATGTATGCCGCGGTGGCCGCAGGCGAGGTCGACGTGATCGCGGGCTACACCAGCGATGGCCTGATCGCAAAATACGGCCTGACCGTGCTCGACGACCCCAGGCACGCGATCCCGCCCTATGATGCCATCGTCTTGCTTTCTCCGCGCCGCGCCAATGATCCGAAGCTGCGCGCAGCGTTGCAGCCGCTGCTCGGCCGGATCGATATCGCGACCATGCGCGAGGCCAATTTGCGCGCCAGCGGCAACAATGCCGACAGTTCACCGGCAGCCGTGGCGCGCTGGCTGTGGGAGAAGATCGGGAAATGACGCGCGATCAGTGCGCCGCCATGGCCTCGAGTTCCCTGGCGCGCGCCGCTGTCATGCTGCGCAGGCATTCGGCCGCATCGAGCCGCGAAATCGTGCCCTCGCCCATGGCGTAGTACAGGCAGTTGGCGTCACGAAACTGGATCCAGAGCCGTTGCGCGTTACGAAGCTGATCGTGCTGCGACGGCTCGGCCTTCTTCATCAACGTCTGATAGGCCGCCGTCATGCGCTTGTCCCATTGCGCCGTCCTGGCGTTGAGGCATTCGACCATGTCCTGCGTCGACCCGGCGCAGCTTGTGGCGGCATCATCCTGATCGGCGGCATGGGCGACTGGAGCGATGAGCGCCAGTGACGCAAACACGGCAAGCGCAATTTTCATGAGGCAACGGTCTCGGCTGGTGTCGGTCCCGCTTCTATAAACGAAAAACGGGACCGCGTCGCCGCGATCCCGTTGCTCGAATGCAACAACTCGCCCCGCTCTTGCGGGGAGAGGCGATCAATTCTTCGTCTTGTCGACAAGCGCGCCTTTCTTGATCATCGAGATCGCGCCCGCGCGATCTCGCAAGGAAGACGTAGGATCAAGGAACCTCAGTTTTTCGTCTTGTCGACAAGTGCGCCTTTCTTGATCCACGGCATCATGTCGCGCAGCTTCTCGCCGACCTGCTCGATCGGGTGGGCCGCGAGCTTGGCGCGGGTCGCCTTGAACGAGGTCTGGTTGACCTTGTTCTCGAGCATCCAGTCGCGGGCGAACTTGCCGGACTGGATGTCGGCGAGCACGCGCTTCATCTCCTTCTTGGTCTCCTCGGTGACGATGCGCGGGCCGGTGACGTACTCGCCGTATTCGGCGGTGTTCGAGATCGAGTAGTTCATGTTGGCGATGCCGCCTTCATAGATCAGGTCCACGATCAGCTTCACCTCATGCAGGCACTCGAAGTAAGCCATCTCCGGCGCATAGCCGGCTTCCACCAGCGTCTCGTAGCCGCCCTTGATGAGTTCGACCAAACCGCCGCAGAGCACCACCTGCTCGCCGAACAGGTCGGTCTCGCACTCTTCCTTGAACGTGGTCTCGATGATGCCGGCGCGGCCGCCGCCGATCGCCGAGGCATAGCTGAGGCCGAGGTCGTGGGCGTTGCCGGACGAATCCTTGGCGATGGCGATCAGGCAGGGCACGCCGCCGCCGCGCTGATATTCGGAGCGCACGGTGTGGCCGGGACCTTTCGGCGCGATCATCAGCACGTCGAGATCGGCGCGCGGGTCGAGCAGGTTGAAGTGCACGTTGAGGCCGTGCGCGAACACCAGCGCCGCGCCCTTCTTCATGTTGTTATGAAGATGCTCGCGGTAAATGTCGCCTTGCAGTTCGTCGGGCGTCAGCATCATCACGAGGTCGGCCCACTTGGCGGCGTCGGCCACGCTCATCACCTTGAAGCCGGCGGCTTCCGCCTTCTTGGCCGAGGCCGAACCCTCGCGCAGCGCGATCGCAACCTCCTTGACGCCGGAGTCCTTCAGGTTCAGCGCATGGGCGTGACCCTGGCTGCCGTAGCCGACGATGGCGACCTTCTTGCCCTTGATCAGGTTCAGGTCGGCGTCGCGATCGTAATAAACACGCATGGTCGTTCCTCTTTTGCGGCCACTATCGGCCAGATCAACATTTGCGGATGGCGCGGGCGCCCGGCCCGGATAAAGGGTGCCCGGTTTCTAGGGCGGCTGGCGACGCGAAACAAGCCCGCAGCCGCGTTTTTGGGCTGTGCGGGGACCTCATAGCTCGACCAGAACCGGGTACAGCGACGCCAGCAGCAGCAGCGCCATGACGATGTTGAAAGTCCTGACCAAGATGGGCGATTTCACCAGTGATTGCAGCGACGTGCCGCACAGAACCCATGCTGCGCACGACGCCCACCCGATCAGCAGCGACAGCGCGACCTGCAGCAGGATGTTCCAGGGATAGCTTGCGATCGCCGCATAAGCCGTGATGGTGCCGATGACCATCACCCACCCCTTGACGTTGATCCATTGAAACAGCGCCGCGCCGAAGAATGTCACCGGCCGCCGCCGCTCCGCTTCGCCGGGGGCCGGCGGGCCGGACAGCGCGATCGCACCCGCGAGATAGACCAGATACGCGGCGCCGGCATATTTCAGGACGGTCTGCAGCATCGGACAGGCCGTAAAAACCGCGCCGAGACCCAATCCGCTGACGGCGATCATGAAGGCGAAGCCGAACACCACGCCGGCGAGATGCGGCAGCGTCCGCCGGAACCCGAAATTCAGGCCCGACGCCAGCAGCATGATATTGTTCGGACCCGGCGTGAAGAACATCACGACGGCAAAGACGATGAAAGCGAGGAAGAGCTGATGCGACGTCATGTCAGGCACCCTCGATGATCAGCGCTGCGCGCGGCCGGCCGAGCAGCAACATGACGGCGATTCCGCACACCACCGTGAGCATTCCGGCGAGACGCAGCGGCCCGAACCGCTCGCCAAACACCACCGCGGATGCCCCGGACCCGATGAACGGCACCAGCAGCGCGAACGGCACCACCTGCGCTGCCGGATAATCCCGCAGCAGACGTCCCCACAGCCAGTAGGCGATGCTCGTCGTGATCGCACCGATGCAGAGAACACTGAGGGCGCCGGTCAATGACAGGTGCACCAGCGAATGCCAGGCGGCCCCGATCCCGTCGGTTAATGGCACCAGCGCCAGCAGCGGCAGTGCCGAGACCAGACACAGCCAAGCGAACAGCTCGAACATCGGCACGCCTTGCGCGCGCCGCAGCAGCAGGTTGCCAACGGCAAAGCTGATGGGGCACGTCATCAGCACAGCAAACGCGCCGACGCTGAAATCATAACCCACGGTGCCACAAATCATCAGCAGCCCCATGGCCGCGATGGCGATGCCCACCATTTGCCACCGCGTCGGGATTTCCCCGAAGACGAGCGCGGCAAAGGCGATGGTGAACAGCGCCTGGCTCTGCACCACCACGCTGGTCAGCCCGACCGGAACGCCGTGGGCAATGGCAAAGGCCTGAGCGAGGAACTGCAACAGAAACAGCGACAGGCTGGTGGCAATCAACAGCCGCCACGAGACGTTCGGGCGCCGCACCAGCAGGCACGGCAGCGCCGCGATGCTGAAACGCAGCGCCGTCATCAGCGTCGGCGACAGTTCGTTCAGCGCCAGGCGGCTCGCGATAAATCCGAGCCCCCAGATCACTGCGACGCCGATCGCGATCAGGACGTCCTTCGGATTCATTGCACGCGCGCGTCGGCTGCGGCGGGCTTGCAGCAGCGGTACGTGCCGTGCAGCGGGCCGTGATAGTCCGCCGACGCCAACGTGAACCCGACGTCGGTCAGCAGCCGCTCCATCACCCAGCCGAAGGTCGAGTGTTCGTCGCGCATGTGGGTCGCGACATCCTCACGCGGAAAATCGTGGTTCTTGGTGTTGAAGTCCGCCCATTGTTCCACATTCCGCTCGGCGCCGTCGGGCACGCTGACGAACACGATATCGCGCAGGAACAGCGTTCCGCCGGGCTTCAGCGCGCGCAGCATCCGCGACAGCGCCACCGCCTTCCAGAAATCCGGCAGGTGGTGCAACGTGAATTCGCTGACGATGAGGTCAAACGTGTCCGGCTCGAATGAGAAGGACAACAGCCCTGCTGATTGTGTCTTGATCGCGACCTTGCTGTCGCGCGCCTGGATTTCGGCAAGCGCCAGCATGGCGGGCGCGATATCAACCGCATGCACTTCGGCGCCCATCTTCGCCGCCTCGCAGGCAAGCGTCCCGGTGCCGCAGCCGATGTCGGCGACGCGCCAACCCGGCTGCATGCCGAGTTTCGCCAGCGTGGCGCGGGCGCGGCCGCCACTGTCGTCATGATCGTAGATTGCCGAGCGCGCCGCGACCAGCGCGTCCAGCCCGATCCGCCCGCGTTCGTTGTAAAACCAGTCGCGCGCCAGCATGGTTCACATCCCTTCAGGTCCGCGTCCGATCGCCGCGACGCCGGTCCGCGACACTTCGACGAGGCCGAGCGGCCGCATCAGGTCGATGAACTGGCTGATCTTGGCGGAATTGCCTGTGATCTCGAACACAAAGCTCTCGGTGGTGGCATCGATCACGCGGGCACGGAACGCATCCGCCAGACGCATTGCCTCGACCCGAGGTTCGCCGCTGCCGCGCACCTTGACCATTGCCAGTTCGCGCTCGAGCGAACGGCCGGTCAGCGTCATGTCGACCACCCGGAACACCGGGATCATGCGGTCAAGCTGATGCTTGATCTGGGTGATGACCATCGGCGTGCCCGTGGTCACGATGGTGATGCGCGACAGATGCCGCTGGCTCTCCGTCTCCGACACGGTGAGGCTTTCGATGTTGTAGCCGCGGCCCGAGAACAGCCCGATCACCCGCGCGAGCACGCCCGGCTCGTTGGCGACCAGCACCGACAGCGTGTGGGTCTCGTTGGGATCGTGACGCTCTTCGAGGAAGTAGGCGGAAGCGGGCTGGTTCATGGGTTCGTTCTCGAGTTCAGGCTGTAACGTGTTGCCGGCTGCCGGCCGGCGCGTTCGGCGCGACCCAGCGTTGGAAAAGATCAAGGTCGATATTGCCGCCGCTCAGGATCAGGCCGACCCGCCTGCCGCGGAGTTTCGGTCGCTCCTGTATCGCGGCGGCGAGCGCGGCGGCGCCCGCGCCTTCCGCGAGATTGTGCGTGTCGGTCCAGTAGGCGCGGATCGCCGCGCCTACCTCGTTGTCGGTCACCTGCACGATGCGGGCCGCCCCCTTGCGAATGATTGCAAGCGCGTCCGGATCCGGGATGCGAGTCGCCATGCCGTCGGCCAGCGTATTGCTGGTTTCCGTCGTCACGACGTTACCGGTCGCGAACGACAACGCGTAGGACGGCGCTTCGGTCGACTGCACGCCAACGATTTCAGTCGTCGCGCCGAGCAGATCGCGCGCCATGATGCAGCCGCAGATCCCGGAGCCTTGCCCAATCGGCACGTAGAGAACGTCGAGGTCGGGCGCCTTCCGCAGCAGCTCCAGCGCGTAGGTCGCAACACCGAGCACCAGATCGGGGTGGAATGCAGGCACGATATGAAGCCCGCTCGCCTCGGCGCGCCGGTATGCCTCTTCGCGCGCGGCCTGAAAATCGTCGCCGTGCTCGATCAGGTTCGCGCCGAGCGCGCGCATCGCCCGATTCTTTTCGACCGAGTTGCCGCGCGGCACCAGGATCGTCACGGGCACTTCGAGCCGCCGGCCGGCGAAGGCGAGGCTCTGGCCGTGATTGCCGCGGGTCGCCGAAATCAGGCCGGCCGTCAGCGGGCGCGCGCGCATCAGGCGGTCGGCATAAACGACACCGCCACGGACCTTGAACGCGCCGGTCGGCGTATGATTTTCGTGCTTGACCAGAACCATCGTGCCGAGCCGCTCTGACAGCAGCGGCCAGTCATACGCGGGCGTCGGCGGCATCGCCTTGCCGACCACCTCGTGCGCCCGTTCCAGTTGGCCGAGATCAAACACCAGCCCGCCCCGTTCTCATACCAGCGCCTTGCCGCCGGCGAAGGCGGCGGCGGTGGCATCGTCGTTGGCTTCCGCCGGCAGCAGCATCTCGTTGTGCGCCTTGCCGGACGGGATCATCGGGAAGCAATTTTCCAGCGCGGCAACGCGGCAGTCGAACAGCACCGGCTTTTTCATCTTGATCATCTCCTGCAGCGCGCCATCGAGGTCGGCGGGTTTCGTCACCTGCAACCCGACGCCACCGTAGGCTTGCGCCAGCTTGACGAAATCCGGCATCGCCTCCGTGTAGGAATGCGACAGCCGATTGCCGTGCAGAAGCTGCTGCCACTGCCGCACCATGCCCATGTACTGGTTGTTGAGAATGAAGATCTTGATCGGCAGTTCGAACTGAACCGCCGTCGCCATCTCCTGCATGGTCATCTGCACCGAGGCGTCGCCGGCGATGTCGACGACGAGGCTGTCGCGATGCGCCACCTGCACGCCGATCGCCGCCGGCAAGCCGTAACCCATGGTGCCGAGGCCGCCGGAGGTCATCCAGCGGTGCGGCTCCTCGAAGCCGAAGAACTGCGCGGCCCACATCTGATGCTGGCCGACCTCGGTGGTGATGTAGGCGTCACGCCCGCGCACCGCCTCGAACAGGCGCTGGATCGCGAACTGCGGCAGGATCACGTCGTTGTTCTTCTTGTAGGCGAGCGAATTGCGCGCCTTCCAGGCCGCGATCTGCTGCCACCACGCCTTGATGTCCGGCCTCGACGCTTCCGCCCTGAACACCTGCAGGATGTCGCCGATCACATTGCCGGCGTCACCGATGATCGGGACGTCGACGCGGATGTTCTTGTTGATCGAGGACGGGTCGATGTCGATGTGGATCTTCTTCGAGCCCGGCGAGAACGCGTCGGTGCGGCCGGTGATGCGATCGTCGAAACGCGCGCCGACGCACAGCATCACGTCGCAATCGTGCATCGCCATGTTGGCTTCGTATGTGCCGTGCATTCCCAACATTCCCAGCCAGTTCGGGCCGGAGGCCGGATAGGCGCCGAGCCCCATCAGGGTCGAAGTGATCGGGAAGCCGGTGACTTCCACCAGTTCGCGCAGCAGCTTCGAGGCCTCGGTGCCCGAATTGATGACGCCGCCGCCGCTGTAGATCACCGGACGTTTCGCCGACGCCAGCAGCGCCACGGCTTTACGGATTTGCGCCGCATCGCCCTTGACGCGCGGCTGATAGGACACGTGCACGTCGGACTTGCGCGGCGGATGATAGGTCCCCGTGGCGAACTGCACGTCCTTGGGAACGTCGACGACGACAGGGCCCGGACGTCCCGTGGTGGCGACGTAAAATGCCTCGTGCAAGACCTTGGCGAGATCGTTGACGTCGCGCACCAGCCAGTTGTGCTTGGTGCAGGGGCGCGTGATCCCGACGGTGTCGCATTCCTGGAAGGCGTCATTGCCGATCAGGTGCGTCGGCACCTGGCCTGTGATGCAGACCAGCGGGATCGAATCCATCAGCGCGTCGGCGAGCGGCGTCACCATATTGGTGGCGCCGGGCCCCGAGGTCACCAGCACCACGCCCGGCTTGCCGGTGGAACGCGCATAGCCTTCGGCAGCGTGACCGGCGCCCTGCTCGTGCCGCACCAGAATATGCTCGACCTCGCTCTGCTGGAAGATCTCGTCGTAAATCGGAAGCACCGCGCCGCCCGGATAGCCGAAGATGTGCTTGACCCCGTGGTCCGCCAGCGCGCGCACGATCATCGCGGCGCCGGTCATCTGGCTGGGGGTGTGGCTGCTGGTCTCGCTCATGGTCGGCTCCGGATGCGCGGTTGGCGCGCCTTCTGTGGTGTCGTGTGTCGCGGGAAATAAAAAAGGGCCTCTGAAGGGCCCCGGTGCACCGCCTTGGATGTAAACGGCCTCAGCCGTCCCGGGCGGTGCTCCAGGGTACGATAATAAGGGCGAGTTTGGTAATTTTATTGCGCATCATATCGCTCGGACTTCTCAAAGGTTGCGCGGTTATAGGGGGACGATTCGCCGCGGTCAACCGAATTTAGGGGCAAATATAGCCAGTTCCGGCGATTTGGCGAGAAGAAAAACTTGCCCGTGAGGAGCGCGCCTCGGCGCGCGTCTCGAAGGATAGTCCCGCCTCCGTCATCCTTCGAGGCTCGCCGGAGACGGCTCGCACCTCAGGATGACGCCGCTATTTGCATAACCAGCCGTTCCGCCTCTTCCGCCCTCACCCACTGAAATTCCGGCAATTGATGTCGGAACCAGGTGAATTGCCGCTTGGCATAGTGGCGGGTGTCGGCGCGGCCGATCTCGGCCGCCTCTTCCCGCGAGAGTTCGCCGCGCAAATGCCGGATCAACGCCGGCACGCCATGCGCCTTCATGGCGGGCAGCAGCGGATCGAGTTTGCGTTCGGCGAGCGCCCTCACTTCCTCCAGCGCGCCGGCCCTTAGCATCGCATCAAAGCGCGCGTCGATGCGCGCGTAGAGCGCCGCGCGATCCGGCGCGAGGAACACCGCCTTCACATGGTCCGGCGGCAACAGCGGCGGCAGGCCGTCGGAATGCCAGTCGGTGAGCGCGCGGCCCGTCGCCTCGATCACCTCCAGCGCACGCGCGACGCGGGTGCGGTCGCGCGGCTTCAGCCGCTCCGCCGCGGCGGGATCGCGGCGCGCGAGCGCGGCATGCAGCGCCTCGACGCCGTCGCGCGCGAGCCTTGCGCGAACATCCTCGCGCACCTCCGGCGGAATCGGCGGCACGGCGGAAAGACCCCGCGTGAGCGCCTTGAAATAGAGACCGGACCCACCGACGAAGATCGGCAGGCGGTGTTGCGCGCGCGCCTCCGCGAGGACCGCCGCGACATCGCTCACCCACATCCCTGCGGAGCAGTTCACCCCCGCGTCGACGTGACCATACAACCGGTGCGGCGCGCTTGCTTCGTCTTGCGGCGTTGGGCGCGCGGTGATGATGCGAAGGTCGCGATAGACCTGCATCGAATCCGTATTGATGACGATGCCGCCGGTCTTTTCCGCCAGTTCAAGCGCCAGCGCCGACTTGCCGCTGGCGGTCGGCCCTGCGATAAGCAGGGCATCTGGTCCCCGCTCCGGGTCAACGCTGCTCATGTCTCTCGTCGCCACGCTGATCTGCAATCCAAATGCCCCCGCGCT
This sequence comes from Nitrobacter sp., assembly GCA_035546855.1. GTDB lineage: Bacteria > Pseudomonadota > Alphaproteobacteria > Rhizobiales > Xanthobacteraceae > Nitrobacter. The sequence continues at coordinate 11,474 of DASZVY010000042.1, read as the reverse complement.
CGATAGCACGGTGGTGGACGGCGCGCGCGCAATTCTTGGCCAGGCGGGCGCGGCGCGCTGGCTCTGGAACGAGGTCGCGGTCGATATCCCCTTCGCGAGCGATGAGCCCGTTTCCGCCATCATCGAACGCCTGCACGCGGCGCGCGGCGACCTGCCGATCGATGTCATCGTGCAGCCGCAACTCGACCGCCGCAAGAAGCTGTTCCTGGCCGACATGGATTCCACCATGATCGGGCAGGAGTGCATCGACGAACTGGCCGATTTCGCCGGCCTGAAGGCGCGCGTCGCCGCCATCACCGAGCGCGCCATGCGCGGCGAGATCGCCTTCGAGCCCGCGTTGCGCGAGCGCGTGGCCCTGTTGAAGGGGCTTCCGGTCACAGTGGTCGACGAGGTGCTGGCGAAACGGATCACGCCGACGCCGGGCGGCCGCGAGCTTGTCATGACCATGCGCGCCAACGGCGCCTATACCTGCCTGATTTCCGGCGGCTTCACCCTGTTCACCAAGGCGGTCGCCGCGATGCTCGGCTTCCAGGAGAACCGCGCCAATACCCTCAACGTCGCGGATGGCAAATTCGCGGGCACGGTGGCGGAGCCGATCGTTGGCCGCGAAACGAAACTCGCGACGCTCGTCGAGCTGCGCGAGTCCTGGGATCTCGACGATCTCGACACGCTCGTCGTGGGCGACGGCGCCAACGATCTCGGCATGATCCAGCAGGCGGGCCTCGGCGTCGCCTATCATGCCAAGCCGGCGGTCGCAGCCGCGGCAGCGGCCCGCATCGACCACGGCGACCTTACCGCGCTGCTCTACGCGCAAGGCTATCACCGCGATGAATTCGTCAGCGCCTGAGACAAGCCGTTCGGCGGACATCGCCATCTATCACAATCCGGCCTGCAGCAATTCGCGCGGCGCGCTGAAATTGTGCGCGATGCCGGCATTGCGCCGCGGGTGATCGAATATCTCAAATCGCCGCCGGACAAGGCGCAACTGCGCGATCTGCTCGCGCGAGGGCGCCTGTCCGCACGCGACATCATCCGCGAGAAGGAAGCGCTCTATCGCGAACTGAAGCTCGACGATCCCGCGACCGGCGAGGACGCGTTGCTCGATGCCATCGCCGCGCATCCGGTTCTGCTGCAGCGTCCGCTGGTTGTGACAACGAACGAGGTGCGCGTCTGCCGCCCGCCCGAGCAGGTGCTCGACCTGTTGCGGCGCTGAAGCACGACCGGAAAACGAGAGGTCATCGTCCGCCAACGGGTCCGGCTTCGCCGGTCCGATGACAGGCTCCAACAGACGATCCGGCAATCCGAGCGGGCGAGAGCAGGATCCGAACCTGCATCGAATACCGGATACGCCGCTTCCGTGGCGTATGACGGTTCTCGCGGCGCAGGCGATCCGACCACGGCCCTGCGGTCGAATGCCGTAAACGCGTTGCTTACCGCACGCTCAGCGCCACGAAGCGCACTTCGCCCGCGCCGTTCGCGATCATCAGCAGAACGGACTTCTTGCCGTCCTTCTTCAGCTTGTCGATCCGCTTCTTGATGTCGTCGGCGCTGCTCACGGCTTCCTGCGCCACCTCGACGATGACATCGCCGGCGCTGAGCCGCTTCTCGGCGGCGTCGGATGAGTCGTCGACCTTGGTGATAAGCACGCCCTTGACGCTGTCCTTGATCTTGTAGCGCGCGCGCAGATCCTTGCTCAGCGCCGCGAGGTCGAGACCGAGCGCCTTTTGCGTGACCGGCTTGTCGTCATCGTCGGGCCTGGTCTTGATCGACGCGGGCGTCGGCTTGTCGCCGTCGTCGAGGCGGCCGAGCGTCACCTGCTTGGTGATCTCCTTGCCTTTGCGGATGAGGATGACGTCCACCGTCTTGCCGACGGCGGTGTCAGCGACGACCCGCGACAGATCCTTCGGCTCCTTGACGTCCTTGCCGTCGAAGGTGACGATGACATCGCCCGGCTCGATGCCCGCGGGCTTCGCCGGCCCCTTGTCGTCGACACCGGCGACCAGCGCGCCGCGCGCCGGCTTGATGTTGAGGCTTTCGGCAATCTCGTCGGTAACCTGCTGGATGCGAACACCGAGCCATCCGCGGCGCAGCTCGCCGAACTGGCGCAACTGGTCGACCACGGCGGACACGGTCTTCGAAGGCGTGGCGAAGCCGATGCCGATCGAGCCCCCGGACGGCGAGATGATCAGCGTGTTGACGCCGATGACCTCTCCGTCAAGGTTGAATAGCGGGCCGCCGGAGTTGCCGCGATTGATGGCCGCGTCGGTCTGGATATAGCTGTCATAGGGCCCGTTGTTGATGTCACGGTTGCGCGCCGAGACGATGCCGGCGGTGACGGTGCCGCCGAGGCTGAACGGATTGCCGATGGCGATGACCCACTCGCCGAGCCGCAGCTTGTCGGAATCGCCGAATTTCACGGATGTCAGCGGATGCGGCGGCTTGAATTTCAGCACGGCGATGTCGGTCTTCTTGTCGACGCCGACGATGTCAGCCTTGATCTTGCTGCCGTCGTTCAGGATGACGTTGATCTCGTCGGAATCCGCGATGACGTGATTGTTGGTGACCACGATTCCCGACGGATCGATGATGAAGCCGGATCCGAGCGAACTGGTCTTGTGCGGCTGCAGCCCGCCGTCCTTGCCGCCGCGGCGGTTCTTGAAGAAGTCGTCGAAAAACTCCTCGAACGGCGATCCCGGCGGGAGTTTCGGCATCGCGCGGCTGTCGCTGTCGCCGCCCCTGGCCTCGACCGTCTGGGTCGTGGAAATGTTGACCACCGCATCGATCACCTTCTCGGCGACATCGGCGATGGCCTCCGGGCCGCGCGCGAAAGCGGGCGCTGCCGTCAGGGGGCCCGCGACGCCAAGACACAGCGCCACCAGCACTGGGCGCAGGCGGCGGATCAACACGGGAAACGCTCCGGTCATATCTCAAATCTCTCCTGGAGAAGGGCTCGTCGGCCTCACACTGCGCCGGAACGATGCGCGGGCGCAAGCGCCAGTTCGACGCCGGCGCCGCGCCATCAGCCGCAGGGATTGCGGCAAAAAACTGACGCGATCGGGGAACGATTGTGGGCGATGTGACGATGCGCTTTGAGGGAACTGTCGGATCTATCGGCGCACCAGCCAGATCAGGATCAGGCCGACCACCGCCGAACCGATTCCGACGATGCGCAGGGTCTGGTCCGGGGTCGCCAGCGCGCTCTTCATGGCCCGCCGCATCCACTCCGGGGCCGCCGCAAACAGAAGACCTTCGACGACGAACAGGATTCCGAGACCGATGAGGATATCGGCGAACGCAAAAGACCTCATCGGACGAATTCTCCCCTGCCGTCATGCGTTATTCCGGTCCTGGCGCCCGGTTTTTCGACGTTCGTGATACAGCGCTGCACCCTTTGACGCGACCGTCGAAAACCAAAGGGCACTAGTGTGGTGGTTCAGAAGTTCGCTTCATTTTCTCGGCGAGTCCTTCAAGCGAACTTCTGAACCTAAACCACACTAGAATCAAAGGGCTTCTAGTGTCCTTTCGAATCCGAAGTTCGCTATAAAGACGCTGGATAGTGAGGCGAACTTCGGATTCGGGACACTAGTAGTCCGATTCTAACATTTGCATCCCGTTCCAGCGAGCATCCTAGCAAATGTTAGAATCGAAGGACCACTAGCAATTACAAACTGCCAGTGGAGTTTTGGATTTGACATTCGCATCGCGAGCGCGCGGTTAAGTGGGTCGCGAATGTCAAATCACTCCACTAGCAAGCCTATAATTCCGGTACCGCTTTTCTGTTTGACGGCCTGAATGAATTCGCAGCCAGAGGTGCAGGCTCGTCAAACAGGCGGCACCAGGTCGACCGGCCCGCACCGAAGCCCATCTCTGATTAGTGCGAGAAGGCGGAGGAGTCCACGCCGCCCATCCAGGGCAGCGCGGCGATTGTGGAGATCGGCGGCGCTTACGGCTTCGGCGCCGGGGTCGCGGCAGCGGCCGGCTGACCGGACGCCGGCGTTGCCTTGCCGTCGGGATTTCCGAAATATTTGAAGAAGTCCGAATCCGGCTTGAGCAGGAAGCGGGTATCGTTGCCCTTCAAGCCGTTGTCGTAGGCCACCATCGAACGATAGAACGCGAAGAACGCCGGGTCCTTGCCGTAGGCTTCGGCAAACAGACGGTTGCGCTCGCCGTCGCCCTCGCCGCGGATCTGCTCGGCCTGCGAGTTGGCGTCCGCGATGATGACGGTGGCTTCGCGATCCGCCTTGGAGCGGATCTCCTGGGCCTTCTGTCCGCCCTGGGCACGGAACTCGGCCGCCTCGCGCTGACGTTCGGTCTGCATGCGCTGATAGACCGCCTGGCTGTTCTGCTCGGGCAGATCGGCGCGGCGGATGCGGACATCGACCACCTGGATGCCGTAGCCGTCGGCTTCCTTGTCGAGCTGATCGCGAATCCGTCCCATCAAGGCTTCACGCTCGTCGCGCACCACCTGGATGAAGGTGACTTCGCCCAGCACGCGGCGGAGCGACGCGTTGAGCAGCGTCGTCAACTGGACGTTGGCGGCCTGGATCGTGCCGACGCGCTGATAGAACTGCAGCGCGTTCTTGATGCGATAGCGCGCGAACGCGTCCACCACGAGCCGCTTCTGGTCGGATGCGATCACTTCCTGCGACGGATTTTCCAGATCGAGGATGCGGTTGTCGATGCTGATCACCGAGTCGATGAACGGCGCCTTGAAATGGAGACCGGGGGCGGTGACGACCCGCACCGGATCGCCGAGACGCACGACCAGCGCCTGCTCGGTCTGCCGGACCGTGAAGACGGAGCTGTAGCCGATCACCACGACGACGATCAGCAGGATCAGCGCGACGATTCCCGAGACGCCTCTCATCGCGTGCTCCCGTTCTGCGGATGTGACGAAGTCGAGGCAGCGGGCGGCGGGGCGCGCCGCGTGGTCAGTTCGCTCAGCGGCAAATACGGCACGATGCCCTGCGACGACGAACCGCCGTCGTAGATCAGCTTGTCCGAGCGGCCGAGAATCCGCTCCATGGTTTCGAGATAGATGCGCTCGCGCGTGACGCCGGGCGCCTTCTTGTATTCGTCATAGACCTTCAGGAAGCGCGCGCTCTGGCCCCTGGCCTCGGCGATGGCCTGCTCCTTGTAGCCTTCGGCGGTCTGGATGATCTGCGCGGCACGGCCCCGCGCGTCGGGCAGGACGCGGTTGGCATAGGTCTGCGCCTCGTTCTGCAGGCGCTCGAGGTCGGCGCGGGCCGCCTGCACGTCGCGGAACGAGTCGATCACCTGCTGCGGCGGATCGACCTTCTGCATCTGCACCTGCTGGATGAGGATACCCGAACCGTACTTGTCGAGCGTCTTCTGCATCAGCGCCTGCACGCTCTGCTCGATGGTGGTGCGCGCGCCGGTCAGGATCGGCTGGATTTCGCCGCGGCCGACCACCTCGCGCATCGCGCTCTCAGCAACCGCCTTCACGGTGCCTTCCGGATTCTGGATGTTGAACAGATAGTCACCGACGCCATCCGGCTTGATCCGCCACAGCACGGTGAAGTCGACGTCGACGATGTTCTCGTCGCCGGTGAGCATGAGGCTTTCTTCCGGCACGTCGCGCATGGTGCGGCCGCGACGGGCCGGATCGTCGATCAGCGTCATGCCGATGTTGACCGTGGACACGCGCAGCGCCTTCGGCAGCAACACGGTCTCGACCGGATACGGCAGATGATAGCGGAGGCCCGGACCGACATCGCGAACGTGCCTGCCGAACCGCAGCACGACGCCGAGTTCATCCGGCTGCACGCGGAAAAATCCGGACAGCGCCCAGATCACCAGCGCGCCGATCACCACCAGCGCGATCCCCATGCCGCTGAAATGGCCGCCCGGCAGAAGCTGCTGAAGCTGGTCCTGACCGCGCCGCAGCCAGTCCTCGAGGTCGGGGGGACGCGGTCCGGTCGGTTGCGGGCCGGAGCCCCACGGGCCCTTCGGGCCCGAACTCCACGGACCCCCGCCTTGATTCTTCCACGGCATCGACACTCTCCTCCGCGCAGGCCCGGCGCACGCAATGCCGGCCTCACGCCATCTGCACGGCTTTATAGGGGACGCTTTCTGCGCTTACAACGCGCGTTGTTGGCCGAAAGCAGCTATGCCGGAACCGTTATTTGTCAATGCAAAGATCGCGGACGCGGTTAATGCGACTGGTACCCACTTTCCGAACTTCGTGATGCCTCGCGGCATCCACTCCCACGAACTTCGGAAAGTTATGGATACCGGCAAGACTCCCGGCAAGACTCTGGGTACGAGGACTGCTTTCCATCCGAAGTTCCTGGACAAGACTCGCGGCTCGCGCTGCAGGAACTTCAGACAGGCGGTCCTAGCGACGACGATATGTCACATAGGAAAAGTCGGCGCTGTCGTCCGCGGACGCCGCGTGGCGCTCACGCGAGACTTCCTCCCAGTCGGCGGGATCAATCGGCCCGAATGTCGTGTCGCCGTCCGGACGCGCATGCACTTCCGTGACGTCGAGACGATCAGCCAGGCCCATCCATTGCCTGTAGATGTCGGCGCCGCCGATCACGACAATCTCATTGGCGAAACGCCGCAGCGCATCGCCCCGTGCAACGGCTTCCGCATCAGTGAGCGTCGCGGTGACGACGGCGCCTGCCGCGCGAAACTCCGGATCGCGGGTCACGACGATGTTGGTTCGCCCCGGAAGCGGCCGGCGCAGCGACAAGAAAGTCTTGCGTCCCATCATGATCGGCTTGCCCATCGTGACCGCCTTGAAGCGCTGCTGGTCGGTTTTCAGCCGCCATGGTATGGTGCCGCCGGCGCCAATGACGCCATTCTCGGCCATAGCGACGATCAAAACAATTTCGGGCCGGACGGAAACGCTCGCGGTCACACCGCGACCTCGGCCTTGATGTGCGGATGCGGATCGTAGTTCTCGAGTTTGAAATCCTCGTAGCGGAAGCCGAAGATATCCTTCACCTCCGGATTGAGGATCATGGTCGGCAGCGGACGCGTCGGACGCGTCAGTTGCAGACGCGCCTGCTCGAGATGGTTGGAATAGAGATGCGCGTCGCCGAGGCTGTGCACGAAATCGCCGGGCTTGAGGCCCGTGACCTGCGCCATCATCATGGTCAGCAGCGCGTAGGACGCGATGTTGAAGGGCACGCCGAGAAACACGTCCGCCGACCGCTGATAGAGCTGGCACGAGAGCCGCCCCTTCGCGACGTAGAACTGAAACAGGCAATGACACGGCGGCAGCGCCATCCTGTCGATGTCGGCCGGATTCCACGCGCTGACGATCAGCCGCCGCGAGTCCGGATTGCGTTTGATCATCTCGACGACATTGGCGATCTGGTCGATGGCGCGGCCGTCCGGCGCCGGCCACGACCGCCATTGCGATCCATACACCGGACCGAGATCGCCGTTGGCATCGGCCCATTCGTCCCAGATCGAAACGCCGTTGTCCTTGAGGTATTTGATGTTGGTGTCGCCGGCCAGAAACCACAGCAGTTCGTGCACGATCGACTTGAGCGGCAACCGCTTCGTGGTCAGCATCGGAAAGCCGGATGCGAGGTTGAAGCGCATCTGATGGCCGAAGATCGACAGCGTCCCGGTGCCGGTGCGGTCATGCTTTTCAGCACCGTCGCTGAGAATCCGTTCGAGCAGATCGTGATACTGGTTCATGGCTGAAGGCTTCGGGTTCCGGAACGGAGAAACTAGCGCGTCCCGACCGCCGCTTCGACAGCGGCGATTCACCTCTGACGAGGTTATACCCAAAAAATGGGCCGGCGAGCCGGCCGCCGCAAGGCCGGCCCGGTGCCGGGTTCCAGCGGACCTAGCTCTCCGACTCCACGAACACCTCGTCCCGCTTCCGGCGCAGCGTCGGCAGGATCGCGAGGATCAGCAGCGCGGCAGCCAGCGCCAGCAGGCACGCCGACAGCGGCCGCGTCACGAACACGCTGATGTCGCCCCGCGAGATCAGCACCGCGCGCCGCAGGTTTTCCTCCATCAGCGGTCCGAGCACCATGCCGAGCAGCAACGGCGCCGGCTCGAAGTCGTGCTTGATCAGCCAATAGCCGAGCAATCCGAACGCGCCCGCCATGACCACATCGGCCGGCGCATTGTTGAGCGAGTAGATTCCGATCGCGCAGAAGATGACGATGGACGGAAACATCAGCCGGTACGGCACCCGCAGCAACCGCACCCAGACGCCGACCATCGGAAGGTTGATGACCAGAAGCAGCAGGTTGCCGATCCACATCGAGGCGATCATGCCCCATACGAGTTCGGGCTGTTTCTCCATCACCTGCGGGCCGGGGACGATGCCATGAATGGTCATGGCGCCGACCATCAGCGCCATGACCGCATTCGGCGGGATGCCCAGCGTCAACAGCGGGATAAAGGAGGTTTGGGCGGCGGCGTTGTTGGCGCTTTCCGGCGCGGCCACGCCTTCGATGGCGCCGCGCCCGAACCGGGACGGATCCTTCGCGATCTTCTTCTCGAGCGTATAGGCCGCGAACGAGGAAATCACCGCGCCGCCGCCCGGCAGGATGCCGAGGATCGAGCCAAGCACCGTGCCGCGCGCGATGGCCGGCGCGGATGCGATCAAATCCTTCCCGGTCGGCATCAGCCCGGATATTTTCTGCTGCACGAGGTCGCGGTCCATGGCGGCCCCGGCATCGAGGTTGCGGATGATTTCCGCGAACCCGAACACGCCCATCGCGACGGTGGCGAAGCCAAGTCCGTCCGACAGTTCCGGAATGTTGAAGGTTATCCGCGCGACGCCGGTTTCGATGTCGGTGCCGACCATCGACAGCAGCAACCCGAACAGGATCATGGCGATCGCCTTCAGCACCGAGCCCTTGGCCAGCACCACCGCGAAGATCAGTCCGAGCACCATCAGCGAGAAATACTCGGCGGCGCCGAAGGCCAGCGCGACCCTGGTCAGGGGCTCGCCGAGAATCGCGATCAGCACGGTCGCAACGCAGCCGGCCGCGAACGAGCCGATCGCCGCGATGGCCAGCGCCGGACCGGCCCTGCCCTGCTTCGCCATCTGGAAACCGTCCAGCGTCGTGACCACGGAGGTCGCTTCGCCGGGAATATTGACGAGGATCGACGTGGTCGAGCCGCCGTACTGCGCGCCGTAGTAGATGCCCGCCAGCATGATCAGCGCGCCGACCGGCGGCAGGCCGAAAGTGATCGGCAGCAGCATGGCCACCGTGGCAATGGTGCCGATCCCCGGCAAGACGCCGACGAGCGTTCCTACCAGCGCACCGATCAGGCACAGCAGCAGATTGATGGGCGAAAATGCGACTCCGAAACCGAGCGCGAGGTTGGCGAAGAAATCGGTCATGGCGTCAGTGCGTCAGGAAACGCGGCAGGAGTTCGAACGGCAGGCCCAGCGCGTAGGGAAACAGCAGGCTGCACCCGGCGGTCAGGCAGGCGCCGACCACGATGGTTTCCCGCCACCGGGTCTCCGTGGTTCCCAGCGCCGCGATCAGGAAGCTGAGGAACGCCGATGCGATCAGGCCGAGCGGCCGGATCGTCAGGGCGAAAGATAAGAGCGAGAGCGACACGAATAGCGGGCCGCGCCAGGAATAGTGCGCGAGACGCTCGCCATCGACCAGAATGCCGGCGGCGGCGATCGCTACGCCGAGCGCCAGCAGCAGTCCCGCGAACAAGCGCGGCGCGGTGCCGGCTCCGAACGAAAAGCCCCGCATCCCCTCGAGGTCGCCGACCGCCCAAAGCGCGAATACGGCAATGGCCATCAAGGCAAGACCGCCGAAGAAATCCTGCGGCCCGCGAATCCAGGCCGGCAGGATGGTCCTGCCCGCCGCGCCTTCGGACGTCTCGCCCATGGCTTGTCTCCCCGGGGACTGACCGTCCCTAATTTTCATTTCGGTTGAAGTCCGACCGACGCGCGATGCGGTCAGATCAGGCCGGCGAGCCCCAAGAGTCCTCCGGCAAGCAACAGCCATAGAGGATTGAGGCGGGTCGCAAAAGCCACCAGGGCTGCGACAATTGTGACACCGACCGCGACCGTCGTCCGATCCGAGGTCTGCGCCACGATCAGGCCGCTCGCCGCCATCAGCCCGATCGACAGCGGCACCAGCGCGGCCTGAATGATCCCGGGCCATCGCGAGTGGCTCGATCGCGACATGATGCCGCCGACATAGTAGGCCAGCGCCGCGGTCGGCCCGCACATCGCCAGCGTCGCCACCAGCGCGCCGGCGATGCCCGCGACGTGGTAGCCGATCAGCGTCACGATCAACACGTTGGGGCCGGGAGACAATTGGGCGATCGCGAACACGTCGGAAAACTGGCTGTCGGTCAGCCAGTGATGGACGTCAACCACCACGCGGTGAATCTCGGGGATAGCCGCATTGGCGCCGCCGATCGCCATCAGCGACATCAGGCCGAAAGTTGCAGCCAATGACAGCAGCGTCCCCAGGGGCGACGTCATGCGGGCGCCCGCCGTTTCATGACAAACGTCACGGCGACGCTCAGCGGGCATGTGACGAGCAGCACCGTCAGAAGCGGCAGCCGCAACAGGCCGACGGCGATGAAAACCATCGCCATGATCACCAGCGCCATGACGTCGCGCCGCTTCAGCAGCGGCACGATCATCCGGAGCACCACCGAGAACAACAGTCCGACCGCCGCGCAGGACGTGCCCGCCAACGTCCGCTGGAGGACGGGAATATTGCCGTAGCGCGCATAGAGCGCCGCCAGCACCGTCACGATCATGACGGGCGGCGCGACCAGGCCGGTAAAGGCCGCGGCGGCGCCCAGCACGCCGCGGAACCGCGAACCGAAAACCACCGACAGGTTGACGATGTTCGGTCCCGGCAGGAACTGGCAGAGCGCGAAGGTCTCGTTGAATTCGTCCGCCGTCATCCAGCGATGCTCTTCGACGATGGCCCGGCGCGCGAAAACCAGCACGCCGCCGAATCCGGCCAGCGACATCTTGGCAAAGGCAACGAACAGATGGCCCAGTCCTGGCGACGCCGATGGCTCGGCGTCCGGCACAGCGGCGGCTTGCAGCGAATCCGGGACCATCCGCAAGACTTAGAACGGCCCGCCGCCCGGGCCAACCGGTTTTCCCGCATGCGGGGGATGACGGAGCAGACACCTCCTCGCCCGCCGACGAACCTGGCGCTTTCCGGCGGCCTTTCAAGCTTCACCAGCAAACGCCACTTTTTTCCGCCGGCATTGCCCCCTATATTGAGCGGGCCGGTTCGCCGGCTATGGAAATAAATGGCCGCCGCAATAAACCATTCGGACCCGGGGGCAGTACCCGGCGCCTCCACCAAAGCCCGATCCGCGTCTCCGGCGGGCTTCGGCGGGGGCGAAACAGGATCGACGAGGGCGTAAAGGGCTCGCTTTTTCCCGGTATTGTTCCGCCGTTATCGGGCTATGCAATAGTTGCAAACGACAACTATGCTCCGGTTGCTCAGGCTGCGTAACGCAGTTTGAAAGAC
>DASZVY010000041.1:0-13147 GCA_035546855.1 Nitrobacter sp. | reverse complement strand
TGTCGGTCGTGCTCTTGAGGATTTCCGGACCGATGCGCTGATCGTCCCAGTAATCGGCAGCGCAGGTCCATATCCGCAAGATGTCGGCGCCGGATTGATCGATGACGTCCTGCGGGGCCACCACGTTGCCGAGCGACTTCGACATCTTGCGGCCGTCCTCGGCCAGCACGAAGCCGTGCGTTAGCACCACGTCGAACGGCGCGCGCCCGCGCGTGCCGCAAGACTCAAGCAGCGAAGAGTGGAACCAGCCGCGGTGCTGGTCCGAGCCCTCGAGATACATCACGGTGTCCGCGCCGCCGTCGACCTTGCGCTTGATGCCGGCGAGTTGCGGGAAGTGCTCAGGGTCTTCCAGCACGAAGGCGTGCGTCGAACCGGAATCGAACCAGACATCGAGAATGTCGTCGACCTTCTTCCAGCCTTCGTTGTCGCGCCGGCCCAGGAAGCGCTCGCGCGCACCCGGCTTGTACCAGGCGTCGGCGCCTTCCTTCTCGAAGGCCTCGACAATGCGCAACTCGACCTCGGGGTCTTGCAGGATTTCGACCGAGCCGTCCGGATTCTCCTTGATGAAGACCGCGATCGGCACGCCCCAGGCGCGCTGGCGCGAGATCACCCAGTCCGGCCGGTTGGCGATCATGCCGGTGATGCGGTTCTCGCCGGCCGGCGGCACCCATTGGGTGACGCTGATGGCCTCCAGCGCGCGGGCGCGCAGGGTGTCGCCGGTCTTGGCGTCCGGCTTTCCTTCCCCTTGTGGGGAGGGACCGGAGAGCGCGGGGGGAGGAGAGAGGATCGGCTTGTCCATCGCGATGAACCACTGCGGCGTGTTGCGGAAGATCACCGGCTTCTTCGAGCGCCACGAGTGCGGATATTGATGCTTCAAGCGGCCGCGCGCGAGCAGCATGCCGCGTCCGATCAGGGCCTTGATGACGGCTTCGTTGGCGTCGCCCTTGTTGCCCTTGTCGTCGATGACGCGCTTGCCCTCGAAGCCGGGCGCATGATTCGTGAGCGCGCCGTTTTCGTCGACTGTGTAGGGGATTGCGGTCGAGATGCCGCGCGCCTCGAGGTCGCGCGCGCTGGCGGTCCAGATGTCGAAGTCCTCGCGGCCGTGGCCCGGCGCGGTATGGACGAAGCCGGTGCCGGTGTCGTCGGTGACGTGATCGCCGTCGAGCAGCGGCACCGTGAATTCATAGCCGCCATCAAGCCCCCGCAACGGATGCGCGCATTCGATCGCATCGAGCGTGTCGGCGGGGATGTCGCGGACCTTTTCATAAACCGTCACGCGCGCCTGCCTGAACACGTCCTCGGCGAGCTTGTCGGCGAGGATCAGCAGGTCGCCCGCCTTGGCCCAGTTGTCGGCCGGTGCGTCGGTGACCTTGTAGAGGCCGTAGCCGATCTTGTTCGAGAAGCTGATGGCGCGGTTGCCGGGCAGGGTCCAGGGTGTCGTGGTCCAGATCACCACGCTCGCGTTGGCAAGCGCGCCGTGTGCTGGCGACGTGACAGGAAACTTCACCCACACCGTGTCGGATTGATAATCCTCGTACTCCACTTCCGCTTCGGCGAGCGCGGTCTTTTCGACTACGCTCCACATCACCGGCTTGGAGCCGCGATAGAGCGTGCCGTTGGCGGCGAACTTCATCAGTTCGCGCGCGATCTGCGCCTCGGCCGGATAGGTCATGGTGGCGTAGGGATGTGCCCAGTCGCCGATGATGCCGAGCCGCTTGAATTCCTCGCGCTGCACGTTCAACCACTTCTCGGCATAGGCTCGGCATTCCTTGCGGAACGCCACCATGGCGGCGGAGTCCTTGAAGTTCGGCTTCGCCTTGCCCTTGGAGCGATAGTTCTCCTCCTCGATCTTCCATTCGATCGGAAGGCCGTGGCAGTCCCAGCCTGGCACGTAATTGGAGTCGTGGCCGAGCATCTGCTGGCTCTTGGTCACGACATCCTTGAGGATCTTGTTCAGCGCGTGGCCGATATGGATGTTGCCGTTGGCATAGGGCGGGCCGTCGTGCAGCACGAATTTGGCGCGGCCCTTTGCGCGCTGCCGGAGCTGGCCGTAGAGGTTGATCTCGTTCCAGCGCTTCAGGATGTCCGGCTCGCGTTGCGGCAGGCCGGCGCGCATCGGGAAATCGGTCTGCGGCAGGTAGAGGGTCCTGGAATAATCGTGCCCGGTTGTCTGGGCGTCGGTCGTCTGGGGCTTCTCGGACATGAAGGCTCTGGTTTGGCTCGAAATGGCGCTGAACGCGGGGATAGCGGATGAGTTGAAGAGTCCCGGTCTTGCGCGTGAGCCGAAGCTCAGGCGGAAGCCGGGCTGCTAATCCGTATGGTGCGCCGCGCAAACATGGGACTTTCCTTAGCAGGGCAGCGGCGGATCGCAAAGCGCCGGATTTCAAGGATTTAGGTGCTGGCCCCGATGCGGCGGGCCGGGTTTCCGGCCACGGTCTGGCCCGCCGCGACGTCCCGCGTCACCACGCTGCCGGCGCCGATCACGGCGCCGTCGCCGACGGTGACGCCGGGCAGGATAATCGCGCCGCCGCCGATCCAGACGTCGGATCCGATCGTCACCGGGCGACCGAACTCTAGCCCCTCGCGGCGGGTGCGGGCGTCACGCGGATGGTCGGCAGCGTAGATCTGGGTGGCGGGACCGATCTGTGTGCGGTCGCCGATAGTGACCCGCACCACGTCGAGGATGACGCAATTGAAGTTGAGGAATACGCCGTCGCCCAGGAAAATATTATAGCCGAAGTCGCAGAAGAACGGCGGCCGGATCACGGCGTCCGCGCCGGAGCGGCCGAAATGCGCCGACAGCAGCGCATGGCGCTCCGCGACCGGCAGCGCCATCGCCGCGTTGTAACGCGCGAGCCACGCCTTGTTGGCGCGCTGCTCGGCCTGGATTTCGGGGTCGCCGGGGCGATACAGTTCGCCGGCGAGCATTTTCTGTTTTTCGGTCTTCAAGTGATCGTTCCGAGTTTTGGAAATGCATCGGGCGCGGCTGCCAATGCCGCGCGGGCGGCCGCGCTGTCATCGTCCATCTGGCGTATCAGCGCCTCGATGGTGTCGAATTTCAGTTCGTCGCGAATAAAGGCGATGAAGGCCACGTCCAGTTTCGTCCCGTAGAGGTCGCCTTTGAAGTCGAACAGGAACACCTCGAGCAGCGGCGCTCCGTTGTCGAAGGTCGGGCGGCGCCCGAAGCTCGCCACGCCGTCGAAACACTCCGATCCCCGGCCGACGCGCACCGCATAGATGCCGTGCTTGAGGCCGCAGTCCCTGGCGAGGCGGATGTTGGCGGTGGGATAGCCGAGATCGCGGCCGCGCTTTTCGCCGTGAATCACTTCGCCGGTGATGAACCAGGGGCCGCCCAGCATGGCGGTCGCATCGGCAATCTGCCCCTCGGCCAACGCCATGCGGATGGCGCTGGAGGAGACCGGGCGCTCGTCGATGTCGACATGGGGCTGCACGTCGACCTCGATGCCGAGGCGCGGCGCTTCGCTCACCAGCAGGCTCGGCGAGCCGACCCGGCCCTTGCCGAAATGGAAGTCGTAGCCGACCGCGATGCCGCTGACGCCGAGCCGTTCGATCAGGTCATGGTGAATGAAATCTTGCGCGGACGTCCCGGCCCGCGCGGCGTCGAACGTCATCACCACGGCGCCGGCAAGCCCGGTCCCGGCCAGCAGGCGCAGCTTGTTGGTCTCGTCGGTCAAACGGAATTGCGGGGTGTTGGGGCTGAAGAAGCGCCGGGGATGCGGCTCGAACGTCACAGCAAGCGCCGGCTTGCCGTGATTGCGCGACATTTCAAGCGCGGCGGCGATCACGGCGCGGTGGCCAAGGTGAACGCCGTCGAAATTTCCCATCGCCACGACCGATCCCTTGGGGGTCGCCACGGCGGGGGTGTCGTCGCGGATAACAATGAACTCAGAGGACATCGGCTGGATTTCGTTTGCAATTCGGCAGGTGCGGGGACCGTGACGCCGAGGCCCGATTGAAGTCAAGCTGGTGCAGTGAATTTGACATTCGCGACCCCGGTGCGGCGGGTTAACGGGCTGTTTAACGCCTTGGTGCTAATCGTCTGGCCTGGCGCGCGGGGGGTCGGCTTCGGCTGGGCCGGCCGCCCGATCGACCATAGAGTTTGGTGATTTTCGGCACGCAGAAGCGGTGCAGGGGGCTCAAGATGGCAGTTGATTTGTCGATGTCGGTTCTGGTGGTGGACGACTACAACACCATGATCCGCATCATCCGAAATCTTCTCAAGCAGCTTGGGTTCGAGAATATCGACGACGCCAGCGACGGTTCGGCGGCGCTGAACAAGATGCGCACCAAGAAGTACGGGCTCGTGATCTCCGACTGGAACATGGAGCCGATGACCGGCTACGACCTTTTGAAGGAAGTCCGCGCCGATCCCAACCTCGCCATGACGCCGTTCATCATGATCACCGCGGAATCCAAGACCGAGAACGTGATCGCGGCGAAGAAGGCCGGCGTGAACAACTACATCGTCAAGCCGTTCAACGCGGCGACGCTGAAGAACAAGATCGAGGCGGTGTTCCCGGACAACGTTCCGGCGTAAGGCGCGGGCTCTCCCTGAGCCGATGGCGTTTCGATCGCTGCTCTGACGATACATCTTCCGTCATGCCCGGCCTTGTGCCGGGCATCCACGTCTTGAAAAGCATCGCATGTTCAAAGACGTGGATGGCCGGGACGAAGCCCGGCCATGACTGATGGGAAGCCATCGTTCACCAGGAAATCTCCCGGAAGACGAGCCTACCACTTCAGCTCGCGGATCAGCGCCAGCGGCGGATGGCCGAACAATTCCTTGACCGAGGCCGGATCGAGCTGGTCGATGCCGGCGAACTCCTCGGCATGGATGCCGCGGGTCACGAACAGCAGGTCGATCCCGAAGGCATGCGCGCCGGCGAGGTCGGTCCGCACGGAATCGCCGATCGCGAGCACCCGGTTCAGCGGCGTCTCTTGGCCGCGCCGCTGCCGCGCGAGCTCCATCGCACGCTCGTAGATCGGCCGGTGCGGCTTGCCGTAGAAGATCACTTCTCCGCCGAGCTCCCGATAGAGTTCTGCGATCGCGCCGGCACAGTAGATCAGCCGGTCGCCGCGCTCGACCACGATGTCGGGATTGGCGCAGATCAGCGGCAGCTTGCGTTCCAGCGCCTGCATCATCATCCCGCGGTAGTCTTCCGCGGATTCCGTCTCGTCGTCGAACGGGCCGGTGCAAATAATGTAGTCGGCGCGTTCCAAGGGTGTGAACACCGCCTCGAGACCGCGATGGATCGAGTTGTCGCGCTCGGGGCCGAGCCAGAACACGGACTTGCCGGGATGCTCGGCGACGAAATTCCGGGTCAGGTCGCCCGACGACACGATGGCGTCGTAGGTTTCATCGGGAACATGGAGCTTCTGCAATTGGCGGTGCACGGAATCGGCCGGGCGCGGCGCGTTGGTGATGAGGATGACGGTGCCGCCACCCGCGCGGAACTGGCGCAGCGCGTCGCAGGCTTCGGGGAACGCCTCGAGCCCGTTGTGAACGACGCCCCAGATATCGCTGAGCAGGACGTCCCTGCTGCCGGTGAAGCCACGCAGATTCTCGATGAAGCGAAGTGTCGTCATGATGGGATGAATCGATCAAACAGGGCCGCCGGCGCGGCGGGCGAGGGCCGCGTTGCCGGTCAGGCGGGGCGATTCGACCTTCGGCGCCTCGGCGCGCGGCGCATCGGGTCGAGCGGGTTTTGCCGCGGCAGCAGGATCCGCCCTGCCTGGGGCGGCCGCTGCTTCGGCGGTGGCTTCCGGGCGCAATGGCCGTGGCGCCGCGAACAGGAAGCCTTGCCCGAACCGCACGTCGTAGTCCAGCAGGTCGACGACGGAACGCTCGCCCTCGATCCGCTCCGCGATCAGATCGATGCCGAACCGGCCGAGCAGGTCCGACAGGTCGGCCGGATGGATGTCGGATGACGAGGTCTGCCGGGGATCGAGCAGCAGCGCCGCCGGCACCTTGATGAAGCGGACGCCGCGGTCGGCCAGTTCGCGCGGTTCGATGCGCAAATCCTTGACATGGTCGAGCGAGAAGCGGAAGCCGCGCTGTGCGACCGCGGCCAGGTGCTCGCTTTCCAGCGGTCCCAGGCTGCGGAGCGTGGCCTGCTTGAACTCCAGCACCAGCGACGGGGCTAGCGCGCGGTTGGCATCGAGGAAGTCGAGGAGCGGCGCGAACATCGCTGCGTTGCTCAGCGTTGCCCCCGCGATGTTGCAGAAGACGCCCACATCCTTGTTGCGCACCAGGAGCCGCCGCAACACCTGCACGCAGCGCAGCAGCACCATGTTGTCGATGCGTCCCATCAGGCCGGCAGCCTCGGCGGCCCCGATGAAGTCGTCGGCGGCGACGATCTCGCCCCTGTCGTCGCGCAGCCGCGTCACCGCTTCGTAGTAGCGCACCTTGCGCTGGGGCAGCGTGACGATCGGCTGCAGGAAGATGTCGACGCTGTTGGCCTCGATGGCGTTTCTCACCGTCGTCAGGATTTGCGTCGTCAGGATTTGCGCGTTGCTGTGGGATGGTTGCGGACTCGACGCGGCTGGCGCCGCGGCAGGTGCGCGGCGCGGGAGATCGCGCGGCAAGTCTCGCGACACGTCGAGCGCGGGCATGGGGGAGGGCGCGGCATCGAGGGCGGCCGGCGGGGCGGCGCTCAGGAGATCGTCATGGGCGGCGACGGAGGCGGCGAGCTGCTTGACCAGAAGGCCGAGCTCGTCAATCTCGCCATGCATGGCCTGAAGGCGATCCTGGCCGGCGGAATTGGCGGAGACGATCTTGCCTTCGACAGCGGCGAGCCGCCGCCCGAACTCGGCGACCTGCCGCGCCAGGTTGGCGGTGCCCTGTGAGAGGTCGGCGATCTGGCCGTTGACGTCGGGTCGCTCCCGCATCCGCATCGACACGGCGTTGTAGAGGATCATGAAGGTCAGCGCGGCAACCGCCACGATGGCCGATTCCATCAGGCTCATGCCGGCGACCGAATGCAGGACGAGGCCGAGCGATGCCGAGATCAGCACCATGCAGATGGCGATGAAAATAACGGATATGCGGATCATCTCGCGCGAACGGTCCCGGGTACGGAGCACTCCCGATCCGGGCGCCTCCAACCCGTCACATTAGCATCATCGGTGATTCGGCGGACAACTGTTAATGAAGTTGTCCGCCGGAATCGCAACTCAGGCGACGGCGCGAATCACTTTGGCGACCTTGTCGACGATCTCGCCGATCTGGTCCTCGCTGACGATCAGCGGCGGGGTCAGCGCCAGCGTGTCGCCGGCGACGCGCATCATCAGGTCGTTGTCGTGGAAGGCGCTGTTGAGCGCCGCGAAACCGCGGTTGCCCGCGCCGTCCTTGACGGGGGCGAGATCGATGCCCGCGGTGAGTCCGACGGTGCGGATGTCGACCACGTTGGGTTCCTTGCGCAGGCCCATGACCGCATCGGCAAACGTCGGTTCCAGCTTGTTGGCGCGCTCGAACAGTTTTTCGTCACGGTAGATGTCGAGCGTCGCGAGCCCCGCCGCGCAGGCCAGCGGATGCGCCGAGTAGGTGTAGCCGTGGCACAGCTCGATGGCGTAGTCCGGCCCGGTCATGAAGGTCTCGTGGACGATGTCGCGCACGATCACGCCGCCCATCGGCGCGGCGCCGTTGGTGACGCCCTTGGCGAAGGTGATCATGTCGGGCAGCACGCCGTAGCGCTCGGCGGCGAAGGCGAAGCCGAGGCGGCCGAAGCCGGTGATGACCTCGTCAAAGATCAAAAGGATGCCATGCTTCTGGGTGATCTCGCGCAGCCGCTTGAGATAGCCCTTCGGCGCGGGCAGCACGCCGGTCGATCCGGCCATCGGCTCGACGATGACGGCGGCGATGGTGTTGGCGCCGTGCAGGTTGACGAGACGCTCAAGCTCGTCGGCGATCTCGGCGCCCCATTCCGGCTCGCCCTTGCTGAAGGCCTGCTTCTCGCGGTTATAGGTCGCCGACAGGTGATCGACGCCGGTGAGCAGGCTGCCGAACATCTTGCGGTTGTTGACGATGCCGCCGACCGAGGTGCCGCCGAAGCCGACGCCGTGATAACCGCGCTCGCGGCCGATCAGGCGGGTGCGCGAGCCCTGGCCGATGATCTGCTGATACCCCAGCGCGATCTTGAGCGCGGTGTCCGCGGCTTCCGAACCGGAGTTGCAGAAGAACACGTGATCGAGCCCCTTCGGCGCCAGCTCGGCAATGCGGCTCGCGAGTTCGAAGGCCTGCGGAATGCCGAACTGGAACGGCGGAGCGTAGTCGAGCGTCTCGGCCTGCTTGGCGATCGCCGCGGCGATCTCCTTGCGGCCGTGGCCCGCATTGCTGCACCACATGCCGGCGGCGGCGTCGAGGAGCTTGCGGCCGTCGGTGGTGAAGTAGTGCATGTCCTTGGCGCCGGCGAGCAACCGGGGCGCCTTCTTGAAAGCGCGGTTGGCGGTGAACGGCATCCAGAAGGCAGCGAGGTCGTTCGGGACATTCACGGCGGTACGGGCTGGGCTCTTGTCTAACATCGGTCCCTCATGATTTTGCGGATGCGGTTCTGGATGACGGCGCGCGCGGCGGATCGGCGTGCACGCGAGCAGAGACAACCTAGGCGCTTTTGGCGATGAGTGGAATTCGCTTTGCGTCGTTGGATCGGCCTAATTTCTCGTTGTCGCGCAAATTGCGTTGATTGGAACGGTTGGCTGCGCCGGCGTGATCTTGCCGCAGGGATTTTCCTGATACGGGCGGAGCGTTATACCATCTATGGTATATTTCGCGTTTACATGCACTTAATGGTTGTGTGGCCCAATGCCGGGCATGACCCGGATCGTTGGAAAATCTCTTGGAGCCATCCGACATTGCCGCCGTGGCGCGAGCGCGGTCGAGTTCGCCATGCTGGCGCCGCTGTTCCTGGTGTTGGTGTTCGGCATCGTCGCATTCGGCTCCTACCTCGCGATGGTTCATGGCGTGCAGCAGCTCGCGGCCGAGGCTGCCCGTTCGTCGGTCGCCGGGCTGAGCGAGAGCGAACGGGCGAGTCTCGCCACGAATTACGTCGCCGCCAACGCGGGCAGCTACCCGCTGTTGCGGGCCGATCGTCTGACGGTGAACGCCGCGACATCGGGCGGCGATGCCGACGTTTTCGTCGTTACGGTCAACTACGACGCCTCGGGCAATTTCATTTATTCGCTGCCGTTCGTGCCGCTCTTGCCGACGACCATCGTGCGCTCGGCGGCAATTCCATTCGGCGGCTTCTGAGGGAGGTTGCGATGCGGGGCTTGCTTCGTCGCTTCGTTTCGGACACCCGCGGCAATATCGCGATCATGGGCGCGGGATGCATGGTGCTGGTGATCGGCTGCGCCGCGTTCGGCATAGACATCGGGTCGATCTACGCCGACCGGCGCAAGACCCAGAGCGCCGCCGACCTCGCCGCGATCGTGGCCGCGAGCAATCTCGGCAAGGCTGAAAGCGCTGCCGGCGCCACCGTCACCGCCAACGGCTATCCGGCGAGCGCGCTGCTCTCGGTCGAACTCGGCACCTACACCGCGAATGCCGCGCTGGCGCCGCAGGCGCGCTTCGTGACGCCGCCGGCAGGGACCGCCAACGCCGCGCGGGTGACGCTGCGCACACAGACGCCGCTCTATTTCGCGCGCGTGTTCACCGGGGGCAGCAGCCAGTTCGATATTACCACGACGGCGACGGCGGCGAGCACCGCGCAGGCCACCTTTGCGATCGGCTCCCGGCTCGTCTCGGTCAACGGCGGGCTGCTCAACGCCATCCTCGGCGGCATGCTCGGCACCACGCTGTCGCTATCGGCGATGGACTATCAGGCGCTGATCGACGCGCATATCGATGCCCTCGATTTCCTCAACGCGCTGGCGACGCGTCTCGACCTGACCGGCGTCACTTACGATTCCGTGCTCTCCGGGAACCTCAAAGTGTCCGACATCGTCGCCGCCATGCTGAGCGCGCAGCAGGCGGAGAACGGCCTGAATGCGGCGACGGCGGCGCTGTCGGCCGTTTCGCTGGCGCTCGCCGGCGTGACCACGACCATCGTGCCGGGATCGCTGATCGATCTCGGGCCTTACAAGTCGATGACGGTCGGCACGACGCCGAAAACCGGCGTCGGCGTCGCGGCGCTCGATCTGCTGTCCGCGACGGGCGCCATCGCCAACGGCAGCAACCAGATCGCGGCCGCGGTCAATCTCGGATTGCCCGGCATCGCCGGGGTGTCGTTGACGGCGACCGTTGGCGAGCATCCGCAGGGCACAAGCTGGATCGCGGTCGGCCCGCAGGGCGCGAGCGTGCATACCGCGCAGACCCGCGTGCTGCTCCAGGTCAGGCTGCTCGGCAGCGGCGGCGTCTCCGCGGTGAACCTGCCGCTCTATATCGAGGTGGCGTCCGGCACCGCGACGCTCGATGCCGTGAGTTGCAGCCGCCCCGACATCGCGAATTCCGGCGTCACGCTCGGCGTCACGCCGGGCATCGTCGATGCCTGGATCGGCAACGTCTCGGCGGCGGACATGACGAACTTCACGAGTCCGCCCAATCCGGGCGCGGCGACCCTGGTCAATCTCGGCGCCATCACCGTGACCGGCCGCGCCCATGCCGGCATGGGCAACACCACGCCGGCCTCGGTCTCCTTCAGCTATCCGGACATTACGGCACAGACGAAGAAGACGGTGACGACGACGAATTTCACCTCGTCGCTGACCGCGAGCTTGCTCGGCGACCTCGCGCTGCAAATCAATGTCGGGCCGCTCGGCTTGCCAATCCCAGGGCTCGGGGGAACCGTCACCGGCATCATCGGCGGCGCGACCGCCTCGCTCGATCAGGTGCTCGCCACCGTGCTTTCGGCGCTCGGCGTCGGCCTCGGGCAGGCGGACGTCTGGGTCTCCGGCATCCGCTGCGACGGCGCCGTGCTGGTGAATTGATAGGGGTTCGCCCGTTTTCTCCCTCTCCCCGCTTGCTGGGAGAGGATTGGGGAGAGAGGGGCTTGCTCTATTCACGCAATGCAGCATCGATTGCCGAAAATTACGCCCTCGATATTCCCCAGAACTTCGTTGTTCCAAAATCGGAGAACGCGGTATCCGTTCGTGGTTAGAAATCGGCTGCGAATTTTGTCGTGTTGCGAGTCGGCATGCTGGCCACCGTCCACCTCAATTACCAGTTTCCGCTCGCGGCAGATGAAGTCGCAAAAGTAGGGTCCGATTGGCGTTTGTCGAACGAACTTATGGCCATCAAGCTGTCGAGCGCGAAGATGCTGCCAAAGTTTTGTCTCTGCATCCGTCTGGTTGATGCGAAGGCGTCGTGAGAACCCGGTGACGGCTGGTCTTGAACCGCGCATGTAAATGCCCCTCATCCGGATCGTTTCACGATCCGACCTCTCCCCGCAAGCGGGGAGAGGTTAAGATCGCCTTGCTCGCTCACGCCGCGGCTGATACCACCGCGCCATGTCCGACAAGAAACCGAAAAAGCCGCAGAAACTCCGCGCCCGGCTGCCGCGCGGGCTGGAGGATCGCGGCCCCGCCGCCATCGCTGCGACCCGTGGGATGACCGACAAAATCCGCGCGGTCTATGAGCGCTACGGCTTTGAGCCGGTGGAAACACCCGCGATGGAATACACCGACGCGCTCGGTAAGTTCCTCCCCGATCAGGACCGGCCGAACGAGGGCGTGTTCTCGTTCCAGGACGACGACGAGCAGTGGATTTCGCTGCGCTACGATCTCACCGCGCCGCTCGCGCGTTACGTCGCGGAGAATTTCCAGAATCTGGCGCTGCCCTATCGCAGCTATCGCGCCGGCTACGTATTCCGCAACGAGAAGCCCGGGCCGGGGCGTTTCCGCCAGTTCATGCAGTTCGACGCCGACACGGTCGGCAGCGCGTCGCCGGCCGCCGACGCCGAGATGTGCATGATGGCCGCCGACACGATGGAGGCGCTCGGCATCCCGCGCGGGCAATACGTGGTGAAGGTCAACAACCGCAAGGTGCTCGACGGCGTGCTGGAGTCGATCGGACTCGGCGGCGACGAGAATGCGGGGCGACGGCTCACGGTGCTGCGCGCGATCGACAAGCTGGACAAGTTCGGCCCTGAAGGCGTGCGGCTTCTGCTTGGCGAAGGCCGCAAGGACGAGAGCGGAGACTTCACCAAGGGCGCACAATTGAACGGCGACGCCATCGAGAAAGTCATCGCGTTCACCGACGGCAAACCGTCCGTCGAGTCGGAGTTGTCGCGACAGGGCACGAGCGAACTCGATCAGATCGCCACGCTGGTTCGCGCCGGTGGCTATGGCGAGGATCGCATCCGCATCGATCCCTCCGTCGTCCGCGGGCTCGAATACTACACCGGCCCCGTCTTCGAGGTCGAACTTCTGCTCGAAACGAAGGACGACAAGGGCCGCCCGGTGCGATTCGGATCGGTCGGCGGCGGCGGGCGTTATGACGGCCTCGTGTCGCGCTTCCGCGGCGAGCCTGTGCCGGCGACCGGCTTCTCGATCGGCGTGTCGCGCCTGCAGGCGGCGCTGACCATGCTCGGCAAGCTCGACACCAAGCCGCGGGCAGGCCCCGTCGTCGTCACCGTGTTCGGCGGCGACATCGCGGGCTATCAGAAGATGGTGGCTGACTTGCGCAACGCGGGGATTCGCGCCGAACTGTATCTCGGCAACCCCAAGCATTCGCTGGGCCAGCAGATGAAATACGCGGACAGGCGCAACGCGCCCTGCGCGATCATCCAGGGGTCCGACGAGAAGGCCAACGGCAAGGTGCAGATCAAGGATCTGATCGCCGGCGCCGGGCTGACCTCGATCGAGGACCGCGCCGAATATCTGAAAAAGCAGGCCGAGGCGCAGATCGAGGTCGGCGAGGGCGATCTTGTCGCCGAGGTACAAAAGCTGCTCGCGCGCCATGGCGTGACGTGGGGTTGATACGAGCACAGCCGTCATCCCCGCGAAAGCGGGGAACCAGTATTCCGGAACGCGGATAGTCAAACGTGATGTCGCGGGTTACTAGATCATCCGCCTTCGCGGATGATGACCGACACCTTCAACACGAAGCCAAGAGGGAGAAACCACAATGCCTGAGATCACCGTGAGCATGGCCGAAGGCCGCACCGACGAGCAGAAGGCCGGCATGATGCGC
>DASZVY010000040.1:0-135938 GCA_035546855.1 Nitrobacter sp. | reverse complement strand
GCTGGCCGCATCACGATCGACGGCTCGGAGATTTCCGCCCCCGGTCCCGAGCGCGCGATGGTATTCCAGGATTACGCGCTCTTCCCCTGGATGTCGGTGGAAAGCAATGTCGAGTTCGGCCTCGAAGCGCGCGGCATCCCGGCTTCGAAGCGGCGCGAAATCTCGCAGGAGTTGCTGCGCGTCGTCGGCCTCGGCGACTTCGCGCAGAAGTTCCCGCATCATCTTTCGGGCGGCATGAAGCAGCGGGTCTCGATCGCCCGCGCGCTGGCGGTCGACCCGAAGATCCTGCTGATGGACGAGCCGTTCGGCGCGCTCGATGCGCAGACGCGAACGGTGTTGCAGGAAGAAGTATCACGGTTGCGGCGGCAGATGAACTACACCGTTCTTTTCATCACTCACAGCGTCGAGGAGGCGGTCTACCTCGGAGACAGGGTTGTGGTGATGTCGCGCCGACCCGGCCGCATCAAGGCGGAGATCGCCATTCCCCGCGATGCCGCCTGGCGAGGCAAGGAAATCGAGGACGCCGGCAATCACCGCGACTTCAACGACGTTCGCCGGCACATCTGGGAACTCGTTCGCAGCGAGATCGTGCGCGAATGACGCGACGTCGCGCGCGAGCAAACGTTCAATGAATAAGCAAAGGGAGGAAGGACATTATGATTGCATCGAAAGCTGCTCAGGCCACGGTCGTGGCGCTGATGTTGACGGGACTGGGCGCCGCGCCCGCAAGCGCGCAAGACAAGAAGCAAACGTCGATCGTGCTGTCGAGCCAGCCGAACGAAGCCGGTTTCCCGATGTGGCTGGCCAACAAGCTCGGCTACTATACCGACCGTGGACTGACCGTGAAAATCCAGTACTTCCCGAACGGCGGCGCGGCGCTGGCGTCGGGGGCCGCCGGCGACTGGCAGGCCGGCTGGACCGGTTCGCCGCCAGCCATCACCGGATGGGCGAAGTTCGGCCTGACCACGGTCGGGACGATGATGAAGGAGGATCGCAACATCAAGCTGGTGATGCGCAAGGATGCGCTGAAGGGCTCGAGCCCCGCCGCAGTGCTGAAGACGAAGCCGATCGGCACCGTGCCGAACAGCACGTGGAGCCAGGTGCTGTTCGCCTGTGCCAAGCATTTTGGCGTCGATCCCAATCAGATGAAGGTCGTTCCGCTCGATCCGCCGGTCACGCGTCAGGCCCTGCAGTCGGGCGATGTCAGTTCGGGAACGACGGACTCCTCGCCGGATTTCGACATCGTCAACGACAAGGAGAAGTTCGAGGTCGTTTGCGACGGCGCCATCGCCAAGACTTCGGTCATCGATCCCTACATCGTGACCAGGAAGTTCGCCGCCGAGCAGCCGGATGCGGCCGCACGCTTCGTCGAGGCTTCCTACCGCGCCAATGAATTCATCATGGCGAACAAGGATCAGGCCCTGAAATACCTGCTCGCATACTACAAGGATGTCGGCATCGACGGAAACGAAGCCAAGGCGCGTTACACGCTTGGCCTGCGCGACTATCAGACGTTGAAGCAGGCGCTCTCCGACATGTCGGACGGCACAACGGCGAATACGCTGACGAAGACGGCGGAAGTGTTCGTGGCCGGAGGCGCCTATGACAAGGTTCCCGATCTCGCGGCCGACATCAAGGCCGGCCTTCCGATCCTCAAGGCCGCCGCCGCGCTACGTAAATAGGCCAAGCTTCGATGGTGTCTCGAAAGGCTGGCAGATTGCGAAAGCCGTTTGCCAGCCTCGCACGCGCTGTAGCCCGTGACCGCGACGTCGGCGCACCCAACTTCCCCATGGACAAGCCCGGTCGTTTCGTTGACTTATACGGTTGGGATATGCCCCAAACGTGGCGTATAAGAACGCACGCATAAATCAGAACAACAGAACAACGAAACTATCGAGGAACGTTATGCCCATTACCCGACGCTCATTTGGTTTTGGTACGGCCAGCGTGATGCTGGGATCGGTCGCTGCGCCCTGGGTTCGCAGGGCCGATGCTGCTGCCGCTCCTATCAAAATCGGCGTCATCAACTCCATGAGCGGCGGCCTCGCGGCCTATGCTCAGGAAGGGCAGCCGGCGTTCGAGTACATTATCAAGAAAATCAACGCGGAAGGCGGCATCAAGAGCAAGGGCGGCGCCAAGATCGAACTGATCCAGGCAGACGATACCAGCCAGCCCGCGCGGACTGCGACCGAAGCGCGCAGGCTGATTACGGAGGAAAAGGTTCAGCTTCTGACCGGCACCATCCTCAGCGCGCAGATGCTGGCGCTGACCCCCGTCCTCGACGAGCTCAAAATTCCGACGCTATCCGTCTGGGCCGGCGGCTCGCACTCGAACTACATGTTTACGCTGGGATATCCCTACGATCGCGGTTACGCCCAGACGATGCACGACTTCGTCATCTTTTTGCGTGACGCGGAAAAATTCAACATCAAGACCGCGGTGATGGGCTACTCCAATTACGAGGCCGGTCAGCAGGTCAACAAGTTCCTGACCGAAAAGCTCAAGGCCAGCGGCGTGACGATCGTCGGGGAGGCTCCGCTTGACATCCGCGCTCAGGACCAGACCTCGGCCATGATCCGCATCCGCTCGCTGAAGCCGGACGTCGTGGTCGGCCTCGTGACGCCGCGCGATGGCATTCTGCTCCATCAGGCGCGCTACAACCTCAACTATCACGGCAGCATTTTCTGCGGCGGCACAGGAGGCTATTCCGACCTTTCGCTGTGGAAGGATCTGGGGCCGGAGATCGGGAAGGCCGTGCTGACGAAGAACCTGTTCGGCATGACCGGCTTCAGCCCCGGCGCCAAAATCGACTCCATGCAGAAGATCATCGTCGAATTGCGGGACGTTGCCAAGCTGACCCGCATCGGGCAGGGCGCAATCCAGTATGCCCAGGCTGGCCGCGTTCTTCAGCAGGTGCTGGAGAATTCCGCGTCGCTGGAAAACGACGCGCTGCTCGACGCGTTCAAGAAGGTCCATATTCCGTTCGGCGATCCCAATCTTTATGTCGCCAAGCCCAAAGGTCTGGAGTTCGCGGAGGACCGGTTGTTGAAGGATGGCAGCGCCATGTTTATTCAGTGGACGCCCGACCAGCAGCAGCAAGTGATCTTCCCCAAGGAATTCGCCCAGACGACGCCGCGTCCGCGCGTGTGAGGGCTGCCAGTGGCCCTGCTTGAGGTCGAAAAAGTCACCAAGCGGTTCGGCGGGCTGGTCGCCCTGAACGATGTCAGTTTTTCCGTCGTGCAGGGCGAGATTCTCGGAATTATCGGTCCGAACGGCGCCGGCAAGACGACGTTGTTCAGCGCCATCTCCGGCTTTGCGCCGCCGAGCAGCGGCGATGTCCGCTTCGACGGCGCCAGTATTGTCGGCGTTTCGCCGGATCGGCTGGTGCGGCGCGGACTGATTCGAAGCTTCCAGATCGTGCAGACGTTCGCCGACATGACGACGCTGGATGTCGTCACTACGGCGGCGCTGACGCGCCGCCCGATCCGCGAGGCGATCGATTATGCCGCGCATGTGCTGGAGCGCGTCGGTCTCGCCGGCAAGGAGCGCCTGACGCCTCTGACGCTGTCGCTTCAGGACAAGAAGTTGCTCGAGCTCGCCAAATGTCTCGCGACCGACCCGCGCTGCATCCTGCTGGATGAGGTGATGGCCGGCCTGACGATGGCTGAAACCGACAAGCCGATCGCCGTCGTTCGCGATCTCAACAAGCAGGGCGTGACCATTGTGATGGTCGAGCACGTCATGCCGGTCATCATGCAATTGGCGACGCGCATGGTCGTGATCAATTTCGGCGAGAAGATCGCCGAGGCGTCTCCGACGGAGATTGTGAAAGACCAGAGGGTGATCGATGCCTATTTCGGGGAGCATCTCGATGCTTGAGATCGAGCACCTCGTCACGGGCTATGGCGGCGTGCCCGTGTTGCATGACGTCTCGCTGACGCTCTCGGCCGGCGAAATCGTGGGCCTGCTTGGCGCCAACAATGCCGGAAAGACGACGTTGATCAACAGTCTCTCGGGCGTGTACGCGCCGATGTCGGGCCGCATTCTTTTCGAGGGGAAAGACGTCACGGCCCTGACGCCGCGCGAACGTGTCGAGCTTGGCATTGTGCAGGTGCCGGAGGGGCGTTTGGTCTTTCCGGACATGAGCGTGCGGGAAAATCTTCTGCTCGGCGGCATCAATCGCCGCGCGCGGGCAGGTCGTCCGCGTCAGATCGAGCATGTGATGGAGCTGTTTCCACGGCTGAAGGAGCGGCTGTCGCAGAATGCCGGCACGCTTTCGGGCGGCGAGCAACAGATGCTGGCGATCGGCCGCGCGCTGATGGCCGAGGCGCGTCTTCTGATGCTTGACGAGCCGTCGCTCGGTTTGTCGCCGCTCTTCGTCCAGTACATCTTCGGCATCATCGACAAGCTGCACGCCGAAGGGCTGACGATCCTTCTCGTCGAACAGAACCTCAATCTGACGCTGCGTCACGCCGAGCGTTGCTATGTCCTCGAGCGAGGGCGGATCGCGGTTGAGGGCGCGGTGGACACGGTGAAGGACGATCCGCGGACGCGCAGCGCCTATCTGGGACTTTGAGCGGAGAACGACGTGGCTGAATTCTTGCAGGCGTTGGCGCAGGGTGTTCTGATCGGCAGCACCTACGGGCTGCTCGCGCTTGGCATGGGACTGGTGTACGGGGTCAGCGGCGTCGTCAATTTCGCGCATGGCGATTTTATCGCGCTCGGGATGTTCATGTGCCTGGCGCTCTATTCCGCGCTCTCGCTCGATCCCTACGTTTCAATCATCATTACCGTTCCCGTGATGATGGGCATCGGCGCGCTGGTCTATCGCTACCTGCTTCGCCCGATGGTCGGGCACAAGTTCCTGATGGTCGTGCAGTTGACGCTGGGACTGAGCCTGGTTCTGCAGAACGGGATTTTGATGGTGTTCGGCGGACAGCCCGCGCGCACGCCATCGGTGATGGAATCCAAGCTTTGGATTCTCGGTGACGTTGTCGTGCGGGTGCCGCACGTCATTGCCTTTGTCGTTTCGTTTGCGATGGCGATCGGCCTTTATGCGGTGCTGCGGTCCACCGACTTCGGGCGATCGATCCGCGCCGTGCATCAGAACGCGCATGCGGCGGCGCTCATGGGCATCGATGTCGGGCGCGTTCAGGTTCTGACATTTGCGCTCGGACTCGGCATCCTGGCGATCGCCGCGGCGCTGCTCCTGCCGGGCACGCCGATCCAGCCGACGATGGGATTGCGCTACACGGTGATCACGCTGCTTGTCGTCGTGCTCGGCGGAATGACCAATTTCGTCGGCATCATGCTCGGCGGGCTGGTGATCGGCATATCGGAAGCGTTCGGAACGATCTATCTGTCGGACATTCTCGGCATGCTGTTGCCTTACGGCATCTTCGTTCTGATCATGCTGTTCCGTCCGCAGGGATTGAGCTGGGGAGCCGCGCGATGAGGGCCGAATTCTACAAGACCCTGACGTCGCCGGTCTGGTGGGGCATTCTTGCTTTGGCCGCGCTGCTGCCGTTCGTGCTGCCGAGCTATTATTTGCACATCGTCATTCTGTCGCTGGTTTACGTGGCCCTTGCGTCGGCGTGGAATATCGTCGGCGGCATGGCGGGCCAGATATCGCTCGCCCACAGTCTGTTTATCGGCATCGGCGCGATGATTTCGACGGCGCTGCTGCTGAAGCTCGGCATCAATATGTGGGTCGGTCTCGTAATCTCGGCGGCGATTTCGGCCGTGCTGGCGGCGATGATCGCGTGGATCGACTATCGCTTCCAACTCGGCCACCTCTCGTTTGTCCTGATTACGCTGGCTTTTGCCGAAATGGGCGGGCTCATCGTGGAAGGTTGGGATTTTCTCGGTGGCGCGTCGGGTCTGTTGCTGCCGCGCGATGCCGGGCATTTTCTTGATTTCCAGTTCGGAGGAAGCCAGGGCGCCTTCTGGGTGATGCTGTTCCTGGCCACCCTCTGCGTTCTCATCAACGTTGCCATTCTGAATGCGCCGCTCGGATACTATCTGCGCACGATCCGCGACAACGAGAACGCCGCACGTGCGATTGGCGTCAACGTGCTGCGCTACAAGGTTGCAGCCATGGTGATTTCAGCCGTGCTGACCTCGGTCGTCGGGACCGCCTACGTGCGCTATTTGACCTTTGCGGACCCGTATTTGCTGGTCTCGCCGGTGATCACCATCGAGATTGTCTTGTTTGCCACCGTCGGAGGATTGGGAAGCGCATTCGGACCGGCCCTGGGGTCGCTGCTGCTGGTTCCGCTCGGAGAACTCCTGCGCGGTCAGCTTGGCGGGGTTTTGCCCGGGCTTCACTATTTCATCTACGGCATTGTGGTCATCGCCGTGATTCTGATCACGCCGCAGGGACTGCTGCCGCTTTTTGAAAGACTCCGGGGCGGCCTTGTCAGAAAGCACCGGGTGCCGGCTGCTGAACCTCAGCGACGCCCTTGATCGCCACGCCTCATTGGAACCTCTCGCTCTCGGTCACGAGCGCCGATCGTCGCGCCGGCGATCCTTCAAACGACGATTGAAAAAACGTCGCAGCGGAAGGATGATCAGGCCAGACGGACGAAAGTTTGGGTGATATTTAAGGGTGCTGCAGCTTGCAAATCGTTGACCTGACGGGCCGGTCCGAAGAAATCCTTGTCGCCGCATCCAAGCTGTTCGCCCGCCATTCCTATGCGAACGTGACGATGGAGCAGGTCGCTGCGGCGGTTCAGGCTGTTCCGGGCGCGCTGTATCACCATTTCCATGACAAGGAAGAACTGATCTTCCAATGTTATCTCCGCGGTCTCGCGATCTATCGGCTTGAAATCGAGCAGGCGGCTGAGCGGGGCATCGATGGACTCGAGACCATCCGGCGCTTTGTGCGCGGCAGGTTGAGGCCCGAAGCTCAACGGATGATCCTGTTCACCGACATTGACGCGCTAGCCCCAACCTACAGCAACCAGGTGCATGAACGGCGCTGGCAGAATGCCGAACTGCTGGCAAGGATTCTCGACCAAGGCGTCGCGGATGGTTCGATCGCGTGCGATGAACCCCTGTTGACGGCAGTCGCGCTCATTTCCATCCTCGACTGGGTTCCGTTCTGGTTTTCCGAGCGGGACTATTACACGCGGCAGCAGGCGATCGATGCCATTGACGATATCATCACGCACGGCCTGTACGCGCGCGGAACGGCAATTCCCGACTTGCCGGATCCGCCCAGCCTCGTCCCCTTTATCGAGGCCCGCGCACGCCTCAACAAACGAGCGGCGAAGCTGGACAGGATGCTCTCGATCGCTTCGGACAGTTTCAATCGAAGGGGGGCGTCAGGCACGTCGCTTGAGAGTATTGCCTCGGATGCAGGCATGACTCGCGCCGGGATTTATTATCACTTCAGTGAAAAGGAGAGCTTGCTGCTGGCGTGTTTGCGGCGCGGACTCGACAACGAAGTGAGAATTCGTGACCATCTCCGGAGCCAGAATCTCGGGGCGTTCGACCACGTCGTTCAGTGCCTTCGCTTGTTGCTGATGTTGCACGATACGCCCTGCGGCCCAAAGACCACGTACCATAACATCAACTATCTCAATAACGTCGACCGAAAGGCGTACGTTTATTCCGTGCTGGAGACGATAAGGCACGATCAGGCGGACTATCAGCGCTGGATCGACGACGGTTCGCTCCGCCGCGTCGACACATATTTTGCCCAGCGCGTCTTTACCGGGATAGGACATTGGTATCCGATCTGGTTCAAGGACAAGCGCGCCTGGTTGCCTCTGCAGATCGCCAATCACTTCGCCAGCTTTTTCCTGTCCGGAATCAAGCCGCGTCGTCAGTCGGCTTGATGTTGGGTCATGCTCAATTGGTGCGGCTCTGAATGCAGATGCGGTAGCGCAGGGTGTGGTCGTGCATGGCGTCCGGCGACGCGTCTGGCTTGGTGTCTGGCGGAGCGGATCCGACTTCAAAGATTTACTTGGAATTCAAAAATAGACTTTCGGCTAGTCCTGATCGCGTCAGGCCATGCTGGATATTCAGGAATGAAAGTTGACGATAGGTTCAATTTCTGCTGATCTTGCGGCAGGGCAGCATTACATCTGTCCACCAATGAAATTCAATACGAAGCGCTGGCAGGCGCCGTTTGGAGCGGAGGATTTGCCATGGAGTTGTCGCGGTCGCTAAGCGGCCTTGCCGATCGCCGGGACCAGCCACGTCGTCCTGGAGAACTCCTCACGGATATGGTGGCGCCGCTTGGCTGGATGAAGTGCCGCGCCGCGGGACCGACGGCGCGCACAGCGAGGAAAGCGCCGTGACGCGCGCCATGCCGCGGTCACATGCCAACCGGCGGTGGTGCGGCACCGTGACATCCAAGCGATCACAGAGTTCTGAACATTTACGATTGCGGTCGTAAGTGCTGAGATGTAACCCGAGCAGAAAATGAGGGAGGAAGTAGATGCGTAAGTCGATTGTCGCTTTCGCAGCGGCCTTAGCCATGCTGGGCAGCAGCGCCTATGCCCAGGATACCGTCAAGATCGGATATATCGATCCGCTGTCCGGCGGCGGCGCCAGCATCGGCGAGGGTGGTCTGAAGACATTCCAGTATCTGGCCGATGAACTGAATGCCAAGGGCGGCATCCTCGGTCACAAAGTCGAGATCGTGCCGCTCGACAACAAGGTCAATCCGCAGGAAAGCCTGGTCCAGGCCCAGAAAGCGATCGACGCCGGCATTCACTACATCACCCAGGGCAATGGCTCCTCGGTCGCAGCAGCCCTGGAAGACTTCGTGACCAAGCACAACGCGCGCAACCCCGGCAAGGAAGTGCTTTACTTCAATTATGCCGCTGTCGATCCCGCGTTGACCAACGAGAAGTGCAGCTACTGGCATTTCCGCTGGGATGCCGGCTCCGACGTCAAGATGGAAGCCCTGACCAACTACATGAAGG
Source organism: Nitrobacter sp. (assembly GCA_035546855.1). Classification (GTDB taxonomy): domain Bacteria; phylum Pseudomonadota; class Alphaproteobacteria; order Rhizobiales; family Xanthobacteraceae; genus Nitrobacter. Next base: position 127,002 of record DASZVY010000040.1, on the reverse strand, counting down.
GCAATTCCTCCATCAAGAAGGTCTACCTGATCAATCAGGACTACTCTTTCGGCCAGTCGGTCCGTGCCGACGCGCGCAAGATGCTGGCAGCGAAGCGGCCCGACATCAAGATTGTCGGCGACGAACTGCATCCGCTGCTGAAGGTGACCGACTTCTCGCCCTACATCGCCAAGATCAAGGCGTCCGGCGCCGATAGCGTGGTGACCGGAAACTGGGGCCAGGATATCGCGCTGCTGTTGAAGGCTGCCGCCGATGCGGGCCTCAAGGTCAACTGGTACACCTACTATGCGGGCGGCGCCGGCGGTCCGACCGCGATCAAGCAGGCTGGCCTCGACCATCAGGTCTTCCAGATCACCGAGGGCATTCCGAATGCAGGATATCAGCCGGCGATAGACTTCGAAAAGGCGTTTCGCGCCAAGGAGAATATGTCGCTGTGGTATCCTCGCGCCGTGAACGAAATGCGGATGTTCAAGGCGGCAGCGGAGAAGGCCAAGTCGGTTGACCCGGTCAAGGTGGCGGCGGCGCTTGAAGGCATGAAGTTCGAGGTGCTCGATGGCGGCGAAGGATTCATGCGCAAGGACGATCATCAGTTCTTCCAGCCGATCTACATCTCGTCGTTCGGAAGCCTGAAGGCCAACGAGCCGTTCGACGAAGAGAAGACCGGCTGGGGCTGGCACCTGGTGGCCAAGATCGACACGCCTCAGACCGTGGTTCCGACGACCTGCAAGATGAAGCGTCCGTAACCTTGCCCGTAGCTGCCCCGGCTCTTGGCTGGGTCGGGGCAGTTGCCTCCCAAGGCGCGTTGCTACACACTTTCGTTCGTTCCTGCGGTGAAGACCAGTGGCTGAGCTGATCGTGATTTCGACCCTCAACGGCGTCCTGTTCGGGATGCTGTTGTTTTTGCTGTCCAGCGGGTTGACCGTCATCTTCAGCATGATGGGGGTGCTGAACTTCGCGCATGCCAGCTTCTATATGCTGGGAGCGTTCTTCGGCTATCAGCTCACCAAATGGATCGGATTCTGGCCGGCTCTGGTGCTTGCGCCCTTGCTGGTTGGAGCCGTCGGGATGGCGGTTGAGCGCTATGGCCTGCGCAATACCCACAAGCACGGCCATGTCGCCGAGCTGCTGCTGACCTTCGGCCTCGCATTTGCGATCGAGGAAATCGTGGCGATGATCTGGGGCCGAAGCCCGGTAGACTACCGCGTGCCGGCGGTGCTGGACTTTCCCGCGTTCTCGGTGTTCTCCACCAACTATCCTGCTTACAAGATTTTCATGCTGGCGATCTCGGTCGCGGTCTTCGTTGTCTTGCTGATTGTTCTCAAGCGGACGAGGGTGGGACTCATTGTCCAGGCCGCGCTGACGCATCCCACCATGGTCGCGCATCTCGGTCACAATGTCGGACGCATCTTCATGCTGGTTTTCGGCGTCGGAAGCGCGCTCGCCGGGCTGGCCGGCGTGATTGCCGGCCCGTCTCTTGTGACCCAATCCGATATGGCCTCGCTGCTCGGCCCGATTCTGTTTGTCGTGATCGTCTTCGGCGGCCTCGGGTCGCTTCCGGGCGCGTTCATTGCATCGCTCATCATCGGGCTGGTGCAAACGTTCGCGGTGGCCTTGAACGGGTCTCTCGCCAGCCTGTTCGGACCGCTCGATCCCAGCTACGGCGCGTCCGTGCTGACCGATATCTGGAATGTGACGATCGCGCAGGTCGCGCCGATCCTGCCGTATCTGCTTTTGGTGCTGGTGCTCATCGTTCGTCCCATGGGCCTGATGGGGACTCGTGAAACATGACCGATGCCGTGACGCCTGCCGCGAATGTCCGGCCCGAAGCCCGTGGGCAAGGCCTGCGTTTCTACGGCATGTGGGTCATTGCCGCGATTTTGCTCGTCATCCTGCCGCTCATCTTCTCGTCGGGCGGCTCGCTGACGTCGTTCAGCCTGATCGGCATATCGATCATCTTTGCCCTGTCCTACAACATCCTGCTCGGCCAAACCGGGCTGCTGTCGTTCGGCCACGCCGTTCACTATGGACTCGGCGGTTTCATGGCTGTGCATCTGATGAACGCCATCGCAGCCCATGGCTGGCTCATCCCGCTTCCCTTCATTCCGCTGGCGGGGGGCATCGGCGGACTGGCGCTCGCGGTGGTTATCGGCTGGGTGATGACCAAGCGGGCGGGAACGGTGTTCGCGATGATCTCGCTGGGGATCGGTGAGCTGGTCGCGTCGTCGTCGCTGATCCTGCGGAGCGTGTTCGGCGGCGAATCCGGCATCACGACCGACCGGACGGCGCTTCCGCACATGTTTGGATGGAGCTTCGGTCCCCAGATCCAGGTCTATTACCTGATCGCGTTCTGGGTCGTGGTGTCGGCGATTGCCATGTATGCGCTGACCCGCACGCCGCTCGGCCGGATCTGCAATGCCGTGCGCGACAATCCCGAGCGCGTCGAGTTCATCGGCTATGATCCGCACGTGGTGCGTTATATCGCCTATTGCCTTGCCGGCTTTTTTGCCGGGATCGCGGGCGGTCTGACGGCGATTAATTTCGAGATTGCCAACTCGGCTTATCTCGGCGCCGCGCAGTCGGGGCTCGTGTTGTTCGCGACCTTCATCGGCGGTATCGCTTATTTCATAGGCCCGGTATTGGGCGCGATCCTCGTGACCTACCTTCAGCTCGGCCTGACCAATGTCACGTCGGTCTGGCAGCTTTATTTCGGCATCATCTTCATCGGGATCGTGATGTTCGCGCCGGGCGGCATCGCCGGTCTTATCATGATGCATCGGCCGCTGGTCCGCGCCGGCGTTCTGGGAATGATCGTTCCCGCCTATCTGGTCGCGCTGGTCCCCACCTTGGCGCTGGCGTTCGGCGTAATCCTCGCCATCGAGACTGTCGCTCACTATGCCGAAAGTCAGGGCGGAACGTTCACCATCTTCGGCATTCCCTTCGATACGGTCGCGCCGTTGACCTGGTTTGTCGCTGCCGTGCTGATCGTTGGCGGATTCCTCATTGCGCGCGTGACATGGCGGCGGATTGCTGCCGCCTGGGATCGTGCGTCGACGGCCGCGCGCGAGCGGGGGTACGTTGCATGACGCCGGCCATCGAAATTCACTCGGTCGAGAAGCGCTTCGGCAACGTGAGCATCATCCAGGACCTCAATCTGAGCGTCGCCAAGGGTGAGCGTCACGCCATCATCGGTCCTAACGGTGCGGGAAAATCGACGACGTTCAATCTGGTGAGCGGCCACATCAGCCCGACGTCGGGAGAGATCCGCCTGAACGGAGACGTCATTTCCGGGTTGCGCCCCTTCCAGATCAACCGGCGGGGATTATCGCGCTCGTTCCAGGTGACGAACGTTTTCGCCCGCATGACGGTGTGGGAAAATGTCCGCTGCGCCGTGCTGTGGGCGACCGGCCATCGCTACGCGTTCTGGAAAAATGTGGACCACTTGCCGGAGGTGCGTCGTCGGTCAGCCGAGATTCTCGAGAGCATTCACCTGATGCATCGTCGCGATGTGCCGGCGGGTCTTTTGACTTATGCCGAGCAGCGCGAGTTGGAGATCGGCATCACCATCGCCGGCGGCGCGGACGTCATCATGCTGGACGAGCCGACGGCCGGCATGAGCAACGCGGAAACGGATCGCGCGGTCGCACTGATCCGTCGTCTCACCGAGGGGCGGACGCTGGTCATCGTCGAACACGACATGAGCGTGGTGTTCGGACTTGCCGACCGAATCTCGGTGCTGGTTTACGGGCATATCATCGCATCGGGAACGCCGGAGGAAATTCGCAACAACCCGAAGGTCAAGGAAGCCTATCTCGGCGAGGAGGCTGGCTGATGCTCGAGGTCCGCGATCTTCACGCCTATTACGGCAAGAGCCATATTCTTCAGGGCGTCGACATGCATATCGAAGCCGGGGAGGTGGTGAGTCTGCTGGGGCGCAACGGCGCTGGCCGTTCGACGACGGTCAAGGCGATCATGGGCGAGGTGCAGCCGCACGGAGTCGTTCGTTTCAAAGGCCAGGATATCGCAGGTCTGCCGAGCTACAGGATCGCCCATCTCGGATTGGGATATGTTCCTGAGCATCGCGATATCTTTCCGGGGCTTACGGTTCGCCAGAACCTGCTGCTGGGCATCAAGAACATGCGCCGTCCCGGCAAATGGCGTCTTGAGGACATGCTGGACATGTTCCCCAACCTTGCCGCGCGCGCGGATACCGCCGCCGGAGTGTTGTCCGGTGGCGAAAAACAGATGCTCACGACCTGCCGGACGCTGATGGGCGATCCTGAACTCATCATGATCGACGAGCCGACGGAAGGATTGGCGCCGCTGATCGTGCAGCAGGTCGGAGACTTGATCGCCCGGATCGCGGCCGCCGGTGTCGCGATCCTGCTCGTCGAGCAGAAGCTGTCGATCGCGCTGAAGATCTCGCACCGCGTCTACATCATGGGGCACGGCCGTATCGTGTTCGAGGGAACGCCCCGCGAACTTCAGGCGAACGAAACCATCCGCAAGGAATGGCTCGAGGTTTGAACCCTCCTGAGATCAGGATTTGATTTTCGGCTGATGGCGCCTGCGCTTTCGAAGCGTGCGCCAAAATCCCGCGCGCTTGTTTCACTGAACGGCTCGGATCGCCTGGCAAAACGAGCACTACACGATTGCAATCGCTGTCAATATAGTGGACATAAAATGCAGTAGACATAAATTTAATGGACGGAAATATCGAATTCGTGCATTAGATAGACATGCCGGCTCCCATCAAGCGCGTGTCCAGTTCTATCGTTTCCCAATCCGCCGAGGCCGTCCTGGCGGAAAGCATGGGGGATGCGGCCTTCGCCACGACCCTCGCCAAGGGGCTCGTCGTTCTGGAAGCCTTCAAGGCCGGCGCGGCCATGCTCGGCAACATGGACATTTCGGTGCGCACGGGAATACCGCGGCCCACGGTCGCGCGGTTGACCCACACGCTCGCCGAACTCGGCTATCTCCGTTACGACCGCGACGTCGCGAAATATCGGCCCGGGGCTCGGGCGCTGCTCCTTCTGTATCCGCTGCTCTCGGGCATGCAGTTTCGCCAGGTGGCGCGGCCCTTGATGCAGGATCTGGCCGGGAGCGTCGGTGGCACCGTCTCGATCGGCTTGCTTGACGGCGCCGCGACGATCTACGTCGAGACGGCGCGGTCCGGAAATGTCGGGCACTTCCCCGACATCGGCATGCCCATTCCCGTTGTGAAGACGGCGATGGGGCGCGCGGCGGCTGCGATCCTGTCGGGCGTCGATGCCACTCTTCTGGAAGAGCGCATGCAAGCCGGCGATCCGGCCGCCTGGAGCGCTTATCAGGACAACTATCGCGCCGGTATCCGGCAATGCGCCGATCGGGGGTTCTGTACCTGTTTTGGCGAATACATGGCTTCCATTCATGCGGTTGCGACGCCGCTGTTTTATGCGCGCGGCCTGAATCAGGCTTTCGCAATCAACTGCGGGATTCCGGCGTTCCGGTTGCTGCCGGGACAACTCGAAGCTGAGATCGGTCCGCGCATCAGAGCACTTGCCGCCAGTATCCGCTCGCTCGTCAACGAGGCCGAACCGCTCATCACGCCTCGCGAGGCGGCGATGGCATGAGCGGGGCGCGCGACACGCAACGGACTTGAATTGGTATCAACAAAAAGAACGAGTGGGAGGAATGAGAATGTCAGATACAGAAGCGCGCTCCAACCGTGATCCGGCGCGGGTAAAGGCATCCTCTGCGCGCATGACGCGCCGGGCCTTGCTTGGCGCTGCTGCGGCGCTGTCGGCGATGCCGGGCTTCCGCGCCTTTGCGGATGACAAATGGCCGTCGCGCATCGTCAAGCTCATATGCACCTACGCAGCCGGTGGCTCGAGCGACATTTCACTGAGGATTCTGGCCGAGCAATTCGAGCATCGGCTGGGTCAGAAGTTCATTGTCGAGAATCGGCCCGGCGCAAGCACGCGCATCGCCAACGAAGCCGTCGCGCGGGCCGCGGCGGATGGCTACACGTTCCTCTACGCCGCGGCGCCCTATGCGACCGTCGAGGCCCTGTACGGAAAATTGAACTACGACCCGCACAAGGATCTGCGGCCGGTTGCGATGGCGATGCTGGCGCCACTGTTCCTGGTGGTAAATGCGCAGGCGCCCTACAAGACCCTCCAGGAATTCATCGCCTACGGCAAGGCCCAGCCCAATGGGTTGACCTTCGGGTCTCCCGCGGCAGGATCGCAGCCGCACCTTGCGATCGAGCTGTTTCTCAAATCTGCCGGCGTGAAGGGAATTGCGGTCCAGTTCCGTGGGGATGCGCCGTCGTACACCGAGCTGCTTGCCGGGCGCATCGATGCGACGCTCACGGCGATCAGCGCCGCGTTGCCTCACGTCGAGGCCGGAAAATTGCGCGTGCTGGGCGCGGCGTCGGCGGAGCGTAGCGCAGTTTATCCGAGTGCCCCCACGTTGCGCGAGCAGGGTTATCCCGATGTCGTGGCAAGCGGCTGGTATGGCTTCATCGCGCCTGCTGCGACACCCGATCCGATCGTGGAGCAGTTTCAAAAGACGGTGCTCACCGTGCTCGCCGATGCCGACGTCAAGAAGAAACTGCTTGCGCAAGGGCTTGAGGCTCACGGCATGAGTGGCGCGGATTTCGGCAAGTTTATCGACGAGCAGGCCGACAAGTGGGGCAAGGTGATCCGCGAGGCGAATATCAAGGCGGAATAAGCCAATGGCCGGGCATTCGCCGCAAGCCATCTGCTCCAGCACACCAAATTACGGCATCTGAAAGAGGAAATACCATGAAGGGATGCAACTTCATTCCGATGATGGCATCGGCGCTTGTCCTTGCCCTCTCGCTTTCGTCCGCGCATGCGCAGAAGAAATACGATCCCGGTGCATCGGATACGGAGATCAAGATCGGCCAGACCGTTCCGTTCAGCGGCCCCGCGTCAGCCTATGCGACGGTCGGCAAGGCGCAAGCTGCCTACATGAAGATGATCAACGACCAAGGCGGTGTGAACGGGCGCAAGCTCAATCTCATTCAGTATGACGATGCCTACAGTCCGCCGAAGACGGTCGAGCAGGTGCGCAAGCTTGTCGAGAGCGACGAGGTGCTGCTGACATTTCAGATCATCGGCACGCCTCCGAATGCGGCGGTCCAGAAATATCTGAATGCCAAGAAGGTGCCCCAGCTTTTTGCGGCCACCGGCGCGTCCAAATTCACGGACCCCAAGCACTTTCCTTGGACGATGGGTTTCAATCCCAGCTATTTCGTCGAAGGGCGCATCTACGGCCAGTATATCCTGAAGGAGCACCCGAACGCCAAGGTCGGCGTGCTTTATCAGAACGACGATCTCGGCAAGGACTATTTGAACGGACTGAAAGCCGGGCTCGGCGACAAGGCCGCCAAGATGATCGTGGCCGCAGCGTCCTACGAGTTGACCGATCCGACTGTCGACTCGCAAATTCTCAAGATCAGGGACGCCGGCGCCGACCTGATCTTCAGCGCCTCGACCCCGAAGCAGGCGGCGCAGGCGATCAAGAAGATCGCCGAACTCGGCTGGCACCCTGTGCATATCGTCGACATCAACGCGGCATCGGTCGGTGCGGTCATGAAGCCCGCCGGACTTGAAGCCTCAAAGGGCGTCATCAGCGTCGGCTATGTCAAGGATCCCGCCGATCCGAACTGGAAGGACGATCCGGGAACGCAGCGCTACCTCGCTTTCATGCAAAAGTACTATCCGGACGGTGACAAAAATTCGAGCTTCAACGTCTATGGCTACATCACCGCGCAGCTTCTGGTGGACGTGCTGAAACAGTGCGGCGACGACCTCACGCGCGCGAACGTGATGAAGCAGGCCTCCAATCTCACCAATGTCAATCTCGACATGCTGTTGCCCGGCATCAGCGTCACAACCACGCCGACGGATTATCGCGTCAACAAGCAATTCCAGATGGCGCGGTTCGACGGAGAGCGATGGGAGCGATACGGCTCGATCATCACCGATGCCGCGAAGGAATAAAGCATGATGAAGTTAGGTTGAACCAACCCGCTGTCATTGCGAGCGAAGCGAAGCAATCCAGAGCCACAAGGAAAGAACTGGATTGCTTCGTCGCTCGCGCTTCTCGCAATGACGGTGATTCAACCTCATTCATCCCGCTTTAGGATTTGGCTTGGGATTGTAAAAAGCCCGGCTGTCGCTTATCGGCAGCCGGGCTTCTTATGATCCGCGCGGCCCCGCCATCGCGAGGCTGACTCGATTAGCTCCGCCGGACGGCGCCAAAGGAGGCGCTGGTTGTCAGCGCCGCATATGCGCGCAACGCGCCCGTGACATTGCGCTTGCGCTTTTCGGTCGGACGCCAGCCATGGGCTTCCTGCCGCGCGCGCCGCGCCTGCAATTCAGCGTCGTCGACGGCGAGGTGGATGCGACGGTTGGGAATGTCGAACTCGATGATATCGCCGTCGCGCACGAGCCCGATGGCGCCGCCTTCCGCGGCTTCCGGCGAGACGTGCCCGATGGAGAGTCCCGACGATCCGCCGGAGAAACGGCCATCCGTCACCAACGCGCAGAGTTTTCCGAGACCCTTGGATTTCAGGTAGCTCGTCGGATAGAGCATTTCCTGCATGCCCGGACCGCCGCGCGGTCCCTCATAGCGGATGAGTACGACCTCGCCGGGCTTGACCTTTCCGCCGAGGATGCCGGAGACGGCGGAGTCCTGGCTCTCAAAAACATGAGCCGGGCCGGAAAACTTGAGAAGGCTGTCGTCGACGCCGGCAGTCTTCACGATGCAGCCGTCCTCCGCCAGGTTTCCGAACAGAACGGCAAGCCCGCCATCCTTGGAATAAGCGTGCTCAACGTCCCGGATGACGCCCTTTGCGCGATCGGCATCGACACTGTCGTAGCGGCGGTTCTGGCTGAAGGCGACCTGCGTGGGAACGCCACCGGGCGCGGCGCGATAGAACTGATGAACGGCGTCACTCGATGTGCGCTTGACGTCCCAGCGATCGAGGGCCTGCGCGAGGGTCTTCGAATGGATCGTCGCAACCGAGGTGTCGATCAGGCCGGCGCGGTCGAGTTCGCCGAGAATGCCCATGATGCCACCGGCATGATGGACGTCCTCCATGTGAATGTCGGGAACAGAGGGCGCGACCTTGCACAGGACCGGCACGCGGCGCGACAGCCGATCGATATCCGTCACGGTGAAATCAACTTCGCCTTCCTGCGCGGCCGCCAGAAGATGAAGAACCGTGTTGGTCGAGCCGCCCATGGAGATATCGAGCGTCATCGCGTTCTCGAAGGCGGTGAAGTTGGCGATCGAACGCGGCAAAACGCTGGCGTCGTCCTGTTCGTAGTACCGGCGGGCCAGATCGACCACGAGGTGTCCCGCCTCCACGAACAGGCGCTGACGGTCCGCATGGGTTGCCAGAACAGAACCGTTGCCCGGCAGCGAAAGGCCGAGCGCCTCGGTCAGGCAGTTCATCGAATTCGCCGTGAACATGCCCGAGCAGGAGCCGCAGGTCGGGCAGGCCGACCGCTCGATCACTTTGACGTCGTCGTCGGAGACCTTGTCGTCGGCGGCCGCCACCATGGCGTCGATCAGATCCATGGAATGGGTTTTCCCCTCCAGAACCACCTTGCCGGCTTCCATCGGACCGCCCGACACGAACACAGCGGGGATGTTGAGGCGCATGGCGGCCATCAGCATACCGGGAGTGATCTTGTCGCAGTTGGAAATGCACACCATGGCGTCGGCGCAATGCGCGTTTACCATGTATTCGACGCTGTCGGCGATAAGTTCGCGGGACGGCAGCGAGTAGAGCATGCCGTCATGCCCCATCGCGATGCCGTCGTCGACGGCAATCGTATTGAATTCCTTGGCGACTCCGCCGGCCTTTTCGATCTCCCGCGCCACCATCTGGCCGAGATCCTTCAGATGCACGTGGCCGGGCACAAACTGCGTGAACGAGTTCACGACGGCGATGATCGGCTTGCCGAAATCGGCATCGGTCATGCCTGTCGCGCGCCAAAGGCCGCGGGCTCCCGCCATGTTGCGGCCATGGGTCGTTGTCCGGGATCGATACGGAGGCATTGTCGTTACCTTTTATGTGAGCCGTGATGAAACTGCGAGGCATCGGGCATCAATGGAGCGGCATGGCGGGCGCACCCGACGGTCATTATGCCGGCTGATCCGCGATGCAGTAACGGTCGTTGAAGCTCCACGACACCAATCCTCATTCGGGCGGCGTCAGGCGGGAGGATTGTTTGAAACCGTCCTACCGGCAGGCGCGCGCCCTTCGACAGTAGGAGCCATCAGCCGGAGGCGGCGGTTATTGGAGAGCTCCATCTCCGATGCCTTGTTACCGGCGTGTTTAGAAATGGTCAAACATTAACCGGCCTGGCTCCGCATGGGGCGCATTCGGTCCGGGCATGGGAGGCCAAGCGCTTTGACCCGGGCGGCTCATCGTCCGCCGGATAAGGGGGCGCCGGAGCGCCATGGACGCTCCGGCAGGACCGCCTCAGGCGATCGCCTTGAGGTAGAGATCGGGATCGAAATACTTGGCGGCCGGCGTGAAATCCTTGACGCCGGCATTGGCCATGAAGAAGTCCGTCGACTGCTCCAGCCATTTCACGACCGTGCCATCGGAATACAGCTTTTTCCAGTCGTGGGACGTGAACATCTTCTGCGCCTTGAACTGCTCCTTGATGTCCGAGATCGGCGTCTGGCTGTAATGATTCTTCTGCAATGCGGCCAGCGCCTCGTCGCTGTGCGCGATGAAGTAGTCGTTGGCTTCGGCCCAGCCCTTGATGAGCTTGCTGAGCGTTTCCTTGTTGCCGTCGAAGTAGCTGTTGCTCGCGGCCCATCCGCCGATGATGGCGGCCTCCGGATAATAGGCCGAGGCGTCGGCGAGCTTGACGGCGCCGGGCACCTTGTCACGCACCGTCACGTTGAACGGCACCCAGAGCGCGACTGCCGGCACCGCGCCCGAGATGAACGATGTCACCGCGGCCGGCATGCTCTGGTTCAGCAGTTCGACATCCTTCGGGTCGATGTGGTTGGCGCGCAGCGCCTTGTCGAGGAAGACGTGCGCCGTCGTGCCCGTCGAGGTTGCGATCCGCTTGCCTTTGAGGTCGGCGAACGACTTGATCCCCTGATCGGAGCGGACCCAGAGTTGCGCGGTCGCCACCTCGATATCATTGATGAGGAACGCCTTGCCCTGGCCTCGCGCCGGGAAATTCGACAGCACGGCGCCGGTCGCGAGAACGTCGAGGCTGCCGCCGATCAGGGCCTGGAAGATTTCGAGGCCTGTGTTGAACTGCCGCAATTCGAGGTCGAGCCCCTGCTTGGCGAAGGTGCCGCGGTCCATCCCGGTCCAGATCTGGCCGTCGACGGCGACGGTGTGCAGATAGCCGACGCGAACCTTCGTCTTGGCCTGCGCGATCGCCGGCGCGGATGCTGCAAATCCGCCCAGCGCAAGGCCCGCCGTCGTTGTGAGAAATTGTCGCCGATCCATGGTGTCTCTCCCTCTCTCCGTTTTTGGGTTATTCTGAAAATGAAACGGGCCGCATCTGCGCCTGTTGGGCGCGGTATTCGTTCATGACCAATTCGCGGATGTGACCTCGCAGTTCGCCGAACTCCGCGCGCTCCTGAATGGACTCATCGCGCGGATAGGAGAACGGAACGTCGATGATTTCCTTGATCCGCGCCGGGCGCGCCGTCACCACCACGATGCGCGAGGCGAGATAGATGGCTTCTTCGACCGAATGCGTGATCAGCATGACAGTCTTGCCTTCGGTTGCGAGCACCTGCAGCAGCAGGTTTTGCATGTTGGCCCGCGTCTGGGCATCCAGCGCGCCGAACGGCTCGTCCATCAGCAGGAACTGCGGTTTCACCGCGTACGCACGCGCAATCGCAAGCCGCTGCCGCATTCCGCCCGACAGATGTTTCGGGTAGGAGTTGGCGAAATCGGACAATCCCATCAAGGCCAGGTAGTGCTGGCAAATCTGATCCCTTTCGGAGGATGGCACGTGATTGGCCTTGAGGTTAAGGCCGAAGGCGATGTTCTCGCGGACGGTCAGCCATGGAAACACGCCATATTCCTGGAAGATGACGCCGCGTTCGGGCCCGGGCCCCGTCACTGGGTGTCCGTCGAAAAGCACCCGACCGGTCGTCGGCGTCTGGAAGCCGGCGAGCATGCTCATCATGGTGGTCTTGCCACAGCCGGACGGGCCGATGACGGCGATGAAGTCTCCGTCATTGATCGCATAGCTGACGTCATCGACAACCCGAAGATTGCCCTTCGGCGTATCGAACGACAGCGACACGTGGTCGAAGCGGGCGCGCTCGGACGTCATTCCTGGCGCGATCATGACGTGGCCCGGTCCTGCCAGACCAGCAGTTTCGCGCTGATCCAGCGCAGGATCAAATCCATGATCAACGCAATGCAGCCGATACAGATGATGCCGACATAGATGATGTCGAGCAGGAAGTAGGTCGAGGCATTCTGGATCATAGCTCCCAGTCCGCGCTGCGCGGCGATCAACTCGGATGCCACGAGGGTTGCCCAGGCGACGCCGAGAGCTACGCGGAGCGCGGTCAGGATATGCGGCACGGTCAGCGGAATAATGACCTTGCGGAAAATCTCGAACTCGTTGGCGCCGAGGGTTTTTGCGACGCGGATATAGAGCGGCGTGATCTGCGAAACGCCTTCATACATCACGATTACGCCCGAGAAGAACGATGCGTAGAACAGAATCACGAGTTTCGCGATTTCATCGACGCCGAAATAAACGATGACCAGCGGGATCAGGGCGATCGGCGGCAGTGCGCGAAAGAAGTTGATCATCGGGTCGGCGAAAGTGCGGGCCGAGCGGTACCAGCCCAGCAGAAATCCGACTGGCACCGCAGCAAGGATACCCAACGCGACGCCGAAAAAGACGCGCCGCGTTGACGCGTAGATGTCGATCAGCAGCCCCTCATGGAGAAGCAGATCGACGAATTTCGCTGCGACCTGGTGAGGAGCCGGAATCAGGGAGAGGTTGACGAGCCCGCTCCAGCGCACGGCATACCAAAGGACGATCACGCCGATCCATGGCGTCATGCCCAATACGATGCGTCGTGCGAGACTGCCTTTCATTCGGCCCTTCGGCGTGCAATTCCGGTTGCTCCGACCCAAGTCATATTATAGATAGGATGACCATACAAGAGGCGGCTGGCGCCTCCCGGATGCGACCTTCGGATTGCATGAAATGACCGCGCAGACATTTGCCGTCCGCAAGATTGAAGCGTCTTGCTATCGCTATCCGTTGTCAACGCCGGTCGTGACCTCGTTCGGGCGAATGCTCGATCGTCCCGCGGTTTTCGTACGCGTCGAGGATGACGAGGGTTTCGTTGGCTGGGGTGAAGTCTGGGCTAATTTTCCATCTGTCGGCGCAGAACACAGGGCGCGGATCGTCAACGAGATTCTTGCGCCTGCCGCCTCTGGTCTCCGGGCGAGCCAGCCTTCGGACATTTTTGAGGCCTTGACCGAAAAGACCTCTGTGCTCGCCTTGCAATGCGGTGAGGCAGGTCCATTCGCGCAGGCCATCGCAGGAATCGATCTCGCGATATGGGATCTTTATGCACGGCGACGGAGGCAACCGTTGTGGGCTCTGCTTGGCGGCAGCCGCAGTCGGATTCGCGTCTATGCCAGCGGCATCAATCCCACGGGTTCGGAGCAGATGGCGGAAGCTGCGCTGCAGAGGGGACATCGCGCGCTCAAGCTGAAGATCGGCTTCGATGCCGCCATCGATCGCGCCAATCTGGCGGCGCTGCGTTCCTTGGTCGGTAATGGAATGTTGGCTGCAGACGTCAATCAGGGCTGGTCGCTCGAGCGTGCGCTCGATGTCGCGCCGCGGCTTGGTGAATTCGCACTGGCGTGGCTCGAAGAACCCATCCGCGCCGATCGTCCTTGGGAAGAATGGCAACGGCTGCGTCAGGCCATCGGCACGCCGCTCGCCGCCGGCGAAAACATGGCGAACCGGGCAAGCTTCGCGCAGGCGCTCGGCGATGGCGTGCTCGGCGTGGTCCAACCCGATATTGCCAAGTGGGGCGGCTTGAGTGTCTGCACCGGCATCGCGCGGGACATTCTCAAGTCCGGCAAGATCTTTTGCCCGCACTATCTTGGTGGCGGAATCGGCCTTCTCGCGTCGGCGCATCTGCTCGCGGGCGTTGGCGGCGACGGGTTGCTGGAGGTGGATTCAAACGAGAACCCGCTGCGCGATCGGTTTTGCGGCCCCGTTGCCGACGTCAGGGACGGCATGATCGCGCTTGGCGACGACGCGGGTCTCGGAATCGAGCCGGATCTGGCGTCGATTGCTTCGTATCGAACGGTCTGATCCGACAGAAAGCTGATATGACGGCGCAGGGATATGACTACATCATCGTCGGTGCCGGCTCGGCGGGATGTCTCGTTGCGAATCGGCTCTCCGCCGATCCGGCATGCCGTGTCCTGTTGTTGGAGGCCGGCGGCTCCGACCGCAATTTCTGGCTCAAGCTTCCCGTCGGCTATTACAGATCGATTTACGACAACCGGTTTTCTCGTCAGTTCGCGACCGAACCAAGCGACATCACCGGGGGGCGCTCGATCATCTGGCCGCGCGGTCGCGTGATCGGCGGGTCATCCTCGATTAACGGGTTGATCTTCATTCGCGGCCAACACGAGGATTTCGACGATTGGGAGCGCCTTGGCGCGACGGGTTGGAGCTATCGCGATCTGCTTCCGTACTTCCGCCGTTACGAACGATATGAAGGAGGAGACAGTCAATACCACGGGGGCTTCGGCGAATTCGAGGTTTCGGATCTCCGCACCGGCAATGAAGCCTCATGGGCCTGGGTCGATGCCGGAGTCGAATTCGGACTGCCGCGAAATCCGGATTTCAACGGCGCGACGACATTCGGTGTGGGAGCCTATCAGCTTGGCATCGGGCGCCGCTGGCGCACGAGTTCGGCGTCGGCGTTCCTGCGGCCCGCCTTGCATCGTCCGAATCTGACGGTTGTAACCGGCGCGCAGGTCAGCCGCGTCATCTTCTCCGCCGGGGTTGCGACCGGTGTGGAATGGATCAGGAGTCGCGAGGTCCTGTCAGCTACCGCGGATCGCGAAGTCGTCTTATCGGCGGGCGCGCTGCAGTCGCCGCAGCTTCTGCAACTGTCCGGCATCGGTCCTGCGGAGTTGCTACGCAAACTTGACATTCCCGTTGTTGCAGATGCGCCGGAGGTCGGACGCAATCTGCAGGACCACTATCAGGCGCGTTTGATCGTCAGGCTCAAGCGGCCGATATCGCTGAACGACCAGGTGCGAAGCCCCTACGGCCTGGCAAAAATGGGCCTGCAATGGGCGATCGCGGGAAGCGGCCCTTTGAGCGCCGGCGCGGGACAGGTCGGCGGCGCCGCCTGCACCGCATACGCGATTGGAGGCCGGCCCGACGTTCAGTTCAATGTCATGCCGCTGTCGGTCGATAAACCGGGCACGCCGCTGCACGCCTATTCGGGATTCACCGCATCGGTCTGGCAATGCCATGAGGAATCGCGTGGGCATCTCGCTATCCGCTCCGCCGATCCATTCGACCAGCCCCATATCGTTCCGAACTATTTCGCGGAAGATATCGATCGCAAGGTCATCGTGGCCGGGCTCAAGATGTTGCGCGAGATTTACCGCCAGCCGTCCTTCCGTGACCTCTGGGATGTCGAGATGGTGCCGGGTAACGTTGCTGAGGACGACGCTGGACTGTGGGATTTTGCGCGGACCACGGGCGGTACGGTCTTTCATTGCGTCGGGACTTGCCGGATGGGGAACGATGACAGGTCGGTCCTCGATCCGCAGTTGCGGGTTCGCGGCGTGGAAAATCTCCGCGTGATCGATGCCTCGGTGATGCCCTTGATTACCTCCGCCAATACCAATGCGACGAGCCTGATGATCGGGGAGCGCGGAGCGGCCCTTCTGATGTCAGGTTGAGCGGCATGAAAGCTGAAGACGGACCTCATTTCGATAGTCACGTTCCTAAATATGCCCAGATCGCCGACATTTTCCGGCAGCGCATTGCGCGCGGAATCTGGGCCCATGGCGCGCGCCTGCCGGCCAACGAACTGCTCGCATCGGAGTTCGGCGTTTCGCGGGTGACGATCCGGCAAGCTGTCGACTTGCTGGCGCGCGATGGAATTGTGGAGGCGCAGCAGGGCCGGGGGACATTCATCACGGGATCGTTGAAGCAGGATCGCTGGCTCAAGGTGGAGACCACGCTGTCCGATCTCGCCGAGATGTATCGCGATACGTCGCCGGAGATTCTGAATATCTCCGAAAGCCGTACCGATGCCCCGCTGCTTTCTGAGGACGGCATCCCCGCCGCGCAATATGTCTTCATGCGCAGGGTCCACTCGCGCAACGATCAGCCTTACTGTGTGATCTCGATCTATCTCGACGAAAAAATATTCCGGAAGTTTCCAAAGCGCTTCCGCAAGGAGACGGTGATTCCTATTCTGAAGGATTTGCGCGAAGCTCCGATCGTCAGCGCACGGCAAACCCTGACTATCGGAACGGCCGATCTCGAAGTTGCGCGACTTCTTCACGTGCCGCTGAATTCACCGGTCGCGGAAGTTCGGCGCGTCTTCACGACGCATGGTCGCACCGTGATCTATCTCGGCGAGGTGACATATCGCGGTGATTTCGTCCGCATCGATATGGATCTCCGACCCTAGCCATTTCCGCTCTTTCGGCGCATCCGATGATGGATCACGGAACAATCATCAGCATTTCGGCGTTCCATTGGTGTCGGAACGCGAATTGAGGAGTTCGCAAGAGGCGGCAAACGCAAGTTGCTCGACAGCAACAATGCCCTGCCTTTTTGGCTCGCAGAGGCGTTTGGCGGTTCCATTCGCACAAGTTCCTGGCAAATGCCTCCTATTGGACCGGCCTTTGCACAGATTGTGCATTGCAAGGATCTGCCTACAAAGTGTTCAATCGAGGTCCGGAGTTACTGATTCGTGGTCGATCGCAGATCGACGCGGGTCGGATGGATTGGGAGCGACGCGTTCAGGAGATCGATCGGACAAGGAGAAAGAGATCATCATGTACAACGATTCTCTGTTCAATGCATTCGCCCGTTCGTTTGAGGCCCGAAGCGAAACAGACATGTCGATGGCGGAGTATCTCGAGTCATGTCGCGATGATCCCATGCGATACGCCAACGCAGCCGAACGAATATTGGCCGCCATCGGCGAGCCCCAGATGATTGACACGGCCAAGGACTCCCGCCTTGGCCGAATTTTTTTGAATCGGACGGTGCGGACCTATCCGGCATTCGCCGGGTTCCACGGGATGGAGGAAACGATCGAGCGGATCGTCGCCTTCTTCCGCCACGCGGCGCAGGGATTGGAAGAGCGCAAACAGATACTCTATTTGCTTGGCCCCGTGGGTGGCGGCAAGTCTTCGCTCGCAGAGCGCCTGAAGTCGTTGATGGAGGTTCACCCGATCTATGTGCTCAAGGCGGGTGATGAGCTGAGCCCGGTGTTTGAGTCCCCCCTTGGTCTGTTCGATCCCGATACGCTCGGATCGATGATCGAGGAGCGATATGGCATCCCGAGCCGCCGGCTGACGGGATTGATGAGCCCGTGGTGCTACAAGCGGCTCGAAGCCTTCGGCGGAGATATCTCCCGCTTCCGCGTGGTGCGCGTCCAACCGTCGCGCCTGCGGCAGATCGCGATCGCCAAGACCGAGCCGGGCGACGAGAACAATCAGGACATTTCGTCGCTGGTGGGCAAGGTCGACATCCGCAAGCTCGAGGTTTTCGCGCAGAACGATCCCGATGCCTACAGCTATTCCGGCGGCCTCAATCGCGCCAATCAAGGCATCCTCGAGTTCGTCGAGATGTTCAAGGCGCCGATCAAGATGTTGCATCCGCTGCTCACCGCGACACAGGAAGGCAACTACATCGGCACCGAGAACATCGGCGCAATTCCGTTCACGGGCGTCATTCTCGCACACTCGAACGAAGCCGAGTGGCAGAGCTTCAAGACCAACAAGAACAACGAAGCGTTCATCGATCGCATCTGCGTGATCAAGGTTCCTTACTGCCTGCGTGTGACCGAGGAGCAGAAAATCTATGAGAAACTGATCTCGGGATCAGAGCTGGCAAACGCGCCCTGTGCTCCAGCCACGCTCGAGACGCTGGCGCGTTTCACGGTGGCCTCGCGGCTGCGCAAGCACGAGAACTCCACCCTCTTTGCGAAGATGCGGGTTTACGACGGCGAAAGCCTGAAGGAATCCGATCCGCGCGCGCGCAGCGTGCAGGAATACAAGGATGCCGCGGGCGTCGATGAAGGCATGGATGGCATCTCGACGCGGTTTGCGTTCAAGGTGCTGGCCGCGACCTACAATCACGATACCTCGGAAGTGGGCGCCGATCCGGTTCACCTGATGTATATCCTTGAGCAGGCGATCCGGCGCGAGCAACTGCCGGAGGAGACCGAGAAGCGGTACCTCGAGTTCATCAAGGCGGAGCTTGTCACGCGCTATGCGGAGTTCATCGGAAACGAGATTCAGAAGGCCTATCTGGAATCCTATACGGATTACGGCCAGAATCTGTTCGATCGCTATGTCGACTACGCCGACGCCTGGATCGAGGATCAGGACTTCAAGGACCCCGACACCGGGCAACTTCTCGACCGCGAACTGCTCAACCAGGAACTGACCAAGATCGAAAAGCCTGCCGGAATTGCCAACCCGAAGGACTTCCGCAACGAGATCGTCAAATTCTCGCTCAGATCGCGGGCGCAGAATGGCGGCAAGAACCCGAACTGGACGAGCTACGAGAAGATCCGCGAAGTGATCGAAAAGCGCATCTTCTCGCAAGTCGAGGACTTGTTGCCGGTGATTTCGTTCGGCTCAAAAAAAGACGGCGACACCGAGAAGAAGCACGGCGAGTTCGTGCAGCGGATGGTGGAGCGCGGTTATACCGAGCGTCAGGTTCGCCGTCTGGTGGAGTGGTACATGCGGGTGAAGCAGGCCGGCTAGTACCGTCCATTTGACGGGCCCGCACTATTTGCTGCGAATTCCTTCAGGCCCGTCAAATGGAAAGCGGTACTAGAATCGTAAATTTGCTGGTGCCCTTTGGTTTTCGACGTTCGTGTCTAAGGGTGCAGCGCTGTATCACGAACGTCAAAAACCGGGCACCAGGTGGAGCGCGGACCAGCGATGCACATCGTCGACCGACGCCTGAATCCGAGCGGCAAGAGTCTCGAGAATCGCCAGCGATTCCTGCGTCGCGCCAAGACGCTGGTCCGCAGCGCGGTCAAGAAATCCTCCGAAGAACGGGGCGTCAGGGATATTCTTGACGGCGGCGAGGTCAGCATTCCGCTGGACGGGATGCATGAGCCGCGTTTCCGGCGTGAAGGCGGCGTGCGCGACATGATCCTTCCCGGCAACAAGAAGTTCGTCGAGGGCGACGTGCTGCCGCGTCCGGAAGGTGGACAGGGTTGCAAGCCGCGCGACGCGGGAGAGGGCGACAGCGAGGATGCGTTCCGCTTCGTTCTGAGCCGCGACGAATTCGTCGATATCTTTCTCGACGATCTCGAGCTTCCGGATCTCGCCAAGCGCCGTCTCGCGGCGGCCGAGAGCGAAGGACTTCGCCGCGCCGGCTATTCCGTCACGGGATCGCCGGCCAATATTTCGGTGAGCCGCACTGTCCGGTTGGCGATGACGCGCAGGATCGCGCTGCGCCGACCGAAGCCAGAGGAGGTCGCCGAACTGGAGGCCGAACTGGCGGACTGCGGCGAGGCCCGCCGCATCGAACTCCTGGCCGAGATCGCATCTCTCAAGGCGAAGATGAAGCGGATTCCCTTCATCGATCCGATTGATATCCGCTATCGTCGCTTCGAGACCACCCCGAAGCCCATCGCGCAGGCGGTGATGTTCTGCCTGATGGACGTCTCCGGCTCGATGTCGGAGCACATGAAGGATCTCGCGAAACGATTCTACATGCTGCTCTACGTCTTCTTGACGCGGCGCTACCGCCACGTCGAGATTGTCTTCATCCGTCATACCGACCGCGCCGAGGAGGTGGACGAGGATACGTTCTTCCATGGCCCGGCGTCGGGCGGCACGATGGTGTCGAGCGCGCTCGCAGCCATGAGCGAGATCGTCAAGAGCCGGTATCGCCCCGAGGACTGGAATATCTACGCGGCACAGGCGTCGGACGGTGACAACGCCTATTCGGACGACGCGGTCGCCGGCCGGATTCTGACGGAGTCGATCCTTCCGGTGACGCAGTTCTTTGCTTATCTCGAGGTTGGCGAGGCCGGCGGAACGTCGTTCGAGATGCCTGACTCCTCCCTATGGACCCTGTATCAGCGGCTGCGCGCCGAGGGCGCGCCGCTATCGGCGCGAAAGGTCAATGATCGCAGCGAGATTTTTCCGGTGTTTCACGATCTCTTCCAGCGCCGCAACAAGCACGAAAAGGCTGCGCCATGAGTGCCCCGTCGTCGGGATATCTGTTTCATGGTGCGGACTGGGATTTCGCAACCCTGCAACGCATCTATGATGCTTGTGAACATGTCGCGATATCTGAACTCGGCCTCAATACCTATCCCAATCAGATCGAGGTGATTACCGCCGAGCAGATGCTCGATGCCTATTCGTCCGTCGGCATGCCGTTGTTCTACAAGCATTGGTCGTTCGGCAAGCAGTTCGCGCATCAGGAGACTTTTTACCGCAAGGGCCTGATGGGACTGGCCTACGAGATCGTCATCAACAGTTCGCCGTGCATCTCCTATCTGATGGAGGAGAACACGGCGACGATGCAGACGCTCGTCACGGCACACGCCGCGTTCGGGCATAATCACTTTTTCAAGAATAACTACCTGTTCAAGCAATGGACCGACGCCGACGGCATTCTCGACTATCTCGACTTCGCCAAGAGCTACATCGCGCATTGCGAGGAACGCCACGGCCATGCGCTGGTCGAACGAACCCTCGATGCGGCACACGCCTTGATGTCGCACGGCGTCTATCGCTATCCCGGAAAGAAAAAGCTCGACCTTCGCGCCGAGGAGAAGCGCGCGCGCGACCGCCGGCGACACGAGGAAAGCATTTTCAACGATCTGTGGCGCACGGTCCCGTCCGGTCACCATAAGAGCAAGTCCGAACTCAACGCCGATCGGCGCGCCGCCCTGCTTGGCCTGCCGCAGGAGAACATCCTTTATTTCCTGGAAAAGTCGGCGCCGCGGCTGCAGCCATGGCAACGCGAGTTGCTGCGGATCGTGCGCAATATTGCCCAGTATTTCTACCCGCAGGGCCAGACCAAGGTCATGAACGAGGGGACCGCGACCTACGTTCACTATCGCATCATGGCGCGGCTGCACCAGCAGGGAAGAATTTCCGACGGAAACTTCCTCGAATTTCTCCAGTCGCACACCAACGTTGTCTTCCAGCCCGATTTTGACGACCCGCGTTTCTCTGGCTTCAATCCCTATGCGCTCGGGTTTGCGATGATGCAGGATATCGAGGCCATCGTCTCCGATCCTGACGAAGAGGATCGCGCGTGGTTTCCGGATATCGCGGGGCAGGGCGATGTGATGGGTGTCCTGCGCGACGTCTGGGCCAACTACCGCGACGAGAGCTTCATCAGCCAGTTTCTCAGCCCGCGGTTGATGCGGCGGATGCGGATGTTCCACCTGCACGATGATCCGGCCGAAACCGCGGGCATCCGGGTCTCGGCCATCCATGACGAGCGCGGCTACCGGCGGATTCGCCGCGCGCTGGCGCGGCAATACGATGTCGGCGTCGTCGACGCGAATATCGAAGTTGCAGACGTCGATCTCGCCGGCGACCGCCGGTTGCTGCTTCGCCACAGCACCGTCAACGGCGCGCTCTTGAACGACGTCGACGCGAAGCGCGTGCTGCAGCACCTGGCCGACCTCTGGAGCTACGACGTTGCCCTGCGTGAGGTCGATTCCGACGGAAAGACCCTCAAGGAGCATGTCGCGAGCCCGCGTCTCATGGCGGCGGCGGCCTGATCGCTGCGCTGCTCATGTGAATTGACTTCGGCGCGCCTTCCATTCCAAATGCGAACAACAGAGGCGTGAAAGGGAACACCATGGGCGAGGCGCTGATTATCGACGCATGCCGGACACCGCGCGGCGCCGGCAAGTCCGGCAAGGGCGCGTTGTCGGGAATTCATCCACAACAACTCGGTGCGACGGTGCTGCGCGCGCTGGCGGAGCGGACAGGCATCGATACCGCCGATGTCGACGACATCATCTGGGGCTGCAGCGCCCAGGTCGCGACCCAGGGCGGCGATCTCGGCCGCATGTCGGCGCTGGACGCCGGCTATGACGTTCGCGCCAGCGGCGTCACGCTCGACCGCTTCTGCGGCTCGGGCATCACCAGCGTCAACATGGCCGCTGCGGCGATCATGTCGGGCTCCGAGGATCTGGTGATCGCCGGCGGCACCGAGATGATGTCGATGGACGGCCGCCGCGGCTCCGGTCCCATGATGATGGACTCGGGTAACCTGCGGTTGCGCGCCAGGCATCCGCAGTCGCATCAGGGCGTCTGCGCTGACACCATCGCGACGCTTGAGGGCATCACCCGCAGGGATGTCGACCAGCTCGGGTTCGAGAGCCAGCAGCGCGCGGCTCATGCGATCAAGAATGGCTATTTCGACAAAAGCCTCGTTCCGGTCTATCGCGAGGACGGCAGTCTCGCGCTCGATCGCGAAGAGTATCCGCGGCCACAGACCACGCTCGAGGGGCTGGCCGGACTGAAGCCCGCGTTCGCGGCGGTCGCCGACTACGCTCTCGACGATAAGGGCACCACATATCGCAACCTTATCCTGCAGAAGCATCCCGGCCTCGACATCGAGTTCATGCATCATGCCGGCAATTCGTCCGGCGTCGTCGATGGCTCCGCGGCGATCTTGCTGGCCTCGCCGGTCTATGCCGACAAACATGGGCTGAAGCCGCGTGCGCGCGTCGTGGCGATGGCCAACATGGGTGACTCGCCGACGCTGATGCTGAACGCGCCGGTGCCGGCGACCCGCAAGGTGCTGGCCAAGGCCGGACTGACCATCGACGACATCGATCTGTTCGAGATCAACGAGGCGTTTGCCGTGGTCGCGGAAAAATACATCCGCGACCTCAAGCTCGATCGCGCCAAGGTCAACGTCAACGGCGGTTCGATCGCGCTCGGCCATCCGATCGGCGCCACCGGCTCGATCCTGATCGGCACTCTTCTCGATGAACTGGAGCGGCGCGATCTCAAGCGCGGGCTGGTGACGATGTGCGCCGCCGGCGGCATGGCGCCTGCCATCATCATCGAGCGGGTGTAGTTCGGACGGTGGTCTCGCGCCGGCGCTTGCCTCCCAGATGCGGCGTCAATTTCCATCGTCATGGCCGGACTTGTTCCGGCCATTCACCCCTTGCTTGCCGCAAAGGGAAAAGACGTGGATCACCGGGACAAGCCCGGTGATGACGGCAGTTGTGTTGCGACCGCCGGACTCAAAATTCCGATTCGATGTCAAACAGCCCGGCGCAACGTTTTCGTTGTCGCCCCGGCGCAACGTCTTCGTTGTCGCTCCGGCGCAACGTTCCTGATCCGCTTTCGAGTCGCCTCCAGAAAGCGCCCCGCACGATCAGGACATGCGGATGATAAGCGCGGTTTTTGACCCGGGATAAGCAAGGTCGCGACTTAACGTTGATGAACAGAGATGCGCCGCGTGCGATGTCTCACCCGAGCTTCGTCAGCCCGGTCGGCGGGCCGTCGACGCCGGTCCATCCGCCGTCGACGAACAGCGTGCTGCCGCTGACATAGCTCGCCGCATCCGACGCCAGATAGGCCACCGCGGTGGCGACTTCGTCGGCGCTGCTCCAGCGGTTGAAAACGGTATGTCCGGCATAGAGGTTGTAGATGTCGGGCCGCTGCTTGAAGGGCGCGGTCAGCGAGGTTTCCGCGATGCTCGGCGCGATGGCGTTGACCCGCACGCCGGAGCGGCCGACCTCCGAGGCAAAGCCCTTCACCAGCAGGCTGATCGCGGCCTTGGTCGATCCGTACACCGCAAGCCCGGGCTCGATGGTGACGGCGCGCACCGAGGAGCAGGCGATCAGGCTTCCCGCCTTTTGCTTCACCATGATCCCGCCGAAGGCCTGGAAGAACCACACGGTGCCCTTGACGTTGAGGGTCAGCACGCGATCGAGATCCTCGTCAGTGTAGTCAAGAATCGTCTTGCGGATGTTCAGTCCCGGCGTGGTGACGGCGATGTCGATGCGCGGGAACAGGTTTGATGCCGTTCCGGCGAGCGCCTGAACGTCGGCCTTGTTGGCGGCATCGCACGCGGCGCTCTCAGCGGTGCCTCCGTTTTTGCGGATGCTCTCGGCCGCCGCCTCGGCACCGTCTTTGGTGCGATCCGCACACAGAACGTGTGCGCCGAGCCCCGCCAGCGCTTCCGCCGACGATCGTCCGATGCCCGATGCTGCCCCGAGCACGACAGCCGTCTTGCCGGAGAGGTCGAACAGTTTGCGGTAATCCGTCATCTCCAAATTCCTCCTGCGCTCGCGGACGGGTGTGGGACCTATTGCGTTAACGGGCTTTCACGCGGCGCGTTATGCCCGGCCGTGGGGAAGACTTCCGGCTTGCGCCGCCCGGATTGCTTGTATATTAATATATTAATTATTGCGGAAGCAAACAAATGCCTGCGCGCGCGAGGAAAAATTCCGAGGGGTTGACCGCGACAACGTTCCGTCGCGGCGGGCGGCCACGCGCGGCCACGGCCTCCGCACGCATCTATTCGGAACTCCGCGCTGAGCTGATTTCGCTGCAACGGAAGCCGGGCGAAGTGCTTTCCGAAGCAGAGATCGCGTTATCGCATGGCGTCAGCCGTACGCCGGTTCGGGAAGCGATCCTGAAACTCGCCGACGACGGTCTGATCGATATCTTTCCGCAGTCGGGAATCTACGTTTCGCGCATTCCGCTTGCGGCGCTGCCGGAAGCGATCATCGTGCGCAAGGCGCTCGAGGAAACCACTGCAAGGTTGGCCGCCGAGCGCGCCACCACGAGTCAAATCCTCGCGCTGCATTCGATTGTCGAGCGCCAGCGCGAAGCGGATGCTGCAAAGGACAGCGAGGCATTTCATCAGGCCGACGAGCTTTTTCATGCAACGATCGCCGAGGTCGCGCGTCACCCCGGAATTTGGGCGTTGATCCAGCAGGTCAAACTGCATGTCGACCGCTATCGCCGGCTGACGCTGCCGCAGGAAGGCCGGATCGCGCGGGCGATCAAGGAGCATGAAGCCGTGCTGGCCGGAATCGAGGCGCGCGATCCCGCGCAGGCGCGGGCCGCGATGGAAGCCCATCTGGAACGCCTGTTGCGGGATATCTCGGCGACACAGACCATCAATCCGGAGTTCTTCGACGCCTAGGCCACAACGACGCGGCCGGTCACAGGCCGCGCGACATCGGGAGGATGCAACAATGAAAAGAGCCGCCATCGCTTCATCCGCCGAGGCCGCCGTCTCGTGACGCGGACCGGGGAGGCGGACATCGTGCTGCCGCCGGATGCCTTGGCGCGGCATTCGGCGGCGGCGCCGGCACGCGAGACCGCGGCGCTGCGCTGGATGGATCGCGCCGCCGAAGTGGTCGTGGTGGCAGCCCTGCTGATCGAACTGGGGCTTGTTCTCGCCAACGTCGCGGCGCGGGTCTTCTTTCAGAACTCCTTTCTGTGGACCGACGAGGCCGCACGGTTTGCGCTGTCGATTCTCGCCTTCATCGGCGGCGCCGTCGCCTATCGCCGCCGCGATCATGCCTTCGTCCGCGTGATCCTGAACCGGCTGCCGAAGGGCGGCGAACGCGGATGCCTCGCCCTGGCCGATGTCGTCGTTCTCTTCGTATCCGGTCTGACTTGTTACACGTCGATCGATTTCATCACCTCGAGCTGGAACGAATTGACGCCGATTTTGCAATGGCCGGCGGCGCTGATCGCGATGCCGCTGCCGATCGGTCTCGTCCTGCTGATGATCTATGCCGCGGTGAACCTGAAGCGCGATCACGGCCGCATGGCGATCGGCGTCGGTATCGGATTCGCCGCCGTCATCGCGGTTGCCGCGCTGACGCGCGACGCCTGGCTGCCGCTGCTCGGCGACGACGCGGCGATCATCGCCGCGCTGTCGCTGTTCTTCGTCGCCATCCTCGCCGGCGTTCCCGTCGGTTTCGTGCTGCTGCTGGCGACGGCAACCTATCTCTGGGGCACCGGCGCGGCATCGCTGGTGGTGCTGCCGCAGACCATGGTCAACGGCACCGGCAACTTCATCCTGCTTGCGGTGCCGTTCTTCATCCTGGCCGGCCTCGTGATGGAGCGGGGCGGCATCAGCGTGCGGCTGGTGCAGTTCATCCATGCGCTGGTCGGCCACATGCGCGGCGGCCTGCTGCAGGTCACCGTGGGCAGCATGTATCTGGTTTCGGGCCTGTCCGGTTCGAAGCCGGCGGACGTGGCGGCGGTCGGAACCGTGATGCGCGACGAACTGAGCGAGCGGCACGGCGCCGCGGAAGGCGCCGCCGTGCTTGCGGCGGCCGCCGTGATGGGCGAGACCGTTCCGCCCAGCATCGCCATGTTGATCGTCGGATCGATCACCAACGTGTCGCTCGGCGCCATGTTCATCGGGGGCATCATTCCGGCGGCGGTGATGGCGCTGTGCCTGATGGTCATGATCTATGTGCGGGCCGGCAGCACGTCGCGGCTGCCGCGCGCGAGCATGGGCACGGTGGCGCGCGCCGGCGCCAACGCCGTTCTCCCGCTGCTGATGCCGGGTCTGCTGCTCGCCGGCATTCTGTTCGGCGTCGCGACGCCGACCGAAATCGCGGCGCTTGCCGTGGTGTATGGCATCCTGCTGTCGGCGCTGGTCTATCGCGAGATGACGCTCGGCGGTCTTGTGCGCATCGTCATCGATACCGCCGCGCTGACCGGCGTGCTGCTGTTCATTTTCGCCGCGGCCTCGAGTTTCTCATGGACGCTGACGGTGGCCATGCTGCCGCAGCGGCTGGTGGCGCTGCTGCAGTCGGTCGGCGACAGCGCCGCGATCTTCATGATCTGCTCGATCGTGCTGCTGATCATCGTCGGCGTGCTCTTGGAAGGGCTACCGTCGCTCAACGTGCTGGCGCCGCTCCTGATCCCGATTGCGGGCAAGCTGGGCTTGAGCGAATTGCACTATGCGCTGGTTCTCATCATCGCCATGGGCATCGGCGGCTTCATGCCGTTCGCGGGCATCGGCTTCTATGTCTGCTGCGCGGTCATGAGATGCAATATCGAGACCGCGTCGCGTGCGATGCTGCCGTATCTGACCGTATTGTTGCTTGGGCTGCTGATCGTGGCCTTCGTGCCGTGGCTGACGCTGGTTTTACCGCACTATTTCGGCTTTCATGGATAAACCAACCGTCCGCAGTCGCGCGGACCGCAACCAACCGGAGGACATTATGGATCGACGACTTTTCCTGAAGACCGGCGCAAGCGTGGCCGGATTGACGCTCGCGGCGCCTTATGTCGCGCGCGCCGCGGTGACGACGCTGCGCTTCGCGCACTTCGCCGACGAGAACCATCCGGCGAATATCGCCGCGAAGCAGTTCGCCGCCAATGTCGAGAAGCGCACCAACGGCGCCATCAAGATCGCGATCTTTCCGAACAACCAGCTCGGCGGTCCGCCGGAGCAGGCGCAGCAGATCAAGCTCGGCACCATCGACATGGGGCTTCCGACCCAGGGCCAACTCGACAAGTACGACAAGGCGTTCGCCGCGGTGGAGCTGCCGTTCATCTTCAGCGGCCCGGAGGATGCGTTCCCGATCCTCGATGGTCCGGCGATGGAATGGCTGGCGCCGCTCGCCGAAAAGCAGGGCTTCGTTCTCCTGCGCAACTGGGATTACGGCTTCCGCAACCTGACCAACAGCGTTCGTCCGATCAACACGCCCGATGACGTGAAGGGATTGAAGATCCGCACGCCGCCCGAGTTGCAGATCCAGGCTTCGATGGAGGCGTTGGGCGCGGTGGTCCAGGCGATTGCCTTCCCCGAGCTCTATCTCGCCCTGTCGCAGAAGGTGGTCGACGGCGAGGAAAACCCGATCGCGGTGATCTACTTCAACAAGATCGCGGAAGTGCAGAAGCACCTCGCGCTCACGCGCCACATCTACAACAACATGATCCACACGGTCGGCGTGAACACCTGGAAGCGGTTGACGCCGGAGCAGCAGACGATCTTCCGCGAGGAGAGCAAGACCTCCGGCGAATTGATGCGTAAACTGATCGCGGATGCCGAGACCGACCAGATCGCCAAGCTGCAGAAGGCGGGAATGCTGGTGACGCGGCCCGACCTTGCGCCGTTCCGCGCCAAGATGGGTCCGGCCTACAAGCGGATCGCGGACTATGCGGGCGCGGACAACGTCAGGAAATTCCGCGAGATCGTGGAGAAGCATCGCAAGGCGTAACGCGCCGTCAATGGACGATCATGCGGAAGGGGCTTCGGCGACAGCCGGAGCCCTTTCTCTTTTGGAATGAGAATATGATTGGCAGTTCAATCGTTTAATGGAGTTTCTCTGGCGTGTGATCCTCCTCACGGAGATCGGCCGTGCGATCGGCGACGCTGCGTCATCGACACCAGCCGCCGTGTTGCGGCCGACCTGAGGAGTTTCAGATGACCATCGTTCGCACCAAAGCTTGTCGCCAGGTTGCCGCGGCCCTGGCTCTCGCGATCTCTCTCGGCGCGCTGTCGAGCAGCCCAAGCTTCGCCTTCACCGCCGAAGCGCAGCGCCAGTGCATGAGCGATGCATTTCGCCTGTGCAGTTCGGAAATCCCGAGCATCCCTCGCATCACCGCCTGCATGCGCAGGAACCGCAGCCAGCTCACCCCGGGCTGCCGCGTGGAACTGGACAAGGGGCTGGCGGCGCAAGCGCACAAGGTTGCCGAGGAATAAGTCCGCGTGGGCTGTTCAGCGCCGTTCGGTCGCGTCCCACACCACGGGAAGATTGAGCAAGCCGCGGAACGCCCAGCCGCCGATCCGCACCACTTCGCCCTCGACCAGTCTGAGGTTGCGGAGCCGCGCAAAGATCGTCGGGAGCGCAACGTCGGCAACCATCGCGCGCGAGGCCCACGCGCCGGCGCAGAAATGCGGTCCCGCGCCGAAGGCGATGCTTTTCGAGGCATCGCGGCTCAGGTCGAACGCATCGGGGCGCTCGAAATAGGCTTCGTCGCGATTGGCCGAGCTGAACATGAAGAAGATGCGGTCTTCCGGCTCGAAATCGATGTCGCGGATGGCCCATGGCTTCGCGATCCTGCGCGGCGACATGCCGATCGGCGAAATCCAGCGGGCATATTCCTCGAACACCTGCATCCACGGATAGACGCCGTCCAGGACCTGACGCAACTGCTCGGGATGGGTCAGCAGGGCCCACACTGTGCCGGAAATCGCGTCGCGCGGCTCGTTCTGGCCGCCACTGATCGCGAGCTTGATGTTGGCGCGAATGCTCTCCATGGGCATGCCGGCCTTCAGCGTGACGCCGAGCAGGCTCTGATCCGGCGCCTTTTGCAGCACCGGAAGCATGTCGTCGATGGCGGCGTCGATTCCGGCCGTGGCTGCGTGGCATCGTGTCTCGACCTTCGGATCGCCCGCATAGTTGGCGATGCCGTCGATCATCGCCTGTGACCACGCATCCATGTCCTCGAAGCGCATGTTGGTCAGGCCAGTGATGGATTTCAGGCATTCGGCGGAGAAGGGCAGGGCGAACTGCTTGCAGAAGTCGATGGGCCGGCCAGGTTCGAGCGTGTCGATGATGCGGTCGGCATGGGCCTGGAATTGCGCCGTCCAGTGCTGCTTGACGGTTTTGGGCGACACCGCCGGAAAAATCGTCGCGCGCTCCGCCATGTGCGCGTCGCCGTCCTTGCGCATCATGTTGTGGCCCATCAGCCGGTTCATCAATCCTTGCGGCTGGTGTGAGCTGAAGACGTCGATCCGTTTCTCCGAGACGAAGATATCGTCGCGCTTCGCAAACACGGTTCCGCCGAGCTGCGGCACGAACGCGATCGGAGAGTCCTTCCGGAACTGCGACAGCACCGGATACGGATCGTCCCAGAAACGCGGCAGATCGATGTCGACGCGGGGCGCGGAGGTCATGGTGCAGGCGTTTCCAGTGGCGGGTCTGTTCTCAAGTTTTTTTGCCGGGCAATCCTGCCGGATATCAGCACAGATGCGAGCCTCTGAGGAGAGTGTTTTGCGTGCGAACGATTGCCTCAATTGACTTCGTGCGCCAGCGGCCTCCATAACGGTCGCGACGGCTGCCGCTGCGTCCGGCAGGACATGGCCGGATGAGTCCGCTCTTGGAATCATTGAGACAATCGTGATCGAACCCATTTTGATTCTCGGCATTCCCCTCGATTTCATCCTGTTCGCGGCCATCCTGCTCGGGATCGCGGTGTTCCATCGCCATACGCTGCCGATTGCTCTCGCCGGCCTTGCGGTGATCGTCGCCTACAAGATCGGCTTCACGGGCTTCAAGTCCGGTCCGGGGCTGACCGGTTTTGCTCACCACATGGCGCACGAATGGGTGACGCTGGCGAACCTGTTTCTGCTGCTGATGGGGTTCGCGCTGCTGTCGCGGCATTTCGAGGAAAGCCGGATTCCCGACGAGATGCCGGCGCTGTTGCCCGACGACTGGAAAGGCGGCGCGGTGCTGTTGCTGATCGTTTTCGTGTTGTCGGCCTTTCTCGACAACATCGCCGCCGCGCTGATCGGCGGCACGGTCGCGCGCCACGTCTTCCGGGGCAAGGTGCATATCGGCTACTTGGCGGCGATCGTCGCGGCGTCCAATGCGGGGGGATCCGGCAGCGTGGTCGGCGATACCACGACGACGATGATGTGGATCGATGGCGTCAGTCCATTCGCCGTCGTCGAAGCCTATATTGCCGCCGCCGTCGCGCTGCTGATCTTCGCCGCTCCGGCCGCGATCCGCCAGCACCGGTTTTCGCCGATCGTCAAGAAGCCGCCGTCGGGCTTGCCGGTCGACGGCGCGCGGGTCTTCATCGTGGCGCTGATCCTGCTCGCGGCGCTGGCGGCCAACGTGACCGCGAACCTGAAATATCCGGCGCTGCTCGATGCGGCGCCCGTTCTCGGGCTCGCGGTCTGGGCCGCCATTCTCGTCACCGTGCCGCTCAGGACGCCGGACTGGTCGGCGCTGCCCGAGGCGTTCAAGGGGACGGTTTTCCTCCTTGCGCTGGTGACGGCTGCGTCGGTGATGCCGGTCGAAAAATTGCCGGCGGCATCCTGGCACACCGCGCTCGGCCTCGGCTTCGTCTCGGCGGTGTTTGACAACATCCCGCTGACCGCGCTGGCGCTGAAACAGGGCGGCTACGACTGGGACTTTCTCGCCTATGCGGTCGGCTTCGGCGGTTCGATGATCTGGTTCGGCTCCTCGGCCGGCGTGGCGCTGTCCAATATGTATCCGGAAGCGAAGTCGGTCGGATTGTGGCTGCGTCACGGATGGCCTATTGCCTTGGCCTACGTGATCGGCTTTTTCGTGATGCTCGCCATCCTCGGCTGGCACCCCGATTCGCCACATTGAGGCGGTACCCGAAGCCGGCGATTGCGCAGGAATTCGGCCGTCATCGTGCAGCCGGCATCGTTTCGACAGGATACGACATGACCGCCAAATTTTCCCTGCCCAAGGACAAGATCAGGGTTCTTCTGCTCGAAGGCATCAACGACAGCGCGGTCGAACTGTTCGATCAGGCCGGCTACACCAATGTGGAGCGGCTGCCCAAGGCGCTCGATTCCAAGGCGTTGCAGGAGGCCGTCAAGGGCGTGCATCTGCTTGGCATCCGCTCCCGGACCCGCCTGACCGACCCGATTTTCGCGGCCGCGGACCGGTTGATCGCGGTCGGCTGCTTCAGCGTCGGCACCAACCAGGTCGATCTCGGCGCGGCGCGCCAGCGCGGCGTTCCGGTTTTCAACGCGCCGTTCTCAAACACGCGCAGCGTGGCGGAACTCACGATCGGCGAGATCGTGATGCTGCTGCGGCGCATTTTTCCGCGCTCGGTGGCGGCGCACGAGGGTGGCTGGGACAAATCCGCGACCGACAGCCGCGAGGTGCGCGGCAAGACGCTCGGCATCGTCGGCTACGGCAACATCGGCTCGCAACTGTCGACGCTGGCGGAAGCCATGGGCATGCGCGTCATCTACTATGATCACACCGATCGGCTGCGCCACGGCAACACCGAGCCGATCGACACCTTGCCGGAGTTGTTGGCCCAGAGCGATGTCGTCAGCCTGCATGTACCGGAAACGCCGGCGACCGAGGGCATGATCGGCGAGGCTGAAATCCGCGCCATGAAACGCGGCGCGTTTCTCATCAACAACAGCCGCGGCACGGTGGTCGATCTCCACGCGCTGGCAGGCGCGCTGCGCGACGGTCATCTCGCCGGCGCGGCCGTCGATGTGTTTCCGGTCGAGCCGGCATCGAACGCCGATCGCTTCACGTCGCCGCTGCAGGGGCTGAAGAACGTGATCCTCACGCCGCACATCGGCGGATCCACCGAGGAGGCGCAGGACCGCATCGGCAAGGAAGTCGCGCGCAAGCTGATCGACTATTCCGACAGCGGTTCGACCGCGGGCGCGGTCAACTTCCCGCAGGTGCAGTTGCCGATGCGCCCGATTGGCGCGCGGTTCATTCATGTCCACCGCAACGTGCCGGGCATGTTGCGCCGGCTGAACGAGGTCTTCCTGCAGCGCGAGATCAATATCGCCGCGCAGTATCTGCAGACCGACAGCGAAATCGGCTACGTTGTCGTCGACGCCGAGGTGCACGGCATGGCCGGCGAGCAGATTCTCGACGAACTCCGCGGGCTTGACGGCACGATCCGCGCGCGGCTGGTGTACGAGAACTGAGCGGCATCTCTTCAACATCATTCGTCATGGCCGGGCTTGTTCCGGCCATCCACGTCTTTGAAGCGTGGCCAAGACGTGGATGCCCGGCCTAAAGCCGGGCATGACGGGTTCGATGGTTGTCTCCGCGCAACGCTGCCATGACCGCGCTCCATTGCGTCGCCTCCGCGAATGGTGATGATGACGCAAACCCGCACATTTCTGCGGGAGGGGAGGACTGCATGAATCGGATCACCGGACGTTCGGCTTTTCTGGCGTTGCTCAAGGATGAGGGCGTCACGCACCTGTTCGGCAATCCGGGAACCACCGAACTCCCGATCATGCATGCCCTGAAGGAGCATCCCGATCTCACCTATGTGATGGCGATGCAGGAAAGTCTCGTCGTTGCGATCGCCGACGGCTACAGCCGCGCGTCAGGCCGCCTCGTCGCCTGCAACGTCCATGTCGCGCCAGGGCTCGGCAATGCCATGGGCTCGCTCTACAACGCGAAGTTCACGGGCACGCCGATGATCCTCACGGCGGGACAGCAGGAGCAGGGTCACGGCCTGATGGAGCCGCTGCTCTACGATCCGCTGGTGCGGATCGCCGAGCCGCTGGTGAAATGGGCGGTCGAGGTGACGCGTCTCGAAGATCTGCCGCGCATCGTGCGCCGCGCGGCGAAGATCGCGACCACCCCGCCGACCGGGCCGGTGTTCATCTCGCTCCCTGGCGATATTCTGAATGCCGAAGCGGGCATCGAGCTTGGCAAATCGACACGGGTCGATACCCGCGTGCGGCCGTCCGACGGCATGGTCCACGCGCTTGCCGAGCGCATCCTCCGCGCCCGCAATCCGGTGATCGTGGTCGGTGACGAGATCGTGAAAAGCGATGCGCTGGACGAAGCGGCGGCGCTCGCGGAGACGCTGGGCTGTCCGGCCTTCCAGCAGTCGGTCCCTTATGGCGCGCACTTCCTGTCGGAGAGCCCCTGCTTCATGGGGCCGCTGTCGCGCGACCAGAAGAACGTGCGCACGGTGCTCGACGGCTACGATCTCATGATCGTGCTGGGCTCCGATCCGCTGCGGATGTCCGTCTACAGCGAAGTCGATCCGCTGCCGGCCGGCCTCGCGATGGTGCAGGTCGGCCTCGTCGATTGGGATATCGGCAAGAACTATCCGGTCGACATCGCGGTGAAGGCGGACGTCAAGGAAACGCTGCTGGCGCTGATTCCGGCGCTCAAGGCTGCCGGCGGCGGGGCGCTTGAGAAGCGTGCGCGCGACGGTCTCGCGGGGTTGAAGGCAACCAACTGGAGCGCCCGCCGCGCAAAGTTGGTCGATGAGATCGCCGCAAACGGGCATAAGACGCCGATCCATCCGGATTGGCTGGCGTTGCGGGTGATCGAGGCGATGCCGGACAATGCCATCCTGGTCGACGAAGGGCTGACCTCTTCACGCGCGATTCCGGCGCTGCGCGCGCACCGCGACCGCTACGGCTATCACGCGCTGGCATCGGGCGGCATCGGCTGGGGCCTGCCGGCGTCGGTCGGCGTCAGTCTTGCGAATCCGGATCGCCCGGTGATCTGCTATTCCGGCGATGGCAGCGCGATGTATTCGATCCAGGCATTGTGGACCGCCGCGCATCACAAGCTACCGCTGAATGTCGTGATCGCGAACAATGGCGGCTATCGCATCATCAAGCAGCGGCTGCTCGCCTTCCACAAGGACGACAACTACATCGGCATGGATTTCGTCGATCCGCCGGTGGACTTTTCCGGCATGGCGACGGCGCTTGGCCTCGAGGCCATCCGCATCAGCGATCCCAAAGACCTCGAAGGGCAGCTCAAGTCGGCCTTCGCCCGGCCCGGCGCGAAGCTCATTGAGGTGATGATCGACGGCAAGGTGTGAGAACTGCTTGAGCGTTCTCGTATCAGACGTGGACCGGCGCGCGCACGTGGCCAGCGTCGCCGAATACCCGCAGGTAGCGCGCGATCTCGGAGGGCTCGCCGGTGGCCTTCTCCGGATTGTCGGACAGCTTGACCGCAGGCCGTCCGTTCACCGCCGTTACCTTGCAGACGATCGAGATCGGATCGAGGTCGGCGGTGTTGTCCGGCGAGCATCCGACGAAATCGTTGGTCAGGTTGGTGCCCCAGCCGAAGCTGATGCGGACACGGCCTTCGAAGTGGCGGTAGGTCTCCTCGATCGAGTCGACATCCATCCCGTCGGAAAACACCAGCAGCTTTTCGCGTGGATCGCGGCCCCTCATCTTCCACCACTTGATGATCTCTTCGCCCGCGGCGATCGGCGGCAGGCTGTCGGGACGGAAACCGGTCCAGTCCGCCACCCAGTCCGGCGCGTCGCGCAGGAACGCCTTGGTGCCGAAGGCGTCGGGCAGCGCGATCAGCAGGTTGCCGGCATAGGTATGCCGCCATTGATCGAGGATGCGATAGGGCGCCCAGCGCAGCGTAGTATCGTCGTCGGCCAGCGCCGCCGCCACCATCGGCAGTTCGTGCGCGTTTGTGCCGATGGCCTCGAGATCGTTGTCCATGGCGAGCAGCACATTGGATGTTCCTGTGAACGCCGGCCCGAGGCCTTCCTTCACGGCTTCGACGCACCAGCGCTGCCAGAGAAAGCCGTGGCGGCGCCGGGTGCCGAAGTCGGACAGGCGCAGATCTTCCAGCTTCCGCAGCCGCTCCACCTTGGTCCATAGCTTCGCCTTGGCGCGGGCATAGAGCACGTCGAGCGCGAACCGCCCCTGGCCTTTCAGGGCCTGTCGCGACCGCAATTCGTTGAGGATCGCGAGCGCCGGGATTTCCCACATGGTGGTGTGGGTCCACGGCCCGTGGAAATGCAGTTCATATTGGCCGTCGACCTTGCGCAGCTCGTACTCCGGCAGCCGGAACGACGAGAGCCAGTTGATGAAATCCGGCGAGAACATCTGGGTCTTGCCGTAGAAGGTATTGCCGGCGAGCCAGATCAACTCCTTCTTGCTGAAGCGGATGCTGCGCGCGTGGTCGAGCTGGGCCCGCAGCTCGCCTTCGTCGATGACCTCGGCGAGGCGCACCTGCCGGCTGCGGTTGATGACCGAGAACGTGACATGCTCGCCGGGATAGAACTCCCGGATCATCTGCAGCATGAGGAGCTTGTAGAAATCGGTGTCGAGCAGGCTGCGCACGATGGGATCGAGGCGCCAGCCATGATTGTAGGTTCGCGTCGCGATATCGGTCACGGTCATGCCGCTAAGCTATAGTGCGGACAACGGTTTGCAAATAGATTGGGCGCGGAGGTGGAGGGTTAGTCCGGCGCCGTCTGCATGGCTTTCTGCACCGCCGTTTCCACTTCGTTCCAGGCCGGTTTGCCCGGTGCGAACTGCTGACGGAGGTAGGCGACGAGGTCGGCGACCTGACGGGTGTTCAGGCTGGCCCTGAACGCCGGCATGGTGCCGGGGTCGCTCGCCACCGGATCGGTGATGCCGTGCAGGATGACCTGGATCAGGTTGTCGGGCGTTGCGGCATGCAGGTTGCTGTTCAGCGCGAGGGAAGGCCGGCTGCCGAACAACTCCGGACCGCCGATGGCGTGGCAGACCGCGCAGGCCCCTTCATAGATGCGCGCGCCGCTCTGCGAGGCGGAGAAGTCGCGGACGGCGGTGGCGGCTTCGAGCCGCACGGCGAGGGTTTCCTGGTCGGCGGGAGTGATGGCGGTATTGAACGAGGCGAGGTAATGCGCCATCGCCCGGATGTCGCTGTCCGGCAGCGCAGCCAGTCCCTTCACCACCGGCGCCATCGGCCCGGCGGCCACGCCGTGGAAGCGCGACTGGCCGGTGCGCAAGTAGGCGAACAGGTCATCCTCGCTCCACGGAATCGGCGCGTGCGACAGCGCCGTTAAAGGCGGCGCGTCCCAGCCTTCGGCGGTGCCGCCGGCGAGATAGGCGCTCGCATCTTTTTCTGC
The DNA here is from genome assembly GCA_035546855.1 of Nitrobacter sp. Classification (GTDB taxonomy): domain Bacteria; phylum Pseudomonadota; class Alphaproteobacteria; order Rhizobiales; family Xanthobacteraceae; genus Nitrobacter. The sequence goes on along the minus strand of DASZVY010000040.1, from coordinate 90,158 downwards.
ACCAAGCGCATTGCGCGGTGTGTGGCAGGCGCCGCAATGACCGAGCCCTTCGATCAGATAGGCGCCGCGATTCCACTGCTCCGATTTCACCGGATCGGATTTGAATTCGCCGCCTCTGTTGAACAGCGCGTTCCATCCCGCCATCAGCGGCCGAAGATTGAAAGGAAACGGCAGCTTTGTTTCGCGATTTTTCACATGCACCGGCGGCTGCGCCATCAGATAGGCGTAGAGCGCCTGCAGGTCGGCGTCGGTGGTCTTGGCGAAGTGATTATAGGGGAACGCCGGATAGAGATGCCGGCCATTGCGATGCAAACCTTCGCGCATGGCGCGCTCGAACGCCGGATAGGACCATGCACCGATGCCGGTTTCGACGTCGGGCGTGATGTTGGTCGAATAGATCGTGCCGAACGGCGTCTCAAGCGCCCGGCCGCCGGCATTGACGCTGCCGTTCGTCATGGTGTGGCACACCGCGCAATCGCCGAGCGCGGCAAGTTCCTTGCCGCGTGCGATGGTCGCGGCCGAATAGGTCGATGCATCGGGTTGTGCAATCGGCGCGATGGCGCGTCCCGGCAGGATCGCGGCGGCAAGGCCGATGGCGGCGGCGCACAGAGCGCCGATACCGGAAAACACTCCGAGCGGCTTTGTGAAGGGATTTCGTTGCGCCATCGGCGGCGCGGCGATTGCCGGCGCAGGCGAACTCGGCGGCAGCGGTGCCTTGCTGCGTCCAAGGCCGGCCCTGATCTTCTCCGGCGTGAACGGCGGTTCGCGGAACCGAACGCCGGTCGCATCGAAGATCGCGTTGGCGATCGCGGCGGCGCTCGGCACGGACGCGGACTCGCCGACGCCCATCGGCGGCTGATTCGGCTGCGGCAGCATCAGCACGTCGATCTTCGGCACGTCCGGAAACCGGATGATGGGGTAGGCGCCCCATTCGCGGCTCGCCACCGCCGTCGGCGCGAATTCCACCTCCTCCATCAGCGCGCGGCTGGTGGACTGGATGACGTTGCCGTGGATCTGATGCCGCACGCCGGCGGGATTGATCATCAGGCCGGAATCCTGACCGGCGACGACGCGCGTGACGCTGACGTCACCCGTGGACGTATTGACGGCGACATCGGCGATCCAGGCCGACCACGCCGCCGGCTTGCCTGGAAACGGGCCGTGCACATAGAGCGCGTAGGCGAAGCCGCGCCCGCGCACCACATCGCCGTCGGGTTGGGGGGGCGTCCAGACCGGCCGCGGCGTCCATTCCGCGCGTTCGGCGACGGCCTTGACGAGCTCGATGGCGCGCGGATCTTTCAGATAGCGAAGTCGGTATTCGACCGGATCGACGCCGGCCTCGGTGGCGAGTTCGTCGATATAGGATTCATGCGCGAACGTGTTTGGCAGCGCCGACACGCCACGCAGCCACGAGGCGCGCACGATCGGCGGCATGTCGTGCGCCACGATCCGCATGGCATCGTAGTCGTAGGGCGGGATCGCGGTGCGGTCGCCCATCTGCTGTATCGCCGGCGTCGGCGGCACGGTGCCGGTCAGCAGCAACGCCAGCGTCGGCGCGGCGTTGGACGGATAGCGCGTCGCGAAATCATAAGCCGCAACGCTGCCATCCGCGCGCAAACCACCGTTGACGTCGATGAGCTGCGCGGCGCCCTTGGGTTCCCAGGCATGCTCCTGTTCGCGCGTGAGTTGCACGCGCACCGGTTTCCCGACCGCGCGCGACAGCAGCACGGCGTCGGCGGTGACGTCGTCGGCGCAGTTGCGGCCATAGCATCCGGCCGCTTCCATCCGGATCACGTCGATCTCGGTTTCCGGTCGTGCGAGCAGCAGCGCGAGATCGGTGCGGAGCATGTGCGGGTTCTGGGAGCCCGTCCAGACCCGAACATGGCCGTCCTGAACATCCGCGACCGCGCAGGACGGACCGATGGAGGCGTGCATCTGATACGGCCAGACATAGGTGCGCTTCATCGGCTTGTCGGCCGTGGCAAGCGCGGCATCGACGTCGCCCTTGTCGAGCAGCGTGCGCGGCGTCGACGGGTTGGCGCGCAGCGCGGTCTCGACGTCGCCAAGGTCCGGCAGGACGGGCGCCGGCTTCCACGTGACCTTGAGTTGCGCCGCGGCCTTGATCGCGTTCTCTTCCCTTTCGGCGACCACGCCGACGAAATCGCCGATGCGCGCCACGGCGACCAGGCCGGGAACATCCTTCACTGAGGATTCATCGATGGCGATCAGGCTGGTGCCGACGAAATCGCCGGCGTCGACGCCGGCATAGGGCGGCCGCACCACGCGGCCATGCAGCATGCCGGGCACGCGCACGTCGTGCACATAGACGAGTTCGCCGGTTGCTTTCGCCGGAAGGTCGACCCGCGGCGTCGACTGGCCGACGATCCTATACGCGTCGGTCGTCTTCACGACCACATCGTCGGCGAGGTCGAGACGGACGATGTCATCGCCGATCAATTCGCCATAGGTGACGCTGCGGTTGTCGTGGCCCCGGATCAGACCGTCCTCGACCGAGAGTTCGGCTGCCGGCAATCCCAGCCGTTGCGCTGCGCGCTCGATCAGGAAATGCCGCGCTTGCGCGGCGGCCTTGCGCAACGGCACCGCCGTGACCTGGATGGTTTCGCTGGCGATGGTCGGCCCTTGGTTGGGGACATGAGAAGTGTCGCCGAGCACGACGACGACCCGCGCGAACGAGACGTCGAGCTCATCCGCGACGATTTGCGCCAGCGCCGTGCGGATGCCGGTGCCGAGATCGACGTGGCCGTTATAGGCCGTCACCGTGCCGTCGGCCGTGATCCTGATGAAGGTGTCGAATGCGGTCTCGCCGTCGCCGGATGCCGGACGGACGACGCGCAAGGATCCGGGCGGCGAGGCGCCGGTCGAGGAGGGCTGCGCCATCACTCCTGCTCCGGCAGGCTGTGACCGGCGGCCCGCATCGCCGCGCGCAGGATTTCGACATGTGCGCCGCAGCGGCAGAGGTTGTATTTCAGAGCCTCTCGAATTTCGGCCTCTGACGCGTCAGGCTTGCGCATCAGCAGCGCCTTGGTGGTCATGATCATGCCGTTGAGACAGTAGCCGCACTGAGCAGCCTGCTCGGCGATGAAGGCGTGCTGCACCGGATCGGGACGCTCGCGCGTTCCCAGGCCTTCGAGCGTCACGATGTCGCGCGCGACGCAGCCGCCTACCGGAACGACGCAGGAGCGCGCCGCTGTCCCGTCGATAATGACGGTGCACGCGCCGCACTCGCCGAGACCGCAGCCGAATTTCGGTCCGTTCAATTCGAGATCGTTGCGCAGGATATAGAGCAGGGAGGTCTCGGGCGCGGCGGTGACATCGCGGGCCGCGCCGTTGACGGTGAGGCGGATGGTTTGTAGCGGGCTCATCGTCGCGGTCGGCTCTGCTGCATTGCAAAACGCTGGTGAAGTTCTCGAACGATACCGTTTGTATACAAACGTGCAAGGCGGAGGCGGCCCCGCCTGCTTGTTGCGCTGCACGATTTATGTTCAATGGGAGCAGGCAACTGAACTAATATCCGGCAATAGCACGGTTCGACCAACGGTGCCGCTTGACAGTCCGCATCCCGGCGCGCATCGTTCGTGTACGAATGAAATGGGATCGCGAGACCGTCGGATATCATCGGTGCAGCGTGCATCGCCGTCATCCTTCGGTCAAATCGCGGTTCGATAGCTGATTGCATCCGCTGCCGCGAGACGTCTCATGCTGGACGATGCCGCTCCAATTGCCGCCGCAGGCAACGCGGACAAGATCCGATGCGATGCCTGTCCGGTGATGTGTTACATCAAGCCCGGCGCAGCCGGGGCTTGCGATCGCTATGCCAATCGCGACGGCGAGCTGGTTCGCGTCGATCCGCATATCGTGCTCGAACGCACGGTTTCCCACGGTGGCCGGCTTGTGCCGTTCCAGGCGGGCGGCGACTGGGACGGCAAGCTGGTGCGCGAGCCGGGTCTGTTCGTCACCGCCATCGGCGCGGGAACGACGTATCCGGATTACAAGCCGGCGCCGTTCATCGTGTCGTCCGAAGTCGACGGCGTCGACATGGTTACGGTCGTGACCGAAGGAATCTTCAGTTACTGCGGCGTCAAGGTGAAGATCGACACCGACCGTTTCCTCGGCCCGGAGACCGCGACGGTGCGCGTCGAAGGCGAGGCGGTCGGCCATGTCACCACAGGCGAATACGGCTCGCAGATGCTGTCGCTCGGCGGCGTGCATCATCTGACCGGCGGATCGAAGAAGGAAGGCCGTGTCACCTGCGACGCCTTGATGGACTTGTCGAACCGCAAGGCGGTCGAGATGACCATCGACGGCGGGGCGAGCGTGGTGGTGCAGGCGGGACGCCCGCCGGTCGTCAACGGCGTGCCGGAAGAGCGCATGCGCGTCGGCTGCGGTTCGGCTACCATCGGCATGTTCGCCAAGCAATGGCACGGCAAGGTCGACGAGGTGGTGGTGGTCGACGATCACATCACCGGCGTCCTCTCCGAGCATCAGGCCGGCAAGCTGCTCGACATTCCCGATACCGGCCTCAAGATGAAGGGCCGGCGCTCGACGCCAGGCCGCTATTTCCAGGTGGCCGAGCCGGGCACCGGCTGGGGCGGTACCAGCATTTCCGATCCGCTGTCGATCCTTGGGCCGTTCAACCCGAAGGAGGCGCGGCCCGGCCTGCGCATGCTGATGGTCTCGACCACCGGCGAACACGCCGCCTATTTCGAACTCGACGAGGCGCTGCGACCCGTCGAGACGACGATGCCGATGGACCTGAAGCTCTCGGTGGAGCGCATCCAGGAGAATTGCGAGCCGGCGCTGTGCACCGTGCTGTTCATGGGTGGCGCAGGCGGATCGCTGCGCGCGGGCGTCACCGACAATCCCGTCCGTCTGACCCGCTCGGTGAAGGAAGCCCTGACGCGGGTCACTTGCGGCGGCGCGCCGGTGTACGTCTGGCCAGGTGGCGGCATTACGTTCATGGTCGACGTCACGCGGCTACCCGAAGGCGCGTTCGGCTACGTTCCGACGCCGGCGCTGGTGGCGCCGATCGAATTCACGTTGCGGCTCTCGGATTATGCCGCGCTCGGCGGCCACATGGATTATGTGCGGCCGCTGGCGTCATTGCGGAACAATACCGAGGTCCGGCAGCCTCCGCCGTCTCCGGTCTGGCCGGGAGCGCGGTCATGACACGCGCGCCGCAGGTCGCATTTCTGGGTGATGGCAGGCGGTTGCATCTGCAGGATGGCCCGATCGACCTGATCGTGGAGGCGCACGGCAACGAGGCGGATGTCCGCGCGGCCTATGCGGCGGCGGTGCAGCGATTCACCGGCCTGCTCGATGAATTATGCGTCGAGTTGTCCGAGTTGCGGCGACCGGCGCAGCCGAATCGCTGCGTGCTTCAGGGCGAGGTCGCGCGCCGCATGCATGCGGCGGTCGCGCCGTTCTGCGCGGAGACGTTCATCACGCCGATGGCGGCGGTGGCGGGCGCGGTGGCCGAGGAAATCCTCGCTGCGATGACCCGGGTCAGCATCTTGTCCCGCGCCTATGTCAACAATGGCGGTGACATCGCGCTGTACCTTGCGCGGGGCGAGCGCTTCGCGCTCGGCCTGGTGGATCGTCCGGACCGGCCGGGCCTGTTCGGCAAGGCGGTGCTTCGTGCCGACGATCCGGCGCGCGGCGTCGCCACCAGCGGTTGGCGCGGGCGCAGCTTCTCATTGGGGATTGCGGACGCCGTCACGATCCTTGCGGCGACCGCCGCACAGGCGGATGCGGCGGCGACGGTTGTCGCCAACGCGGTCGATTTGCCTGGCCATCCGGCGATCCTCCGGGCGCCGGCGAACGAACTGCAGCCCGACAGCGATCTCGGCGACCGCCGCGTCACCCGCGCGGTCGGTGCGTTGTCGCAGGCCGCCATCGCCGAGGCTTTGGAGGCCGGCGCGGCGCAGGCGCAGCGATTGCTGGCGGTCGGACTGATTGCGGGCGCGGCGCTGCATGTGCAGGGCGGGACGCGCGTCGTCGTGCCCGGCAACGATGCGCCGCTCGCGGCAAAGCGTCATGTGCAAGCGATGCGCGCGCGTGAAACAATGGATGCTTGAATGAGCAGGGAGCGTTGGCGATGAGTGCCGTGATCCGCAAGATCGTGACCGTGGTCGAGGAAACCCGGATGGAGGCAGGCCGCGATGTCGCGCCGCCGACGCGTCGCGCCGCGGCGATCGCCGTGATCGAGAACCCCTTCGCGGGCCGTTACGTCGAAGACCTCGCGCCGCTGATCGCCATTGGCGAGGAACTGGGCGATCTGCTCGCCAAAAAGGCCGTTGCCGCGCTCGGCATCGACGGCGGCAAGGCGCACAGCTATGGCAAGGCGGCGGCCGTCGGTGAAAACGGCGAACTCGAGCACGCGGCAGCGATCTTGCATCCCAAGATGGGAACGCCGGTGCGAAAGGTCTTGAGCAAGGGCGCGGCACTGATCCCGTCCTCGAAGAAGCGCGGCGGCATGGGAACGAGTCTCGATATTCCGCTCGGGCATAAGGACGCGGCTTTCGTGCGCAGTCACTTCGACGGCATGGAGGTGCAGATCAACGACGCGCCGCGCGCCGACGAGATCATGGTGGCGGTCGCGGTGACGGACAGCGGCCGTCCGCTGGCGCGGGTCGGCGGTCTCTCGGTCGCCGAGATCAAGGGCGAGGACGGGCTGCGCTAGCGTCGCTGTCACGCTCCGCAGTGGCGGCAAATGACACTGTCCCGTAAAGAGGACAGGATAGGAAGTTCCGACAGGAGAGCGCAAAGCTCTCGTCAACATTGGAGGTACGGGATGCGAGACGACAACTTGTTCGTGAAAGGCCTGATGGGTGTGGCGCTCGGCGCCGTGCTCGGTTGCATGGCCACGGGCGCGTGGGCGCAAGGCGAGATCAAGATCGGCGAGATCAACAGCTATTCGCTGCTGCCGTCCTTCACCGAGCCATACCGCAAGGGCTGGCAACTCGCGTTCGAGGAGATCAACGCCGCCGGCGGCGTCGACGGCAAGAAGATCGTCGTCATCTCCAAGGATGACGCCGGCAAGCCGGCGGAAGCGCAGACCGCCGCCAACGAACTGGTTTCGAAGGAAGGCGTGGTGATGCTGACCGGCACATTCCTGTCGAACATCGGCCTCGCGGTCAGCGACTTCGCCAAGCAGAAGAAGGTGTTCTTCCTGGCCTCCGAGCCTCTGACCGACGCGATCACCTGGGAGAAGGGCAATAAATACACTTTCCGTCTGCGCCCATCGAACTACATGCAGGCGGCGATGCTGGTGGAAGAGGCCGCGAAGCTGCCGGCCAAGAAGTGGGCGACGGTCGCGCCGAATTACGAATACGGCCAGTCGGCGGTCGGCGTCTTCAAGAAGCTGTTGTCCGCGAAGCGCCCGGACATCCAGTGGGTCGAGGCGCAGTGGCCGCCGCTCGGCAAGATCGATGCCGGCCCGGTGGTGCAGGCGCTGGCGAATGCGCAGCCCGATGCGATTCTGAACGTCGAGTTCGGTCCCGACCTCGTGAAGTTCGTGCGCGAAGGCAACACCCGCGGGCTGTTCAAGAACCGTTCGGTGGTGAGCTTCCTCACTGGCGAGCCCGAATATCTCGATGCGTTGAAGGACGAGGCGCCGACCGGCTGGATCGTCACCGGCTATCCCTGGTATGACATCAAGACGCCGGAGCACGCGGCGTTCCTCAAGGCCTATCAGTCGAAATACAACGATTATCCGCGGCTCGGCTCGATCGTCGGCTATGAGACGATGAAGGCCGCTGCGGCGATCATCGCCAAGGCGAAATCGACCGACACGGGCAAGATGATCGCCGCCGCCGAGGGCATCCAACTGGCGTCTCCGTTCGGCGAGATCACCTTCCGGAAGATCGACCACCAGTCGACCCTCGGCGCGTTCGTGGGCAAGACCGCGCTCAAGGACGGCAAGGGCGTGATGGTCGATTCCGTCTATCGCAACGGCAAGGATTACCTGCCGAGCGACGCCGAGGTCGAAAAGCTTCGTCCGAAGGACTGATCGTGGCGGCCGCGGGTGCGCGAGCGCCCGCGGTCTTTTATCCAAGCGCGGATCGCAGATGGCTTTTTACGTTGCCCAGTTCCTGACCGGCCTTGCCAGCGCGGCCTCGCTGTTCCTGGTGGCGTCGGGCCTGTCGATCATCTTTGGCGTGACGCGCATCGTCAATTTCGCCCACGGCGCGTTCTACATGCTGGGCGCTTATATCGCCTATACGCTGACCGCGCGCCTGTCCGGCGTCGTCGGCTTCTGGGGCGGCATCGTGCTGGCGTCGCTCGCGGTCGCGATGGTCGGCGTTCTTATCGAGATGATCCTGTTGCGGCGGATCTACCGGTCGCCTGAACTGTTCCAGTTGCTGGCGACCTTCGGCCTGACCTTGATGATCGAGGACATCGTCGTCCTGATCTGGGGCCCGGATGATCTGCTCGGCCCGCGCGCGCCGGGATTTCGCGGAGCCGTCGATTTTTTCGGCCAGCAGGTGCCGTCCTATGACCTGTTCCTGATCGTGCTCAGCCCGGTCGTCCTCGGCGCGTTGTGGCTGCTGTTTCGGCGGACGCGGTGGGGCGTGCTGGTGCGGGCGGCGACGCAGGACCGCGACATGGTGGCGGCGCTCGGGGTCAATCAGAAGTGGCTGTTCACCAGCGTGTTCGCGCTCGGCGTTTTTCTTGCGGCGTTCGGCGGCGCGCTGCAGATTCCGCGCGATGCGGCGAACCACGCCATGGACCTCAACATCATCGTCGACGTGTTCGTGGTGGTGGTGATCGGCGGTCTCGGCAGCATCATCGGCGCGTTCGTCGCGGCCGTGCTGGTGTCCGAGCTCAACGCCTTCGGCATCCTGATCTTTCCGAAGATTTCCATCATTCTCGTCTTCCTCGTCATGGCGGTCGTGTTGATCGTCCGCCCGTGGGGGCTGTTCGGCAAGCCGGAAGCGCCGGCCCGCAAGACGCCGGGCCTGACCGTGCGGCCCTGGCGCCCGCTGACGGGTGGCGAGCGTCTTGCGATGATCGGCGTGCTGATCGCGGCGGCGGCGCTGCCGCTGTTCGGCGGCACCTATGCGCTGACCGTCGCGTCCGAGATCACGATCTTCGTCATCTTCGCGGTGAGCTTGCATTTCCTGATGTCGGTCGGCGGCCTCGCTTCGTTCGGCCACGCTGCGTATTTCGGATTGGGTGCCTATGGCGTCGCCTTCCTCGCCAAGATGGCCGGGTTGCCGATGATCGCCTGCCTTCTGCTCGGGCCGCTGCTCGGTCTGCTCGGCGCCGCCGTGTTCGGCTTCTTCGCCGTGCAGCTCTCCGGCGTCTATTTCGCAATGCTGACGCTGGCTTTCGCGCAGATCGTCTGGTCGATCGCCTTCCAGTGGGTCAGCGTCACCGGGGGCGACAACGGAATCCTCGGCGTCTGGCCGGCGGCCTGGGCGTCGGGCGCGTCCGCGTTCTACTGGCTCTCGCTCGGCATCGCCGTTCTCGTGGTGGCCGCGTTGCGGATCATGACGTTTTCGCCGTTTGGCTACGCGCTGCGCGCCACGCGCGATTCCGGGTTGCGCAGCGAAGCCATCGGCATCGACAGCAAGCGCATCCAGTGGACCGCCTTCGTCATCGCCGGCACCGCGGCCGGCATCGCCGGCGCGCTGTTCGCGTACCTGAAGGGCAGCGTGTTTCCGGACACCGTCGGCATCTCGCTTTCGGTCGACGCGCTGGTGATGGTGCTGCTCGGCGGCGTTGAAACCGTTTCGGGCGCGGTCGTCGGCGCGATCGTCTACAAGGCGCTGAACATCTGGCTGGTCAGCCAGACCGACCTGTCGAAGCTGGTGCTCGGTGCCGTCATCGTCCTGATCGCGGTCGCATTCCCCAAGGGGATCGTCGGCATGATCGAGGCCGTTCAGGCGCGCCGTGGCGCATCGACCAAACCCGCCGTGCTGGCATCGCATATCGAGACAGCCGAATGAGCGCCGCACCCATACTGCTGTCGGTTGAAGGCCTCTCCAAGTCCTACGGCGGGGTGCATGCGGTGCGCGGCGTTTCGTTTGCGCTCGGGGCGGGCGAAATCCTCGCGCTGATTGGCCCCAACGGCGCGGGAAAAAGCACCTGCTTCAACATGCTCAACGGTCAGGTCGCACCGGACGGCGGCCGGGTGCATCTGTTCGGGCGCGACATCACCGGCGAAGCGCCGCGCGCGGTCTGGCGGCTGGGCATCGGTCGCACGTTCCAGATCACCGCGACGTTCCCCACCATGACGGTGCGGGAAAATGTTCAGGTTGCCTTGATCTCGCATCGGTCCCGGCTGTTCGACATGTGGTCGTCCGCGCCTAAGCTCGCGCGCGCCGCCGCTGAACGGTTGCTCGACCTCGTCGGCATGAACGGCTATGCCGATCGCGCCTGCGGCGAACTGGCCTACGGCGATCTCAAGCGGCTTGAACTCGCGATCGCGCTCGCCAATCAGCCAAAGCTGCTGTTGATGGACGAGCCGACCGCCGGAATGGCGCCGCGCGAACGCGTCGAGCTGATGCGGTTGACCGCGCGCATCGCGCGCGAGCAATCCATCGGCGTGCTGTTCACCGAGCATGACATGGATGTGGTGTTCGAACACGCCGATCGTATCCTGGTGCTCAATCGCGGCGCGCTGATCGCCGAGGGGCTGCCTGAGAAGGTTCGCCGCGATCCACAGGTGCGCGCGATCTATCTGGGGGAAGGCCTGGTCTACGACGCGCGCCATCGCGAGGGGACGCCGGCATGAAGCTCTCGGTTCAGGGCCTCAACAGCTTTTACGGGCCCGCGCATATCCTGTTCGATGTGGCGCTCGAGGTCGGCAGTAGCGAAGTCGTCGCTCTGCTGGGCCGCAACGGCGCCGGCAAGTCCACGACATTCCGCTCGATTGTTGGCCTGGTGGCGCAACGCAAAGGCCGCATCGTGTTCGATGGCAAGGACGTGTCCGACCAGCCGACCCACGCCATCGTGCGCAGCGGGCTTGGCTATGTGCCGGAGGAACGCCGCATCTTCACCGACCTCACGGTCGAGGAAAATCTCGAGGTCGGCCGCCAGCCGCCGCGACCGAACGCGCCGCAATGGACCCGCGACAAGCTGTTCACGTTGTTTCCCAACCTTGGCGAGATGCGCAACCGTCCCGGCGGCCGCATGAGCGGCGGTGAGCAGCAGATGTTGACCATCGCGCGCACCCTGATGGGCAATCCGTCGCTGGTGCTGCTCGACGAGCCCTCGGAGGGGCTGTCGCCGAAGATCGTCGAGCAGATGGTCGAGGCGATCATGGTCATGAAAACGGAGGGGGTCAGCATTGTGCTGTCCGAGCAGAACCTCCATTTCGCCAACCTGATCTCCGATCGGGCCTACATCATCGAGCGCGGCCGCATCTGTTTCAGCGGCACCATGAAAGAGCTTGAGGCGCGTCCGGACATCCGCGACGCGCATCTCGCGGTATAGTCGATCGATCCGATCGTGGCCCGGTCGGGCAGATTGCGGGAGCCAATATGGCCAAATCGTCGTTGAAGACAGCTTCTTCAGGCAAGGCTCCCGCTGCGCGCCGCGCATCGAGGTCCGCGAAGCCGTCTTATATTCTGGATGAGCAGGTCGGCTTCATCCTGCGTCAGGTGTCGCAGCGTCACTCCGCGATCTTCGCCGAGATGATCGGCATCAACCTGACGCCCACGCAATGGGCGGCGCTGTCGAAGCTCGCGGAAGTCGGCCCATGTTCGCAGAATCAACTTGGACGTCTGACCGCGATGGACGTTGCGACCATCAAGGGCGTGATTGATCGGCTTTCGGCGCGCGGCTTGACCGAAACCAGCGCCGATCCGACCGACGGCCGCCGCTTGCTCGTGAGTCTGACGCGCGCCGGGCAACAACTGGCCGAGAAGGTTGCGCCGAATGCGCTCGCCATCAGCCGCGAAACGCTCGCGCCGCTGGACGCGAGGGAACGCGAGACGCTGGTCGCGTTGCTCGGCAGGTTGCGGTGACACAGAAGTCGTCGCCCTGAGAATCTTCGCCTCTTGGACAGATCTGCAGATTATCGAGGCGGATTTCCCATGGGCTCGCCTCGATGACTGGATCGTCCGCGTTCGCGGACGATGACGCCTCATTCTCCGGTCTGGCCATCAGGATGACGGATCGTCAAATCCCGCGATCGAGCAGCGTTTTGAAATCGGCGCGTACGCGCTGTGCTTCCTGCTTTGCGGACGGCGCCGCGTCACCGAGGCCGAAATAGCCGTGAATAAGGCCCGGGCCGTCATGATAGGATGTCGGAACGCCAGCGGCCTTCAGCGCTTCCGCATAGGCTCTGCCCTCGTCGCGCAGCGGATCGAACCACGCGGTGCAGACGACCGCCGGCGCCACGCCCGCGAGGCTCGGCGCGCGGAGCGGCGACACGCGCCAGTCGCGGCCATGCGCGGGGTCAGCAAGGTAGTGGCCGGCGAACCATTCCATCACCGCGCGGGACAGGAAATAGCCTTCCGCGTTTTCGGCGCGTGACGGATAGCGCGCATTCTCCGCCGCGCTTGCAAAGTTTCCGACGACATCGGTGACGGGATAAACCAGCATCTGGCCGGCGAGCCTGATCCCGGCGTCACGGCAGGCGAGGGCCACCGCCGCGGCGAGATTGCCGCCGGCGCTGTCACCGGCGACGCCCACGCGCGCCGGGTCGCCGCCGAACTCAGCAAGCCGCGCGATGACGTCGCGCGTGGCGGCGAAGCAGTCCTCGAACGCACCGGGAAAGCGCGTCTCCGGGGGACGCCGGTAATCGACGGAGATGACGACGGCGCCGGCCTCGACCGCCAGCAGTCGCGCCTGCCGGTCGTGGGTTTCGAGATCGCCGGCGACCCAGCCGCCGCCATGGAAGAACACCACCGTCGGCGATTTGCCCGATTCGTTGCGATAGACCCGCGCGGCCAATGGCCCGGACGCGCCCTTGACGGTGATGTCGGCAACGTGATCGACCGGCGGCGGAGGCACCGCAGCGCGTGCATCCGCCAGCGCGCGCAGCGAATCCCGCGCGCTTTTCGGCGTCATGCTCGGCGGGTCACGCAGCGGCAGTTTCGGAATGATCTCGGCGATGATCGGATCGAGCGGTGCAGTCATGGGGCCTCCCGATTGATTTTGGGCCCGACGGGCCAGTTGGCATCATTGTCATTGCGAGCGGGGCGACGCAATCCAGATTCGTCAGCCAAACTGGATGGCTTCGTCGCCAAGCTCGTCGCAATGACGCCGTCAACGCTCAGTGTCCGAGAACGATCGTCGGCACCTTGCCGGCCGGCGGCGTGTTGCGGCTGCGCTGGGTGCGGACGATGCCGTCGATGATGGTCATGCCGATGCCGGGAAGGTCGCCGAGTTGCACGCTGTCGAGCAGATTCTTGCCGGCCGAGTGCTGCGCCTTGTCCATGATGACGAAGTCGGCGGACCGGCCCACCTCGATCAGGCCGCAGTCGAGCGCGCGCATTCGCGCGGTATTGCCGGTGGCGAAGCAGAAGGCAATCTCGGCCGGCACCTCGCCGAGCGACGACAGCAGCGACACCATGCGCAGGATGCCGAGCGGTTGCACGCCGGAGCCCGCGGGCGCGTCGGTGCCCAGGATGACGCGGCTGAGATCGTTCATCTCCCTGGCGATGCGCAGCGTGTAGAGCGCCGAGCGCTCATTGCCGTTGTGCACGAGCTCGAGGCCGCGCTTGCAACCCTCGCAGATACAGCGGATCTGGCCGTCGGGCAGGGCGGTGTGTCCGCCATTGATGTGGCCGACCACGTCGGTGTCGGCTTCCAGCACCACGTCCGCGTCGATCAGCCCGGAGCCGGGGATCGAGGGCCCGCCGGTATGGATCGTGCTCTGGATGCCGTACTTGCGCGCCCATCCGACCATCTTGCGCGCGGTGGGGCCGTCCTTGACGCCGCCGAGGCCGACCTCGCCGAGCAGCTTGACGCCGGCTGCGGCGAGTTCCTTGAAATCGTCCTCCACCATCTCGGTCTCGATGACAGGCGCGCCGGCGTGCACCTTCACGCCGCCCGGACGCAGCGTCCAGAACGCGCGCTGGGCGAAGATCGCCATCGCCTTGAGCCCGACCACGTCCCGCGGTCGGCCCGGCATGTGGACCTCGCCTGCCGAGATCATCGTGGTGACGCCGCCGTGGAGGAAGCTGTCGATCCAGCCGATCTGGTTCTGCCGCGGCGTCCAGTCGCCGGCCACCGGATGCACATGGCTGTCGATCAGCCCTGGCGTCACGGTCGTGCCGTTGGCGTCGACGATCGTCGTCGCGCCCTCCTGGTCGACGTCCTTGGCGCGCCCGATCGCGGTGATCTTGCCGTTCTCGGCGACGATCGTGTCGGCGTCGAGGATCGGCTTTTCCATGGCCCCGCTGAGCAGCAGGCCGATGTTGCGGACGACGAGCTTGGTGGGACCGGACGGGCCTTGGGGAGCGTCGTGAGCCATGGATTTATTCCTTTTCTCTCAATGTCTTGACTGGCAGTCAGACCGCATCTTCACCCCGCCTTGACGGCCGGATCAAGATGGATTATTCATTTGTATACTAATGAATGTATGCAAATGAATTGAGCGGCACAATGCAGCCCTGCCGCAAATTCCGCAACTGGCCCGACCGATGTCAGCGGCCAAAACTGGAATCACAGGCATGAGCAATTTCAATCAGGAAAGCGTTCTCAGCGTTCACCACTGGACCGACACGCTGTTTTCCTTCACCACCACCCGCGATCCGTCGTTCCGTTTCCGCAACGGCGAATTCACGATGATCGGGCTCAAGGTCAACGACAAGCCGCTGCTGCGCGCCTACAGCGTCGCCAGCGCAAACTACGAGGACCGGCTCGAATTCTTCTCCATCAAGGTGCAGGACGGGCCGCTGACCTCGCGCCTCCAGCATCTGAAAGAGGGCGACGAGATCATCGTCAGCCGCAAGGCCACCGGCACGCTGGTCATCGATAATCTCGAGGATGGCCGCAACCTCTATCTGATCGGCACCGGTACCGGCCTCGCGCCCTTCCTCAGCGTCATCAAGGATCCCGAGACCTACGATCGCTTCGAGAAGGTGGTGCTGCTGCACGGCTGCCGTCGTGTCGCCGAGCTCGCCTATGGCGAGATGATCACCGAGACATTGCCGAACGACGAACTGATCGGCGAACTGGTTCGCAATCAATTGATTTACTATCCGACCGTGACGCGCGATCCGTTCCGCAATCGCGGCCGCATCACCGACCTCATGGCATCGGGCAAGCTGTTCGCCGATATCAACCTGGCCTCTCTCGATGCCGCGCACGACCGCGTGATGATCTGCGGCAGCCCGGCGCTGCTCAAAGACACGCATGAACTGCTGACGCGCCGCGGCTTCATCGAGGGCAATCACGGTGAACCCGGCCAGTTCGTGGTCGAGAAGGCGTTCGCCGAACGCTGACCATTTGTCCTTCCGGCTCGCGGCGAGCGGGTCCGGAATCCGTTCCGTTTTTTGCATCGAGCGGGCACTGGATTCGCGATGGCCCCGACGCGGCTTCACGACTGACGGAAAAGGTTTCATCGCGAAGCATTCGGGTTTCCATCCGGAAACTGCATTGCGGAGGCGTTGTTTTCAATCTCCGCGGCCTGTGCTCTAATCCCCGCAATGGCCGCGGGAGGACTCCATGCAAACCGGCATCCCCTGCATGCTGATGCGGGGCGGCACCTCAAAAGGTGCCTATTTTGTCGCAACCGACCTGCCAGCCGACACCGAGAGCCGAGACCGCATTCTGCTGGCCGCGCTGGGCTCCCCCGATCCGCGACAGATCGACGGCATCGGCGGCGCGCATCCGCTCACCAGCAAGGTCGCCATCGTCTCCCGTTCGATCAAGCCCGGCATCGATGTCGAATTCCTGTTCGCGCAGGTGGTGGTGGACAAGGCGATGGTCGACACCACGCCGAACTGCGGCAATATTCTCTCCGGCGTTGCGCCGTTCGCGATCGAGCGCGGTCTGGTCAAGTCCACCCATCCCGCCACACGCGTGCGGGTGCGCACGATCAATACCGGGACTGTCGCCGATCTTCTGGTGCAGACGCCGAACGGCGTCGTGAATTACGAGGGCGGCACCCGCATCGACGGCGTGCCGGGAACGTCCGCGATGATCGCGGTCGACTTCCTCGATGCCGCGGGCTCGGTCTGCGGGGCCTTGCTGCCCACCGGCAACAATGTGGATCGCGTCGAGGGTGTCGACGTCACCCTGATCGACAACGGCATGCCGGTCGTCGTGATGGCGGCTGCCGACGCCGGGGTCACCGGCTACGAGCCGCGCGATCAGCTCAATGCCGACGGAGCCCTGAAGGCGCGTATCGAGCGCATCCGTCTTGCCGCCGGTCCGCTGATGAACCTCGGCGACGTCTCCGGCAAGGTCGTTCCAAAGATCGCGCTGCTGGCGCCGCCTCGGGCAGGTGGCCATGTCTGCACCCGCAGCTTCATTCCACATGAATGCCATGCGTCGATCGGCGTCTTCGCCGCCGTGTCAGTCGCGACCGCCTGTGTGCTGCCGGGATCGCCGGGCGCGCGCATCGCGCAGGTGCCGGATGGCCCGGCCAAGACGTTTTCCGTGGAGCATCCGACCGGCGAGTTCACGGTGCGCCTCGAAGTCGACGGCGATGCTGCAAGGCCGGTCGTCAAGCGGGCCGGGCTCGTGCGGACCGCGCGGAAGCTCTTTGACGGAACGGTGTTCGTCTCCCCGCGTGCGGCGTCCGGGTGGTCGATCGACGCGACGCGACAGGCGGCTGAATAGGGACGATCCCGAATTCTCCCGATTGCGAAGCTGCCGCTAGAATGTCAAATCCGCTCCATTCGCGCGGCGGGCAATAAAGGTCTTACGACATGACTCCCGAGCCCATCCACGATCTCGCCCATCTCGGCCATCTGGAACTGCTGACGCCGAAACCGGACGAAAGCCTGAAATTCTTCGTCGATGTGATGGGCATGACCATCAGCGGCCGCAAGGGCGAATCGGTTTATCTGCGCGGCTGGGATGACTACGAGCGTTATTCGCTGAAGCTCACGGCGTCGAAGACGTCGGGCATGGAGCATATGGCGTTGCGCGCGCGCAGCCCGCAGGCGCTGGAGCGGCGCGTCGCCGCGCTCACGGGCACCGAGTTTGCGATCGGCTGGACCGACGGCGATCTCGGCCACGGCCCGGCCTTTCGCTGCCGCGATCCCGACGGCCACATCCTCGAGCTTTATTACGAGACCGAATGGTACGATCCCCCGCCGGAGCTGAAGCCCGCCTTGAAAAATCAGGCGCAGCGCTTTCCTGCGCGCGGCGTCAATGTGCGCAGGCTCGATCACCTCAATTGCCTCGCGGTGGATATCAAGGCCAACCGGATTTTCTTCGAGACCTATCTCGGCTGCCGGCTCACCGAGCAGATCGTGCTCAACGACGGCACCGAGGCGGCGATGTGGATGACGATGTCGAACAAGAGCTATGACTTCGCCTATTCGCGCGATCATTCCGGCACCAAGGGGCGCTTTCATCACGTCACCTACGCGCTCGACAGCCGCGAGGATATCCTGCGCGCCGCCGACATTTTCCTGGAGAACGGCGTCTTCATCGAGACCGGGCCGCACAAGCACGCGATCCAGCAGACGTTCTTCCTCTATGTCTACGAACCCGGCGGCAATCGCGTTGAGGTCGCCAATGCCGGCGCGCGCCTCATCCTCGCACCGGACTGGAAGCCGATCGTGTGGACCGAGGAGGAACGCAAGAAGGGGCAGGCGTGGGGCCTCAAGACCATCGAGTCGTTCCACACCCACGGCACGCCGCCGGTGCCAGCGCGTGAGGGGTGATCGACGATAGTTCTTAGGTCTCGTTTCGATGGATACATTTTATGGGAAGGGTGGCGAGCTTCCACCCCCCGAAGGGGGAGGTGATAAGGCTGTGCGACTTTCTTCTCTATAAAGAGTTCTTGCGTCGAAACGTGTCCGCAATATGCGTGGCGCCGAGCCGCGCATGGCCCGCGCCGAACAGCTTTTCCCGCAAGGTGCCGGGCTGATACGTCGTCTTGTAAATCCCGCGCGCGGTGAGTTCCGGCACCAGCAGATCGGTCACGTCCTCAAAACATTCCGGCGTCACCGTGTAGCAGAGGTTGAGGCCGTCGACGTCGGTCTTTTCGACCCAGTCCTCGATGGCATCGGCCACCGATTGCGGCGTTCCGACGACGACGGGCCCGGCGCCGCCGATGCCGACATGCTCCGCCACTTCGCGCACGGTCCACACCCGGCCAGGATCGGCGCGGGTGACGTTGTCCAGGGCCGAACGGCCGGCTTCGTTCTCCACGTGCTCGACCTTCTGGTCGAGCGCGAGGCCGGAGAAGTCAACGCCGGTCCAGCCGGACATCAGCGTCAGCGCGCCCTCGTGGCTGACGTGGCGGCGGTACTCCGCATGTTTCGCCTCGGCCTCCTCTTTGGTGCGGCCGAGAATCACCGTCATCATGCTGAACATCAGGATATCGGACGGCTTGCGGCCGTATGTCGGCGCGAGCGCACGGATCGCCGCGACGCGCGGTCCGATCACCTTGGCTGACGGCCCCGACATGAACACGCATTCAGCGTGCTTGGCGGCGAACTCGCGGCCGCGCGGCGAGGTGCCGGCCTGATACAGCACCGGCGTGCGCTGCGGCGATGGTTCGCTGAGATGAATGCCGTCGAGCTTGTAATCGTCGCTGTCGTGATGCACGCGATGAACCTTCGCCGGATCGGTAAAGATGCCGCGCGCGCGGTCGCGCAGCACGGCGTCGTTGTCCCAGCTTCCCTCCCAGAGCTTGTAGACCACCTCCATGTAGTCGTCCGCGACGTCGTAGCGGGCGTCATGGGCGGTCTGTCCGCTCTTGCCCATGCCGCGCGCGGCGCTGTTGAGATAGCCGGTGACGATATTCCAGCCGATGCGCCCCTCCGTAAGGTGATCGAGCGTCGACATCCGCCGCGCGAAGGGGAAGGGCGGCTCGTAGGACAAGGTGCAGGTGACGCCGAAGCCGAGATTCTGCGTCACCGAGGCCATCGCGGAGATCAGCATCATCGGATCGTTGACAGGCACCTGCGCGGCATTGCGCAACGCCGCGTCGGGCGTTCCGCCGTATACGTCGTAGGTGCCGAGTACGTCCGCGAGAAACATGCCGTCGAACCGACCGCGCTCGAGAATGCGCGCGAGATCGAGCCAGTAAGGCAGGCGGTTGTAGTCGCTGGAGCGGTCGCGCGGATGCGTCCACAGCCCGGGCGACTGGTGGCCGACACAGTTCATGACGAAGGCGTTGAGACGAATTTCCCGGGCCACAGCAAGATCCTTTGCGAAATACTCAAGTAGTGGTGGTTCAGAAGTTCGGTTTCATTGTCTCGGCGAGTCCTCCAAGCGAACTTCTGAACCTAACCACACTCGAATCATAAGTTTGCCGGTGTCCTTTTCGAATCCGAAGTTCGCTCCGAACCCGCTGTATAATGAGGCGAGCTTCGGATTCGGGACGCCAGGTGTGCCTGTCGCGTATGTCTGTACGACAAAATAGCGGCTTGAGGGAAAGGGTAATTGCCGCCAACATGCCGGCCAAAGAGAAAAAGGGGAAACGATGTCCGACAGCAAACGACTTTCCGCGGATCAGGTTGGCGCAATGGCGGCAACCGTCGGCGTGACGATTTCCGATGCGGTGGCCACGCGTATCGCCGGCGCCGTGGCGCCCACGATCTCCGGCTTCGCCGCGATTTCGGAAAAACTTCCCTTCGACGCCGAGCCTGCAAGTTTCGTCGTTGCGCAGAACCGTTCGGTGAAGGCATGAGCAGCACCGACCCCGCTTTGATGTCGCTCGCGGCGGTGGCGGATGCGATCGCCGGCAAAAAGTTGTCGTCGCGCGAGGTGACACAGGCCTGCCTTGCGCGGATCAGCCGATGGCAGCCCCATCTGAACGCATTTATCGCCATCGAAGCGGAGGAGGCGCTGGCTGCCGCAAGCGCTGCCGACGATGCGCTCGCCAAGGGGCGCAGTCGCGGCGTGCTGCACGGCGTGCCGCTGGCCCACAAGGACATGTATTACGATGCCGGCAAGGTCGTGACCTGCGGCTCGAAAATCCGCCGTGACTGGGTCGCGACATCGACGGCGACGGCGCTGCAACGCCTGAAGGACGCCGGCACGGTTCGCCTCGGTTCGTTGCAGATGGCCGAGTTCGCCTATGGGCCGACCGGCCACAACGTGCATTTCGGCCCGGTGCACAATCCCTGGCATCTCGATCACATCACGGGCGGCTCGTCGTCCGGCTCAGGCGCGGCGGTCGCCGCCCGGCTGACATTCGCCGCGCTCGGGTCGGACACTGGCGGCTCGATCCGGATGCCGTCGAATTTCTGCGGCGTGACCGGATTGAAAACCACGGTCGGCCGCGTCAGTCGCGCCGGCGCAATGCCGCTGTCGCATTCGCTCGATACCGTCGGACCACTCGCGCGCACGGCTGAGGATTGCGCCCTGCTGCTGGGGCTGATGGCCGGCGCCGACCCGGCCGATCCGACCTGCTCGCATCATCCGGTGCCGGATTACAGGGCGGCCGCGCGTGAGCCGCTGACAGGTGTGCGGATTGGCGTACCACGCACGTTCTATGTGGACGACCTCGATCCCGACGTGGCCCGCGTCCTTGACGAGACGATCGCGACGCTGACGCGCGAAGGCGCCACGATCCATCGGGTCGATCTGCCGGATCAGACCGCGCTGTCGGACGCCTGCCAGATCGTGATGATCGTGGAGGCGGCTGCCTTCCATCAGGCCTGGATGATCGAGCGTCCGCGGGACTACGGCCCGCAGACCATGATGCGGCTGCAGAATGCGCTGGCCGTTCCCGCGCTCGCCTATCTCGATGCCCTGCGCTGGCGTGGTCTCGCGTTATCGGCCCATCTCGCCGCGACGGAGAGCGTCGATGCGGTGCTTGCGCCGGTGTCGCCGATGGTGGCGCCGACCATCGCCGAAAGCGATGTCGGCAACAGCCCGGACGCGGAACCGGTGTTGCGGCGGCTGACGCGCTTCACGCGACCGATCAACTATCTCGGCCTGCCGTCGCTCGCGCTGCCGTCCGGCTTTACGCCGGGCGGACTTCCGGTCGGCATGCAGGTGATCGGGCGTCCATTCGATGAAGCCATGCTGGTCAGGATCGGTGCGGCGTTTCAGCGCGCGACCGACTTTCATGCGCGCTGCCCCGCGCTGCCGCAATGAAGCGTGGTTCCGCCTCTGGACAATTCGCGCGCGGCCTCCGATAACGCTTCCCTACAGCCTGATAAGACACGTCGCGGGAGAACGCCATGAAGAGCTTCAAGGTCACCGAATTCAACGCGCCTCTGACCGAAGTCGATGAGCCGACGCCGCAGCCGTCCGGCACGCAGGTGGTGATCAAAGTCAAGGCGGCCGGCGTCTGCCACAGCGACCTGCACATCTGGGAAGGCGGCTACGATCTCGGCCACGGCCGCAAACCTCTCTCGCTGAAGGATCGCGGCGTATCGCTGCCGCGCACCATGGGTCACGAGACGGTGGGCGAAGTCATCGCGCTCGGGCCCGACGCCAAGGGCGACATCAAGGTCGGCGACGTCGCATTGGTCTATCCGTGGATCGGCTGCGGCAAGTGCGCGACCTGCCTCGCGGGCGACGAGAACATGTGCCTGACGCCGCGCTCGCTCGGCGTTTATTGCGACGGCGGCTATGCCGATCACATGACGGTGCCGCATCCGCGCTATCTCATCAATTTGAAGGGACTCGATCCTGTGACGGCCGCGCCCTACGCTTGCTCGGGCGTGACCACCTACAGCGCGCTGAAGAAGGTTGAACATGATCTCGCCAACCCGATCGTCATCTTCGGAGCCGGCGGACTGGGGCTGATGGCACTGTCGCTCCTGAAGGCGATGGGCGGCAAGGGCGCGATCGTGGTCGACATCGACGCGCGCAAGCGTGAGGCGGCCGAGAAGGCCGGCGCGCTCGGCTCAGTCGACGGTGCCGCGCCCGATGCGCTGGCGCAGATTGCGGCGAAGGCCGGTGGGCCGGTGCGTTCGGTGATCGATCTGGTCGGCAATGCGCAAACCGCGCAGCTCGGGTTCGACTGTCTGACCAAGGGCGGCAAGCTGGTGATGGTCGGCCTGTTCGGCGGCGGCGCGCCGTGGGCGTTGCCGCTGATCCCGATCAAGGCCGTCACTATCCAGGGCAGCTATGTCGGCAACCTGCGCGAGACCGAGGAATTGCTCGATCTGGTGCGGACCAAGAAGGTGCCCCCGATTCCGGTGACGTCGTTGCCGCTCGCGGCCGCGAACCAGGCGCTGCACGATCTGCAGAAAGGCAAAATGGTCGGGCGCGCGATCTTGACCCCGTAAAAATCCGCCTGCGGCGTGCCGAGCCGACGGGCGATCCTTCCCCGAAGAGGTGGACGCACGCGGCGCCGGATGAGGAGATCGACGCCATGGATGTCCTATCCTTCATCTCTCGTCAAAAACTCCAGTGCACCGGATCGGTTATCGGGGGCGGGCTTTAGGAGGGGAGGCATGATCGTCGAACTGGTGACATTCCCGGCAACAGGCGATTGGAATCAAATTCTGGAAGGGGCCCGGGCTACCATTCCCAGATGGGCCGCAAACCCGAGACTTGTGCGCAAGCATTACGTCTTGTCGGAAGACGGTCAGACCTGCGCCGGACTCTATATCTGGCCATCGCGGGCCGATGCCGAACATGCGCACAACGCCGTCTGGCAGGACGAGGTCGAGCGGCGCACCGGCTCACGACCGGAATTCCGTTATTTCGATCTCCAGATGGTGCTCGATAACGAAACCGGTACCGTCACGGAATGGTCAAGCGCGGGAGAGAAGAGAGTCTATAGAACCGGCTGATCCAACGGTCTTTCCGAGTCTCGCATCCCGCTTCAGCGGGGACTTGCGGTGCCGGAATCGACGGGCCGCCGTCGCGTGATGTCGCATTGGCGGTCATTTTCCCACGAAGCGCGGCTTGCGCTTTTCCATGAAGGCGCGGCGGCCCTCGCGAAAATCCTCGCTGTCCATGCAGGCGGCGCCGATCCGCCTGACCGCCTCCATGTCGCGTGCGGACGGATCCTTCAGCACCTCCGCGATCGTGATCTTGGCGGCCTGCACGGCCAGCGGCGCATTCTCGGCAATGGTCTGGGCGATCTCGGCTGTCGCCGACTGAAGGTCGGTATCGGCGACGATACGGTCGATCAGGCCGATCCGCGCCGCTTCGGCGGCGTCGATCCGCATCCCCGCATACATCAGGAGTCGCGCCTGCGACGGCCCGACCAATGAGACAAGATTGCGCAGCCCGTCATAGCCGTAGGCGATCCCGAGCCTGGCCGCCGGAATGCCGAACTGGCTGTTCGCGGCCGCGATGCGGATGTCGGCCGACATCGCGATCTGCAGGCCGCCGCCGAGACAGAATCCGTTGATGCTGGCGATGGTCGGCTTCGGATAGCTCGCGAGTAGCGCCCGCTGAGCGGCGCTTCGGCGTGCGTAGTCTTCCGACGCGGCGGCGTTGTGACGTTCCGTCTCGAACTGGCTGATGTCGGCGCCTGAAACAAAGGCCTTGTCGCCGGCACCGCGCAGGATCACCACGCGGATCGCAGGATCGTCGCGCAGGTTCGTCAGCGAGTGCCCGAGGCCTTCCCACATCTCGAGCGAGATGGCATTGCGCTTCTCGGGATTGTTGA
Source organism: Nitrobacter sp. (assembly GCA_035546855.1). Classification (GTDB taxonomy): domain Bacteria; phylum Pseudomonadota; class Alphaproteobacteria; order Rhizobiales; family Xanthobacteraceae; genus Nitrobacter. Next base: position 66,469 of record DASZVY010000040.1, on the reverse strand, counting down.
AGGTGATGATTCCGACACCGTTGGCCGAGGTTTGCAGGATCTTGCCGCCGGCCAGTGACTTTTCGTTCTGATGTGCGGGGCTTGTTGTCATGTCGCTGTCTCGGCTGGCTCTCTCGGCGGATCAGTTCAGGATGAAAGCGGCCATATTGGACCGATGGCGGCAGTTAAGGAAGTTCTAAGAGACGTCTGCTTATTGTCCGCAAATCTGTTTGCCTTGGCGCAGCACGCTGCCTTTATCTCACCGGAGAATCCTGTGAAGCGATTGAATAATCTCCCGATTACCGCGAAGCTTGGCATCCTTGTCGGTGTCATCCTGCTGGGTCTTGCCGCCGCCGGCGCGATGGCGATGCGGCTCGTGAGCCAGGAAATGCTCAAGGCCAGGATGGATCAGACCCATGCGATCGTCGACATCGCGCTCAATACGGCGAAGGGGCTGCAGAAGCGGGTCGATGCGGGTGAATTGACAAAGGATGCCGCGATCAAGGAATTCTCGAAGATCGCGCAGACCATGAATTACGATCGCGGGTCCGGCTATATCTTCGCCTATACCATGGATGGTATCACGGTGTCGGCGCCCGAGGCCAATCAGATCGGCACCAACCGGCTCGATGTCGAGACGGCCGGACGCAAGCTGGCGCGCGAATTGCGCGACGGCGTCGCCGCCAACGGCAACGTGACGCTTCATTACTCCTACATGAAGCCGGGTCAGGATAAGCCGATCCGCAAGGTGTCCTACGCGGTCGCGATTCCCGGCTGGAACATGTTCGCGGGCACAGGTGCCTATCTCGACGATCTCGATGCGAAGCTGATGCCGCTCGTTTGGACTATCGGTCTTGCGATACTGGCGATTGCCGTGATTACCGGTGCGATCGCCTGGTATATCGGCCGCAGCATCACCAAGCCGCTGAACCAGCTCGGGACCCGGATGGAGGAACTGACGGCGGGCGCGCTTGATGCCGAGATTCCCGGGGCCGGCCGCGGCGACGAGATCGGCAAGATGGCGGCCACGGTCCAGATCTTCAAGGACAACGCCATTCGGATCAGGGCGCTCGAGCAGGAAGAGGCGGCTGCGCAGGAGCGTACCGCTGCCGAGCGGCGGTCGGTGATGATCAATCTGGCGGACGGTTTCGAGCGCAGCGTCAACGGCGTCGTGCAGTCGGTCGCATCGTCTGCCGCCGAAATGCAGGCCACGGCGACGTCCATGACGTCGACCGCAGGCAACACCAGCGAGCGTGTCGCGACCGTCACCATGGCATCGGACAAGGCCCTCAACAACGTCCAGACCGTTGCTGCGGCCGCGGAAGAGTTGTCGGCGTCGGTGTCCGAGATCTCGCGTCAGGTCGCGCAGTCCACCGAGATCGCAAAGCAGGCCGTGGATGAAGCCAATCGGACCAACACCACGGTGCAGTTGCTGTCGGGCGCCGCCGACAAGATCGGCGAGGTCGTTCAACTGATCCAGAACATCGCGGCGCAGACCAACCTGCTGGCGCTGAACGCAACGATCGAAGCGGCGCGCGCCGGCGAAGCCGGGCGCGGGTTCGCGGTGGTGGCATCCGAGGTGAAGGCCTTGGCGACCCAGACCGCCAAGGCGACCGAGGAAATCTCGGCGCAGGTCACCAGCATGCAGTCCACCACCAATGATGCTGTCATGGCCATTGGCGGCATCTCCACGACCATCGAAAAGATGAGCGAGATCGCGCTGACCATTTCGTCGGCGGTCGAGGAGCAGGGCGCGGCGACGCGCGAAATCGCCCGGAACATTCAGGCGGCGGCCGCCGGCTCCAGCGAGATTTCGAACCATATCGGCGGCGTCAACGAGGCGGCGGCGGCGACGGGAGCGGCGGCAACGCAAGTCCTGACCGGCGCGCGTGAACTTGACCGTCAAGCCGGCATGCTGCGTTCGGCCGTGGACGAATTCCTGAACCAGGTGCGCGCGGCCTGATCGATGGACGTGAAACGGCGTGTGCGGGGGAGAGGCAGCCTCTCCCCCGCATTCTTTTTTTGGAAGGCTGCGGCAAGGGTTTTGTTGGCGGATCGGATATGCCATCATCCGTCCGTAAGGGTCGCTGATGGCCCTGACGGCGGCCTTTCGCCGGCCGCGTTTCGGGTCTTCTCCGCCTCATGACTGACTTTCACGGCGTTTTTCCCTATCTCGTGTCACCCGTCGGCGCCGACGGCGATGTTCGGACCGATGTTCTCGCCCGTCTCTGCGACGACCTCATCAAAGCCGGCGTTCATGGCCTGACGCCGCTCGGCTCCACCGGCGAGTTTGCCTATCTCGGCCGCCGCCAGCGCGCTGCGGTGGTGCAGACGACGATCGAGGCCGCGGCGGGGCGCGTGCCGGTCGTGGCGGGCGTCGCATCGACCGCGACCGCCGATGCTGTCGCCCAGGCAAAAGCCTGGCAGAAACTCGGGGCCGACGGCATCCTCGCCGTGCTCGAAGCCTATTTCCCGCTCAAGGACGCGCAGATCGAGTCCTATTTTCGCGCCATCGCCGATGCGGTCGACATTCCCGTCGTGATCTATACCAATCCGCAATTCCAACGCTCGGACCTGACGCTCGATGTCGTGGCGCGCCTCGCCAGCCATCCGCGCATCAAATACATCAAGGATGCATCGACCAATACCGGGCGGCTGTTGTCGATCATGAATCGGTGCGGAGCCGATATCGGCGTGTTTTCGGCGTCGGCGCATATTCCGGCGGCGGTCATGCTGATCGGCGGCGTGGGCTGGATGGCCGGTCCCGCCTGCATTATTCCGGCGCAGAGCGTCGCGCTCTACGACCATTGCAAGGCTGGCCGCTGGGACGAGGCGATGCGGTTGCAGCGCCGGCTGTGGCGCGTAAACGAGGCCTTCGCCCGGTTCAACCTCGCGGCCTGCATCAAGGCGGGATTGTCCATCCAGGGTTACGACGTCGGCGACCCCATCGCACCCCAGGCGATGCTTACTTCCGACGAGCGCAAGGCGGTCGAGGTCGTGCTGCGCGATCTGGCATGAGGCGCTTGCCGACTGGATGAATGCGGCTACATTCCCGCCACGGTCGCTCCTGAAGCGACCGGCGGAATCTCCCTGGCCCTGAACAGAACGGCCGCGCGAGCGCGCAGCTCAAAGGCCGCAAAGCTCGAACAAGACAAGGACTGTCGATGAATATCCTACCCGGTAATCTGCGTTTCGGTGCGGGGCAACCCGTGAAGCGGCTCGAGGATCAAAGGCTGATCACGGGGAAAGGGCATTTCATCGACGACAAGCGCGAGGACGGCGCGCTGTGGCTGCATGTGCTGCGCTCGCCGCACGCGCATGCCAGAATCAAGTCGATCGAGACCGTGCCGGCGGCCGCCATGCCGGGTGTCGAAGCCGTTTTGACCGGCGCCGACCTGATTGCCGATGACATCGGCGCCATTCCCACGCTGATGATCTTCAAACGGCCGGACGGGTCGCCGATGACGGTGCCGCCGCGCCGTCTGCTCGCACACGAAGTCGTGCGTTTCGCCGGCGAGCCCGTTGCGGCTGTCGTCGCTTTGTCGCGCGTTGCGGCGCAGACAGCCGCGGAAGCCATCGACATCGACTACGAGGTGCTGCCGGCGGTGGTTGATCCGGTAGCGGCGATCACGCCGGGCGCCCCGGTGGTCTGGCCGGACGCGCCCGACAACATCGTGGGAGCGATGAGCTACGGCGATCCGGCGGCAGTCGCGGCCGCGTTCGCCAAGGCCGCGCACACCGTGTCGCTTGATCTCGTCAGCCAGCGGCTCGTTCCTTCTGCCATGGAACCGCGCAGCACCATCGCCGAGGTCGAGAAGAAAACAGGGCGGCTGATCCTGCACGTGCAGTCGCAGACGCCGGGCTCGACTCGCGACGTGCTGGCGGAAGCCGTTCTGAAGCGGCCCAAAGAGAGCGTCCGCGTGCTGGTCGGCGATATCGGCGGCGGCTTCGGCCAGAAGACCAATCTCTATCCGGAAGACGGCATCGTCGCATATGCGGCGGTCAAACTCGGCCGCAAGATTCGCTGGCGCGGCGACCGCACCGATGAGTTCGTCGGCGGTACCCACGGCCGCGACCTGACGTCGACCGGTGAGTTTGCGCTCGATGCGAAGGGGCGTGTCCTGGCCTATCGCGTGCGGTCCATCGGCTGCACCGGCGCCTATTCGAGCGGCGCGGCCAACATCATTCCGCTGGTGCTCGGGCCGTTCGTGCAGACCGGCGTGTATGATCTTCCGCTGGTGCATTTCGAGGTGAAGTCAGTGATGACCCATACCGCACCGGTCGGCGCCTATCGCGGCGCGGGACGGCCGGAGGCGGTGTTCATTGTCGAGCGGTTGATGGACGCGGCGGCGCGTCAGATCGGAATGGATCCGCGCAAGATCCGCGAGGTGAACTACATCAAGCCGTCGCAATTGCCCTACACCAACGCGGCCGGTCAGGTCTACGACAGCGGGGCGTTCGCGCACATGCTGAAGCGGGCCTCCGAACTCGCGGACTGGGATGGCTTTGCCGCGCGCAAGAAGGCCGCGAAGAAAAAGGGTCTGCTCTACGGCCGCGGCCTGACCAGCTACATCGAATGGACCGGCGGCCGCGCGCATTCCGAAAAGGTCAGCCTGCGCGCCACCGCCGAAGGGCGTGTGATCCTGCACTCAGGTACGATGGCGATGGGGCAGGGACTCCAGACCACCTACACGCAGATGGTCGCGGACGCGCTTGGCATCCCCATGGACAAAATCGACGTGGTGCAGGGCGATACCGACCTTGCGACCGGATTCGGCAGCGTCGGCTCGCGTTCGCTGTTCGTGGGAGGTACGGCCGTGGCCGCCTCGACCAACGATCTGATCAACAAGGCGCGCGAGAAGGCATCGCAGGTGCTCGAAGCTTCGGTCGAGGATATCGAATACGGCAACGGCTGGCTGACCGTGGTCGGCACCGACAAACGCATCGGTCTGTTTGAGATCGCGAAGGACGAAAAGGGCGCGCAACTCAGCGTCGACAGCGAAGGCGAGGTCGACGGGCCGAGTTGGCCGAACGGGACGCATATCTGCGAAGTCGAAATCGATCCGGAGACCGGGCTGACGCGCGTCGTGCGCTACACCACGGTCGACGACGTCGGCGTCGCCGTCAATCCGATGCTGGTGGAAGGTCAAGTGCATGGCGGTGTCGCGCAGGGGATCGGACAGGCGCTGTACGAGGGCGTGACCTACGACACCGAAGGACAGTTGCTGACGGCGAGCTATCAGGACTATTGCATTCCGCGCGCTGGCGACATTCCGCCGATCCGGGTGACGCTCGATGACAGCGCGCCGTGCCGCACCAATCCGCTGGGCGCCAAGGGATGCGGCGAATCCGGTGCGATCGGTGGGCCGCCATGTATCGCCAATGGCGTGATGGATGCGCTGAGCGATCTCGGCATCAGCGGATTGAATACGCCGCTGACGCCGATGAAGATCTGGCAGGCGATCCAGGATATCAAAGCCAGAAAGGCGGCATAAAATCGCGCTTGCATCATTGTAACTTCTGCTAGAGTTGAAGTCGCGCGGCCGTAAGGTCGCGCGACTTTTCTGCAAAATGCGATCTTGATTGCCGGGCAGGAGATATAGGATGCGAAAACTGTTCACGGTGCTGGCCGCGCTCGCCACGCTGAGTCTTACAAATTGCGGATACAACGCGATCCAGTCGCAGGACGAGCAGATCAAGTCCGACTGGTCGGAGGTGGTGAATCAATACCAGCGCCGCGCCGATCTGGTTCCGAATCTCGTCAATTCGGTCAAGGGCTTCGCGCAGCAGGAAAAAGACGTCCTGCTTGGCGTCACCAACGCCCGGTCGAAAGTCGGCAGCATTCAGGCCACGCCTGAGGTCCTCAACGATCCCGCGGCGTTCCAGAAATTCCAGGCCGCGCAGGGCGAACTCTCCAATGCGCTGTCGCGGCTTTTGGTCGTGACCGAAAACTATCCGCAGCTCAAGTCGGACGCCCTGTTTCGCGATCTGATGGCGCAGCTCGAAGGCACCGAGAACCGCATCACGGTGGCGCGCAACCGTTACATCAAGGCCGTGCAGGACTATAACGTCACTATCCGCTCGTTCCCGTCGAATCTGACGGCGATGGCCTTCGGCTACAAGCCGAAGCCGAACTTCACGGTCGACAACGAAAAGGAAATTTCGACCGCGCCGAAGGTCGATTTCAATCCCGCGCCTGCTCCCGCTGCTCCGGCGAAGTAGCCGGTTGCGCGAATGTTCGCGATGCGCGTCCTGAAAGCGTCGCTTCTGGCCTTGATGCTGTGCTGGTTTTGCGTAGCGTCCGCGGACGTTGCGGTGCCGCCGCTGACCGGCCGCGTGGTGGACCTGACAGGAACGTTGAGCCGCGACCAGAAGGCGACGCTCGAGCAGAAGCTGAAAGCGTTCGAGGATCGCAAGGGCAGCCAGGTCGCGGTGCTGATCGTGCCGACCACGGCGCCCGAAGCGATCGAGCAATATTCGATCCGGGTCGCGGACCAGTGGAAGATCGGCCGCAAGAAGGTCGACGACGGCGCCATTCTTCTGGTCGCCAAGGACGACCACAAACTGAGGATCGAGGTCGGCTATGGCCTCGAGGGTGCGCTGACCGACATCACCTCCAAGCGCATCATCGACGAAGATATCGTGCCGAAATTCAGGGCCGGCGATTTCGCGGGCGGTATTTCCGCCGGCGTCGATCGGATGCTGAGCGTCATCGACGGCGAACCGTTGCCGGCGCCAAAGCCGCAGGCTCACTATTCGAACAGTTTCGACGTCAGCGACCTGTTCAATCCTTTTGTCATTGTCGGCGTTCTGGTGCTCGGGGGGATCTTCCGAAGCATCTTCGGGCGACTGTTCGGCTCGCTGGCGGTCGGCGGCATCGCCGGATTCCTGGCGTGGTTGTTTATCGGCTCGCTGATCGTCTCGGGCATCGCCGGCGTGTTGGCCTTCGTCTTTACGCTGGTCAGCAATTTCGTCACGACCGGCGGCCGAGGACGAAGCGGCAGTTGGGTTGGCGGCGGCTATGGCGGCGGAGGCGGCTCGTTTTCCGGCAGCGACGGCGGCGGATTCAGCGGCGGAGGCGGCAGCTTCGGCGGCGGGGGCGCGTCGGGGAGTTGGTAGGCATGAGCGTGGGACGCATCGGCAGGCATCTGCTTGGGCACCGCTGGCGGGTGCGGCGGGATTTTCCGCCGCCGGTCATGACGGCGATCGAACGCGCGATCCGCGCTGGCGAAGCGACCCACGCCGGACAGGTCGTGTTCGCGGTGGAAGGCGCCCTCGACGGCGTGCCGCTGTTCCGCAATCAGCCGGCGCGCGAACGCGCGCTCGACATCTTCGCCCATCTGCGCGTATGGGACACCGCGCACAATAACGGCGTGCTGATCTATCTGCTGCTCGCGGACCGCGACGTCGAAATCGTGGCCGACCGTGGCATTCATGCCAAGGTCGGCACGGCGGCGTGGCAAAAGATCTGCGCCGCGATGGAAGACGAGTTCAGGCGCGGCCGCTTCGAGACCGGCGCGGTGAACGGGGTCGCCGCGGTCTCGCGTGAGCTTGCGAAATTCTTTCCGAGGCACGGCGCCAATCCGAACGAATTGCCGGATGCGCCGGTGGTGATTTGAGACAGCGTCTCTTGATGGCGCGATTGCAGCTATCGCGTGCCGGAATGAATCCGGCCATGACGACTCAGCGGAGTCTCTACGCCTTCGTCGATGGACGTTCTCCGACGCGGGCGAACCATGCCACGATATGGGTGTTGGCGGGGTTGAGCGGCTGCCCGACCTGGTTGCCGAAGTCGATCCAGCAATAAAGCAGGATGTCGGCGAGCGTGAAGCGGTCGCCGCAGAGATAGGTCTTGCCGGCCATCTGGCCGTTCAGCCATTCGAGCCGGTTGGCGGCGATCTTCTTGAGGCCGGGCGAGGCTTCGGGCGCAACGGGGATGCGCTTCTCGAAGAATTTCAGCGCCTCGCCGAAACGGTAGCCGTTGGCGAGCGGCTCGCAGATGTTGAGGTCGACGCGGCGCGTCCACATCCGGCATTCGGCGCGCTCCTCCGCGGTCGAACCGATCAGCGGCGGCGCGGGCTGCTTCTCCTCGAGATATTCGCAGATCGCCGTGACTTCCGAGAGATAGCTGCCGTCATCGAGTTCGAGCGCCGGCATCTGGCCATGGGGGTTGCGCTTCAGATGCTCGGGCTGCCGGTTCTCACCTCCGCGCAGATCAACGGTCTGCTTGGGCATCTCGATCTTCTTCTCGGCCATGAACATGCGCACGATGCGCGGATTGGGGCCGATGGAATCATAGAATTTCATGAACTGTTTCCCTGCGGTTAGACGTCGCTGCTCGCTTGGGCCCGGCGACCTGGGGCGCACTGTAGCCGCGAATCCCCCCGGCGCAATCGGTCGGAAAACGCTTGCAGACATATGCGAGCCGGGGCGGTCGATCCGCCGTTGCCTTGGTTCCGCCGCTTTCCGGGCCGGACAAAATCCTAAAATATCCGTAATGGCTGTGAAGGTAACGATTTCGCAAGCAATGAAAGTTACCAAAAGGTCAACCTTTCATGGAGGGTTTGAACGTGAGCGAGTATTCGTCTGATCCTGCCAATCCCGGCCATCCGGCAGATTTTCATGCCGGTGCGGGTGGCGAGACGTCGTCGAACGTCGAGTCTCCACGGCTGGCTCCGGATCAGGAATTGTCCGCGCCGCCGCCGGATGAGGCGAAGCCCGAGGCGCCCAAAGCCGAGGCGCCGAAGGTGGACGCCGCCAGGGCCGACGCTCCGAAAACAGACACGCCGCGTCCGACCGGTCATGTCATGATCATGGCGCCTTCACGCGGCGAATCCTGGAGCGGTGCGACGATCGATCATGAGCCTGCGCCCAAGGCACGCGCGGCATCATCGGGAGCGCCCGGGGGAAGCCGGCTGCCCGCGCTTGCCGCGGTCGCCGTGATCGCGGCGATCGCAGGCGCGCTCGGCGGCGCGTTGGCGACGACCGGCTTTGGCCGGAGCGCAGCGAGCCCCGAACCGCAGGTCGCGGTCAGCCATGCCAAGACCCTGCAGGACACGGTGACGCGCCTTGAAACCGAGGTCGCGACGCTGAAGTCGAATCTCGACCGCGCCAGCAAGGGCGACACGTCGCAGTTCGCGCGGGTCACTGACCGGATCGACAGGATCGAGAAGGCGCAGGCCGAGCCTGCGGCCAAGCTGGCGAAGCTCACCGAGACCGTGGAGAAGATGCGCGTCGCGTCCGCCGCGGCCACGGCGACGCAGGCCGCTGCCAAGGAGACGACCGGATCGATTCCGGCCGCCGCCGCCAAACCGGTCCCGGTGCCGTCGCCCAAGCCCGAATATGCACGGTTGCCGACGATCGAAGGCTGGGTCTTGCGCGATGTTGCCAACGGCGGCGCGCTGATCGAGGGCCGACAGGGCATTTTTGAGGTCTATGCCGGCGATCCCGTTCCCGGCCTCGGCCGCATCGATGCCATCCGCAAGCAGGACGGCCGATGGGTTGTCGTCACCAACCGCGGCCTGATCGTCGCGCGCTGAGCCGTCCGCAAAAGGCAGACAAGCAAAGCTGTCCCGTCACCGAATGGTGCGGGCAGCTTTGGCGTTTCTGGGCTAGCCTCCCATCCAGCCGCATGCACGATGTGGTGTTCGCCCTGAGAAGATCGGCTGCTCATGCGATTGCTGTTGCCCGTTTTCATTGTGCTCGGCTGCGCGCTGACCGCGCGGGTGGGGATGGCTGCCTCGCTCGAGGCGGGGCTTGCGATCACCGATCCGCTGGCGCTGCGCACGCTTGACCGGAATGAACGGCAGCCGACCGAGGGATTGGACTTCGGCGTCGGCCACATTTTCGCGCCGGCACAGGCCGATCATGCGCCGATGACAAACGACGCGCTCTTTGCGCTGCCGTCGATGGCACCCGTGCGCCGCGCGCTCGAGGCCGGGTTCGATCGCTATATCGCCCGGCGCAGGAGCGAAGGCACCGGTGAGAGCATCGGCATCGGGCCGCCGTTCGCCGTTCAACTGTTCGCCCGCGATGTGCTGTTCTCCTCCCGCTCGCGTTTCGTGCTGTCCGGAATTGTCAATCGCATGGATCGCGCCTATGTCGCGCCCGCGACCTGCGGCGAAATCCGGCTGATCTATCGCCTGACCCGGATCGGCGGCAAAGGCACGCCCGACACCTCGCCGCGTCTGCCGATGACGCTGAATGTGATCGTGAAGGCGAAGGATGAGCGGCAATCCGACGTGACCTGCGCCGATATCGCCCGCCGGTGGCTCGCGACCGCAACATGGCCGCAAACCGGCGCCGACCTCGCGATCCGCCTGATGTCGCCGGAGGGGCCGCTGGCTCTGCTGAAACCCTCGAATGTTGTGCAGATCGAAACCAATCTGCAGATCGCGCACATGCCGAAATCGGCTACGCAGGATTTTCGGACCGACTATCTGCTGAAGATGTTCAACTACGACCGGGCAACGCAGACTTTCCGGGAAGCGCCGCTGGAAAATCAAATCGATCGCGAACGCCTGCTCGGGGATCGCGCGCTCGCGACGGCGTTCCGGCGCTGGTTGCTGGTCCCGGATCACCTCGCGGCGTTCGATCGGGGCACCCTGATCCTGCCGAGCGAATTTCTTGCCACCGCCGCGGTGGCTCCGACTCCGGTCGGATTCGCGCCGTCGGACTTGCAGCCGGCTTTCGGGCTGGTCGGATCAGATGACGACAAGGCGGCTGTGTTCAGGACATCCGATGTGGTGACCGCCTTGAATGAAGCCGCGGCGAACGGCGCCGTGCTTCAAAACATCCGTTCCGTTGCGGGCTTCGCGCGGCGGCTTAACGATATCACCTGCGCCGGCTGTCATCAGACGCGCGGCATCGGGGGATTTCATTTTCCGGGCGTCGACTGGATGGCCGCCAAGCCCGACAATTCGGTGGTGGTGCCGGCGTCGCCGCACTTTTACGGCGATCAGGCGCGCCGTCGCGATATCCTCGCCGCGTTTCGCGACGGACGCTCGCCGGATTTCTCGCGCGGCTTCTCCGATCGCCCGCAACTGCGCGGCGATACCCGTCTGCTCGGTACCGAATATAACGATGGCTGGGGCGCGCACTGCTACGACAGCGGGGGCGGCGGAGGCGACAGGAGTTTCCGTTCGTGGACCTGCGCCACGGGTTTGGCCTGTCAGGTGACGGGCGCGGCCACGACCACCAGCCACATGGGCATGTGCTTTGTCGGAACACGCTGATCGGTGTCAGGGCCGCTTGATCGCCGGCGTTCTGGAACTATCGTCCCCATATCAGGATTTGATCCTGCGACCAGTCATTCACGGGGGCAGGCGATGAGCGAGCCGGACCAGAGCGAGAAGGAACGCAATCGCGAGATTGCCGCGAACGAAAGCGAAAGGCAGACGCGCGGTGCGGTGCGGGTCAGTTCCTGGGCGATCGGGATCGCGATCGTCCTCGGCCTGATCGGATTGGCGATCATGGGCCCGTGGCTGCACCGCTGAGAGCGATCGCTTGACGGTCTGACCCGGCCGACCCGTCATGCCCGGCTTTATGCCGGGCATCCGTGTCTTAAAGGCATTGCACGTTCAAAGACGGAATGGCCGGACAACAAGTCCGGCCATGACGGGAGTAGCGGTTCAATCCCGAACCGCCCCCGCATTATCCCACGGCCCCACCTGCGCGGAGCTGCTTGATGTCTGCGTCGCTGTAGCCGGCGCTCCGCAGGATTTCGTCGCTGTGCTCGCCCAAGGCGGGCGGAAGCTGCGGCCGCTTCTTGTCGCAGCCATCCACCCAGATCGGGCTGTTGATCGTCAGCATGGTATCGCCTTCGAATGGCACCAGAACGTCGTTGTCGATCATCTGTTGATCGTCCGGCAGATCGTCGAGAATGCCGACGATGCCGAATATCAGCCCGCTGCCGTCGAGCAGCTTGCGCCATTCGGCGAGATCGCGTGTGGCGAAGATCGAGTCGAAAATCCCGATCAGTTCGATGGACCGCGCGTGGCGTTCCGCCTTGGTCGCAAAGCGCGGGTCGGTGGCGAGATCCTCCCGGCCGAGGACGCGCGTGAGCGTCGGCCACTGTTTGTCCTCGCTGAGCAGCGACAGGATGATCCAGCGGCCGTCCTTGCAGCGGTAGTGATTGGCGACGGCGTTGAGCGCCCGCTCGCGCGGCTTGCGCTCCTGGAATTCTGCGCCGCAAAGCTTGGCCTGTGCGAGCACGCCGCCGGCCCAAACTCCGTTCGCCATCAGGTTGGAACTGACATGCGAGCCCTTGCCGGTGCGCTCGCGTTTGTAGAGCGCGGTGACGATCGCGCTGTAGAGCGCCATGGCGCAGGGATGATCGCCCATGCCGGCGACGGAGCGGGCCGGCGTGGTGTTGGTGTCGGCGCGCACCAAATCCATCAGGCCTGACCGCGCCCAGTAGGCATTGCTGTCGAAGCCGGGCTTGTTGGCTTCCGCGCCTTTCTCGCCATAGCCTGTGAAGGAGGCATAGATCAGGCGTTCGTTGAGCGGCGCCAGTTCCTCATAGGTAAGGCCGAGCCTCTTGCGGACACCCGGCGGAAAATTCGTGATGAAGACGTCGGTCGTCGCAACGATACGGCGCAGCACCTGCTGTCCGTCCGGTTTGCTGAGATCGAGCGCGAGGCTCCTCTTGTTGCGGGATTCCAGCATCCACGCATAGTTGTGCGGGCTGATCGGATAGCCCGGCAGGTTGGGTAGATTGCGGTAGGGGTCGCCGGCTCCCGGCGGCTCGATCTTGATGACATCGGCGCCGAAATCCGAGAGCACCGTCGCGGCCGCGGGCGCCGCGATGAAGCTTGCGCAATCCACCACCTTGAGGCCTTCAAAGATGCCGCTTCCCATCTGCCGTCGCTCCTGCGTCTCAACTATTTCCGGGGGGCGAAATCGACCGGCCGTCCCCGAACGTCCCGACGCTTTTTGAGCCGTCTTGCGGCGCGACGCAACGCCCGTTTCTGCACGGCCGCATGATGTGAGGGCAGGTTATTCGCCTTCCGCCATCAGCGCGGCGTTGCCGCCCGCTGCTGCGGTGTTGACGCTGACCGTCTGCTCGGTTGCAAATCGCGCGAGATAGTGCGGTCCGCCCGCCTTCGGTCCGGTGCCTGACAACCCCCGGCCGCCAAACGGCTGAACGCCGACCACGGCGCCGATCATGTTGCGGTTGACATAAATGTTTCCGACGGAAAGCCGCGCCACGATGCGCTCGACGGCGTCGTCAATGCGCGAATGGATGCCGAGCGTCAGGCCATAGCCGCTGTCGTCGATGGATTGCAGCACGCGGTCGAGATCATCGGCCCGGTAGCGCACCACATGCAGGACCGGTCCGAATACCTCCTCGGTGAGTTGTTGTGCGTCCGCGAGTTCGAAAATGTGCGGCGCGACAAAGGCGCCGGCGGCCGGTGCATCGCCGGCGAAATGAAGGCGGGCCTGCTGTTTCATGCGCGCAATATGCGCGTCGAGCCGCTGCTTGGCTTCGCGGTCGATCACCGGTCCGATATGGGTCGCGGGATCTGTGGGGTCGCCGATCTTCAGTTCGCGCGCCGCGCCCGCGATCATCTCGATCATGCGGTCGGCGACATCCTGCTGCACGAACAGAAGACGAAGCGCCGAGCAGCGCTGGCCGGCGGAGCGGAAAGCGGACGTCACGACGTCGTCTGCGACCTGCTCGGGCAGCGCGGTCGCGTCGACGATCATGGCGTTGATCCCGCCGGTCTCAGCGATCAGCGGCACGATCGGCCCGTCCTTGGCGGCGAGCGTGCGGTTGATGACGCGTGCGACCTCGGTCGATCCGGTGAAGACGACGCCCGCAACATCGCGGTGTGCGACGAGGCGCGCGCCGGTGCCGCCGTCGCCCTGCACAAGGTGGAGCGCGGAGGCCGGAATCCCGGCCTCGTGCAGCAGGCGCACCGCCTCGGCAGCAATGCGCGGGGTTTGTTCGGCGGGCTTGGCGACCACGGTGCTGCCGGCCATGAGCGCAGCGGCCACCTGGCCGAGGAAGATCGCCAGCGGGAAATTCCACGGCGAGATCGCGATGAAGACGCCGCGCCCGCGAAGACTCAACACGTTGCGCTCGCCGGTCGGTCCCGGCATCGCCCGCCCGTCCGCAAACAACCGGCGGCCTTCGGCGGCGTAGTAGCGGCAGAAATCGATCGCCTCGCGCACTTCCGAGACGGAATCGTCGAGGGTCTTGCCGCCCTCCCGTTGCAACAACGCGATGAAATGCGCCATGCGCTGCTGCAAGAGGTCGGCAGCGCGCTCGAGCATTTGCGCGCGCGCGGTGGCGTTGCTCGTAGCCCATGCCCTGAAGCCGGCCTGCGCCGCGGCGACGGCGGCATCCGCTTCTTCGGGGGTTGCCGTCCGAATGGGAGTATCCGCCGACACGGAATCGGCTGCGATTTTCGTCACCAGCCGGGCCAGCGCGGCGCGGTCGCCGAATTCGAGGCCGCGCGAATTGAGGCGCTGCGGCAAAAGCATATCGTGCGGCAAGGGAATTTTGGGATGCGTCGCCTGCTCGGGCGTTTCGATGATGTCGGCCGGGCGCCTCAACAACGTATCGATGGAAACGGCCGGATCGGAGGCGCGTGCCACGAACGACGAGTTGGCGCCGTTTTCCAGAAGACGGCGCACCAGATAGGCGAGAAGGTCACGGTGGCTGCCGACCGGCGCATAGGTGCGGCAGGCGAGCGCGGGACGATCGTGAAGCAATTGCGCGTAGAGCGCTTCGCCCATGCCGTGCAGGCGTTGAAACTCGAAACCGTCATCGCCGTCCGCCAGGTCGAGCAATGTGGCGACGGTCAGCGCGTTGTGGGTCGCGAATTGCGGAAAGAGGCGCGGCCGCAGCTCCAGAAGTTTGCGAGCGCAGGCGATGTAGTTCAGGTCGGTCATCGCCTTGCGCGTGAACACCGGATAACCGTCGAGGCCGCGCTCCTGCGCCCGCTTGATTTCCGTGTCCCAGTAGGCGCCTTTCACGAGGCGCACCATCATGCGGCGGTCCAGCGTACGCGCGAGACCGCTGACGTAGTCGATCACGGCCTCCGCGCGCTTTTGATAGGCTTGCACCGCGAGCCCGAATCCATCCCATCCGGCGAGGGACGGCGCGGCAAACGCCGCGGCGATGACGTCGAGCGACAGCTCAAGCCGGTCGGCTTCCTCCGCGTCGATCGTGAAATTGAGGTCGTGCGCCTTGGCGCGGTCGGCGAGGTCGACGAGGCGCGGCACCAACTCGGTCATCACCCGCGCCCGGCTGACGGCCTCGAACCGCGGATGTAAGGCCGACAGCTTCACGGAAATTCCGGGACGGTTGGGCAGCGGCTTGTTGTCGGCCGTCGCGCCGATGGCCTCGAGCGCGGCCGCATAGGCGTTGAAGTAGCGGTCCGCATCCGCGGCGGTGCGGGCGCCTTCGCCCAGCATGTCGAACGAATAGCGGGCGTGGCCGGCCGATGCGCGTGCCGCGCGGTCGAGCGCCGCTTCGATGGTTTCCCCGAGCACGAAATGGCTGCCCATCACCTGCATGGCGCGCCGGGTCGCGGCACGAACCGCGGGCGCGCCGATGCGCTTGGTCAGGCGTCCGATCGTGCCTTGCGGCGTTTCGCCCGGCTGGATCACCCGGGCCGACAGGCCGAGCGCCCACGCCGAGGCGTTGACGAGAAAAGCGCTCGACCGCGTCTCGTGATGGATGAAGTCACCCTGGCCAAGCTTGTCCTCGATGAAGCGGTCCGCGGTGCGGGCATCCGGCACGCGCAGCAGCGCCTCCGCCAGCACCATCAAGGCGAGCCCCTCGCGGGTCGACAGGGAGAATTCCCGCAGCATGTCCTCGACGCCGCCGAGCGGATCGTCGTTCCGCTGGATCGCTTCGATCAGCCGGCTTGCGATGTCGTCGATGCGGCGTTCACGCTCGGGCGGCAGGCGGCCTGCCTCGAGAAGATGGGTCGCAATAAGGCCATCGTCGGGCGCATACGGCGCCACGAACGGCGGATGAGCGGGCGGCTGCGGGATCACGGCGATTTTCCTCCATTTCCTCGAGTGTAATGTGGAGAATGCCGTAGTTCGATGGACAAATCAGCAATTTGTCCTCATAAAGTACGGTATGTCGCGGTAATATCCGGATATATGATGGATTTGGATAAGATAGACCGGAAAATCCTCGCAATCCTTCAAGCCGATGGTCGGATCGCCAACGTGGAATTGGCCGACCGGGTCGGGTTGTCGCCGACATCGATCGGCGAGCGGCTGAGACGCCTGCTGCGTGACGGCTTTATCGAAGGGTATGGCGCTCGGTTGAATCCGGAGCGATTAGGTTTGGGGCTGCTCGTGTTTGTCGAGGTGCTGCTCGACAAGACCACGGCCGACGTATTCGAGCGTTTTGCTGCGGCCGTCCGGCGCGCGCCGGAAGTTCTTGAGTGTCACATGGTCGCCGGCGGGTTCGATTATCTGGTGAAAGCGCGTGTCGGCGACATGACGGCGTATCGCCGCTTTCTCGGCGAAACGCTGCTTGCGTTTCCCGGGGTGCGTGAAACCCGCACCTACGCGGTGATGGAAGAGGTCAAGCGCGATGCGCCGTTGCCCGTCCTGGAATCGCAGGCCGGATAGGATTTGCCAGCGGTCATTCGATTCCGGCATTTGCAAAGACGCTCGCTGCAATGGAATGCAGATGTTAGAATCGGACCGCTACGTTGAGGTTTGAATGCTTTGTATCGGGACTCGTTCGTTGCGGAAAAAATCTGGAACCGTCGCAGGATCGCGGGTGATTTGCGCTCTTGGAGGCGCCGCTATTGCGTTCGCGGCATCAGGTGCGGTCGGTGCGACTGAATTGAGTGCTGGAATTTCTCAGCTCTACACGTCGGTTTCCATCTTTCCGCCGACCGCGCAGCGGATGACCGTGTGCTACGGTTTTGTCTGCCGCCGCCGTGCAATCCTGGACTTCACGTCGCGCGATCGAGCTGCGTTGACGCGGATCATGGCCGGTGGGCGCGCATCGGCGGCCGCCGAGCGCGCCGCCGTGCAGCGCGCCGTGATCTGGTTCGATCGCCGCATGGGGCCGATTCTCGGAACCAACAAGCGCGTTGCGAAAGCGGACTTCCGCGCCGGCGACGACGCCCATAACTTCGATTGCTGGGACACGACGCGCAATATCACCAGTCTGCTGCTGGTGCTGCAGGACTGGGGCCTGCTCAAATATCATGCCGTCGGCGACCCGCATTATCGCGGCAATGCACTGGTGCTGCAGACGCCGCACAACACGGCGGTGCTGCTTGAGAAGGCGACGCATGTGGAATGGGTCGTGGACCTGTGGACGCGCGGCTATGCGCAAGCGCCGGACGTGATGACGGTCGACAGGTGGGTCAAGGAAAACTGAGGCGCGTGTCGGTCCCGCGCGTCATAAGGAGCACGCCCCGCTTCGGTCTGGCCGGAGCGGGGCGAGGCCGCACTACACTTTGAGATTTTCGGCAGATGTCTTGCCGCGGTTGGCCACTTCCTCGAATTCGACGGTCTGGCCTTCGTTGAGGGTGGTTAGTCCCGCCTTTTGGACGGCCGAGATATGGACGAACACGTCCTTGCCGCCGCCAGCCGGCTGGATAAATCCATAACCCTTGGTCGGGTTGAACCACTTCACGGTACCTTTGGGCATTCCAAGTCTCCGCAGGATGAAAAACGCACAGTCGGTCCCCGGAAACCGGCATGTCCGACCCGACTACGATACGCGGACTCGGGCCGGCTTGGTAGATCAAACGCGGGCCCGGAAATGCGGGAAATTGACCCGGCAGGCCCGGTTTTTGCCGGAATCGGACCGTTTTGCGCCGCGGCAAGCGGTCGCAAAGCGGAGCCACACGCGATCGGACGTCTCCGTCCGCTGCCTGGAACAGGCCGATTCATCGCGGCTCAGTATGTTGCCGCGAGATAATCGACGATCTTGTCAACGTCCGCATCCTCGATCGGTGCGCCATAGACCTTGATCATCTTGGTGACTTCGGCCTTCCAGAAGTCCTTCTTGAATTTCGGTCCGCGCGGCTGGGTGCTAATGTAATCCGCCGAGTGGCAGGCGGTGCAATTGTTCTTCACCACGTCGAGATTGGGGCCGGGCTTGAACGCCGCGGTTTCGTCGGGGAGCTTGTAGGTAATCGGCCGGGCGCCGACCGTGGCGAGGCTTGCGGCCCACAGCATGACGACCAAACCACTGGCGCCGGCGGCGAGGAGAGCTTTGCGTTTCATGATCGTCCTCCTCAGCCCACGGTTACATGCGTGGTTTCGACAACGTTGCGCATGTAGCCCGCCGGATTCCATGTCGCTTCCATGGGCTGCACCTGCCCGCCGTTGCTGGTGGCGCGCACCTTGAGTTCGCGCGTGTCGGGCGTCAGCTTGACGGGAACCTTCCACTCGCGGAACGAATATTTGCCGTAGTTGCGGCCAAGCTCCGCGTTCTTCCAGGTCTGGCCGCCATCGATCGAGACCGCGACTTGCTTGATGCCGGTGCCGCCGTCGAAGGCGATTCCCTTGAGCAGTTTGCCGCCGGCTTTCAGCTTCGCGCCGTCGGCGACATTGGTGATGAAGGAACGAACGTTGAAGCGGTTGATCGGAACGGTCGCCTTGGGTGCGGTCCCCGGCTCGACACACGCGCAGGCATTGTCGGGAATGCGATACGCCGTCTTCATCCAGAAATTATCGAACACGCTGTCGATGACGGTGATCTCGTTCAGATGCTTCACCCAATAGGTGCCGTAATATCCGGGCACCACGAGACGCACCGGGAAACCGTTCAGCACCGGCAGATCCTTGCCGTTCATGAGATAAGCGAGCATCACCTCGCCGTCGCGGGCGTGATCGATGTCGAGCGCCTTGGCGAAATCCGGTGTCTTGTCGCTGACCGGACCATCCATGCCGCCGAATACGACTTGCCTCGCGCCCGATTGAACGCCGGCCTTGTCGAGCACGGCTTTCAGCGGTACGCCGCGCCAGCGCGCGTTGCCCATCGCGCCATTACCGAGCTGCCCGCCCGCAACGCGCGGGTTGAAGAGGCCGCGGCTGTTGCCCGAGCACTGGTTGACCGCGACGATCTCGGTCGCGTGCATCTTCTTCAGGTCCTTGATCGACAGCTTGAACGGCCGATCGACCTTGCCCTTGATGTCGATGGTGAACTTGTCAGGATCGATATCGAGCGGGATGTCGGCGAGATGATAGCGGACGAAAAAGGCGTCGTTCGGGGTGATCGGACCTTCGTTGAAGACCGAGAAGGGCGTCTCGAGTTGCGGTGGCCGCTGCGTCAAGCCTATCATCAAGCGCTTCTGCGGATATTTGACGAGCGGCCGTTCGCCGTTTTCGAAAGGCAGCGTCACCGTATCGGCGGCCAGCGCCCTGAGCGGATTGAGTCCGGACATCGCGCCGAATGCCAGTCCGGCACCGACGCGCTTCATCATCTCTCGTCGATCAAGCATGGGCTTCCTCCGAAGCTTTTATCGCATGACCCGTCATCACGGGATCATGTTTCCGAGTGTGGCATCGGGCGGCTGCAAGTCAATCGATGACTTCCGATCGGACCATTCGCCGCAATCGATGATTCCCCGCCGTGCATTCCGCGATGCAGCAAGCTTCGGACGCTTTCGCCTTTCGGCCGCATGACAAACCCCGGCCGCGATGGGCGACCGGGGTTTTGGCATGAGCCGATACAACGAGATCAGTCGCAGACGTCGATGGTCCGCAGGCGGTAGCCGAACGGCGTCGGCACACGGCGGACGATGTAGCAGCCGTCGTCATAACCGCGGACATAGGCGATGAAGCCGGGAAAATGACCGAAGTGATGATGATGGAATCCACCGCCCCATCCCCAGCCTTTGGCGGACGCGGTGGTGGGCATGAGCGCCATGACGCCGAGCGACGCCGCGGCGAAAAGTCCAAGAGCCAATTTACGAAACATGATCGTTCTCCTCAATCAGTGACGCGCATCGCGCGCGGGGTTGCAATGTTGCGAGGTCAGGCCGTTTCAGTCCTGCCATCGCAAAATTGGACGCACCCTTGGAAAGACGGGTTCGAGAAAAATCGCATGCGCGAGGGAAGAATTTTCTGAACGAATGTTCAGGCGAGTTATGTCGTCACGAGCTACGCGGCGACCGGATCTGTCGCATCGGCGATCGAGGAGAGAATCTTTGCATCCGTCGCCGTCTGGACGATCATCTGTTCGCTGCGCCCCCGGATGGAGACTGTTTCCGTCTGCAATCCCGGCGTCATCTGCGCGGTGCTGAAGACCTCGTTCGAGATCACGACCTCGCACGCGAGCGTCTTGGTCATGTCCTGCAGCCGCGCGGCGACATTGACCGCGTCGCCCAGCGCAGTGAACACCATGTGATCGCGGTAGCCGATGTCGCCGATGATCACCTCTCCGGCATGCATACCGATCCCGAACCGGACCGGCTCCTTGAGATCGCCGTGCAGAAAGCGGTTGAGTTCGTCGATGTGTGTTGAAATCGCCGCGGCGGCCTGGATCGCCTGCCGGCATGCCCTCTTCGGGTCGGCATGGAGTCCGAACAGCGCCAGCAGGCCGTCGCCGACGAACTGATTGGGCTGGCCTCCGGAAGCAATTACCGCCGCCGAGACCGCATTGAGGAAGCGGTTGACGATGAACACGGTGTCGAACGGCAACCGCTGCTCGGCCAGTTTCGTCGAGCCGCGCATGTCGACGAACATGCTGACCAGATAGCACTCCTGCCCGATCCTGGAGGGTTGCGCGGCGTGAGCGTTGGCGGACATGGTGTGCGGCAGGAACAACTGAAGGAACGACAGGTCCGTTTCCGGGCGCAATTGGCAGGCGAGACGCACCGCCGGGTCGGCGCCGGCGCCGACGCGGTCGAGCACAAAGGCTTCCCGTTTCGACGGCGACGGCAGAACGCTGGGGTCGCCGAGGATCCGGATGCGGCAGGTCGAGCATCGGGCGCGCCCGCCACAGATGCTGGCATGCGGAATATTGTGCAGGAGGCTCGCTTCGAGCACGCTTAATCCTCTCGGAACGCGCACCGTTCTATCGTTGCCGAAGGACAGCGTGATCATGCGGCCCCGGCGTTCCGCCATCAGGCGGATGCCGCGCGCGATCAGCGCAAGGCCGATCAGGCCGAGATAGCCGATAAGGGAGTAGTCGGTGATATCAGCCAGAACGTCCTGCTGGTGAGGTGTGCCAATTTGCCTGTCACCGAGGTTTTCGGTTCGCCACGCGGCGTCCTGGCTCGCGGCGACGACGGTTCGTCCGCCCTGATAGAGGCCGAGCATGGCCAGCGTCGGAACGAGGATCGCCGCGGCCAGCAGAAACGGCGCGGCCCTGGCGAAGAACGCCTTCATCCTCAGCCAGAAATAAACGCCGATGCACCCGTGCAACCAGGCGACGGTGAGGGCCAGGACCATCAGCCATTTCCTGTCGGGCGAGGTCACCCAATCGGCGAAGAACACTTGTGGATAGAGCTTCTCCTGCTCGTAGAGCGCCTGGCCGAGCCGGAGGCCGACGACATGCGCGACCACCAGCGCGGGAATGCTCAGGCCAAGCAGGAGCTGCAGCGGCTCGATGGCTTTCCAGCGGAATTGCCGGCGCTCATACAGCGCCCAGAAGCCGAGGCTTATGTGGATCGCGATGGCGGCGTAGAAAATCACCGCGACCGGCAGAAATTGCCAGAACACGGTGTGATAATAGACGCCGGTTTCCAGTGCCTCCATCGAGACGATGCCGAGCGCATGGTTGAGAAAGTGGCTGAGCAGATAGGCGAACAGCACCAGCCCGCAGCACAGGCGGAGCTGGCGCAGGCCGAATCCGTGGATCAGTTTACGAAGCTGTCGCGGTGGTGATGGTGTCATGACTGGATGAAATCGCCGTTTCGCTGCCGATGTTACCGGCGGATCATTGCGGGCGCCATGGCCCGTTTTGATCCAACCGGTGTCAGTCCGGTTCGCATGAGTGCATTGACACCGTGGGGGTGGTGGTCGAAAAGCGCCACGTCATCGACCGGAGGATTGTCGAAAATGCAGGCGGCGCCTGTTCTTCAGCCCTGACAATGAGCGCTGTCCACCCAAACCCGCGAACCATGAAGCCGGATCGTTCAGCGGTCCGCCTGCTGCTGTGGGCCGCGCTCGCGGTCGCGGCCTTCACTGTCATGCGGTGCGTCTTTGCCGCGACGCTCGATCTGCGGACGGACGAGGCCTACTACTGGACCTGGTCGAAAGAAGGCGCGCTGTCGTTCCTCGACCATCCGCCGATGATCGCGTGGTTCATCCGTTTCGGCACGGCGATATTCGGCGATACGAGTTTCGGCGCAAGATTCGCCGGCATCCTGGCGATGCTTGTCTCGGAGCTGCTGCTCGCCGATATCGTCCGCCGCGTCACGCGCGATATCCGCGCCGCGATCGTCGCGGTGCTGATGATGGAAGCCGCGCTCTATTATGGGCTGCTGATGGCGAAGGTCGCGCCCGATGTCGCGCTGATCCCGTTCGAGATCGCGATGGCATGGTCGCTGGTGCGGCTGACGGAGAGCGGCGACGGGCGGTGGTGGCTCGCCGCCGGCGTCTTCGCCGGACTGGGACTGCTGTCGAAATTGACGGCGTTGATGCTCGTCCCCGCGGTCGCGGCCTTCATCGTGGTGCCGGATTGGCGCCGGCGCTGGCTGTTCAGCCCGTATCCGTGGGCGGCGCTGGTCATTGCGGCTGCGGTGTTCTCGCCCGTGCTGATCTGGAACGCGGGCCACGACTGGGCCTCGTTCCGGTTTCAGTTCGTTCGTGCCGAGGCGGAGCACAGCTTCTCCTTGCGGACGTTCGGCGACTACCTTGGGCTGCAGTTCGGCCAGGTCGGGCCGGTGCTGCTTCCGGTGGCCCTTACCGGCGTCGTCATGACGGCCTGGCGCGGGTACCGGATGCGGGAGCCGGTCGCCGTGCTGCTGTCGACCGCCGTGCTGGTGCCGTTCTGCTACTTTCTCTGGAAGTCGCTGACGCTGCGGGTGGGCGACACCTGGCCGATGTTCCTTTGGCCGCTGGGATTTGCCGCCGCCGCCATCAACCTCGCAAGACTCCGCGAGGAAGAATGGTCGGCGCGGCTGGTTCGTTCGTCACGCTTCTGGGCGCGAACGGCCATCGTCTCCGGGATGACGCTCGTCGGCATTGTCTTTCTCTACTACGTCGCGAGCCCGTGGGATTTTCTGGGCAAAATGGATCCGATCGGCGCCGAAGCAGGGTATGACCAGCTTGCGGCACGTGCTGACGCGGACATGAAACGCACCGGTGCCACCTGGATCGCAACGACCGACTATCGCACCTATGCGATGCTGCGCTGGCATCTGGGAAGCCGCGTCCCGGTGATTCAGGTCAACGAGCGCAGCCGCTTCATGGGCTTCCGTAGTCCCGACATGAGCAAGGTGGCCGGCCACCCCGGGCTGTACGTCGCCCGCGAAGGCACGGGCGCATCGGCTCTCGCGGCAACCTCCGCGGTGCTGACGCCGGTCGACCGGGTCGAGCGCACCTGGCGGGGCAGGGTGTTCGATACCTACGTGCTGGAGACGCTGACGGGCTGGACGCCCGAACTGTCGCCGCCGCCGGACTCGCCGCTCTACAAATGGCCGCGCCTCGCGGGTGGTGAAGCGGATCGCATGATGATGGCTTCAAATAGGCATTGAATCGCAATGTTCGCTTTTTAACCTCTCCCGCTTGCGGGGGAGGTCGACCGGCAAAGCGCAGCGATGCCGGTCGGGTGGGGGCTCTTTACTTGTCGGTCCTTTTACCCCCTCCCCAACCCTCCCCCGCAGGCGGGAGAGGGAGCGCGCAGTGCTTCGCGAAGCGCACCATCGAAATATGGATGGGCGATAGATCACTCGTCCTCCCGCTTGCGGATCAGGTCCCGCGCGAGATCGGTCAGTGCCGGCCGCGGCAGCGCTGTGAACGGCAGCGGCCGGGTGACGTCGATGGCCGCGAGGCCGAGGCGCGCGGTCAAGAGTCCATTCAACATCCCCTCGCCGAGACGCTGGGAGAGTTTTGCGGCGAGGCCGTGGCCCAGCACCTGCTGGATCAGGCTGTCGCTTGCCGCCATGCCGCCGGTGATGGCGAGGTGTGCAATGACCTGACGCATCAGGCGGATCATGCCGAGCGCGCCGGGCCGGCCGCCGTAGAGATGCGCCAGTTGGCGAACCAGTCGCAGCGCCGCGGCGAACACGAACAGCACGTCCACCACGGCGCGGGGACTGACGGCGGTGACGATGGACACGCGTTGCGCGGCGACCGACACCAGCCGCCGCGCTTCCTGATCGAGCGGGGTCATCAATTCCCGTTCGGCCAGCCGCACCATGTCGGCGCCGTCGATGATGTCGGCGCCATGGCTCCGTAGCGCCGCGCGCGCCCGCGCGAGATGCGGATTCCGGTGCGCGAGCTTGACGAGATCGCGCACCACCGCATCGGCTTGCGAGCGGTCGTCGGACTCGATCGCGGCGAGCGCCCGCCGATGCAGGTCCTCGATGGTGGCGAGGCGGACGAGGCTCGCGATTTCGCGGACGGCGATCACCGCCGAGGCGAGCACGAACAGCGCCGCCAGCGCCAGCCCGAGAAAGCCCAGTCCCTCGCTGCGCGCGAACAGGTCGTCGATCAGCCTGACGACGCCGAGGCTGGTGCCGAGCGCCACCAATCCCGCCAGCGATCCCCAGAACAGCGTGCCCCAGCGAAATCCCTTCCGCGCCGGTATTGGTGGCTCCTCGATGGGGACCGGCAGCGACGAGGCATCGGCTTCCGGCGTGATGCGGATGGCGCCGCGCGCGAGACGGCCGATCTCGTCGTCGGGCTCCATCACGACCACGTCGGGGTCGTCGAGCTTGAAGGTGGCGGGGCGGCGCGGGCCGGATCGCTCGCTCATTGCAGTCGATCTCCGATCAGGAACTGGAGCGCACGGTCGAGGCGGATATGAGGCAGCGCCGGGTCGGCGGTATCGCCCTCGGCCAGGAGCGGCGGGCGAAACCGCAGGAAACGGTAATCAGCGCTGTCGGCGGCCCCCGCTGTCAGTCCGCGGAAGGAGCCGCCGCTTGTGAAAAGGCCGTCGAGATCGGTCGGCAGGTCGCCGGGAAACGTCGCGACCTCGGTGTTGCCGTCGAAGGTCTCGCCGTTGGCGACTTCGCCGGCGATCGGCATGCCGAGGATCGACGGCAGCGTCTCGCGGCCGCGCTGCACCTGCGCTTCGCGGGTGGCGCGGACGGCGGCCAGCGCTACCACGTCGATCGTGGCCCCGGAGACTTCAGCCCGCGCGGCCGCGCGCTCCACCAGCCGCCGCAGGATGGCCTCGAGCCGGTCGTGACTGGTATGGTGCAGATGGTCCGCCTTGGTCGCCGCGAACAGGATGCGGTCGATGCGCGGCCGGAACAGCGCACTGAGGAATGTGCCACGTCCGATCCGGAAGCAATCCAGAATGCCGGCGAGCGCGGCTTCGAGATCGCGCAGCGCTTCCGGCCCGGCATTGAAGGCCGCAAGCGCGTCGACCAGCACGATCTGGCGGTCGAGCCGCGCGAAGTGATCGCGAAAGAACGGACGCACCACGACATCCTTGTAGGCCTCGTAGCGCCGCCGCATCATGGCCCACAGCGACCCCTCCGGCGCGGTGCGGTCGGCCGGCAGGTCGAGCGGTGCGAAGGTCAGGGCCGGCGAGCCCGCGAGGTTGCCCGGCATCAGGAAGCGTCCGGGCGGCAAGAGGCTCATGGCGAAGCGCTCGTCGCGGCAGGCGCGCAGATAGTCGGTGAACAGTTTTGCAGTCGCCAGCGTCGCCTGCTCGTCCTCGCGGCCTTCAGGCTGCAACGTTGCGAGATGCGCGTGCCAGGTTTCGGCCAGCGGCGCGCGGACCGGCTGGCGCGACAGCGCGAGGCTTTCGGCCGACCATTCCTCATAGCTTTTCGTGAGCAGCGGCAGGTCGAGCAGCCATTCGCCGGGATAGTCGACGATGTCGAGGGTCAGTGTCCGGTCCGCGCCATTTTGCCGCTGGTAATCGATGACGAGGCGCAGTTCGCTGATGTCGACGGTCGAATGGGGCCATTGCCGGTCCCGGACGAGGGTGCGGACGTGGCTTTCGTAGTTGAAGCGTGGCACCGCATCGTCGGGCTGCGGGGCGAGCCGCGCCCGGGCGATCCTTCCGGTGGCGAGCGACTCGAACACCGGAAAACGGCCGCCGCGCGACAATCCATGGATCAGCGCCGTGATGAAAACCGTTTTGCCCGCGCGCGAGAGGCCCGTCACGCCGAGCCGGACGGTCGGGTTGAAAAAACCGTCGCCATAGTCGAGCAGCGCGCGTGCCGACAGCCGCGCCTCTTCAACGATGTCGGAGAAAGTGAGAGCCATGGGGCGGGGCGGGGCGAGAGGGCGGACCGGTGACGCAAACGTCACGAAAAGGTGGCGATTAGATTGCGGAAATTCAAGTTTCAGCAGTGACAGGATTTGTGAGGGGCTGCGCCGCGGTGCTTTCGTTGACCATGAATTGGCTATGATTTAACGCTTTCAGGACAGCATCGGGAGCATCGAGACCGACGGTCGGATTGGTTTAATGACGTTGTTCAGGTTGAAACAACTGGCGTCCCATCCCGCGCAGGCCATCGCCGGCGCCGTGAAATGGAATTACGACCGCGCCGAGCTGATCGCCGACGGCGTCGTTCATATGCTTGGCGTGTTGCTCGGGCTGATCGCGGCCACCGTGCTGATCGTCCTGACCGCCGTTTATGCGACCGGGTTCGACGTCGCGGTGGTGTCGGTCTATGTCGTCGGCCTGATGACCATGCTGGTGCTGTCGGCCGTCTACAATCTGTGGCCGGTGTCGCCGCGCAAGTGGCTGCTGCGCCGCTTCGATCATTCGGCGATCTACGTTCTGATCGCCGCGACCTATACGCCGTTCATCATGCAGGTGAAGGATAATCCGGTCGCGGTCGCGCTGTTGGCCGGAGTCTGGCTGGTGGCGATCGTCGGGATCGTGTTCAAGCTGGTGCTGCCCGGGCGGTTCGATCGGCTGTCGATCGTCCTCTATCTGGCGATGGGGTGGAGCGGCTTCATGATCCACGACTCCGTGGCCGCGGCGTTGCCGGCGATGGCGCTCTGGTTCGTGGTTGCAGGCGGCGCGCTCTACAGCTTCGGCGTCGTCTTTCATGCGTGGCGGACACTGCGCTTCCAGAATGCGATCTGGCATGCGTTTGTGCTGCTCGGCGCGGCCTGTCATTATACCGCGGTACTCGACCTTATTCTGGCCTGAGCTACCAAACGAACGCGGAGGGAACGATGCAGGTCACCGGCAAGGTCGTGGTTGTCACCGGCGGCGCCAACGGCATCGGCAAGGCGCTGTGCGAGACTTTTCATCAGGCGGGCGCGGCCAAGGTCATCGTCGCCGACATGGATGCCGCCAATGCGCGCGCCGTGGCGCATGCGGTCGATGGTGCGGCCTTCAAGTGCGACGTCGGGCAGGAAAAGGACATTCTGCACGTCATCGAGGAGACCGAGCGGCAGTTCGGGCCGATCGACCTGTTCTGCTCCAACGCCGGGATCGGCGGCGGCTTCGATCCGATGTCGGAGAACGCCGGCGGCACATCGGACGAGCCGTGGTCGCGGAGCTGGGCGATTCACGTGATGGCCCACGTCTACGCGGCGCGGCATCTGGTGCCGCGCATGAAGGCGCGGGGCGGCGGCTATTTCCTCAACACGATCTCGGCGGCCGGTCTGCTCTCGCAGGTCGGCAGCCCGGCCTATTCGACGACCAAGCACGCGGCGGTGGGCTTTGCCGAGAGCCTCGCAATCTCCCACAAGGCGCACAACATCCGCGTCTCGATCCTGTGCCCGCAGGGCGTCGATACCAACATGCTGCGCTCCATTCCCAAGGGCCCGCAATCCGGCGACGGCGACCTCGCGCCGGAGCAGGTGGCGAAGGATGCGTTGCAGGGCATCGCCGAGGAGCGCTTCCTGATCCTGCCGCATCCGCAGGTGCTCGGCTACATGCGCAAGAAGACCGAGAACTACGACCGCTGGATCGGCGGCATGGCCAAGATCCAGGCGAAGATGCGCGAGGAGTTCTCAAAGGAGTAATGGTTCGCCGCAGGGCGGGCGCCGGAACTCCCATCCGTCATGCCCGTGCTTGTCACGGGCATCCACGTCTTTCTCGCTTCGATGTCGTCAGACGTGGATGGCCGGAATAAATCCGGCCATGACGAGTGGAAACGTTCGCAACCTCAAATTACCCGCGTGAGCGCGCCGCCGCCACCGGCGGATCGAAAGCCTGGATCGGCGGCAGGTTGCCGGTAAAGCGCTCGACCTGAACCGTGGTCAGTTGCCCGCTGCAGCCTTGCGCGAGTCTTGAGGTGCCGACGTCGCGGGTCAGCACGTTCGGGTTGCCGTGAACGCACAACGGCTTGTCGTCCTCGGGATCTTCCGGATCGTACCAGGCGCCGGTCGGCAACTGGATCACGCCTTGCCGGATTTTCTCGGTCAGGACGATCGCGGCGAGGCAGGCGCCGCGCGCGTTGAACAGCTTGACGATGTCGCCGTCCTTGATGCCGCGCGCCGCCGCGTCAAGGGGATGCATGCGCGCCACTTCCCGGCCGCGATGCTTCATTGCGGTCGAATGTCCGCCGAAGTCGAACTGGCTGTGCAGCCGCGTTGCAGGCTGGTTGGCGACCAACTGGAGAGGATGTTCGTCGCTCACCGCATCGGCGGGCGGCAGCCATGTCGGATGTCCGGGGCAGTCGTCGTAACCAAAGCTTGCGATGGTCTCCGAATGAATTTCGATCCTGCCGCTCGGCGTCGGCAGCGGATGGCCGTCGGGGTCGTCGCGGAAGGCGCGGATGATGCCGCCGTCGTGCGGCAATTGCGGGAGCTTCAGTTCCCCGCGTCGCCAGAATTCGTCGAAATCGGGCGCGTCCAGCCCCTTGGCGGCCAGCGCGTCCTGCGTCGTCTTGTAGAGGTGACGCAGCCATTGCGCGCTGGTGCGCCCTTCCGTGAACGCCTCGCCGTGTCCGACGCGCGCGGCGAGGTCCGCGAAGATCGCGTAGTCGTCGCGCGCCTGCCCGTGCGGTTCCGCCAGCTTGTGCATGGCGATCATCAGCGGATCAGTCGGCGCGCCGCCGATATCGTCCCGCTCCAGCGTCATCGTGCACGGCAGCACGATGTCGGCGTGCCGCGCGGTCGCGGTCCAGCCGATCTCGTGCACCACCAGCGTATCGAGCTCGGCGAACGCGCGGCGCAGCCGGTTGAGGTCCTGATGGTGATGGAACGGGTTGCCGCCGGCCCAGTACACCAGCTTGATCTCGGGATAGGTGAGGCGCTCGCCGTTGTACTCGAACGGCGCGCCGGGATTGAGCAGCATGTCGGCGATGCGCGCCACCGGGATGAATTCCTTCACCGGATTCCTGCCTTGCGGGAACGCCGCGATCGGCACCGCGTTCATGCGCCGGCCGTAATTGGCGATGGCGCCGAGCGCGTAGTTGTAGCCGCCGCCGGGCAGGCCGAACTGGCCGAGCATCGCGGCGAGCACCGCGCCCATCCATACCGGCTGCTCGCCATGCTCCGCGCGCTGCAGCGAATGCGACACCACGACCAGCACGCGTTTGCCCGGCAGCCGCCGCGCCAGCGCCTCGATCTCGCCGGCCGGGATGCCGACGATGTCCGAAGCCCATGCGGCACTCTTGGGCTGGCCGTCGCGGCGGCCCATCAGATAATCCTCGAACACCGGCCAGCCGGTGCAGCGCGTGGCGAGGAAGTCGCGGTCGTGGGTGCCGTCCGCGACCAGCGTATGCGCGATCGCGAGCATCAGCGCCGTGTCGGTGCCCGGCCGGATCGGCAGCCACTCGTTGTTCACTTCGTCCGGCAGATCGGTCTGCAACGGGCTGATGAGAACGAACCGAGCGCCGCGCTTGCTGGCCGCGACCATGTCCGGATGTTCGGTGTGCCGGCTGATGCCTCCGGCCGCAATGCGCGAGTTCTTCGTCGCCATGCCGCCGAAGGCGAGCACGATGTCAGTGTGCGCGACGATCTCGTCCCAGCTTACGTTGCGCCGCGAGACGTCGTCGTAGCCGCCGAGGATGTGCGGCAGCACCACCATCGACGCGCCCGCGCTGTAGCTGTTGACCGAGCGCACGTAGCCGCCCATCGCGATGTTGAGGAAGCGATGCATCTGGCTTTGCGCATGATTGAAGCGTCCGGCGCTGGCCCAGCCGTAGGAGCCGCCGAAGATCGCGCGCGGGCCATGGCTGTCGCGCACGCGTACGAGTTCCCTGGCGAGCAGGTCGAGCACCCGATCCCATTCCATCGGCACGAACGCGTCACGGCCGCGCCGGGAATCCTTGCCGGGGCCGCGCTCCAGCCATCCGCGCCGCACCATCGGCTGCGTGACTCGCGCCTTGTGCGCAAGCGCTTCGGGAAAATTGTCGAGGATCGGATTCGGATCGGGATCGTTGGGGTGCGGACGAACCACCAGTTTGTCCTTCACCCATTGTCCGGTGAAGGCGCCCCAGTGCGAGCTATGCGGCTTGGCCGGTGTGTCCGCTGCGATATCCGTCATGGCGAGCGACCCTTGTTGTCCGGATCCAGTGTCCCGAAGCCGAAGTTCGCCTTGTTCAGCGTTCTCCGTAGCGAACTTCTGAACTACCACACTAGTGCTTTTTCCCATATAGGATCGGAACTGCCGAATCCACGATCACTTCGATCAGATTCGTTCCAGGGGCCGCGAATGCACGCGTCAACGCGGGCCCGAGTTCCGCCGACCTGCTGACGCGCACGGCGTCGCAGCCCATGCCTTCCGCGATCTTGACGAAATCGAGCCCCGGCAGGTCGAGACCGGGGACTCTCCGCACCTGCATGACCTGGCTGAACGAGCGCATCGCGCCGTAGCCGGAATTGTTAATGACGACGATTGTGAGCGGCAGCTTGCGCCGGGCGGCGGTCCATAGCGCCTGGATCGAATACATCGCCGAGCCGTCGCCGATCAGGCAGACGGTGCGCCGTTTCGGATTGGCGAGCGCGATGCCGACGGAAGCAGGAAGCGAGTGGCCGAGGCCGCCGCTCGCCATGGTGTAAAAACTGTCCTGGCCCGGCATGGGCAGGAATATCTGCATGGTCGGGCGGTGCGAGGGCGCTTCTTCGACCAGCGCCGCGCCGCGCGGCATTGTTTCCGACAGCGCATGCATCAGGTACGCCGCCGGGATCGGATCGGCGGGTTTCGGCGCCGGGGGCAGGGTCCGGCCGGGCGGCGCGTCGCGTTTGGTGTCCGGCAACAACTCCAGCAGCTTCGACAGCGCCGGCTTCATGGTCGCGATGATGCTGGTGCCGATGGGTGTCACCGCGGCGGCGGTCGGATCGTCCGTGATTTGGAAGATCGTGGTGTCGCCGTCGAAGATCGCGGCGTGGCCCTCGACATGGAAGGTGAATACCGGTGCGCCGATGACGACGACGAGGTCATGCTCGCGCAGCGCATCCGAGAGCTGTCCGGGCGAGGCATGCAGGAAGCCCACGAATTGCGGGTGCCGCTCCGGAAAGCTGCAGCGCGCGGAAAACGGGCTGACCCAGACGGCCGCTTTGGCGCGCTCGGCGACCTGCACCATCAGGTCGACGGCGCCTGAGCGGTCGACGGCCGGGCCGACGATCAGCGCCGGCGTCTTGCTGGCCGACAAGGCCGCGACCAGCGCCTGCATCGCGTTCGCGTCGGGGCCGGTCTCGCGGCTGACCTCGCGCGCCGCCACGGGCTGCACCGGATGAGTCCAGTCGTCGATCGGCACGGAGACGAAGGTCGGGCCGCAGGGCGGCTGCATCGCCACGTAATAGGCACGGGCGATGGCGGCCGGCACGTCCTCGGCGCGCGCCGGCTCGACGCTGAATTTCACATAGGGCCGCGGGAATTCCGAGGCGCGTTCGGCGTAGAGGAAGGCCTGCAATGGCAGGATGCTGCGCGCCTGCTGACCGGCCGTGATGACCAGCGGCGTCTGGTTTCGGTGCGCGGTGTAGATGTTGCCGAGCGCGTTGCCGACGCCCGCCGCCGAATGCAGGTTGACGAAGCCGGCATTGCGGGTGGCCTGCGCGTAGCCGTCGGCCATGCCGACCACGGAGGCTTCCTGCAGGCCGAGCACATAGTCGATGTCGTCGGGCCAGTCGCTCAGGAACGGCAGTTCGGTGGAGCCGGGATTGCCGAACACCGTCTTGATATTGAACGCGCGGAGCAGGTCGAGCGTGGCCTCCTTGACGGTGATCGCACCGCCGGAGGCTTTTGCAGATTTACGAGCCAACGTCGTCTCCTTCGCGGAACTACCAGACCGCCGTGCCCTTCATGGTCGGCGCGCCCGTAGCGTCCGCGGTCCACAGCTCCATGGTGTCGCCGGTCGCGCTCGCATTGACGCTGAACTCGCTGCCGTCGAACAGCGGCTGCAGGCCGCGATAGGTGAAGGTTTTGGGCGCGTTGCCGCTGTGCAGCCTGGCGCCAAGTTCGACCAGCAAGGAGGCCTGCAACGGACCGTGCACGATCAGGCCGGGATAGCCTTCCTCCTTGGTGACATAGTCGCGGTCGTAGTGGATGCGGTGGCTGTTGAAGGTCACCGCCGAATAGCGGAACAGCAGCACCGGATCGGCCATGTGCGTTTCGCGATGCGCGGCTGCGGGCGCCTGCGCGGGCTTGGCCGGCGTCGCGTTCTTGCCGTCCTTGGGCACGTCCCGGTACACGATGTCATGCCGCTCGCGCACCGCCGGTCCGCGTTTCGTCGCGATCTCGTGGTCGACCGAGACGAAACAGAGCGTTCCGGTGCTGCCGGTCTTCACCGTCACGTCCTTGACGGTCGAGTGGCGCGTCACGGTATCGCCGACCCGCAGCGGTTCGATGAAATGGATTTCGCCGCCCGCCCACATCCGGCGGGGCAGGGGAACCGGCGGCAGGAAGCCGCCGCGGACGGGATGGCCGTCGGGCCCGACCTGCGACAGCGGCACCACCGGCACCGTCAGGCACCAATGCGTGGTGAAGGGAGCAGCGTCTCCTTCCTTGGGGATGCCATCGTCGAGGAACAGCACGGAGCGCAAGCCCGCCACGAGATGGGCCGTGACCACGTCGGTCTTGTCCTCGGTGCGGCCGATCCACTGGCGCAGATGATCGAGGTCGAGCTTTTCGGTCATGACGTGCTTTCCTTGGACGTTCTGACGGACTCCGCGGTGATGGTGCCGATCGGCGGAACCGCGCCGTAGCGCCTGTCCTGGCCGACCACGATCATTGCCGGCGCGGGATAGTTGACGACTCCGTTGGGCGTGTCGACCGCAATGCGGCGCAGATGCGGATGTGTCGCGAGGTCCGCCATGGTGTTGACCTCGGCGAAGGCGATGTCGGCGTCGTCGAGCCGCTTCAGCAACTCGTCGCGGGTCATCGATCCAAAGCTGTCGCCGACGACCTTGTCGGTGAGCTGGCGGTTTTGTACCCGCTCGACCATGTTGGCGAAGCGCGGGTCGTTGGGCAACTCGGGCTGGCCCAGCACCTCGGCGCAGAGTTTCTTCCATTCGCGCTCGCTCTGGATCGAGATCAGAATATCCTTGCCGTCCTTCGAGCAGAACACGCCGTAGGGTGCGATCGAGGGATGGGCGAGGCCCATCCGCTGCGGCGGCTTGCCGTCCTCGGCATTGAGCAGCGGCACGGTCAGCCAGTCCGCCATCACGTCGAACATGGAGATGCGGATGTCCGCGCCCTTGCCGGTTCGCGAGCGGCCGATCAGCGCCTCGAGGATCGCGGCATGCGCCGTGGCTCCCGTAGCCACATCGACGATCGACATGCCGACGCGCGACGCGCTTTCGGGGCCGCCGGTGATCGAGGCGAGGCCGCTCTCGGCCTGGATCAAGAGGTCGTAGGCCTTGCGCTCGGCATACGGGCCGCTGTCGCCGTAGCCGGAGATGGTGCAGCAGATCAGGCGCGGATAATCCTTCATCAGCCGTTCGCGCGTAAAGCCGAGTTTGTCCATCGATCCCGGCTTCAGATTTTGCAGCAGCACGTCGGCCTTGGCGATCAGGCCCTCGAGCGTCTGCCGTCCTTCCTGCGTCATCAAATCGATGACGATGGAGTCCTTGCCGCGGTTGAGCCAGACGAAATAGCTGCTCTGACCCTTCGCGGCTCTGTCGTAGCCGCGGGCGAAATCGCCCTCGGGACGCTCGACCTTGATGACGTGTGCGCCGGCGTCGGCGAGGCGGGAACTGCAGAACGGTGCGGCGACCGCCTGTTCGACGGCGATGACGGTCAGACCTTCAAGCGGGAGCATGGCATTCTCTAAGATGAATTGGCGTCGTCATTGCGAGGAGACGAAGCCGACGAAGCAATCTAGCTCTCTCCCACCGGCTTCCGGATTGCTTCGCTGTGCACAAAAATGGCAAGAGCCAATTTTGTCGCGAACTCGCAATGACGGCCAGGGCGAGAGTCATCACCGCACTCTCAATAGGAACGCGGCATGCCGAGCACATGCTCGGCGATGAAGGACAGCACCAGGTTGGTGGAGATCGGCGCGACCTGATAGAGGCGAGTCTCGCGGAACTTGCGCTCGACGTCGTACTCCTCGGCGAAGCCGAAGCCGCCATGGGTCTGGATCGCGGCATTGGCCGCTTCCCATGAGGCATCCGCCGCCAGCATCTTGGCCATGTTGGCCTCGGCCCCGCAGTCCAGTCCTGCTTCGTATTTGCGCGCGGCCTCGTGCACCATCAACTCGGCGGCGCGCATCGACGCATAGGCCTTGGCGATCGGGAACTGGATGCCCTGATTCTGGCCGATCGGGCGGCCGAACACGGCGCGCTCCTTGGCATAGTCCGACGCCTTCCTGATGAACCACTTGGCGTCGCCGATGCATTCCGAAGCGATCAGGATGCGCTCGGCGTTCATGCCGGACAGGATGTAGCGAAACCCCTTGCCTTCCTCGCCGATCAGGTTCTCGGCCGGCACCTTCATGTCGGTGAAGAAGACTTCCGTGGTCGAGTGATTCATCATGGTGCGGATCGGGCGGATGGTGAGCCCGTGCCCCTTCGCTTCGCGCATGTCGACCAGGAACACCGACAGGCCGTCGGTGCGCTTCCTCGCCTCCTCCTTCGGCGTGGTGCGCGCCAGCAGGATCATCAGGTCGGAATATTCGGCGCGGCTGGTCCAGATCTTCTGGCCGTTGACCACATAGCCGTCGTTGCCGTCGCGCTTGGCCGTGGTCTTCAGAGAGGAGGTGTCGGTGCCGCTGGTCGGCTCGGTGACGCCGAACGCCTGCAGCCGCAATTCGCCGCTCGCGATCTTCGGCAGCCATTTCGCCTTCTGCTCCGCGCTGCCGTGGCGCAGCAGCGTGCCCATCGTGTACATCTGGGCGTGGCAGGCGCCGGCGTTGCAGCCGTTCTTGTGGATCTCCTCGAGGATCGCCGCGCCGGCGGACAGCTTCAGCCCCGCGCCGCCATATTCCTCGGGGATCAGCACCGAGAGGTAGCCGGCCTGCGTCAGCGCATCGACGAAGGCGGACGGATAGGCCATCTCGCGATCGAGCTTGCGCCAGTATTCGCCCGGAAACTGCGCACACAGCTTCGCCACCGCGTCGCGGATGTCATGATACGGATCGGGGTCCGTGGCGTGGTCGGTCATCGAGGAAGAATGCTTTCTTTGTCTGGGTATTTGTTTGTCAGGAAATTCGAACGGGCAGGGACTCATAGCCCTTGACGAAGCTCGAATAGACCCGCTTCGGCTCGCCGACAACCTCGATTTTGTCAAAGCGGCCCAGCATTTCCTCCCACACGATGCGGAGCTGCAGCTCGGCGAGCCGCATGCCGACGCAACGATGGATGCCGAAGCCGAACGAGAGGTGCGTGCGCGGCCGGGCACGGTCGATGATGAAGTCGTTCGGGTTCTCGATGACCTCTTCGTCGCGGTTGCCCGAGACATACCACATCACCACGCGGTCGCCTTTCCTGATGGTCTTGCCGCCGACCTCCGTGTCCTGAAGCGCGGTGCGGCGCATGTGCGCCAGCGGCGTCTGCCAGCGGATTACTTCGGGCACCATGCTGTCGATCAGCGCGGGATTGGCGCGCAGCTTGTCGAATTGCTCGGGATTTTCATTCAGCGCCAGCACCGAGCCGGTCATGGTGTTGCGAGTGGTGTCGTTGCCGCCGACGATGAGCAGGATGAGGTTGCCCATCAGGTTGTCGCCGTCCATGAAACGGGTGGCGTCGCTGTGCGCCATCATGGAGAGCAGGTCGTTGCGCGGCTCCGAATTGACGCGCTCGTTCCACAATTTCTCGAAATAGTCGCGGCACTCGCCGAGTTCGCGGCGGCGTTCCTCCTCGGACGAGACGATGCCGCTCTTGGGCAGGGCGGTGGAGACGTCCGACCAGCGCGTCAGCTTGTAGCGTTCCTCGAAGGGGAAATCGAACAGCGTCGCCAGCATCTGCGTGGTCAGTTCGATCGAGACGCGCTCGACGAAATTGAAGGTTTCGTTGCGCGGCAGGCCGTCGAGCACCTTGCGCACACGCTGGCGGATCAGCACCGCGAGCTCGTCGAGATGTTTCGGCGTGAACATCGGCGCGACGGTCTTGCGCTGCGGCGCGTGGCGCGGCTCGTCCATGGCGATGAAACTCGGCCAGTCGTAACCCTCCGCGACGTCGCGGATCATGATGCCGCCGTGCCTGACGTCGGAGGAAAAGATCGCGGCGTTGGTGTCGACATGCATGATGTCGTTGTATTTGGTCACTGACCAGTACGGTTCGATCGGCGCGTTGGTGCAGTAGTGCACCGGCTCTTCCTTGCGCAGCCGCTCGAAATAAGGCCACAGCGTGTCGTTCTGGAACAGCCGCGGCGCGCCCGGATGAAAGTCCTTCAGCGGCGTCGCA
Organism: Nitrobacter sp.; assembly: GCA_035546855.1. Taxonomy (GTDB): domain Bacteria; phylum Pseudomonadota; class Alphaproteobacteria; order Rhizobiales; family Xanthobacteraceae; genus Nitrobacter. The sequence continues at coordinate 29,665 of DASZVY010000040.1, read as the reverse complement.
TAGGCTTCCTCGCGCGCCGCGCGCTGAAGGGCTTGCTTGTCGGCCGCGATTTTCGTCTGGATATTCATCGTTGTCGAACCCTGTCAGGCCGGGATGCGTACCGGCAGCGTCTCGTAACCCTTGACGAAGCTGGAATACACCCGCTTCGGCTCGTCGACCACGTCGATCTCGTCGAAGCGCTTGAGGATCTCTTCCCAGATGATCCTGAGTTGCAGTTCGGCGAGCCGCAGGCCCACGCAGCGGTGAATGCCGAAACCGAAGGAGAGATGCGTGCGCGGCCGCGCGCGGTCGATGATGAAATCGTAGGGGCGCTCGATGACGTCCTCGTCGCGGTTGCCCGAGACGTACCACATCACCACCTTGTCACCTTGCCGGATCTGCTTGCCGCGGAATTCGATATCCTCGAGCGCGGTGCGGCGCATGTGGGCGAGCGGCGTCTGCCAGCGGATCACCTCCGAGACGAAACTTTCCAGCAGCGCAGGATTGCCGCGCAGCTTGCGATACTGATCCGGATTCCTGCTCAGCGCGTAGATGCTGCCGGACATGGTGTTGCGGGTGGTATCGTTGCCGCCGACGATCAGCAGGATCAGGTTGCCGAGGAAGTTCTTCGGGTCCATGTCGCGTGTCGCGTCCGAATGAGCCATCATCGACAGCAAGTCGCTTTTCGGCGGCTGGTTGATGCGCTCCTTCCACAGCCGGCTGAAGTACGCCGCGCATTCGGTCAGTTCGGTTTGCCGTTCGTCTTCGGAGGCCACGACCCCGCCGGGACCGGGAATGGTGGTGGCGACGTCGGACCAGCGCGTCAGCTTGCGGCGATCCTCCCAGGGAAAATCGAACAGCACCGCGAGCATCTGCGTGGTCAATTCGATCGACACGCGGTCGACCCAGTCGAACACCTCGTTCTTCGGCAGGTTGTCGAGGCATTCCGCGGAGCGCTCGCGAATGCTGATGGCGAGCTGGTCGAGATGCGTCGGCGTGAACATCGGTGCGACCGTCTTGCGCTGCGGACCGTGGCGCGGCTGGTCCATGGCGATGAAGCTTTCACGACGCAGGTCTGGCGGGATGTCGCGGATGGTGATGCCGCCAAGCGCGGATGCCGAGGAGAAGACTGCGTGGTTGGTCTCGATCTCCATGATGTCGTTGTATTTGGTGATCGACCAGTACGGCCCGAACATGCTGTCCCTGCAGTAGTGCACCGGCGCTTCCTTCCGCAGCCGGTCGAAATAGGGCCAGAAGGTATCGCTGCGGAACAGCTCCGGATGACCGGGATCGAAATCGTCCAGCGGCGTGGCATAGGCCTGATCGCGTGCCGCAGCCAGATCCGTGTGGGTTGGCTGGTCGAGGGTGCCGTGCATGGTACGTCTCTCCGGTCGCCGGCATGTTATGAGGGGCCGGTCGCGGACCGAATTACATCCTTTTGCGCGCAGTTGGGCAATGGGATGCAGCGTGATCCCTGTGCGTCGCGTTGGCCCGGAGAACTGCTGATTTTGCGGCCAGCCGCGGAAAACCGGCAGCAATGCACCGAAAATCCGGATTTCATCGGTAGGAACACTCAGGCGGTTATGCTCGTAGAAGTTGTTTAATCAATTGGGACCACTGTCGTTCGCGGGGAGGCTTTTTGGGAATTCAGCGGAATTTGGGGAAATTACATGGGCTTTCTGACGGCATCGCACGACGCCAGCGCCAAACTCGAGGCGCTGAACAAGTCGCAGGCGATCATCGAATTCGACCTCGACGGCACGATCATCACGGCCAATCCGAATCTTCTCAACGTGATGGGCTACACGCTGGAGGAAATCCGGGGCAAGCACCACAGCATGTTCGTCGATGCGGATCGCCGCGACAGCGCCGAATATCGCGCATTCTGGGATGCGCTGCGTCGCGGCGAATATCAGACAGCCGAATTCAAGCGGCTCGCCAAGGGCGGCAAGCCAATCTGGATCCAGGCCTCCTACAATCCGCTCCTGACCCGCAGCGGCAAGCCGTTCAAGGTCGTGAAGTTCGCGACCGACATTACTGAGCGGAAGCTGAGGAACGCCGATTACGAGGGGCAGCTCAAGGCCATCCATAAGTCGCAGGCGGTGATCGAGTTCAACCTCGACGGCACGATCATCACGGCCAACGATAATTTCCTCAAAGTGCTGGGCTATCGGCTCGACGAGATCAAGGGACAGCACCACCGGATGTTCGTCGTTCCTGAGGAGCGTCAAAGCGCAGCCTATCACGCGTTCTGGGAGGCTTTGCGGCGGGGTGAATATCAGGCCGCCGAGTACAAGCGTCTCGGCAAGAACGGCCGCGCCGTCTGGATACAGGCGTCCTACAACCCGATCCACGATGCCGACGGCGCGATCATGAAGGTGGTCAAGTTTGCGACCGACATCACGGCTCAGGTCGAGGACCGGATGCGTCGCGCGGAGGTGCAGAAATCCATCGATGCGGATCTCGGGCAGATCACCCAATCCGTCGCGGCAACCTCCGAGCGCGTGACGTCGGCGGCGGGAGCCTCCACCCAGGCGTCGTCCAACATGCAGGCCGTCGCCGCCGGCGCGGAGGAACTCGCGGCCTCGGTCGGCGAGATCAGCCGCCAGGCGGCCGATGCGCTCTTGATCTCCCAGCAGGCGGTGACGCAGGCCAACGACACCAGCGCCATTGTTTCCGGGCTTGCGGCCGCCGCGCAGAAGATCGGCGATGTCGTGAAGCTCATCAACAGCATCGCCGAACAGACCAATCTGCTGGCCCTCAACGCCACCATCGAGGCGGCGCGGGCGGGTGAGGCGGGGCGGGGTTTCGCGGTCGTCGCGTCCGAAGTGAAGAGCCTGGCGTCGCAGACCGCCAAGGCGACCGACGAAATCAGCGGCCAGGTCGCGGAGGTGCAGAATACCACCAGCGGCGCCGTCGGCGCGATCGAGGCCATCACCCAGACGATTTCGCGCGTCAACGAGATTTCGGCCGCCATCGCCGCCTCCGTGGAGGAGCAGGCCTCGGTGACCCAGAGCATCTCATCCAACATGCAGGTCGCGGCCAAGGGCGTGGCCGACATCACCGCCAACATGGGTGAGATCGCCAACGTCACCCAGTCGGTGGATGTCGCGACCCGGAAGGTCAAGGAGGCCTCGCGCGCTCTCGCCTGACATGGTCCTCGTTGCAGAGGAGGCCGGCGCACGTTGGCCTCTTCTCTCGGCTTCCGCTCCGTGGCATGGTTGCCGTCGAGACAAGGGCGATCTCGGATCGCGTTTGCGGGAGACGTTTCGTGACCATTCCAAACAGCCTCGGCGTGTTCAACTTCGACCTTGGCGAGACTGCGGACGCGATCCGCGAGACCGTCCGCGATTTCTCCGCCAACGAGATCGCGCCGCGCGCCGCCGAGATCGACAAGACCAATCAGTTTCCGCGCGACCTTTGGCCGAAACTTGGTGCGCTCGGGCTGCACGGCATTACCGTCGAAGAGGAATATGGCGGCGCCGGCCTCGGCTATCTCGAGCATTGCATCGCCATGGAAGAAGTTTCGCGCGGGTCGGCCTCGGTCGGGCTGTCCTACGGCGCGCACTCCAACCTCTGCATCAACCAGTTGCGCCGCAACGGCAACGAGGCGCAGAAGCGCAGGTATCTGCCGAAGCTGATTTCGGGTGACCACGTCGGCTCGCTCGCGATGTCGGAGCCGGGTGCCGGCTCCGATGTCGTGTCGATGAAGACGCGCGCCGACAAGAAGGGCGACCGCTACGTTCTCAACGGTAACAAGATGTGGATCACCAACGGCCCGATCGCGGAAACGCTGGTCGTTTACGCCAAGACCGATCCGAATGCCGGCCCGCGCGGCATCACCGCCTTCATCATCGAGAAGGGCATGAAAGGCTTCTCCACCGCGCAGAAGCTCGACAAGCTCGGGATGCGCGGCTCCGATACCTGCGAACTGGTGTTCGAGGATTGCGAGGTGCCCGAGGACAACGTGCTGGGGCAGGTCGGACGCGGCGTCAACGTGCTGATGTCGGGCCTCGACTATGAGCGCGCGGTGCTGGCGGCGGGGCCGCTCGGCATCATGCAGGCCTGCATGGACGTGGTGATGCCTTACGTCCATGAGCGCAAGCAGTTCGGTCAGCCGATCGGCGGCTTCCAGCTCGTGCAGGGCAAGGTCGCCGACATGTACGTCACCATGAATGCCTGCCGCGCCTATGTCTACGCGGTGGCGAAGGCGTGCGACCGCGGCGAGACCACGCGCGAGGATGCCGCCGGCGCGATCCTCTACGCGGCAGAAAAGGCGACGCAATGCGCGCTCGATGCGATCCAGCTTCTCGGCGGCAACGGCTATATCAATGACTATCCGACCGGACGGCTGCTGCGCGATGCAAAACTCTACGAGATCGGCGCGGGCACCAGCGAAATCCGCCGCATGTTGATCGGGCGCGAGCTGTTCGAGAAGACGACGTAAGTAACGGAGTGAATGGGGCATTTCCGTCGAGGGTGGTCGATAGGTGACGCTTACGACAAGGGCAAAAGCTTTTTCGTCATGGCCGGGCTTGTCCCGGCCATCCACGTTTTGGCGCGACAATAAGGAAGACGTGGATGGCCGGAATAAATCCGGCCATGACGGATGAGAGGTTGATGGCGATGGAGAAGTCGTCATTGCGAGGAGCGATAGCGACGAAGCAATCCAGTTCTTGCTTCGTGGCTTTCTGGATTGCTTCGCTCCGCTCGCAATGACGGTGGTATCAGAAGCCTATCACTCCTGCGGCAAGCCGTTGACCTTCGCGACGAAAGCCCGCACGTCGAGCAGGACCTCCGGCAGCACGGCCTTGACCTCCTGCACAGTCATGCCGGCCTTGATGCGCGGATCGTAGAGAATGTTCATGATGTACTGGTCGTAGACGTCGAAGAACCCCTTCTGCACGTCGTCGTTGAACATGGTCCACGGCACCGCGCGGGTGTCGTTGATCGGGCCGAGCGATTGCAGCAACTCCTCATAGGCGCAATCGAGGAATGTGAAGTCGCCGTTGTCGACGGTGAGGATCACGTCGGAATGCTCGATCTCGAACTGCTCGTTCTTGCGGAAACCGGACAGGCACTGCGGATCGAGCGACTTGTGGATTTCGCGGGCGCGCTCGGCACCATAGAACGATGCGATGGTGCGGTTGAGATCGCGGTCGTGCACAAGCCTCACGGATACGTTGGCGGCGGCCCGGCTGTCCGCCATCGCGATATCGAGATGCTGAATGTGCCGGGCGATGTCCGCGACCACCTTGGCCAGTTGCGCCTTGCGGTCCCGGTGGTTGACGCCGTCGGCGATCACGCGAACCGGACCGTTATACTTGCGGATACGGTCGACCCGGCCGGCGAGATGATACTCGGCGCCGAATGCGGTTCGGAAGAAGCCTTCGCGGATCTCGCTGTCGGTGAACGCGGTCTTTTCGCTGCGCTCGCGCGCGACCACGCCAGGGACTTCGGCGCCGGGCGCACGCTCGACGCATGCCGCGCCGGTCGTGACGGCCGCTGCGAGGAGCAGCGCGGCAACGTTAGTTCTTGACCACCACCGTGGCGCCGACGGAAACCCGATCATAGAGATCCTTCACGTCGTCATTGGTCATGCGGAAGCATCCCGACGACACGGCCTGACCGATGGTTTCGGGCTCGTTCGAGCCGTGGATGCGATAGAGCGTCGATCCGAGATACATGGCGCGGGCGCCGAGCGGATTGTCGATTCCACCCTTCATGTGCCGCGGCAGGTCGGGCCGCCGGCGCAGCATCTGCGCCGGCGGGGTCCAATCCGGCCACTCCTTCTTGGCGGTGATGCGGTGGACCCCGCCCCAGCGGAACCCGTCGCGGCCGACGCCGATGCCGTATTTGAGCGCCTGTCCGTTGGGCAGCACCAGATAGAGCCGGCGTTCGGCGGTGTTCACCACGATGGTGCCCGGCGCATACTCGCTCTGAAAGCTCACGATCTGGCGCGGGATCGGATTTGCGGATGCCACGCTGGGGCCGAAGCTCATGATGCCGCGCGTATCGAAGTCTTCCGCCGAGGCGCATGTGGCGCAAACGGTGGCGGCTGCCGCGATGACGAGTGCAGAAAGGCGCATCGCTATGGGTTTCCGTGATGATGAAATCGCCATCAGACAGGCCACAAATTACCTGATTTCGCAACCCACAGCGGCACGGGAGCGACTCTTGCCGGTGTTTCGTTGCCGAAAAGCATCGCTCGTATGGGCGAAGCGGTGCTGCAACCCCCGCGGCAGGGCGATGGCTGCCATACGGCGTCCGCTAACCCTTTGACGGCGGAGCAGAACAATGATTGATCTGCCACCTGGTGCGGTGGATTTGACATTCGCTACAGTTACTGGCGGGAGTCCGGGAAGCGAATGTCAAATCCAAAACCGCACTAGAATCTTGGATTTGCTGGTGTCCCTTTGGTTCTGACATTCGTAAAAGCGCGGGCTGCAAAATGATACGAATGTCAGAACCGGGACACTAGATAATTTGCGAAGGGAGCGGACGATGAACGGCGCGGAAAGCCTTGTGCGGACACTGGTTGCGGGCGGCGTCAATGTCTGCTTTGCCAATCCCGGCACGTCGGAGATGCATTTTGTCGCAGCGCTCGATCGGGTCGAGGGCATGCGCTGCGTGCTCGGTCTGTTCGAGGGCGTGGTGACCGGCGCGGCCGACGGCTATTTCCGCATGACGGGCACGCCGGCCTCGACGCTGCTGCATCTCGGGCCCGGCCTCGCCAACGGCCTCGCCAACCTGCACAACGCCAAGAAGGCCAATTCCGGCATCGTCAATATCGTCGGCCAGCACGCGGTCTATCATATCGCCTACAATGCGCCGCTGACCTCGGACATCGAGGGACTGGCGCGGCCGATGTCGGCCTGGGTGCGCACCTCGCCGGACGCGAAGTCCATTGCGAAGGACGGCGCCGCGGCGATTGCCGCCGCCAAGAGTTCGCCGCCGCAGATTGCGACGCTGATTCTGCCGGCCGACACCGCCTGGAACGAGGCCGACGGAATCGCACAGGTGCCGGAACACTCGCAGCGGCCCAGCTACTCGCCGCAGGCGGTGGAGGAAGCGGCCAAGGTGCTCAAGAAGGGCGAGCCCACGCTGCTGCTGCTCACCGGCGACGCCTTGACCGAGCAGGGGCTGGCGCTGGCCGAGCGCATCGCCGCCAAGACCGGCTGCAAGGTGATGGGGCAGACCTACAATCCGAAGATGGCGCGCGGCCGTGGCCGCTTCTTCATCGAGCGCATTCCCTATGTGATCGAGCAGGCGCTGCCGATCCTGAAGGACTTCAAGCATATCGTTCTGGTCGAAGCCAACGACCCGGTGGCGTTCTTCGCCTATCCGAACAAACCGAGCATGCTGAAGCCGGAAGGATGCGACGTGCATCGCATGACCTCCGCGGGTGAAAACTCCGTGGCCGCACTGGAAGCGCTGGCGAATGCGCTCGGCGCGAAGCCGCAGGACGTGAAGCCGCAAAAGCTGGTGGACATCGCCTGGCCAACCGGGCCGCTTACCCATGCCTCGATCGCGCAGGCGATCGCGATGGCGATCCCGGAAAATGCGATCGTCGTCGACGAGTCGATCACGACGGGCCGCGGTTTCTTTCCGCCGACGGCGGCTGCCGCGCCGCATGACTGGCTGCAGAACATGGGTGGATCGATTGGCTTCTCGACTCCGGTGGCGACCGGCGCCGCCGTGGCCTGCCCCGATCGCAAGGTGATCTGCATGGTCGGCGATGGCAGCGCCATGTACACGCTGCAGTCGCTGTGGACGCAGGCGCGCGAAGGTCTCGATGTCGTCACTGTGGTGTTTGCGAACAAAACCTACCAGATCCTGCGCGGCGAATTCGACGGCGTGGGAGCGGGGAAACCCGGACAGCGGGCGACGGACATGCTGACTCTCGATCGCCCGTCGCTCGACTGGGTCGCGCTCGCCAAGGGCATGGGCGTTCCCGGCCGGGCCGTGACCACCGCCGACGACTTCAACAAGGCCCTCAAGGACGCCGTCGCCGAGAAGGGGCCGAGTCTGATCGAAGTGCAGATGTAAGCCGCGCGCGCCTGCGATTGGCAGATTCGCGGGTGCATGACATTGTCGCACGACGTGCACACTCGTGCGCAAGTTATGTCGTCGTGCTTGATTGCGATGTGCGCGGCCTGCACCGTGCACGGTTCATGGGCGCAGCATGAGCTTGACCTTCGTTGTTCCCGACCTTCACGGCCGTTCCGATCTGCTGGAGCAGGCGTTGGCCGCGATCCTTGCCCGTTGTGCCGGCGGCACGCTGGTGATCCTCGGCGACTACGTCGACAAGGGGCCGGACAGTCGCGGCATCATCACGCGGTTGCGGCAGGGGCTTCCGGCCGGTTGGATCTTGGTGCCGCTGAAGGGCAACCACGACGCCATGATGGTGACGGCGCTGCGCGATCCCGCGAGGATGGCGTGGTGGCTGGAGCGCGGCGGCGACATTGCCGTTACATCTTACGGCGGCGATGCCTCCGCCATTCCCGAGGCCGACATCGCATGGCTGGATGGACTCGCGCTGTGGCACGCGGATGCGCATCGCATTTATGTGCATGCCGGGCTGGAGCCGGGCATAGCCCTCGACGCGCAGACCGAACGAACGCTGCTTTGGAAACGTTATCCGCAGGGCGACGCCTCCGGGTTCGACGGGCGGCATGTCGTTCACGGTCATAATGCCTGCGCAGAAGGGCCTGAACTGCTCGAAGGCCGTACCAATCTCGATACGCAGGCATGGCGCACGGGCCGGCTTGTGATCGGCGTTTTCGAGGACGGACAACCCGGTGGTCCCGTCGATTTCATCGTCGTGCGTGGACCGGCGCTGGCCCGCTGACGGCGTGCCTTCGCCGGATGCAATTTTGCGTGCCTTGCCCCGGTTTCATCCGGAAACGCTTGACTGTGGCCGGCGGCGCGGTTCTTCGTACGGCATGGACAAGGTTGCGAATTCGGTCACGAAGCTGCAGGCGACATTCCGCATCCGTGTGAATGGCGAATCCGTCGCAATCGAAACGGTCGGACAGGCCTATACCTTCATCACCCGCCTCAGCACCGTCGAATGGATGGAATTCCGCGCCCTGCACGATGAGGCGCGTGCGATGCTGGAGGCGGCGGCGGACAACGCCATCCTGAGCGGCAAGGCAACGAACGCGTTGCGGGCGCTGTTTGTCAAGACGAGGCTGCTCTGATCGCGCCGCTTTGCGCAACGCGTTTACGAAGGCTCGGAATGACGCCGGAAATGGCTCGGAGGCCCTGGACGAGAATGGTGGGCGCACAAGGGATCGAACCTTGGACCTCTCCCGTGTGAAGGGAACGCTCTCCCGCTGAGCTATGCGCCCGGGACCGTCAGGCCCGACCGGATATTGGGTCCGGTAAGGGCTGGCGTTTGAAGCCGCGATTTAGGGAATGCGGGGCAGGGGTGTCAAGCCAGTACCGCCTATCTGAAGTTCCTACACCGCAAGCCGCGAGTCTCGTTCAGGAACTTCAGATAGAAAGCGGTACTGGAATCATAGTTTTGCTAGTACCCTTTGCTGTCCGAAGTTCGTTAAGCAGGTGTTGCGATGTATCACGAACTTCGGAAAGCGAGCACTAGCCTTGCCGGCAAAACGGTGCTTCCCGTCTCAGCCCTGCCGGGCTGCGCGGGAGGCATGGGATTGCAGGGCCCGGATGCGGTCGGCCAGGGTGCCACCGGTTTGCCCCATCGCGCCGTTGGCAGGGATGCCGTTCGCAGGCTTGCCGGTTCGCGCGGCGGGCGCCGCTTCGGCGGCCAGGATGGCTTCGATCGGCGAGTCCGGCCCCTCGATGGTCATCGCGAGTTTCGCGACCTCGGCGGCCACATCGTTGATGCGCTCGCGCAGGAGCGCGTTTTCCATTCGCTCGGTGGTCCAGGAGGTCTCGGCGTGCTGCTGGATCGTGTTGATGTCGCGCTGAAGTTTTGCTTTCTCATCGTGGGCGATGCGAAGTGCGTCTTCGGCCGCGGCCTTCTCGCTCCGCAGTTTGTCGAGAATGGAGGACTTGCCGCCGCGCATCGCCGCAATCTCGTCGCGCAACTCCTTGATGGTGGTTTCGGCGGCGGCGTTGGCCTGCTTCAACCGCTGATTTTCGCTGTCTCGATCCGCCACGAGTTTGGCTTGCGTCGCCAGAAGGCCTTCGAGTTCGTTGACGCGGGCGCCGAGCGTTTCGGCTTCCTTGACCTGCATCACGAGTTGATGGTCGAGGTCGGTGACGCGCTGGCTCAGGCTTGCCACGCGCGCGCGCGCCTCGTCGAGGTCGTGCGTGGCGGAAACGAACTCGGCGCGTTGCTGCTCGAGCTGGGCCTTGGTCGCGGTGAAGTCCTTCTGGGCATCGTCGACGCGTAGCTGCAGCGCCTCGATCTGGGCGCGGACTGCGACCAACTCGACCTGCCGGCTGTCCGCGGTCATCGCGCGGTCCGACAGTTCGTGATTCAGCGTTGCCAGTTCGGTCTGCTTGCTCGCCAAGGTCTGCTCGGCGAGACGAAGCGCTTCCGTCTTGGCGGCGAAGTCGTGTTCGGTGCTGCGAAGCTGCTCCCTGACGGCCTGCTCGCGGGACTCGAGCGCGAAAATCGTGGCATTCTTCTCCGCCAGCTCGGCTTTCATCCGGTTGATGGCGTCGGTCTTCTTGCCGAGTTCGGCGAGCTGGCTGGCGGCCTTGTTCCTGAGCTGGTCGACGCTCATCTCGAGACGTCGTGCCGACATGGCGAATTCGGCGCGAAGCTGGTCCTTGTCGGCCTGGATTTCGGCCATTGACAGCGGGGCGGCGGCTTCAAGCCGCTTGGTGGTCAGCCGGACCGCGCGGTTGTGCACCAGCGGAAGGATCATCAATCCGCACAGCATCGAAATCAGAAAACCGATCGCCAGATACATGATCTGTTCGACCATCGGGAACGCTCCACCGCGCGGGAAAGATTTTGGTTACCATGCCATGGGCCGCCGGCAAATGACCAGCACAACGCCGCGTTAACCTGAATCCGCCACCGGGAACGCGGTGCCGCGGAGCGTCAGAACGGATTCCAGGTCGCGCGCGGGGTATATTTCAGATAGCCGATGTTAGCTCCGAGCCGCAGCCCGAGTCCGGAGCGGATCGGGACCAGCACGATGTTGTTGGCGGTTAGCGCCGTCATGCCGAAGCCGCCCACGATATAGGCGGAGCCGTCGATCCCCGCGAAACGCTGATAGATGGCGTTGGTGGCGGGCAGGTTATAGACGAGCGTCATGGTGCGGGCGCCGTCGCCGCCCCAATCAAAGCCCACGGACGGGCCTTGCCAATAGACTTTCAAGTCGCCGGCATTCTTCGTGTAAAGCGTGCCCTCGCCATAGCGCAGGCCGGCCACGAAGGCGCCGCTGCCTTCCTCGCCGAGGATATACCCGTTAGGCAGGCCCCATTGACTGACCGCACGCTCGATCACTGAAGCGAGCCCGCGCGAGACGTTGCCGAAAAACCGGGTTCCGGACTTGAGAAGTTCGTCGGACGAGTAGTTGGTGCCATTGGGATGGCGCTGCGGCGGGGGCAATTGCTGGCCGGGTGGCTGCTGTCCGTAGGGCTGGGCCGAGGCGGGCGCCACCCAAATCGTCATTGCAGCGAACAAGGCCGCTGCAAGGCGCGAAGTGAAGGTCATGAAACACCCCTGAATATCAACTTTCTGGCCGCGTCTTAACCGGATGCAGACAAGCCCTGCGGCAAGATGCGCCATTGTCCCCACGACTCGCATGTTATCGGCAGCAACTATGACGGCACAGCGGCAGGAAAGAAACGGCTTGCGCCGCGGAATTGCCTTGATTGCCACATTGGCCACAGTCTCCATCGCGGCCGCAGGCGGGATCGGGGCGCGTGCCGCCACCACCCAACGGGTCGTTGTCGACCGGTACACCGGCCTTGCCATCGAGGGCATTGATCCTGTGGGTTATTTTACCGATGGACGTCCGATCACCGGGGACCCCGCCTATGAGGCTGCGGAAGGGGGAGCGATCTGGCGCTTCGCCAATCCCGATAACCGGACCTTCTTTCTTGGCCACCCGGAAATCTACAGCCCCCGTTTCGGAGGCTACGATCCGGTTGGCGTGGCCCGCGGGGTCACCTTTGCGGGAACCTCCCGGCTTTGGCTCATCGTCGGGCAGAGACTTTACCTGTTCGGCGACGATGACAACCGTGCGGCCTTTGCGGCGCATCCGGCCCGCTACATCCGAGAAGCGGATAGCCGCTGGCCCGCGCTGAAGGAGACGCTGGCGCGATAGCTGCGGAGTATCACGCCGCCGACGGATCGCCCCAGGCAATGAAATCCGGTACCCGGAAATCATTGCGCAATTCGCCAAAATGCAAGGGCTTGCCTTGCGCATCGGTGATCTTACCCCCCGCGGCCATGACCAGCGCGCAACCGGCGGCGACGTCCCATTCGCACGTCGGGGCCAGTCGCGGATAGATATCCACGCTTCCTTCTGCGAGCCGGGCGAATTTGACCGACGATCCGAGTTCTCGGCGAATCCCGCCGGGTCTCTTGGCCAGGAACGCCTCGGAGCGAGGGTCTCCGTGAGAGCGGCTGACGGCGGCGACCCAGGGCGTTCCCGTTGGCGGAAACGCGCGCGTACGGATGGGCTCGGCGGCGCCTATCGAGGCATCGGGTCCGATGGCAATCCGCTCGGCGCCGTGTCCGGCGAGGCCGCGCCAGATCAGACCCAGCGCCGGCGCGCCGATCACGCCAAGCACCGGTTGACCATGGGTCACAAGCGCCACATTCACCGTGAATTCGTCGCGCCCGGCAATGAACTCCTTGGTGCCGTCGAGCGGATCGACCAGGAAGAAACTGTGCCGGTAAGGAGGGGTCGCAAGGTGCGCGCTCTCCTCGGACAGCACGGGGACGTCAGGCAACAACGATCTCAACCCATCGACGATAATATGATGGGCGGCGATGTCGGCTTCCGTTACGGGCGTACCGTCCGTTTTGCTGTCTACCGCCATGCTGTCGCGCTCGACAGCGAGAATGGCCGCCCCCGCGCGGGCAACCAGCTCGGTGAGCGGCTGAAGCAGCGGAAGTGCGGCTGCCGCGTGAATCGTCGAGCCCGTCGGAACCGCTTCGTTCATTGATCGTCTCCGTGCCGGGCATGCTGCTCGTCTTGGCACCTCGCGCGCCGGCAGTGTATCAAACCACGAGGAAATATCCGATTCGCCGTCCCCGCATGGTTGCGGAGGGGCTTAAACCGCCGAGGAACAGATTCATGTCTGGCATAGCGTCTCCCGGGTCCGGTCCTGATGAACTCGAGCTTGCGGCGCTGCTCTGTTCGCGCGTCTGCCACGATCTCATTAGTCCCGTGGGCGCGATCGTCAACGGACTCGAGGTCCTGGACGACGATCCCAAGCCGGAGGACCACGAATTCGCTCTCGATCTGATCCGCAAGAGCGCCAAAACGGCGTCGGCCCGATTGCAGTTCTGCCGTCTGGCATTCGGCGCGGCGGGCTCGGCGGGCGCGCAAATCGATCTCGGCGATGCCCTGACCATGGCGAAGGGACAATTCGAGGACGGCAAGATCACCATTGCCTGGAATCTGCCGCGGCTGTTGCTGCCGAAGAACCGGGTCAAGCTGCTGCTGAACATGCTGGTCATTGCTCAGCAGACCATTCCGCGCGGCGGGGTCCTCAGCGTCGATCCGGTCGGCGACGGCGAGGCCATGGGATTCCGCGTGACGGCTGCCGGGCTGAACGCTCGCATTCCGCAGAATATCGCCGATCTTCTGAGCGGAGCGCACGTCGGTGCAATTGATGCTCACGCGATCCAGCCGCACTACACGCGGCTGCTCGCGCAGGCCTGCGGTTTGAGCGTGGCGCTCGCACTGGATGGCGACAAGGTCGTCGTCACGGCGTCCTGAATCGGTCGCGTCGCGACCCGGCGCATCGGTTAACGATTGGTTGTCAAGACACGGTTAATCCGGCGCAGATTTTGTATCCCTTTGTCGAGGGAACTGTTTTCCGTTTACTCAACCAAACTTAAACGCTTTGCATAGAAACTGGTCCAACCACGAAAAGGCGTGACGACTTCGCGCGCCTGCGTTTTCGAAGGCCAGTACATTATGGATGATCTTCTCCGCGAATTTCTGACCGAAACCAACGAGAGTCTGGACACGGTCGACAATCAGCTCGTCCGTTTTGAGCAAGACCCGAACAACGCAAAGATATTGGACAACATCTTCCGTCTGGTTCACACCATCAAGGGCACCTGCGGTTTTCTCGGCCTCCCGCGGCTGGAAGCGCTGGCACACGCGGCCGAAACGCTGATGGGCAAATTCCGCGACGGCATGCCGGTGACCGGCGAGGCCGTGACGTTGATTCTTTCGACCATCGATCGGATCAAGGACATCCTGGCGCAACTCGAGGCAACCGAAGCCGAGCCCGAGGGCTCCGATCCCGACCTGATCGATAAGCTGCATGACATGGCCGAGCACGGCGCGGTCGCCGCGCCGCCGGTCGCAGCGTCACGGCCCGCGACGACAGAAGGCACGTTGGCCTATCAGGTCCTGGAGCGGCCGCTGCGTCCGGGCGAGGTTTCGCTCGATGAGCTTGAGCGGGCGTTCCGCGAAACCGCAACCGAGGCGCCGTCGCCGCCGGTCGCCGAATCCCGGCCCGCGCCGGCCGCAGCCGCGCCGAAGCCCGCCGGCAAGGCCGGCCCGAAAAAGGCTGCTGGAGAAGCCGAGGGATCGGAGGGCGATCGCATCGCCAACCAGTCGATCCGGGTGAACGTGGATACGCTCGAACATCTGATGACGATGGTGTCCGAGCTGGTGTTGACGCGCAACCAGTTGCTTGAGATCAGCCGCCGCCACGAGGACAACGAGTTCAAGGTTCCGCTACAGCGTCTCTCGAACGTGACCGCCGAACTGCAGGAAGGCGTCATGAAGACGCGCATGCAGCCGATCGGCAATGCGTGGCAGAAGCTGCCGCGCATCGTGCGCGATCTCTCGAGCGAACTCGGCAAGCAGATCGAACTCGAGATGCACGGTGCCGATACCGAACTCGATCGGCAAGTTCTGGATCTCATCAAGGATCCTCTGACGCATATGGTGCGCAACTCCGCCGATCATGGATTGGAGACGCCGGCGGAGCGCGTCAAGGCCGGCAAGCCCGAGCAGGGCACGATCCGCCTCTCCGCTTATCACGAGGGCGGCCACATCATCATCTGCATCGCCGACAACGGCCGTGGCCTCAACACCGAGCGCATCAAGGCCAAGGCCGTCCAGAACGGACTCGCGACCGAGGCTGAAATCGAGAAGATGTCCGAGGCGCAGATTCACAAGTTCATCTTCGCGCCGGGATTCTCGACGGCAGCGGCGGTGACCAGTGTTTCCGGACGCGGGGTGGGCATGGATGTCGTGCGCACCAACATCGATCAGATCGGTGGCACCATCGACATCAAGTCGGTCGCCGGCGAAGGATCGAGTGTGACCATCAAGATTCCGCTCACGCTGGCGATCGTGTCGGCGCTGATCGTGGAAGCCGCGGGTGACCGTTTCGCCATTCCGCAGTTGTCCGTGGTGGAGCTGGTGCGGGCGCGCGCCAACTCCGATCACCGCATCGAACGTATCAAGGATACGCCGGTGCTGCGGCTGCGCAACAAGCTGCTGCCGCTGATTCATCTGAAGAAGCTCCTGAAGGTCGACGACGGCACATCGAGCGACCCCGAGAACGGTTTCATCGTGGTGACGCAGGTCGGCAACCAGACCTTCGGCATCGTCGTCGACGGTGTGTTCCATACCGAGGAAATCGTGGTCAAGCCGATGTCGACCATGCTCCGCCACATCAGCATGTTCTCCGGCAATACGATCCTCGGCGACGGTGCAGTGATCATGATCATCGATCCCAACGGCATCGCGCAGGCGCTCGGCACCTCCGTTGCCGCCCAGCACGAACTGGCCGAAGACAACGGCGCGATGCGCGCCGGCGGCGGCGAGCAGATGACCTCGCTGCTGGTGTTCCGCGCGGGTTCGGATCAGCCCAAGGCGGTTCCGCTGGCGCTGATTACCCGGCTGGAAGAGATCGGCGTCGACAAGATCGAGTTCTCGAACGGACGCTACATGGTGCAGTACCGCGATCAACTGATGCCGCTCGTTCAGATGGAGAGCGTCAAGCTGCGCGCGGAAGGCGCGCAGCCGATCCTGGTGTTTGCCGACGACGGCCGTTCGATGGGTCTCGTGGTCGACGAAATCATCGACATCGTCGAGGAGCGGCTGAACATCGAAGTCGCGAGCGGCGAGCCCGGCATTCTCGGTTCGGCCGTCATCAAAGGGCAGGCGACCGAAGTCATCGACGTCGGCCATTTCCTGCCGATGGCGTTCGCGGACTGGTTCAGCCGCAAGGAGATGCGCCCGGCCGCCAACGCGCACTCGGTGCTGCTCGTCGACGACAGCGCGTTCTTCCGCAACATGCTGGCGCCGGTGCTGAAGGCCGCGGGCTACAAGGTCCGGGTCGCGACCAACGCGCAGGAAGGGCTCGGGGTGCTGCGCTCGGGGCAGGAATTCGACGCGATCCTGACGGACATCGAAATGCCCGACATGAACGGCTTCGAATTCGCCGAGACCATCCGGTCGGACCAGCGCCTGAGCGCGATGCCGATCATCGCCTTGTCGTCGGTGGTGTCGCCGGCGGCGATCGAGCGGGGCCGGCAGGCCGGCTTCCATGATTACGTCGCCAAATTCGATCGGCCGGGATTGATTGCCGCGCTGAAGGAGCAAACCGCCGAGATCCACCGGGCGGCATGAGGACATGACCATGACGACTGAAGTCAAGAGCGCGGAAGGCGCGATCACGGAATACGTCACCACCATGATCGGCGGCCAACTGTTCGGGTTGCCGATTGCGCGCGTGCAGGACGTATTCATGCCGGAGCGCCTGACGCGTGTGCCGCTGGCCTCGCGCGACGTTGCCGGCGTACTCAATCTGCGCGGCCGTATCGTCACGGCGATCGATATGCGTGCAAGGCTCGGCCTGCCGAAAGCCGAAGGCGACCGGCCGCCGATGGCGGTGGGCGTCGATCTGCGCGGCGAGTCCTACGGGCTTCTGATCGATTCGATCGGTGAAGTATTGAAGCTTCCGGACGACAGCCGGGAGGTCAACCCGGTGAACCTCGATCCGCGCATGGCGAAGATGTCGGCCGGCGTGCATCGACTGGATGGCCAGCTCCTGGTTATTCTTGATGTCGATCATGTTCTTGAAATCGCGCCTGAGATGATGGCGGCGTGAGATCGCCTCCATGATGGTTAGTCGGCAGGAACCCCTAGGTCGTTCGAAGGCAAACAGAGGCTGAAATGAAAACATGTCTGGTCGTGGATGATTCCAGCGTCATCCGTAAGGTTGCGCGGCGGATTCTCGAGGGTCTCGATTTCCAGATCGTCGAAGCCGAAGATGGCGAAAAGGCGCTGGAGGTCTGCAAGCGCGGATTGCCCGACGCCGTTCTGCTCGACTGGAATATGCCGGTCATGGACGGCTACGAGTTTCTCCGCAATTTGCGGCGGATGCCCGGCGGGGACCAGCCGAAGGTGGTGTTCTGCACCACGGAGAACGATGTCGCGCACATCGCGCGCGCGCTTCACGCCGGGGCCAACGAGTATATCATGAAGCCGTTCGACAAGGACATCGTGACCGCGAAATTCCACGAAGTCGGCCTGATCTGACGGCCGGCCGACCGATCCTCGGCCGTTCGATATTCCTCGTATCTTTTCGCGTTGTGTTGGTGAGTAATGAGTACTGCTGTGACAAGCCCGTTGGCTCAGGCTCCAACGCGACAAGAGCCAATTCGTGTCATGGTGGTCGACGATTCGGTGGTGATCCGCGGATTGATCTCCCGCTGGATCGAAGCCGAGCCGGACATGGTGGTGGCGGCTTCGTTGCGGACCGGCCTCGACGCGGTCAATCACGTCGAGCGCGTCGATCCTGATGTTGCGGTGCTGGATATCGAAATGCCGGATCTCGACGGCATTTCGGCGCTGCCGCGACTGCTTGCCAAGAAGCGTAATCTGATCATCATCATGGCGTCGACGCTGACCCGCCGCAATGCGGAAATCAGCCTGAAGGCCCTGTCCCTCGGCGCCGCCGACTATATCCCCAAGCCTGAAAGCACCCGCGAGATCGCGGCGGCGGACGTTTTCAAGCATGACCTGATTCAGAAGATCCGCCATCTCGGCGCCAAGGTGCGCCGCGCTGCGGTGACGTCGCCTCCGCTTGCGCCCTCCGGAGAGCGTGCCCAGCCGGTTGTGCGCCTGAAACAGGCCGCGCCGCCCCCGTCGCTGCGTTCGTTGACGAGTCAAGCGCCGCGTGTGCTGGTGATCGGGTCGTCCACTGGAGGACCGCAAGCCCTGATGACGTTGACGGCCGGAATCGGAGCGGTCATCGACCGCTGCCCGGTATTGATCACGCAGCATATGCCGCCGACCTTCACGACGATCCTTGCCGAGCATCTCACGCGCGTGAGCGAGCGGCCGGCCCATGAGGGCGTGCACGGCGAGCCCGTGAAAGCCGGTCGCATTTATCTCGCGCCGGGCGGGTCTCATATGCGCGTGGCGAAGCAAGGAGGCCAGCCGGTTATCGCGCTCGATGACGGGCCTCCCATCAATTTCTGCAAGCCGGCGGTCGATCCCTTGTTCGCATCCGCAATCGACGTCTGGCAGGGCGGCGTGATGGCGGTGATCCTGACAGGCATGGGATCGGACGGCATGCGCGGCGGCAAGGACGTCGTTGCGGCGGGAGGGAACGTCATCGCGCAGGATGAGGCGAGCAGCGTGGTGTGGGGAATGCCGGGCGCTGCGGTTCACGCCGGAATTTGCGCGGCCGTCCTGCCGCTTCAACAGATCGCGCCGAAGCTGGTTCGGGTATTCGCGGGAGACCGTTCGTGACGCCGTTGGACTACGAATACCTTCGCAGGATTCTCAAGGACCGTTCTGGCCTCGATCTCGCAGCCGACAAGCAGTATCTGGTTGAAAGCCGTCTGGCGCCGTTGGCGCGCAAGACAGGATTGTCCGGCATCGGCGATCTCGTGCAGAAGATGAAAGGCGGCGCCGAGCGGTTGATCGTCGATGTCGTGGAGGCCATGACCACGAACGAGACGTTCTTCTTCCGCGACAAGATTCCGTTCGATCATCTGCGCGAAACCATGATCCCCGCGCTGCTTCAGGCTCGCGCGGCCCGCCGCAGCCTGCGGATATGGTGCGCGGCCGGCTCGACCGGGCAGGAGCCATACTCGATCGCGATGTGCCTGAAGGAAATGGGTGCGGCGCTCGCCGGCTGGCGCACGGAAATCATCGCAACCGACCTTTCGAACGAAGTGCTGGAGAAGTCCAGGGCCGGAATCTACAGCCAGTTCGAGGTGCAGCGCGGCCTGCCGATCCAGTTGCTCGTGAAACATTTCAAGCAGGTCGGTGAACTCTGGCAGATCAATGCGGATATCCGCGCCATGGTGCAGCACCGGCAGCTCAACCTGCTGCAGGATTTCTCCCATCTCGGCACGTTCGATGTGATCTTCTGCCGCAACGTGCTGATCTATTTCGATCAGGACACCAAGGTCGGCATTTTCAATCGCCTGGCAAAGCTGATGGAGGCTGACGGCTTCCTCGCGCTGGGCGCCGCTGAAACCGTGGTCGGGCTGACGGACGTGTTCAAGCCGTATCCGGAAAAGCGCGGGCTCTATCGCCCCAACCTCGTTCGCGCGCCATCGCTGGTGCCCGGCATGCCGGCGGCGAAAGCCGCTGCGCGCGCGTGAGCTGCGTCTGCCTTACGGGATCGCGTGTGACAGGATCGAAGGTGCGCGAGGTAAGGTCGGCCGCGGTCCCAAACAAAAACCCCGCCATTCGCGGCGGGGTCCAGGCTGGGAGGAACGGTCGGGTTCGCTCAGGCGGGGATGCGGACTTCATCGTCATGCGGCTCGCGCAGCACGTAGCCGCGGCCCCACACGGTTTCGATGAAGTTGCGGCCTTCGGAGGCGTTGGCGAGCTTCTTGCGCAGCTTGCAGATGAAGACGTCGATGATCTTCAACTCGGGTTCGTCCATGCCGCCGTAGAGGTGGTTCAGGAACATTTCCTTGGTGAGGGTCGTTCCCTTGCGGAGCGAGAGCAGCTCCAGCATCTGGTATTCCTTGCCCGTCAGATGGACGCGCTGGCCGCCGACTTCCACCGTCTTGGTGTCGAGATTGACGACCAGGTCGCCGGTCTGGATCACCGACTGGGCGTGACCCTTGGAGCGACGCACGATCGCGTGGATGCGGGCCACCAGTTCGTCTTTGTGGAACGGCTTGGTCATGTAGTCGTCGGCGCCGACGCCGAGACCCTTGACCTTGTCCTCGATGCCGGCGAGGCCGGAGAGGATCAGAATGGGTGTCTTGATCTTGGAGACGCGAAGCTGCTTGAGCACGTCGTAGCCGGACATGTCGGGCAGGTTCAGGTCGAGCAGGATAATGTCGTAATCGTACAATTTGCCGAGATCGACGCCTTCTTCTCCGAGATCCGTCGTATAGACGTTGAAACTCTCGGACTTGAGCATCAATTCGATCGACTGCGCGACGGCGCTGTCATCTTCTATCAGCAAAACGCGCATGCCAGTCCCCTATAGTCGCCGCTCCGGGCGTCAGGCCGGCCGCAATACTTGCGGCACTGGAAACGCCTTTAAGCAACTGATTCGGATCCTGACGACGTATGGTTAACAAAACCTGATTCTGTTGCGCAAGCTCTATCAGTGCAATTTCTGTCGAATCGCCCTAAGATGTTGCGTAGAAGCAGCTTTTCTCGTCCGTCCGCGTTCAGTTTCCACATGAAGAGTCGGCGCTAACCGACTCTCGCGACTCAACTTCATCCTGAAGACGAGCGCGTTCAGTCACCCAAAGACAGTGACGCAATGATTAACGATGCGGGTAAACACGAAGTTAAGGGGACGCGCCCAATGCGTGGAAACTTAAGGTTTTCGCAATGAAGGCCAAATCCTTATGAGGGCGGCTGCTTCATGAAGGCTCTTGCCGAACAGATCGGCGACATTGACGGCGTCAATATTTATGGCCGCGTGGTCGGGGTCCGCGGCCTGATGGTCGAGATCGCGGGACCGATCCACGCCATGTCGGTCGGCGCCCGGATCATGATCGAGACCGGTGGCAGCCGCGTCATTCCATCCGAGGTGATCGGGTTTTCCGGCAGCAACGCCGTCGTCATGCCGTTTGCCGGGCTCGACGGGGTGCGGCGTGGCTGCCGCGCGGTCATCGCCAACGCGGCCGGGCAGGTGCGACCCTCGGCCTCCTGGCTCGGCCGCGTGCTGAATGCCATGGGCGAACCCATCGACGGCAAGGGGCCGCTGCCGCAGGGGCCGTCGCCGATCCCCTATCGCAATTCGCCGCCGCCTGCCCATTCGCGCATGCGCGTCGGCAAACCGCTCGATCTCGGTGTCCGCTCGCTAAATACATTCCTGACCTGCTGCCGGGGTCAACGCATGGGCATCTTCGCCGGCTCCGGCGTCGGCAAATCGGTGCTGCTGTCGATGCTGGCGCGCAACGTCGATGCCGACATCTCGGTGATCGGGCTGGTGGGCGAGCGTGGCCGCGAGGTGCAGGAATTCCTGCAGGATGATCTCGGCGAGGAAGGTCTTGCGCGCTCGGTCGTCGTGGTCGCGACCTCCGACGAGCCGGCGCTGATGCGACGGCAGGCCGCTTACCTGACGCTCGCGATCGCGGAATACTTCCGCGACGCGGGCAAGGACGTCATGTGCATGATGGACTCCGTGACGCGCTTCGCCATGGCGCAGCGTGAAATCGGATTGTCGGCCGGCGAGCCGCCGACGGCCAAGGGCTATACGCCGACCGTGTTCACGGAGCTGCCGAAACTGCTCGAACGGGCCGGCCCCGGTTTGGGACAGGGCAGCATCACCGGCATCTTCACCGTGCTGGTCGACGGCGACGATCATAACGAGCCGGTGGCGGACGCGGTGCGCGGCATCCTCGACGGACATATCGTCATGGAGCGCGCAATCGCTGAACGCGGGCGTTATCCCGCCATCAACATCCTGAAATCGGTGTCGCGGACCATGCCCCGCTCGGCCGACCCGGCGTTTCTGCCGGTCATCACCCGCGCACGACAGATCATGGCCACCTATTCCGATATGGAGGAGTTGATCCGGCTCGGGGCCTACCGGGCCGGTTCCAGCGCCGAGGTCGACGAGGCGATCCGGTTGCATCCGGCGCTGGAAGACTTCCTTCGCCAGGCCAAGGACGAAGTGACGGGACTGGACGACGGCTACCGGCGGTTGGCTCAAATCCTCGATTCGGTGGAAACGGAACGCTAACTTTGTCAGGCCATCATCCCCTCCGCATAAGCAATGGACCGGTGGGGCCTCAAGGGGATGCCGGTGTTGTCCCGCGTTTAGGCTGGGACTTCTGGGGAGTATGAGTCGATGAAGTCACGTGAAACGCTGATCCGCCTGAAGAAATTTCAGGTCGACGAAAAGCGCAGAAGGGTCGCCCAGATCGAGGGCATGATCGCGGATTTCCAGCGCATGTCCGCCGATCTCGAGCGCGAGATCGAGACCGAACAGGAGCGTGCCGGGATCAACGATCCCACGCATTTTGCCTATCCGACCTATGCGAAGGCTGCGATCCAGCGCCGCGAGAACCTGACCCGTTCGGCGGAAGAACTGCGCGTTCAGCTCGAGGACGCCAAGGCGCATCTCGCCGAAGCCTTCGAGGAATTGAAGAAGGTGGAATTGCTCGACGAGCGTGATCAGGCGCGCGAACGCGCCGAAGAGAATGCGCGCGAGCAGGCCGATCTCGACAGCATCGGGCTGATGCGTTCCCGCATCGGGGCCGTGGCCTGACCAGCATAGCGAACACTATTGATGGTATCGAGCCCGGGCCCTGGCCCGGGCTTTGCTTTTGGGGGCACCGCGCGTTCGTCGACATGCGTGCTTGTCGGCAAGCCCGGTCTCCGGGCCACCCGGAATCCGGTTTTGCGTCGACGTGCATTCTAAATTATCAGAAGAGGGTCACGAACGCGGGCATGACTTGAGCGGGTCGGCACGACGCCGGAGCGAGAGAGGGATTGGGGACGTTCGATGCTGACGCCACCCGAACTGGTCTGGTTGATCGCGGCCGTCGCCAAGGGGGATGAGGCTGCGTTCGAGCGCCTCTATGTCGCCACACGGGCGAAACTTTTCGGGGTGGTGCTCCGTATCTTGCGGCGTCAGAATCTCGCGGAGGAGGTCATCCAGGAAACCTACGTCAGGATCTGGAACAGCGCCGGGCAGTTCAATCCGGGCTTGTCGTCTCCGATGACGTGGATGTGCGCAATCGCTCGAAACCGGGCGATCGATCTGGTTCGCAGCCGCAGCAAAACCTCGATCGAGGAAGAGCCGTCCGCGGTGGAGGTCGCGGCCGAGTCATCTGATCCATTGGCGCGCCGCGAGATGACCGAGGAGTTGAAGCGCCTTCTGGAATGTGTCGGCCGCCTCGAGCCGGATCGGCAGAAGCTTGTGCTGCTGGCTTACTATAACGGCTGGAGCCGCGAGCAGCTTGCCGAAAAGTTCGCAGCGCCGGTGAACACCGTGAAAACCTGGCTGCGCCGCAGCATGCTGGACATCAGGGAGTGCCTTGGGTTGGGGTGATGGCTTATAGCGAAGACCAGATCGCGCTGGCCGCGGAATATGTGTTGGGCACGCTTGACGCCGACGAACGCGCCCAGGTCGAGGCCATGATGGCGGGCGATGGCGATTTTCGCGCCGTGGTCGAGGCATGGGATCGCAAGTTCGGCGCGCTCAATCTGATGGTTGGCTCGGTCGAGCCGCGCGCGGAAGTCTGGGACAGGATTCGCGCCGCCATCGCTCGGGGCTCATCGCAACAGCCGCTGGTTCTGCCGGAAACGGAATTGCCGTCGACCGTCCCGCCGGCGATCGGGGGCGGCGAATCCGCGACAGCGCGGGCAACGCGCCGAGATGCGGCAGCGCCTGACAACGTCGTTGCATTTTCGCCGGATGTCCGGCGCTGGCGCGCCGTTGCGCGTGTAATGAGCGCGCTTGCCGCGGCGCTGCTGGCTCTGCTGGCCATTCAACTGGTCCAGCCGGACTGGCTGCCGGAAACGTTGCGTCCCCGGCCTCGCATTCAGACCGTGCGGGTCGACGCGCCGCCCAAGCCGGCGGCAGCGCAATATGTCGCGCTGCTGCAGAAGGACGGCGGCTCGCCGGCATTCATCCTGACGGTCGACGCAGATACCCGGAATTTCACGGTGCGCAGGATCGATGCGCCCGCGGAGCCGGGAAAGAGCTACGAACTGTGGTTGATCGCGGACAAGCTCGGCGCACCGCGCTCGCTCGGTGTCATCGGCAAAAGCGAGTTTACCGCGCGGCCGGTGCTGGCATCCTACGACGCCGATCTCGTCAGGGCTGCCACCTACGCCGTGACCGTCGAACAGCAGGGCGGTTCACCGGCCGGCAAGCCGACATCGGCTCCGATGTATAGCGGCAAGTTGATCGAAAGTGTGCCGGCGTCTACGCTCTGAGCTTTGCTCTTCGCTCGCTCATCGGAGCGGGAATCCGTGCCGTGGCAGACAAGCAGAAAGCATTTCCGCAAAAGAAAAACGCCCGTGGGGAGCGGGCGTTTTCCATCGTAGACCACTTGGGGTTAGTGGGGTCCTCTACGTACTCACGTGGCGACTTTGGGGGGCTGATAAAGAGCCGCGTGAATTCACAAAATCCGTTAGCGCACAACTCCCGTGCTTGAACTTGACAGCGTGACCGGCTGGCCGGCCTTGATGATCCGCGCCGTCTGCGTATAGCCGTCGTCGGCGCTCATGCGTGCCGTGATACCGAAACCGGCGACCATAATTCCCGCGACGAGAGCAACGGCGACGATCTTCAGATGAGTCGTCCGATCCGCGCTGTAAATCGAATGGTTCATTGGAAGCCTCCTGCTCATCTGCTCAACTTCCGTTGCCAGTCTGTCTCCGTCGGCAGCTCGCCGGTTCATCCTGATGCGCCCTGAAAACGTAGGAACCGGCCTGAACGTTCCAAAGAGGTGATCACAAAGCAGTGAAAAGACGTGAACCAATGCGATCCAGCATCATCGACGATCGCCCAAAATCGATATTCCCGCAATTAAATCAGCATATTAATCTTAAAGTGCTGACTGCGGCACGGAGGCCTTCGGGATGCCTCCCGTTCATAAATAACTTGTCTGGTGCCAAAAGGTCGCAGTCACGAGTGCGCGATTCCTATTTTTCAGATGCTTCCGACGGTCTTCAACCGGGCGCGAGGGTGAATTTCCGCCTGCGACAGGACCGTGGTTTGGGCGCGGAAACGCTCCACCAGCGACCGGACAAACGGCCGGACAGCCGCCGATGTCACCAGTACCGGCGCTTCGCCCTCGCGCGCGGCCTGCTCGAAGCGGTCGCGCACGGCGGTCATGAACTCCGACAGTTTCGACGGCTGCATCGCAAGCGAACGTTCTTCGCCCTGGCCGATAATGGATTCGGCGAACGCCTGTTCCCACTTCGCCGACAGCGCGATCAGCGGCAGATAGCCGTTGACCGATGTGTTCTGCGCGCAAATCTGCCGCGCGAGGCGCGCGCGGACGTGTTCGACGAGGGTCGAGGGATTGCGCGAGAAGGCGAGGGCGTCGGCGATGCCTTCGAGGATCGTCGACAGGTCGCGAACGGAAATGCGCTCGGCCAGCAGCAGTTGCAGGACGCGCTGGATGCCGGACACGGTAATCTGGCTCGGCACGATGTCCTTGACGAGTTCGCTTTGCTCCTTGGGCAGTTCCTTCAGGAGCTTCTGCACCTCGCCGTAGGACAACAGGTCCGACATGTTGCCCTTGAGCAGTTCGGTGAGATGGGTCGATACCACGGTCGCGGCATCGACCACGGTATAGCCTTTCAATGACGCCTCTTCCTTCAACGAGGCATCGACCCAAGTGGCGGGCAGTCCAAAGGTCGGTTCGGTGGTGTGGATGCCAGGCAGGCTGACCTGATTGCCGGCCGGATCCATGACCATGTAATGGTTCGGCCAGATTCGGCCGGAGCCCGCGTCCACTTCCTTGATCTTGATGATGTAGGTGTTGGCCTCCAGTTGCACGTTGTCGAGGATGCGCACCGCCGGCATCACAAAGCCCATCTCGATCGCGAGCGAGCGGCGCAGCGCCTTGATCTGCTCGGTTAAGCGGTCGGTGCCGTCGGGGCCGTTGACGAGGGGCAGCAGGGCATAACCCAGTTCGATCTTGAGGTCGTCGATCTTGAGCGCGGCGGAGATCGGCTCCTCGGCTGCGGCGTTGGCCGCCGCGGCGGCCGCCGCCTCGGGGGACGCCGCCGCCCTGGCTGCGGCTGCCGCGGCGCGCTGATGTTTGCGCGAGGTCCAGGCCAGTGCGGCAGCGCCGCTGCCCAGCGCGAGAAACGGCAGCATCGGAATGCCGGGCAGCATGGCCAGCACCAGCATCACGCCGGCTGACATGCCGAGCGCCTGCGGGTAGCCGGACAACTGCTTCATCAGCGCCTTGTCGGCGGAGCCGGTGACGGCAGCCTTCGATACCAGGAGGCCGGCCGCCGTCGACACGATCAGCGCCGGAATCTGCGTCACGAGGCCGTCGCCGACTGTCAGAACGGTGTAGCTGTGCGCGGCGTCGCTGAAGCTCAACCCCTGCTGGGCGATACCGATGATCATGCCGCCGATGACGTTGATGAACACCACCAGCAGACCGGCCACCGCGTCGCCGCGCACGAATTTCGAGGCGCCGTCCATGGCGCCGAAGAAGCCGCTTTCGTCCTCCAGCGCCTTGCGCCGTTCCTTGGCGGTCTTTTCGTCGATCAGGCCGGCGGAGAGATCGGCGTCGATCGCCATCTGCTTGCCGGGCATGGAGTCGAGCTGGAAGCGGGCCGCGACTTCGGCGATGCGGCCCGAACCTTTGGTGATGACCACGAAGTTCACGATGACCAGGATCGCGAACACGATGATGCCGATCACGAAGTTGCCGCCCATGACGAAGTTGCCGAAGGCTTCAATGACATGGCCTGCGGCGGCCGAACCTTCGTGGCCGTGCGAGAGGATCAGCCGGGTTGAGGCCAGGTTGAGCGACAGCCGCAGCATGGTGGAAATCAAGAGCACGGTCGGGAACGCGGAAAACTCGAGCGGCGCCTGGATGAACAGTGACGTCATCAGGATCAGGATCGACAGCGTGATCGAGATGGCGAGGAACAGGTCCAGCACCACCGACGGCAGCGGCAGGATGAGCACGACGAGGATCGTGAGGATGCCGAAGGCGAGCGCGAGATCGCCGCGCCGCAACATGATGACGATCTCGCTGAAGCTCGGGAAACCCCTGCCGGAAGCGTCTGCGCCCTGACCCGCGGTTACGTCCACCATCGTCGCCGTATCCTCCCGCGCGTGCCGATCGCGCGCCCCAAACGTCTGCGCGGCGGCCATGGAGCCGCCGGTCCGAAAGTGAGGCACAGCACTGGCGTCCACGGGAGCCTCCCGTTTTACGCGGCCGACGACACTCGACTTCACTCGGCAAAATTTGCCCGGTGTATGGTTAGCAAAGGGTTAACGGGCTGACCGGCGCGCCTGTCCCTGTCCCCCTGCGGTCGGGAGGGTGGCGCATTGCGAGCGAAGAGAGCAGCGTGTCGGACGAGGTAATAGGGCTGGCGTCTGGTGCCCCCATCCCGGCTTCCGCCTTCGGACGATGCAGGGGCATCGCCGGGCTCGGCCGACCCTCCTCACGCAAAAGCGGGGAGGACAACTTCGGCGGCGCATGCCCGCTATTGCGGCAGGCGGGTTGACCGCGAGGCGAATGCCGACGAAGTTGCCGGAGCCGTGGAAAATTCTTCTCAAATTCTCTCGGATTCGGCTGCATTCGTTTCCGACTCGCGCCGGGCCTGGATCCGCCTGGCTGTCGCCCTGCTGATCGGGTCGCTCGGCGCGGTCGGGATGTGGTCGGTGGTGGTCGTGCTGCCGGTGGTGCAGAATGAATTTGGTGCGTCGCGCGGCACCGCGTCGCTGGCGTTCACCATGGTGATGCTCGGATTCGGTTCGGGTGGGGTGCTCACGGGCAAGATCACCGACCGCTACGGCATCGTCACCGCGATCGGTGTCGGCATCGGGATTCTCGGGCTTGGCTATATCGGAGCCGGGATGTCTGCATCGATCTGGCAGTTCATCCTGCTGCACTTCCTGATCGGGTTGAGTTCGTCCGCAACCTTCGGCCCGCTGATGGCGGAAGCCTCGCACTGGTTCGATCGCTATCGCGGCCTTGCCGTCACCATTGCCGCGAGCGGCAACTATGTCGGCGGCACGATCTGGCCGTCGGTGGTGACGTGGGGCATGGAAACCTACGGCTGGCGCGAGACCCATATTGTCATTGGCATCTTCACCGCGGTCGCGATGACCCTCGCCTTGATCCTGTTGCGCTCCCAGATGGGCGCCGCGACCCGGCGCAGCCATGTCAACGCGCCGCCGCCACGCCTTGACCTGCGGCTCTCGACCGGTGCACTGACCGCCATCCTGTCGCTGGCGAGCATCGCGTGCTGCGTGGCGATGTCGATGCCGCAAGTTCATATCGTCGCCTACTGCGGCGACCTCGGGTATGGCGTCGCGCGCGGCGCCGAAATGCTGTCGCTGATGCTTGGCCTCGGTATCGTCAGCCGCATCGGCTCCGGATTTCTCGCCGATCGCATCGGCGGTATCCGCACGCTGCTGATCGGTTCGGTCGCCCAGGGCACGGCGCTGATGTTCTATCTTTTCTTCGACAGCCTGACGTCGCTCTACCTGATCTCGGCGATGTTCGGCCTGTTCCAGGGCGGCATCGTGCCGAGCTACGCCATCATCGTGCGCGAGGCGATGCCGGCGAGCGAGGCGGCCACGCGTGTCGGCATCGTGATCTTCGCCTCCGTGTTCGGGATGTCGTTCGGCGGCTGGGTCTCCGGCGTCATTTTCGATGCCACCGGTTCCTACGCCGCGGCGTTCCTCAACGGCATCGGGTGGAATCTGCTCAACGTCGTGATCGTTGTCTCGCTGCTGCTGCGCTCGCGACGGCGCCGTCCGCTGGCGGTGGCGTAGCGCGCTTGCGCATGGCCCGATCGGCCGTCTTGCTGCGTCGTCCACTCTGTTCTAAATGCGGCGCGCCGGCGAAGAGTTTTCCTACCGCCGATTGCAGGCGTGCGGCCGGCATTGTATGGGGTGACGGCACCGTTGCGGCCGTCCACGGCCGCCGGCGGGGCCTGTAGCTCAATGGTTAGAGCCGGCCGCTCATAACGGTCTGGTTGCAGGTTCGAGTCCTGCCGGGCCCACCACGTATTTTCGATTTTGGCCATCCGTTTTGGAGAGGCGTTAAAACCCCGGCTTTGGCGGGCTTTCGCAAGGCCGATTTTGTCTCCGCAATGCCTGGTTTCGGATCGCTCGGGGTTTCAGCCTCGCTGTCTCAGCCCCTACAAAACGCGTTTCCTGCGAAGTGGCGGGGACACGGCAAGAGATTGGTTCGAGTCTTGTCGGTGGAGTTTGTGGAGAATCGCTGGCGGCCCAAACGTACGTCTGCATCGCGGAGAAGCGTTCAATCGCGACAGGATCAGAGAGGCAGCATTGGGTCACCGGCTGCGGCAGGTCATTCCATTAGAGGAAAATACTTAATGACTGACGCCACAAAGGTCGGCTTTGAGCCCAAAGCAGACAT
>DASZVY010000039.1:0-28681 GCA_035546855.1 Nitrobacter sp. | reverse complement strand
TTGCCTTCCGTGACGACCAGCGCCGTGATGGCCGAGGAATTGACGATCTGGAGCGCCGTCGCCGCCAGCGTGTCGGGTCCGACCGTCTTGGGCTCGCGCGTCATCACCTGGTCCACCGTCATCGACAGCAGGTCGCCTTCGACATGCCGACGCAGATCGCCGTCGGTGATGATGCCGGCGAGCGTTCCGTCGGCACCGATGATGCCGACGCAGCCGAACCCCTTGCGCGATATCTCGAGGATCGCCTCGCGCATTCCCGTGCCCGAAGCCGCGAGCGGCAGCCGTTCGCCCGTGTGCATGATCGCGCCGACCTTCATGAGGTTGGCGCCGAGCCGTCCGCCGGGATGGAAGGTGTGGAAATGATCGGCGGTGAAGCCCCGCGCCTCCAGGAGCGCGATGGCGAGCGCGTCGCCGATGACGAGTTGCATGAGCGTCGATGTCGTCGGGGCCAGCCCGTGCGGGCAGGCTTCCGGCGCCCGCGGGAGAAGCAGCACGATGTCCGATTCGCGCGCCAGCGCTGATTTGGCGCCGGCCGTCACCGCGATCAGCGGGATGGAGAAACGCCGGGAATAGGCGATGATGCCGTTCAGTTCGACGGTCTCTCCCGACCAGGACATGGCGATGATGACGTCGTCGCGGGCGATCATGCCGAGATCGCCGTGATTGGCTTCCGCCGGATGCACGAAGAAGGCGGGCGTTCCGGTCGAAGCGAGCGTGGCCGCAAGCTTCGAGCCGATATGGCCGCTCTTGCCGACGCCGGTGACGATCACCCTTCCGGTGATGCCGGCGATGCGTTCGACCGCTTCCGCGAACGGCTCCGCCAGCCCGTCGTCGAGGGCGGAAGCGAGCGCCACGATCCCGGCCTGCTCGGTACTTACCGTCCTTGCCGCGGAGAGAATGGCGGCGTGCTTGTCGTGGACTTTCAGCATGGCTCGTCCGTTCATGGCCTGCTCTATCCGCTTCCGCACGGCCTGTCCAACGTGGAATGTATGAGTCGCGGCTCGTTGCCAAGCGCCGCTTCAACGCTCCATTAACCATCCGCTTTTACGGTTCGGTAAAGTTTCGCGCTTCCCGCGAAACGGGCTGCCGGGAACCACGTTGCGTCCAGGAAGGATCATTCGAGCGAGCGTGCATGGCACGCGCCTGGCGGCGATGTTCGCCATGGCGGGGGCCGGTCTCGTGGCGAAGCCGCTGCCGGCCGCCGCGCAGACGCTTGCCTTGCGCGGCACCGTCGCCGCGCCCCGGACGGATGGCGGACTTGCCGGCGGCGATCTCTTCCGGACCGATCCGATGCAGGCGTCCCCCGGCGACGACGCCGGCTACAAGCAGGACGATGTCGGCAGCCCTGGAGGCGCGGACGGCATCCAGCCGACGCTGCGCACCACGCTCGGCACGGACAACGCCTCCGACACACCGGCCGATGACGTCGACCGGGATCCGTTCGCCGCCGCGAACGGCACGAACGACCAGCCGCCCGCCCAGCCCGACGATGCGGACACGGCGACCGGCGATCAGTCCCCCGACAGCACGAGCGGCATGGCGCCGCCGCGCGGCCCGGCAACGCACGACACCGATACGGACGAGAACGGGCCGGGCGCCGGAGACACGGCCGCCGCGCCCAAGGCCAAAACCGCACCGGCCGCGGGAACCGATGCCGGACAGGACGACCAAACGACCGGCACCATCCCGGCCCGATCGATCGACGAGGACGACCAGGAGCGCAACAAGCGCGAGGAACGGACGAACCAGCGGGAGCAGGCGATCGAAGGCCTCAGGAAGAAGCCGGACGACGACCCCTATGCGCCGCTCGGCATCCCGGCCGGCGGCTTCACCCTGCGCCCGTCGCTGGAGACCGGCCTGACCGGCACGACCAACGCCAATTCCAGCCACGGCGGCAAGGGCGCCATCCTTTCCGAGAGCACGCTGCGGCTGAACGCGACCTCCGACTGGTCGGACAAGACCGCGACGATCGACGCCTTCGGAACCTTCCGCAAGTCGATCGCCGGCCAGGACGTCTCGGAGCCCTCGGCCGGCATCAATGCAAGCCTCGCGGTGCCTTTCGGCAAGGATTACGTCGCCCGCGGCACCTTCGGCTACAGCCTGACGCCGGAAAGCCCCTCCTCGCCGGGCTTCATCGCCGGAACGGTCGGAGAGCCGCTCACCCAGTCGATAACCGGCAGCCTCGGCGTCGAGAAGCAGGCGGGCAGGCTCAGGCTCAGCCTCACCGGCAATGTCGAGCGCGACACCTATGGCGACGCGAAGCTGGTCGGCGGCGGCACCGTCTCCCAGCGCGAACGGGATTCGACGCTGGTCTCCACGACCCTGCGCGCCGGCTACGAGATATCGCCGGCCCTCGTCCCTTTCGTGGAGGGCGAGGTCGGGCGCCGCTACTACGACCAGACGGTCGATTCGGCGGGCTTCCGCCGCTCCGCCGATCGGCTCGGCCTGCGTGCCGGCGTCACGCTCGATCTCGGCGAGAAGCTGAACGGCGAGTTCTCCGCCGGCTATCTCCAGGAAAAGGCGGACGATCCGCGCCTTCCGACGATCGCCGGCCCGTCGATCAATACCGCGCTCAACTGGTCGCCGATCCGCGGCACGACCGTGGCCTTGAACAGCTCGACCGTCGTCGAAGGCACGACGACGGCGGGCGAGACCGGAGACCTGCTCTACACCTCGGAACTCTCGATCGAGCGGCAGATGCGGGCCAATCTGACCGGCACCGCTTCGATCGGCGGCCTTTACCGCGATTATTTCGGCTCGAACGGCCATGATTTCGGCTGGAACGCCGAACTCGCCATGACCTATTGGCTGAACCGTTATTTCGGCATCACCGGCCGCCTCCGCCATGAAGAGCTGACCAGCAATCTTCCCGACCGCGACTACAAGGCCGAAAGCGTCTTCCTCGGGATAAAGGTGCAGCGGTAAGGGTGGCAGCCGCACATTTGAGTGTCGACTTCGGGGTGGAGAGCCGACCGGCTGCCTTCAGGTGATGCATTGGAGACAGCCGCTGTTAGCGTGTGCTTCGTCGCTATCACTCTAATCCATTTGCGCGATAAAATTTTGCGAGCGCCTTGGTGCCGCTGAGGCGTATCTTGGGCAGACGGATGTCATCGAACAGGTGCTGATAACGTTTGCGGTTCGCTCTCGTGGTAACAGCGATATGGTGGATCATGCCCCATTTCACGCTGTCACGGCCACCCTCAAGTGATCCACACCGATTGCGTTCAAACCAACAGCGCCGGA
Source organism: Nitrobacter sp. (assembly GCA_035546855.1). Classification (GTDB taxonomy): domain Bacteria; phylum Pseudomonadota; class Alphaproteobacteria; order Rhizobiales; family Xanthobacteraceae; genus Nitrobacter. The sequence continues at coordinate 25,438 of DASZVY010000039.1, read as the reverse complement.
CGTAACGAAACAGGCTGGTCGAGGTGGGAACATCGAGAAGGATGAATCCGGTGGCTCGTTCAAGCCTTTGTGGGAGAAGCCGCGAGTAGTTGCCGTCCATCGCCCATGCCGAACCGGCGATTGCCATATCGTGCAGTGTGACGAATTCGTCCGCCGGTCGAGGTACCCAGTCGGTATACGGCAGATGGTACAACTGATCGAGGTGAACCGGTTCCAACGCCTTGGCGCGCGAAATCGCATCCGCCAGCGTCGATTTTCCGCTGTTTGACGGTCCCATAATGCAAATGCGGGGTCCAAGATCATCGAGAAGCATGTCTGATATTTATGTCGGCTTGCGAGAAAGCCTCAAGTGCAGTGCGACGACTGACAAGAGGTCGCAAACAGTCAACGCTCTGTCGCTTCGATCCCGATCAAAACGACATTTGTGCGCCGGGTTTCCCGGAGCGATATAGTCCAGCGACCTTCCTGGGCCTCCAGCTCGCCAGGATTCACCCTGCCTTGCTGCGCTTTTCGGCCGGATGCATCTCGGCGAACAGATCGTCGATATGCGTGGCGATGCGGCCGCGCATTTCCGGGTTCCATAGCGCAAACGCGATGTTCGCCTCGATGAAGCCTTCCGGCGAGCCGCAGTCGAAGGTGCGGCCCCTGTAGTGATAGCCGTAGAAGGGCTGTCGGCGCTCCAGCTTCAGCATGGCGTCGGTGAGCTGGATCTCGTTGCCGGCCCCGCGCTCCTGGTTCTCCAGGATCGCGAAGATTTCCGGCTGCAGGATGTACCGGCCGTTGAGGAAGAGATTGGAGGGAGCGGTTCCCTTTGCCGGTTTCTCCACCATGCCGGTGATCTCGAAACCGGAATGCACGTCGGCGCCCTTTCCGACGATGCCGTATTTGTGCGCTTCCGCGGGATCGCATTCCTGTACGGCGATGATGTTGTGGCCCGTCTGCCCGTAAAGCTCGACCATCTCCTTCAGGCAGCCCTTCCTCGTCTCCATGATCATGTCCGGGAGAAGCAGCGCGAAAGGCTCGTCGCCGACGAGGTCGCGTGCGCACCAGACCGCGTGCCCGAGCCCGAGCGGCTCCTGCTGTCGGGTGAAGCTCGTCTGCCCCGCATCCGGCTGCATGCCTTTCAGCCGTTCGAGTTCCTTCGTCTTGCCGCGCTTCTCAAGCGTATCGTAGAGCTCGAACTGAAGATCGAAATGATCCTCGATGACCGCCTTGTTGCGCCCCGTCACGAAGATGAAGTGCTCGATTCCGGCCTCCCGGGCCTCGTCGACGACATACTGGATGACGGGCCGATCGACCACCGTCAGCATCTCCTTCGGTATCGCCTTGGTCGCCGGAAGGAAGCGCGTGCCGAGCCCGGCCACAGGGAAGACGGCCTTGCGGATTTTTTTCATGCGTCACGAATTCCAGTTCAAAGGGAAGGGTGCGAGGTGATGCAATTTCATGTCGGAATTGAGGAACGGTCAACGCGTCTCCTGGCGTGGCGTTCCACCGAATTTCGCCAGAAACGCCGGCTATATTAGCCGCATCCGGCCCTCCATGGTAAACTAAATCCTAACCGGGCTCGGCGAATAGTGGATCGACATCGGGGCGCGGCCGCCGACGCAGGCTCCCGCGCGGCGTAACGGCGCCCCGGCTTTACCGGTCGTTCCTGAAAGGAGGGAGAAATGTCGGTCCGCCCCGTCGCAAGACGCCTTGCCGCCCTGCTGTGCGCCATTGGCCTGTTGCTGGTGCCCTTCGCGATGCCGGCTTTCGCCGATGCGGGATTCGACCGCTGGGTCGCCTCGTTCCGCGCGACGGCGCTGAATAGCGGCATTTCGGCGGCGACCTACGACCGCGCCTTCCGCAACGTGCCCGGGCCGGATCCCGAGGTGATCGAGAAGGCGCATTCCCAGCCCGAATTCACCGCTCCGATGTGGGATTATTTCGACAACCGCATCCATGACGAATCGATCGGCAACGGCAGGGACATGGCCAGCAAGTGGAAGCCGTGGCTGGACCGTATCGAGGCCCGCTTCGGCGTCGACCGCTATACCCTGCTCGCCATCTGGTCGATGGAGACGAACTATGGCGAGACGCTGAAGAACGACAAGGTCATGCGCAACGTCGTCCGCTCGCTGGCGACGCTTGCCTATGCCGATCCGCCGCGCGCGAAATTCGCCCGTACGCAGCTCCTCGCCGCGTTGAAGATCCTGCAGCACCACGACATCGATCCCGACCATTTCATGGGATCGTGGGCGGGCGCCATGGGGCACACGCAATTCATCCCGACCAGCTACCAGACCTATGCCGTCGACATGGACGGCGACGGCCGCCGCGATATCTGGAATTCGGTACCCGACGCGCTGGCGACGGCGGCCAATCTGCTCCACCGCAATGGCTGGCAGACGGGCAAGACCTGGGGCTACGAGGTGGTGCTTCCGGAAGGCCGCAAGTTCCCCTCCGGCTCGCTCAGCCTCGAGAAATGGGCCGCGCTCGGCGTGAAGCGGGCCAATGGCAAGGAGTTTCCGCGCGATTCGGACAAGGCGGTGCTGAAGGTGCCTGACGGGCATCCCGGCCCGGCCTTCCTGATGCTCAAGAACTTCTACGTCATCAAGCGCTACAACAACGCCGACAAATACGCGCTCGCCGTCGGCCTTCTCGCCGACGAGATCGCCGGCTATGGCGGGCTCGTGCACGACTGGAACCGGCCCTTCGTCAAGCTGACATTCGAGGAGCGCCAGGAATTGCAGCAGCGGCTGACTTCCTACGGCTACTATGACGGCAAGATCGACGGTCGCATCGGCACCGCTTCGCGCGCTGCGATCATGGCCTACCAGGCGCGCGCCGGCTTGACGCAGGACGGGCACCCGAGCAAGGAAGTGCTGACCAGCCTGCGGAAAAAATAGGGACGGGCGCCTTTCCTCCGCCGCGCGCGCCACCCATTCGAAGGTATCGGTCGCGACGGTTAGGCGGCGAAATCGCGCGTGGAGAGGCATGCGATGCGGCGTTTTCCCATGGATGGATCGGCCTGGAAAGGCGGCGCGCTTCTTGTCCTCGTCTTCTTTTCGATGACGATTTTCGCATCGGTGGCGGCGGCACAGGAAGCGCCGCGAAGCGCCGCCCAGGCGCGCCGCATGTTCGAGCGCGGCTGGCGGATGGAACAGGAGCATTTCCAGCGGGAGGCGCCGATCGTCAAGCGCAGCCGGCGCTCCGAGGCGCCGGCGCAGGATGACGGCGCCCAGCAGGAACCGATCGAAAAATCGGCCGACGCGCGCACCGTGCTGGTGGTCGGCGACTTCATGGCGTCGGGCCTGGCCGAGGCGCTGGCCGATGATTATGCGCAATCCGCGGATGTGAGCGTCGTCGATGCGACGAACGGCTCGTCCGGCCTGGTGCGCAGCGATTTCTACGATTGGCCGAAGGAGATCGGCGGCATCATCGACGGCGCCCATCCCGCAGTCGTCGTCATGATGATCGGCGCCAACGACCGCCAGGCGATGAATGTCGGCGACAGCAAGGAAGCGCCGCGCTCGGATGCATGGACGGCGGAATATGTCAGGCGCGTGGAAGCCGTGGCGAAGGCGGTCACCGATCGCAAGATCCCGCTGATCTGGGTCGGGCAGCCGGCGTTCAAATATGCCTCGATGTCGTCCGACATGCTGGCGCTCGACGATATCTATCAGCGCGTCGTGGAAGCGGCGAAAGGCGACTATGTCGACATCTGGGACGGCTTCGTTGACGAGAACGGAGCCTTCCGCTTCACCGGAGCCGACGTCAACGGACAGCCCGTGCGCCTTCGCTCGGATGACGGCATAAGGCTCTCGAAAGCCGGCAAGCGCAAGGTGGCGTTCTATGTCGAGAAGCCGCTGAATAAGATACTCGGCCGCGCCGCATCCCCCGAAGGGGCGCCCGCGGCGACCGCGATCCCGGCCCCCGGCGGCACGCTCGCGCCCTCGCCCGACCGTACCGCGCCGATTTCCCTCTCCGCTCCGCCGCCCGACGGCAACGCCGACCTGCTCGGCTCGAAGGCCGATGCGAAACCTGCAACCGGCCGCACTGCGGCGGAACGCCTGACGGTCGAGGGCATAGCCCCCGCCTCGCCGCCCGGCCGGGCAGACGATTTCGGCGGAGCGAACGGGGCGGCTCCCGCCGTCGGAGCAACCCCTCCCGCGGGCGTCGCCAGCATCGGAACCGGAGCCGTCTCGACCGTCGGGAAGGCGCCGCCGCCGCGCTGACGCGCCCGTCGTTTTCCCTCTCCGCCCGGCGGGCCTTGGGCGAGCCGTCGACGGAACCAACGGCCCGCGCCCGAGTTTCATTGATCAATCCATAGAACCGGAGGGATCATGCTTTACTGGGCTTTGGTATTTCTCGTCGTCGCGATCATCGCCGCGGCGCTGGGTTTCGGTGGGATTGCGGGTGCGGCCGCCGGCATCGCCAAGATCATATTCTTCGTCTTCCTCGTTCTCCTCGTCCTGTCGTTGCTCGCCGGCGTCTTCAGACGCGCACGGTGATATACTTGCGCTCGCGTGGATGACTGAACCGCGCCGGCAGCGCGGAAAGCTTCCCGAACGCGCGCGATCCAAGGCGGAATTGAACTGACGGATCCTCGAGGGTTTCGAATGGCAGGCATGACCTTGCGGTCACTCGCCGTCCGCCAAAGCCGGCATGACGCGATCGCTGCTCAGTCTTCCCCGAGCAGCACCGCCCGCAAGACCACCGCATCATTGTGCTGCTCGTCACGCGCGCCATAGACGAGCGTAACGGTGTCGGTCCTGGCGAGATCGCGGATGCGATCGAGCGCCGCCGATTGCTCGCGCAGTTCGGCGCGATAGCGATGCTGGAATTCGATCCAGCGGGCGGGATCGTGGCCGAACCATTGCCGCAGTCCGGTGCTGGGCGCGACCTCCTTCACCCAATCGTCGAGCCCGGCCTTGGCCTTGCTCACCCCGCGCGGCCACAGGCGATCGACCAGGATCCGCATGCCATCGGCCGGATCGGCGGGCTCGTAGGCCCGCTTCAGCCGAAGATGCGACGCGGGAATGGGGGAACCGGTCATGTCGGTGCTCCGCCGAACGCCCGCGCCGCGGACAAGAGACCGGCCGAATGCATCCGTTTGCCGAATGCGCCGGCGACGCCGCAATTGCCGTTGATCCCTGCGACCATCTCGCTCTCCCGCTCGTTGCGTGAACCGTTTCGATTTCCCTTATCACGAAAGCATGCCCTTACGGGCCGCGGAAGCATGAGCGAGGCCGCTGCTACAATGTCGCGCCAGGTCCATTTGTCCTTTGCGCCAGCGCAAAGACGTGGAATGATCCCAAGTCGTACGGTTCCGTGAAAATTGAAGCCGGGGGCTTGCATGTCCGGATCGGGGAACACTGCGGTTCTGCTCGCCACCACATGGGCGTTCACGATCTGCTTCGCCGTCTGGATGATGTTCGGCGTGACCGGTATTCCGATCCGCGAACAGCTTGGCTTGAACTCCGTCGAGTTCGGACTTTTGACCGCCACCCCGGTCCTCACCGGCGCGCTCTTCCGCCTGCCGCTCGGCATCTGGACGGACCGGCTCGGCGGCAGGCGCCTGATGCTGGCGCTGCTCATCGGCTGTGCGGTGCCGGTCTGGATATCATCCTATGCCGTGGCCCTGTGGCAGTTCCTGCTGTTGGGGCTGGCGCTCGGGCTGGTCGGCGCGTCCTTCTCCGTCGGCACGCCCTATGTCGCGCGCTTCTTCCCGAAGGAGAAGCGCGGCTTCGCCATGGGCTTCTTCGGCGCCGGCACGGTGGGCGCGGCGCTCAACATGTTCGTGGCCCCGTGGCTGATCGACGGGTATGGCTGGCGGATGGTGCCCAAGGTCTATGCCGTCGCGCTGATCGTCACGGCGGCGATCTTCTGGGCCTTTTCCGCCCCCGACCCGGCGCGGGCCGCCACCTCGCCCTCCATGCTCTCCCAGCTAAAGATACTGCGCGACCCGCGCGTATGGAAATATTGCCAGTATTATTCGATCGTCTTCGGCGGCTTCACGGCGCTATCGATCTGGATGCCGCAATATTTCAAGTCGGAATACGGTCTCTCGATCGCGCAGGCCTCGCTGCTCGCGGTCTGCTTCGCGCTGCCGGCGGGCGTGTTCCGTGCTTTCGGCGGATGGCTCTCCGACCGTTTCGGCGCGCATAGCGTCACCTGGTGGGTGCTGTGGATCGCCTGGATCTGCCTGTTCCTGCTTTCCTACCCGAAGACGGACCTGACCATCCATACGATCCGTGAGCCGATCAGCTTCGGCATCGCCCTGCCCGCCTGGTTCTTCACCATCCTTCTCTTCGTCCTCGGCATCGCATTCGCGTGCGGCATGGCCTCGACCTTCAAATATGTCGGCGACGATTTCCCGGAGAACATGGGCGCGGTGTCCGGCATCGTCGGCATGATGGGCGGCCTCGGCGGCTTCCTTCTGCCGATCATGTTCGGCGCCATCCTCGATCGGCTCGGCTTCAATTCGAGCTGCTTCATGCTGCTTTACGGCATCGTCTGGGTATCGCTCATCCTGAGCTACCTGACCGAGGTGCGCCGCGCGCCTGTCATGGGCGAGAATGTCACGGGCGGGAAGGCGGTCCCCACCCCTGTAGCGAAAGCCTGAGAACTCCCCGGGAAAGGAACAGCCATATGAGCCACTTCCTCGAACGCCTCACCTACCTTTCCCGGCGCCGGGAATCCTTCGCGGACGGCCATGGCGAACTGCGCGACGAGGACCGCATGTGGGAGGAAGGCTACCGGCTGCGCTGGCAGCACGACAAGATCGTGCGTTCCACCCATGGCGTGAACTGCACCGGCTCGTGCTCGTGGAAAATCTACGTCAAGAGCGGCGTCGTCACCTGGGAAACGCAGCAGACGGACTATCCGCGCACCCGCCCCGGCATGCCGAACCACGAACCGCGCGGCTGCTCGCGCGGCGCTTCCTATAGCTGGTACCTCTATAGCGCCAGCCGCATCAAATATCCGATGGTGCGCGGCCGCCTCGTCAAGGCATGGCGCGAGGCGCGCAAGACGCTCGGCCCCGTCGAAGCCTGGGCCACCATCACCGCCGACGAGAAGAAAGCGAAAGCCTACAAGGCCATCCGCGGGCGCGGCGGCTTCGTGCGCTCCACATGGCAGGAGGCGACCGAGATCATCGCCGCCGCCAATGTCCATACGATCAGGAAATGGGGGCCGGACCGCGTCGTGGGTTTCTCGCCGATCCCGGCCATGTCGATGGTCTCCTACGCTTCCGGCGCGCGCTATCTCAGCCTCATCGGCGGCACGCTTTTATCCTTCTACGACTGGTATTGCGACCTGCCGCCCTCCTCCCCCCAGACCTGGGGCGAGCAGACCGACGTGCCGGAATCGGCCGACTGGTACAATTCCGGCTACATCATCGCCTGGGGCTCCAACGTGCCGCAGACGCGCACGCCCGACGCGCATTTCTTCGTCGAGGCACGCTATAACGGCACCAATGTCGTCGCCGTCACGCCCGACTATTCCGAGGTGGCGAAGCTCTCGGACCTCTGGCTGCATCCCAAGCAGGGCACGGACGCCGCGCTCGCCATGGCGATGGGCCATGTCATCCTGAAGGAATTCTTCCTCGACAGGAAGACGCCCTATTTCGAGGACTACTGCCGCCGCCTGACCGACCTGCCGATGCTCGTGCGGCTAAGGAAGGACGGCGACCGCTTCGTGCCCGACCGCTACCTGCGCCAGAGCGACCTTGCCGGCGAGAAGAAGTCGCGCCACAAGGCATCGAAATCCGACCGCGCGGCCTGGAAGACGGTGGCGACTGCGGAAGAAAGCGGCGACCTCGTCGTGCCGCAGGGATCGATCGGCTATCGCTGGCCGGCCGACGGCGAGCCCAAGGGCCGCTGGAACCTCGAAGAGAAGGACGGCGAGACCGGCACCGATATCAGGCTTGACCTCAGCCTGATCGATCGGCGCGACGACGTGCTGCCGGTCGCCTTCCCCTATTTCGGCGGCACGCCGCATCCGCATTTCGCCGGCAACGACCAGGGCGGCGACGTGCTCATCCGCAACGTGCCGGTGCGGCGCATCAGGCTCGCCGACGGCGAAACCCACGTGGCAACCGTGTTCGATCTTCTCTGCGCCAATTACGGGCTCGACCGCGGCCTTGGCGGCGATTGCGCCAAGGGCTTCGACGACAATGTGCCCTACACGCCCGCCTGGCAGGAGCAGATCACCGGCGTCTCGGCCGCCCATGCGATAGAGGTCGCACGCGGCTTCGCCAACAATGCCGAGAAGACCAAAGGCCGCTCGATGGTCATCATCGGGGCGGGAATGAACCACTGGTACCACCAGGACATGGGCTACCGCTCCATCATCAACATGCTGATGATGTGTGGCACGATAGGCGTCTCCGGCGGCGGCTGGGCGCATTATGTCGGGCAGGAGAAGCTGAGACCCCAGACCGGCTGGACGATGCTCGCCTTCGCGCTCGACTGGGTGCGGCCGCCGCGCCACATGTGCGGCACCTCCTTCTTCTACGCCCATTCCGACCAGTGGCGTTACGAGAAGCTGGACGTCTCGGAACTCCTGTCGCCGCTTGCCGATCCCGCACCCTATCGCGGCAGCATGATCGACCTCAACGTCAGGGCCGAACGCATGGGCTGGCTGCCGTCCGCGCCGCAGCTCAACGTCAATCCGCTGACGCTCGCAGCCGAGGCGGGGAAGGCGGGCGTCGAGGTCAAGGACCACGTCGTCGCCGGCCTAAAATCCGGCAAGCTCGCCATGGCCTGCGAAGACCCGGACAATCCGGTCAACTTCCCGCGCAACCTGTTCATCTGGCGCTCGAACCTGTTCGGCTCGTCGGGCAAGGGGCACGAATATTTCCTGCGCCACTTCCTCGGCACGCGGCACGGGCTGCAGGGCAAGGATCTGGGCGAGGAAGGCCGGGAGAAACCGACAGAGGTCGAATGGCGCGACCCGGCGCCGGAAGGCAAGCTCGACCTCGTGGTGACGCTCGACTTCCGCATGTCGACGAGCTGCCTCTATTCCGACATCGTGCTGCCGACCGCCACCTGGTACGAGAAGAACGACCTCAACACCTCCGACATGCACCCCTTCATCCATCCGCTGTCGGCGGCGGTGGACCCGGTCTGGGAGGCGAAGAGCGACTGGGAGACCTACAAGGCGATCGCCAAGCGCTTTTCCGAACTGGCGGAAGGCCATCTCGGCGTCGAGCGCGACGTGGTGCTGACCCCCATCCAGCACGATACGCCGGCGGAGCTCGCCCAGCCTTTCGAGGTGCAGGACTGGAAGAAGGGCGAATGCGATCTTGTGCCCGGCGTCACCGCGCCGCAGATCGCGATGGTCGAGCGCGACTATCCCGATACCTACCGCCGTTATACCGCGCTCGGACCGCTCGCCGACAGGCTCGGCAATGGCGGCAAGGGCATTTCGTGGAACACCGAGGCCGAGGTGAAGGGGCTAGGCGCGCTGAACCTTCGCGTGAACGATAGCGGGCCGACCGAAGGCCGGCCGCGCATCGACACCGATATCGATGCCGCCGAAACCATCATGTATCTGGCACCCGAGACCAATGGCGAGGTTGCGGTGAAGGCATGGGCGGCGCTCGGGAAAATCACCGGGCGCGACCACGTCCACCTCGCAGAGACGCGGGAAGACGAAAAGATCCGCTTCCGCGATATCCAGGCGCAGCCGCGCAAGATCATCTCCTCGCCTACATGGTCGGGCATCGAGAGCGAGCACGTCTCATATACCGCCGGCTACACCAACGTGAACGAGCTGATCCCGTGGCGTACCATCACCGGCCGCCAGCAATTCTACCAGGACCATCGCTGGTTCCGCGATTTCGGCGAGAGCTTCGCCGTCTACCGACCACCGATCGATACGCGCACCGCCGCCGCGATGCTCGGCAAGAAGGCGAACGGCGAAAAGGAGATCGTCCTCAACTTCATCACCCCGCACCAGAAATGGGGCATCCACTCCACCTACACCGACAACCTCATCATGCTGACCTTGTCGCGCGGCGGGCCGATCGTCTGGATATCGGAGACGGACGCTAGGAAAGCCGGCATCGTCGACAATGACTGGATCGAGCTCTTCAACCTGAACGGCGCGATCGCGGCGCGCGCCGTGGTCAGCCAGCGCGTCCAGGAAGGCATGTGCATGATGTACCATGCGCAGGAGAAGATCGTGAACGTGCCGGGCTCGCAGATCACCGGCCAGCGCGGCGGCATCCATAATTCGGTGACGCGTACGGTCTTGAAGCCCACCCACATGGTTGGCGGCTACGCGCAGCTTTCCTACGGCTTCAACTATTACGGGACGGTCGGCTCCAACCGCGACGAATTCGTCGTGGTGCGCAAGCTCGTCAAGGTCGAATGGCTCGACCGCTCCAATCCCGTCGACCCGATCGCCGAGGAGGCTGCGTCATGAAGATCCGCGCTCAGGTTGCGATGGTGCTCAACCTCGACAAATGCATCGGCTGCCACACCTGCTCCGTCACCTGCAAGCAGGTCTGGACCTCGCGGCAAGGCATGGAATACGCCTGGTTCAACAATGTCGAGACCAAGCCCGGGATCGGCTATCCCAAGGACTGGGAGAACCAGGAGCGCTGGAAGGGCGGCTGGCAGCGCAAAAAGAACGGGAAGATCGTGCCGAAGCAGGGCGGCAAGCTCGCCGTGCTCGCCAAGATCTTCGCCAATCCGAACCTGCCCGAGATCGACGATTATTACGAGCCCTTCACCTTCGACTACGAGCATCTGCAGAAGGCGCCGGAGCTGCCGACCACCCCCGTCGCGCGGCCGCTGTCGCTGGTCACCGGAAGGCCGATGGAGAAGATCGAGTGGGGCCCGAACTGGGAGGAGATCCTCGGCGGCGAGTTCGACAAGCGCTCTCAGGACTACAATTTCGAGGCGGTGCAGAAGGACATCTACGGGCAGTTCGAGAACACCTTCATGATGTACCTGCCGAGGCTGTGCGAGCACTGCCTCAACCCGGCCTGCGTCGCCTCCTGCCCCTCCGGCTCGATCTACAAGCGCGAGGAGGACGGTATCGTCCTCATCGACCAGGACAAGTGCCGGGGCTGGCGCATGTGCGTGTCCGGCTGTCCCTACAAGAAAATCTATTACAACTGGACCTCGGGCAAGGCCGAGAAGTGCATCTTCTGCTATCCGCGGATCGAGGCCGGCCAGCCGACGGTGTGTTCGGAGACCTGCGTCGGCCGCATCCGCTATCTCGGCGTGCTGCTCTACGACGCCGACGGCATCGAGGCCGCTGCCGCAACCGCGAACGAGCACGATCTTTACGAAGAGCAGTTGAAGCTGTTCCTTGATCCCAACGATCCCGCGATCGAAGCGCAGGCGCGTGCCGACGGCGTGCCCGATGCCTGGATCGAGGCGGCGAAGCGCTCGCCGACCTACAAGATGGCGGTCGAGTGGAAGATCGCGTTCCCGTTGCACCCGGAGTACCGCACCCTGCCGATGGTCTGGTACGTGCCGCCACTGTCGCCGATCCAGTCGCATGCCAATGCCGGCGCGATCGAGAGCTGCGGCGAGATTCCCGATGTGCGATCGCTCCGCATCCCGGTGCGCTATCTCGCCAACCTCCTGACCGCCGGCGCCGAGGCGCCGGTGATCGCGGCGCTCGAGCGTCTTCTCGCGATGCGAGCATATTTCCGGCAGCGCCAGCTCGGCGAAGGAAACGGACGAGGCGTTCTCGACCAGGTCGGCCTGACGGTCGCGCAGGTGGAGGACATGCACCGCTACCTGTCCATCGCCAACTACGAGGATCGTTTCGTCATCCCGACCAGCCATCGCGAAGAAGCCGAGGACGCCTATGGCCTGAAAGGATCATGCGGCTTCAGCTTCGGCAACGGCTGTGACTTCGGGCCGCCGCACTCGACCTTGTTCGGCGGCAAGATGGGCCGGCGCAAGCTGACGCCGATCCGTCATATCGACACGTGAGGATGTCACCATGCTCCTGTTCCGAGCGATGAGTGCCTTGCTCTCCTATCCATCGGCGGAGATGCGCGCCGCGTTGCCCGAGATCGCTCACGTCGTCCGCACCTCCGCCCTGGTGGCGGAGCGCGAGCGACGGGGCCTTTTCGATCTCATCGACGAGCTTGCCAGTGGCGAGCTGCTGGAGGCCGAGGAACGCTACGTCGATCTTTTCGATCGCGGCCGCGCGCTGTCTCTCCACCTGTTCGAGCATCTCCACGGCGACAGCCGCGATCGCGGCGAGGCCATGGTCGACCTCAAGCAGCTCTATGGGCGATCCGGCTTTGAACTCTCGACCACGGAGCTGCCGGATTATCTTCCGGTGGTGCTTGAGTATCTGAGCTGTCGCGACCTCGCCGAGGCCCGCGCGATGCTGGGTGACTGCGCCCACATCCTGACGACGATCGGGCGTGCGCTGATCGCCCGGCGGAGCCGCTATGGCGCGGTCGTTCAAGCCTTGCTGGTCATCGCCGGCGAATCTCCGATCGAGGCCGAAAAAGTTCCTGCCGTCAAAGAGCGCCTCGAAACGATCGATCGCGACTGGGCCGAACAACCGGCCTTCGGAGTCATCCCGTCGCCGATCGACCCGGCGGCGGGATCGCCCTCTCCACCGCGGAGGATATGACGATGATGTCCAACGTCTATGTCAACATGCTGTTGTTCGGGATTTATCCTTATATCTGCCTCGTGGTCCTGCTCATCGGCAGCCTGATCCGCTTCGATCGCGAACCCTACACCTGGAAAAGCGATTCCTCGCAAATGTTGCGCAAGCGCGAACTGCGTCTTGGCTCCAACCTGTTCCATTACGGCGTTATCATCGTGATCCTCGGGCACTTCGGCGGCTTCCTGGCGCCGGACTGGGCCGTCGACTGGGCGCTGACGCCGGTCGCTCATCAATTGCTCGCCATGGTGGTCGGCGGCATCGCCGGGCTCGTGGCCATCATTGGCCTATCGATTTTGATTCACCGTCGGCTGGCCGATCCGCGCATCCGGCTGAACAGCCGCAAATGGGATATCGCGATCACCCTCATGCTGTGGCTGCAGCTCGCCCTCGGTCTTCTCACCGTACCGCTCTCGGCGTTTCACATGGATGGCGCGCTGTTTGAAGTTTTGTGCAGCTACGTCAAGGGCATCGTCACGCTGAACGGCGGAGCGGCGGCGCTGATGACCGACGTTCCGCTTCCCTACAAGCTGCATATCCTTCTCGGCTTCACGCTTTTCCTCGTTTCGCCCTTCACGCGCATGATCCATATCTGGAGCGGCGCAGGGGCGCTGGCTTATCTGTTCCGTCCCTATCAAATCGTCAGGACGCCGCAGACGCGAGCCAAGGAGCCGGTGCGATCATGACCGTATCGATCAACGGAATTGATCTTCCGATCCAACAGGACGGGACACCGGAATTGGCGGCCGCGCGCGAACTGCTTCGCCAGAAAGCATTGGCGCTTGGCCTCCTCGATCAGGGTTGCGGCGAGGAAGCGCGCATCGACCAGGCGATCGAGGCCCTTCTTGCACAGGAAGTCGTCGTACCCACGCCAACGATGGAAGAGTGCCGACGCTATTACGATACGCACTTTCAGGAATTCCAGAGCGGCGATCTCGTTCACGCCCGCCATATCCTGTTCCAGGTCACGCCGGCCGTCCCCATTCCCGAAATCCGCGCCCGCGCCGAACAGACGCTGAATGACTTGCTGCAAAACCCGGAACGCTTTGCGAATACAGCGGCCGAGCTATCGAACTGTCCCTCCGGGCAACACGGCGGCAACCTCGGACAGATCACGCGAGGCGACACCGTGCCCGAGTTCGAGCAGGCGCTCTTCAGGCTGGGGCCGACCGGCCTGCTCCGCGAACTCGTCAAAACGCGGTATGGCTTTCATATCGTCGCCATCGATCAACGCATTCCGGGAATGATCCTTCCCTTCGAGCTTGTTCAGGCTCGGATCGCCTCTCACCTTCTCTCGCTGGTCGAGGAAAAGGCGCTGCGTCAATATATCAGCTTGCTTGCCGGGCAAGCAGATATCGTAGGCATTGCACTGGACGCATCAGCCTCGCCGCTTATGCAGTGACCTCTCGTTGAGGACATCGGAGGTCGCGTGTGGCGAAGGCGCCAGTCGCCAGACATTCCATTGACCGACATGCCGCATCTGGCTTCGCGTCCCGTCAATGGGACATCAGGCAGCAGATGGGGCTCGAGGTCAGCAGATCGCGCGTCATCCCGCCAAAGACCCACTCATTGAGCCGGCTGTGGCCATAGGCTCCGACAACCAGCAGATCGGCCCCTTCGTCTTCGGCCAGGCTGATGATCTGATCCGCGCCCGATCCACGGGCACGGATTTCGACCCGAGATTCAGCTTTTATCCTGTGATGCCCCAGATAACCGACGACATCGGCGACATGACGGCGTGCAGCATCGCCATCATCTTTTTCACAAACCTCCACAACGGTCACCTGCTTTGCCTCATGCAGGAACGGTAATGCGTCCTGAACTGCGCGTCGCGCCTCACGCGTATCCTTCCATCCGATCACAACGTGATCCACGGTCAGGGATCTCACCGCCGCAGGAATCACCAGGAACGGACGGCCGGCTCCAAGAATGGCAGCACCAACATCGACATTTCGATAAAGGTCGCTCGCGGACTTGCCCTGTTCGACCAGAATCAGATCGGCGCAACGCGCTTCGCTCATCAGAGTCTCGCTCGGAAACTCAATGGCCGATCGCCATTCGACCTTGCGGCCGGCACCCGCTTCCAGCTCAAAACGCTTTCCAACCTCGGCAAGTGCAGCTTTCATCTTCTCGATGTCGAGTTCCGACGCATTGTCGACGATGACAACACCCTCGGCGACGAAAGGCGGGACGACAGCAAGCGCAGACAAGCCAACAAGCCTGGCCGAAAATTTGTCAGCAAGGCCCGCGGCAACACCGATCAGGTGTTTGGTAACGTGATCCGCGTTGACGTAAACCAGAAGCGTTGCGTAGGACATGGCCGTTTCCATCTTGACAATGAACGATCGATACAACCACGCCCCGACTCAAGCCGGTTGACTCAAATCAACCCCTGCGAGCCTTCGGCTTCGGAAATTTGTCAAAGATTTTTCGGAGAAATTTGATCGCTCCCGCGGCGGCCTCATTCGCTTCCATTCTCGGTGATCCGCCAGATCTCATGTGGCTTCCGTATCGTTAACTGCTGGTCATGAGAGCTCAGCCACCCCGCTTTCTCCCACGCCGTCAAAATTCGGCTGACCGAATAGAGCGTCGTTCCGGAAATGTCCGCGATATCTTTCCGTCGTAACGGAAAGAGGATTTCCATCCCGTCCTCCGTTTTTTGACCGACCTGTCGCGTGAGTCGGGTGATGACGTGCGCGATGCGCTGCTCGACAGGCTGCCTGGCCAGTTCGCGAATCCGGTTCTGCGCTTCCTGCAAGCGCTTACCGATGATTTTTAAGGCATTGATGGCTATCTGGGGATGGCGCTGCATGAGCTTCAGGAGATCGGCTTCGCTCCAACTCGCCTCAAGCGAATCCATCATGGCATCGGCATCGGCGGGATATCGGCCATCGGTGAAAAGAGCGAGCGTCCCGAACATCTCTCCGGGCGCGATGAGACGCATAAGGATCTGCGAGCCATCCCTCCCCGATTGGGAAATCCGAACCGCACCCTCGATCAGGACATGCGCGTGCGCATGTGTATCGCCTTGATTGAAAATCCGGGTGTTACGCAAGACACGACGCGCGCGGGCCTTGGCCATCACGTCTTGCTGTGCCGAAAGAGCCAAGCCGCGAAACAACTCCATGCTGGCAACAACTTTACGGGTGATGAGCGGGCTCGAACCGACCATGGATTACCCCTACTTTGGCCAATATGCTTGCCAACTCTAGCGCAAATGCCTTGTTACCGCCTGCGCCCGTCATGACACCGGTAGCAGTTCGAATGCGTACCCACTCGACTGGGAAATGCCGCAGCGATTTCCTCGCTCAAGTTCATGCCGTAACGCACAATCGCAATCCGTTACGCAATGCAACAACACCGCGCATCAGGGCACCAGGACAGCCGCGCCCTCGAACCGCCCCTCGCGCAGGTCCCGCAACGCCTCATTGGCCTGGTCCAGCCGATAGGAGGTGGTTCTCGTGACAATGCCGATTTCGGAGGCGGTGCGAAGAAAATCGATTCCGTCCTGACGCGTGAGGTTGGCGACCGAAACCAGTTGGCGCTCTTCCCACAGCAGGCTGTAGGGAAAGCTCGGAATGTCGCTCATGTGAATGCCGGCACAAACCACCCGGCCGCCCTTGCGCACCGCCTTCAACGCCAGCGGGACGATATCGCCCACAGTTGCGTAGATGATCGCCGCGTCGAGTGGCTCGGGGGGCGCTTCGTCGGAGCCGCCCGCCCATACTGCGCCGAGATCGCGCGCGAAGCGTTGGCCCGCCGTATCGCCAGGGCGGGTAAAGGCGAAGACCGACCGCCCCTGCCACTTCGCAACCTGAGCCACGATATGAGCGGCGGCACCAAATCCATAGAGTCCGAGATTCTTGCCGTCGCCGGCGATGACCAGCGAACGCCAGCCGATCAAGCCGGCGCACAGCAGCGGCGCCAGCGCCACGTCGGCTCCGGTTTGACCGAGCGGAAAAGCGTAGCGCGCATCGGCAATTGTTGCGGTCGCGAAGCCGCCGTCCCGCGTATAGCCGGTGAAAAGCGGCCTGTCGCACAAGTTCTCGCGGCCGCCGATGCAATAGGGACATGTTCCGCAGGTATGGCCGAGCCACGGAACGCCGACCCTTTCGCCGAGCCGCAAGCCCTCGACGCCGGCGCCAATGGCGTCGATCCGCCCAACGATTTCGTGTCCCGGAATGATTGGCACCCGCGGGTCGGGCAATTCACCATCGACCACATGCAGATCGGTCCGGCAGACGCCGCAGGCCGTGATCTTCACCCGGATTTCGCCAGGCCCCGGCTGTCGGTCCGGCAGTTCGGTCCATTCCAGAGGCGCCCTAAGCGTCTTGAGCATCATCGCCTGCATTGCACCCGTCCAGTCCGCGACGTCATGACACTCAGTGCGACACGAAGGAGCATCTGCCTGCCCGGAGCAAGAGATCCTTGGTGACGCCGCCAAGCGCCCACTCGCGCAGCCGGCTATGGCCATAAGCGCCGGCGATCACCACGTCGGCCGATTGTTCGGCCGCGAGCGCATCGAGCTGCGCGGCGTCATCTGCTGCCGCGAGCGCAGCAATGGGCTTGGCCGCAATTCCATGGCGCTTCAACCAATCCACAACGTCCGCAAGATGAGTTTTTGCCGCAGCCATGTCACCCTCCAGAGCGATTTCGCATACGGCGACATAGTCGGCCTTTTTCAGCAGAGGCAATGCGTCGAGCGCCGCGCGCCGGCTTTCCCGCGTATCTTTCCAGCCAATCAGCATCCGCTTGAGACTAGGCTTCACCTTGTCCGATGGAACGATGATGGCAGGACGCCCGAGTTGCATGATCAGGTCGCCGATATCGACATGCCGCGACGAATCGAACACCGACCGGTTGCGGTCGACGCCGGTGAGCACCAGGTCCGCACATCGGGCCTCGTCCGCGAGATAACGCGCCAGTGGCCCCAACGTCACGGTCGAGCGCCATTCCAGGTTTCCGCGATGGTTTTTGAGAGCGGCGCGAAATTCAATCTCGGCTTCCCTGATTTCTTTCTCGATATCCTCTCGATCCTGTTCAATGACGTCGCCCGGGACATAGGAGTCACCATAGATGATCTGCAGCGGCTGACAGGCGGCAATGCCCATGACATCGGCATTGAACTGGCCGGCGAGATCAACGGCAAGCTGCAACAACTTCGTATTTGGATGACCAAGCTCTAAATGCACCATCAGCGTCAACATCATTCCATCCTTCCAAAAAAGTCTGTTTGAAATTAGCCCCGCGCAACCACGCTGCCTTGATTCGCCTCAAACCCATTCAGGCGGCTTATGGCGCGGCACGGTTCCGGGCCGACTGCAGTATTCGTCCAAAGTGGCGAAAAACGTCGGACCGCTTCGCTCAAACTCGCCCCAGGGATCAGCGAGCCAACAACATGAACTGCTCGGTCGTTATTCGCGAAAGGCAGGAACCGTTCGACGGCCTCAAACTGCGATGGAATTCCCGATGAGATCCAAGGTGTGACGGACGATCACTGCCTCCTCATCCGTCGGAATGACATAGACCGTGACACCGCTTTCGCGCAGACTAATCGTCATCGCGCTGCGCTGGTTCGCCTCGTTGTCCAGAGCGATGCCCAACCAATCCAGACGCGCGCAGACTTTCTGGCGATCTCCGGCACGTGTTCTCCGATGCCGGCGGTAAATACCAATCCGTCCAGCCCGCCGAGCGAGCTTGTCAAAGCGCCGACTTCCCGCGCAATGCGATAGACAAACAGCTCGATCGCTTCCTTGGCTCGCGGATCGTCGCTGGCAAGAAGCGTCCGCATGTCGCTCGCGAGTCCGCCCGAGACGCCGAGCAAACCCGACTGCTCATACAGAAGCGTCTCGATCTCCTTCGCTGTGAGGCCCCGCTCCTGCTCCAGGTACAGAATAACGCCCGGGTCCAGATTGCCGGAGCGCGTCCCCATGACCAATCCGTCCAGCGCGGTGAACCCCATGGTCGTGTCGGCGGCGTCAGCGGCATCGGCGCAGCCACCGCGAAATTGCTGAAGAGCAGCGGGTACACCGTCGTCGCGAATTATTTCGGAAACGAGGCCGAGGCCCAGAACTTCCAGCGCGATACCGATATTCCGACACGGCAATGGAACGTTGCGGATTTCGACGCGACTCACTCCAACGTGGCAACCATTGCGAAGGAATTCGGGCCGGTCGATGTGCTTATCAATAACGCTGGCATTACCCGTGACTGCACATTGCACAAAATGACGGTCGAGCAGTGTGGCGCAGCGTCATCGACGTCGATCTCGGCGGCTGCTTCAACACCTGTCGGGCGGTCATCGAGAGCATGCGCGAGCGCCGATTCGGACGCATCGTCAACATCAGTTCGGTGAACGCCCTTTCAGGTCAGTTCGGGCAGACGAACTATTCGGCGGCCAAGGCAGGAATTATCGGCTTTACCAAAGCCCTTGCGCTCGAAGGCACCTCTCGCGGAATTACGGTCAACGCCGTGGCCCCCGGCTATACAGACACGGGCATGGTACGGGCGGTGCCCGCCAAGGTACTCGACGGCATCGTCGCGGCCGTGCCGGTCGGCCGGCTTGCCGAACCCGGCGAAATCGCGCGGGGTATTCTCTTTCTGGTGGGTGAGGACGCCGGCTTCATCACCGGCGCAACGCTCTCCATCAACGGCGGAAAATACATGGCATGAGAGCCGTCCCGGCCATTCACGCCTTTGCCCGGATTCATATCTCAACACATGAATGCCCGGCTTGAAGCCGGGCATGACGATTCAGTCCAATCCTATCTCGCTCGCTTTAATAGATCCATCGAACCCGAGCGGGGTCGCGCGGGACTACGGGCATGATCGCGCTAGGATGCCCGACAATAATCGGTGCTACGGGGCGAAACTCCACAGGAAGCCCAATTGTGCGCTTCCCTTCTTCGGTTTCCAGCCAGCGTTGGGCAAATCCGATCCAGCACGATCCGAGCCCTTGCGCATAGGCCGCCAACATCAAGTTCTCCGCGGCGAGTGACGCGTTCTCGATAGCCCAATCACCGGACTTCGCGGAAATCACGACTAACACCGGAGCGTGATAAAAGACATGAAAATTCAGATCATCGAGATTTTCATGAAGGCGACGCGGGAATTCAGGACGTCCCATGGCCTTTGCCATGTGAGCCTTAGTTGCCGTGGAAATCTGATCGAGCAACAATCTATTTTGCACGATAGTGAAGTCCCACGGCTGCTCGTTGATGGCGCTCGGCGCATGGATGGCCGCGTCGATCAGCTTTTCAAGGATCTCTTTGCTTACCGGTTCACGCGTAAACCCGCGGGTCGCTCGGCCCCATAGATTGCTTCAGTCAGTTCCACAACGGCACCTCTATGTTTAAGGCAGCCATCATACTTCCGCACGGCCTTCGATAAGGCCTTGATCTCGCGCAATTGACGCATTCGCGTCAACGTCCGCAGCCCCCACAGCAAAGCCGTATCAGGCATCGCTTTTGACACACGTCAAGACGACATGCCCCGCCATGGCGTCTCTGGCAACGGGGCAATCGGGCGGACTATGGAGATTCCAATGAAAGCATTCGTGTATCGCGGCCCTGGCTTGAAAGGCCTCGAAGATCGTCCCAAGCCCGAACTCCAGGCTCCGGGCGATGCCATCGTCAGGATGGTCAAGACGACGATCTGCGGCACTGATCTGCACATTCTGAAGGGCGACGTGCCGACCTGCGCACCTGGCCGCATTCTCGGCCATGAGGGCGTTGGCGTCATCGACAGCGTGGGTGCCGGCGTCACGGCCTTCAAACCGGGCGACCGTGTTCTCATTTCCTGCATCTCTGCCTGCGGCAAGTGCGACTATTGCCGCCGGGGAATGTACTCCCACTGCACCACTGGCGGATGGATCCTCGGCAACGAGATCGACGGCACCCAAGCCGAATATGTCCGCACTCCGCACGCCGACACCAGCCTTTATCGCATTCCGGACGGCGTCGACGAAGAAGCGCTGGTTATGCTGAGCGACATCTTGCCGACCGGCTTTGAATGTGGCGTCCTCAATGGAAAGGTCGCGCCCGGCTCGACGGTCGCGATCGTCGGATCCGGCCCGATCGGACTGGCGGCTCTATTGACCGCCCAGTTCTACTCGCCTGCCGAAATCATCATGATCGACGTCGATGACAATCGCCTGGGTCTGGCGCGACAGTTCGGCGCGACGCACACGATCAACAGCGGGGACGGAAAGGCGGCCGAGCATGTAAGAGCCCTTACGGGTGATCGCGGGGTCGATACCGCTATTGAGGCCGTCGGTGTGCCTGCGACCTTCCTGCTCTGCCAGGAACTCGTGGGACCAGGCGGCATCATCGCCAACATTGGCGTACATGGACAGAAGGTCGATCTTCACCTCGAGCGGTTGTGGTCCCAGAATATCGCCATCACGACCCGATTGGTCGATACGGCAACCACGCCGATGCTGCTGAAGACATTGCAGTCGAAAAAAATCGATCCGACCCGACTGATCACGCACCACTTCAAGCTCGATCAAGTGGTCGAAGCGTACGATACTTTTGGTCGCGCAGCCGAAACCCAGTCGTTGAAGGTGATTATCGCCGCCTAAAAGCATCGTCGCGCCGCCATGTTACCGTACGGCGGCGCGACATATGCCTTTAATGATCCGTCGAACGTGGATGCCCGGCACAAAGCCGGGCATCACGAGAATTGATTCCCCCAGAGCCAAATCCGTTCCAGTCAATGCGACATGAAAACAGGAACCGTCATCGTCGACAGGATCCCGCGTGTTGCACCGCCAAGGACGAATTCGCGCAGGCGTGAATGTCCATAGCCTCCCATCACGATCAGGTCTGCCGACCTGTCCGCAACATGGGAAAGAATCACATCCGCCACGTTACTGTCCCCTGCGGGAAGGGACTCGACTTCAACGTTCATGCCGTATCGGGCGAGATGATTGCCGATCTCGGTGCCCGGTACCTCATCTTCCGTCTTTTCGGTGGTCGCGACAAACAGTTCGACGCTCGCGGCTTTTTTCAGCAACGGCAGGGCGTCGTTGACGGCGCGCGCCGCGGCACGGCTGCCATCCCAGCAACATACGACCCGATCGAGCTTCAGCAGATCCTTTTGGATGTAAGGGACGACGATCATCGGCCGTCCGGAGCCGAACAAAGTCTGCTCAATGACAAGACCGTTGTCCGTGACCTCATCGGACTGCATAACGACGCTCAAGTCAAAATACCTCGCCATTTTTGAAAATGCATGGAACGGCGGTAATTCGTTCCCTTCTATCAGCCGCGGCTCAGCAGAGAGCAGGCTACGCTTGGCAGCGACTTCAAAACGCGCAACGGCATCCTGACCCGTTTTCCGGGACTCCGTCAGTATCTGCTCCAAAATATCCGACGGCATTCCCGGCATGAAGTAATTTGCGACCGCACCGCTATCGACGAAGGCCACGCCCGTCAGATGCGAATCGAATGTTTCCGCAATCGAGATTGCATAGTCACGAACGGCATCCCGCTCCTTGTTGCGTTCCAGATAGAGAATGACATCCTTGATCATGATCTTGCTCCGAAGGACATAGTTCTACAAACGCGTCACCCCAATTTGCCGAGCCAATCGACCTACCGCACCGCCATTTCAGGCGCGCTCAGCAATGAACCCGCGTCAACGGGCTCATAAGTAGCAGCAACGAAGGCGCAACTGGCTTGATCCGGATCAACATCTTCGGCTCTCAACAGTGCGACCCAAAGACCACCAAGCGGGAGATTAGAACATGATCGGGATAACCCTAAGCTCAGAACAGATTCGTAATGCTCCGGCAGATGTCCGCCACTGGATCGAGCGGGAGGTGATGGCATCCATGAATCAGGGGCCCATTGCCGAAAACAACGATAAATCATCCCACAGCGAACATCTTGCGGCTTGCACGGAGGAAGAGGTGGCTGCGATTCTGACACAGATCAGAAGCGTATTGCCCGCAGTGAATGTGCTCTTTGAGCTCAGCCGGCAAGGCTCAGCTTATGGACGGCCCGATATCGCAGTATTCCGGCTGCTCGATATCGCCGGCCATGCCCGTCTGCAGAATGTCGAGCAGGTCATCGCCTGTCTTGACATCATCGGTCAGGCCTTCGGTCGCGTCTGCGGCGACGTGGATGCAAAGTTTTATGCGCTCGATCGAGACGGCCATTGCTTCATCGCCACGGAAACTCAGCAAAGCATTCTCCAGATCTGGCGCAAGGTCATCGCCGGCGGGCAGTTCGCGGCCAATAGCCAGGACATGGCCGCAAGACCGGGATTTAACGGCGTGTCCGGCGGAAGCACGGAAAACCCACCGGCTGACCAACAGGCCGCGAAAAGTAGCAAAGCAACTAGTCCATCCTGACAACCAACATTGCGTGCCGCCGCCGGCATTGATCGGGCATCGGCGATATCAAGCTGCATCGATCCAGGCGCCGTTGCGCGACCGCACAGACATCAAGCCTGATCCGATCGATGCGGCTTTGCGTTTGAGACGACCGGACGCGAGCAATTGAGCAAGATCAATCTCGAGGCTCCCTTTTCTGGCATCTTTTCAACTTGACGAGCGATCAACAACAACCTGCAGGGGGATCCGGATGCCCAGCAAATCGCAATTTCTATGGATGTACGAAGCCATGGAAAAGGCCCGCTATTATGAGGACACGATTGCGGCCGTCTACATGGAAGGAAAGCATCCGAAATTTGACATCGGCGCAGGTCCACTGCCCGGCGAAATGCATCTCGCCGCCGGCCAGGAACCTTGCGCTGCCGCCGTGTGCGTCCATTTGCGCTGGGACGACACCGTCACCGCGACGCACCGCCCGCATCATGCCGCTATCGCCAAAGGCGTCGACCTCAAGAAGATGACAGCGGAGATCTTCGGCAAGAAGGCCGGTCTTGGCGGCGGCCGGGGCGGTCATATGCATCTGCTGGATCCGGCCGTTAATTTCGTCTGCAGCGGCATTATTGCAGAAGGCGCCGGCCCAGCCGTCGGAGCGGCGCTCGCGGCGAAGCTGCGGGGCACCGATGCAGTCGCCGTCTCCTACGTGGGTGATGGCGCCGCCAACCAGGGCGGCTTTCATGAAGCGTTGAACCTCGCCGGCGTCTGGAAATTGCCCGTCGTCTTCGTCATCGAGGACAATGCTTGGGGCATCTCGGTGCCGAAGTCGAAATCGACGGCGGTCAAGGACAACAGCGTACGTGCCGCGGGCTACGCCATGCCCGGATTTCATGTGGCCGACAACGATACGCTCAAACTATTCGATGTCGCCGGCGAAGCTATCGAGCGCGCCCGAAAAGGCGGCGGCCCAACCCTGATCGAAGTCGAGACATATCGCTACTATGGTCATTTCCAGGGCGACGCCGAAAGTTATCGGCCCAAGGGCGAGGTCGCAGCGTTGAAAGCGAACGATCCCATCGCCCGCTTTCGCAAGACCATGATCGAAACCGGCATTGCGACTTCGGCGGAAGCCGACGCCGTACTGTCGCGCGCCAGGGCGGCTGTGGACGAAGCATTCGCCTTCGCTCGCGCGGCGGCCTATCCGGCTCCCGAAGAAGCCCTTGCTCACGTCTTCGCCTGACCAGCTCGCATGAATTGGAGAATATCATGACCAGCAATCGCATCATGACCGTGTCCCGGGCCATATCCGAAGCTATCGCGCAGGAAATGCGGGCGGACCCGAACGTATTCGTTATGGGTGAGGATATCGGAGCCTATGGCGGCATATTCGGTGCAACAACCGGGCTCCTTGGAGAATTTGGCGAGTCGCGCATTCGTGACACGCCCATCTCCGAAACCGCCTTTATCGGAGCAGGCGTGGGTGCAGCCATGGCAGGCATGCGACCGATTGTGGAGCTGATGTTCGTCGATTTTTTCGGCGTCTGCATGGACGCGATTTACAACCTCGCAGCAAAGAATATCTATTTCTCCGGCGGGAACTGCAAGGTGCCGCTGGTCATCATGACGGCGACAGGCGGCGGTTACAGCGACGCCGGCCAGCATTCTCAAACGCTGCACGCGACATTTGCTCACCTGCCCGGCCTGAAAGTCGTGGCGCCATCAAATGCCTACGACGCCAAGGGTCTGATGACGGCCGCAATCCGGGATGATGGGCCTGTCCTCTTCATGTTTCACAAGGGCCTGCAGGGCCTCGCCTGGATGGCCTCTCCGGAAGGGGCGGCCACCGAACTTCCGGAAAAGAGTTATGCGCTGCCTTTCGGTGAAGCCAAGATCGTAAGGCCGGGTAAGGATGTCACCGTCGTTGCAATCAGCATGATGGTGCACCACGCGATGGACGCGGCAAAGGCTCTGGAGAAGGAAGGTATCGACGCCGAAGTCATCGATCTGCGAACGCTGGTGCCGCTTGATCGAAAAACAGTGATCCAGTCGGTCGCAAAAACCGGCCACCTAGTCGTTGTCGACGAGGATTATCGGAGCTTTGGGTTGACTTCCGAAATCATTACCTCGGTCGTCGAAGAGAACCCGTCCTACCTCAAGAGTCCCCCGCGCCGGCTTGCCGTTCCCGATGTTCCGATTCCCTACAGCAGGCCGATGGAACAATTCGTGCTGCCCGATGCGATCGATATCGCGTCCGCGATCCGTGGGACCTTGGGCAAGGCGGCCTGACATGGCCGATATCGTCATTCCCAATGACCTCTGGGATGTCGCGATAACACCGGAGGGTATCGTCGCAAACTGGTTCTATGCGGATGGTAGCGACGTTCCGGCCGGCGCAACGGTCGCTGAAATCATGGCGGAGAAATCGACCTTCGATATCGCGGCACCCATGGCGGGACATCTGCATGTCGC
>DASZVY010000038.1:0-17758 GCA_035546855.1 Nitrobacter sp. | reverse complement strand
AGACGTCGCCCGTCGTCTTGCTGAAGTTGGACAACGAGTCGATCATGCTCTTCGCCGCGGTTTGAAGCGCAGACATCTTCCCGTTATCCGCCATCGATCCCGTATTATCGAGCACCATGGCGACGCGCATGCGGGTGCTACCCCACGTGGACGTGGAACTCGTGCCGATATTGATCTGGGGGATGCCGACGACTTTCATGAAATCGGTGCTGACGGTTCCGCTTGCGGTCATCAGGATGGTAGCGGCGGCCGAGGAGGTGCTCGGCGTATAAACCGCGCTCAGTTTAAGGTCTGACGCATCGGTGTCGTGGTAGAGCGCGCTGAAGTATTTCTGCGCCGCATCCGTGATTTGCTGCGATGTCATCGTCGGGTTCGCTGCAGCATCCCTGGAAACCATCAGGACCGCCGAGTCGATTGCGGCCTGCATCGACGATCGGGCCATGTTGGCCCGGGTGTAATCGATGGCGGCGCCGACGAAGGCAAGAACCGGCAGAATGGCGATGGCGAAGAGCGGCGCGATATTGCCGCGGTTGTCGCGGCGCAGGCGAGCGGCGGTCTTGCGCGCCCGATTGAAAATCGAAGTCCCGAACATGGCTGTCACCGACGGTTGGGTTCCCGGCCAAACCTCGAGCCGGATGGCTAAACAGGTGGTAAAGTTGTCCTGAGAAAGCCGGTAAATTGCCGGACAAATGCCAGCGGAGAGCCCGACAGACTGCTGTCATTGTCAACGGCGCCTGAATCGCCGGGGGCGGTTTTCCGGGTAATCCGGGGAGATCCGTTAACAATGGCCGGTCAGGTCAAGGCCGCTGGCCGCAGCCTTTGATCGATTCCAAGGCCATTTACGATCTTGCGGCCGATAGAATCCGGACCCATATTCGGGTTTATCCGAACAAGCTGGCGGGCGATGCCGACGGGGTATGCCGCGCCGGACTTGCGGATTTGCTACGGCAGCTTCCCGGGAGGTTTACCGGGGCGCGACCGCTCGAGGGGTCGAATACCAGAACCATGTCCAAGCCGTCCCTATGTCAGCCAACCCATCTTTCAGAGCCGTCGGTGGCCCCGAGCACCGGATTTGTTCCCCGAATGAGCGACGATGACGCTCGTTCGAATACACCGGCGGGGCCGACGACCTCGGTCATCACCAAGGTCAAGCCCAAGGTCAAGCGACCGAACCTTTATCGGGTTCTCATCCTCAACGACGACTACACGCCGATGGAATTCGTCGTGCACGTGCTGGAGAAGTTCTTCCAGAAGGACGTCGAAGCCGCCACCAAGATCATGCTGCATGTCCATCATCATGGCATAGGTGAATGCGGTGTCTTTACCTATGAGATCGCCGAAACCAAGGTGACCCAGGTCATGGATTTCGCCCGCAAGCACCAGCACCCTCTGCAGTGCGTGATGGAAAAAAAATAGTGCCGGCTATTTCATAGATCCGGACCCGGAATAGGGCTCGTTCCGGGCCCCGTCAGCGATCATCCATATATGTGCTCGCCAGGGCGGCGGCCGGCTGAAACGCGATGCGGATCAAGGACACCGCACTTTCGCCGCGTCTGTGCGTAACTATATATGCCAAAGGTTGTTGTTGCCTGACCGGGCAACGGCGATCATGATGACCGGGGGCGCTGGCGTGGTGGTTCGGAAGTTCGCCTCATTTGCCCAGTCGAGTGCGTCGAGCGAACTTCCGAACCTAACCACGCCAGATCGTAAAGTTGATCGTGTCCCTTTGATTCCGAAGTTCGCATCAAAGGTTGCTGCAAAGGTACGCGAACTTCGGAATCGGGACACTAGAGGACGCGGAATGCCTACTTTTTCTCAAAGCCTGGAACAATCGCTGCATCGAGCCCTTGCGATCGCGAACGAGCGCCATCATCAGTATGCGACGCTGGAGCATCTGCTGCTCTCGCTGATCGACGATTCCGATGCGGCGGCTGTCATGCGTGCGTGCAGCG
Source organism: Nitrobacter sp. (assembly GCA_035546855.1). Taxonomy (GTDB): domain Bacteria; phylum Pseudomonadota; class Alphaproteobacteria; order Rhizobiales; family Xanthobacteraceae; genus Nitrobacter. The sequence goes on along the minus strand of DASZVY010000038.1, from coordinate 15,806 downwards.
TTGATCTCGACAAGTTGCGGACGAGCCTCGTCAACTATCTCGAAACCGAGTTCGAGAACCTCGTGACCGATGGCGCCGACGACGCCAAGCCGACAGCCGGTTTCCAGCGCGTGATTCAGCGCGCGGTCATCCATGTCCAGTCGTCGGGGCGCGAAGAGGTCACCGGCGCCAATGTGCTGATTGCGATCTTCGCCGAGCGGGAGAGTCATGCGGCGTACTTCCTGCAAGAGCAGGATATGACCCGTTACGATGCCGTGAACTATATCAGCCACGGTATTGCCAAGCGCCCCGGCGTCTCGGAAGCGCGGCCCGTGCGCGGCGTCGACGAGGAAACCGAATCCAAGAACGGCGACGACGCCAAGAAAAAGGGTGACGCGCTGGAAACCTATTGCGTCAACCTCAACAAGAAGGCGCGCGACGGCAAGATCGATCCGGTGATCGGGCGCAACGCCGAAATCAACCGCGCGATCCAGGTGTTGTGCCGTCGCCAGAAGAACAACCCGCTGTTCGTCGGCGAGGCCGGCGTGGGCAAGACCGCGATTGCGGAAGGCCTCGCCAAACGGATCGTCGACGGCGAAGTTCCGGAAGTGCTGAGCGCGGCGACCGTGTTCTCGCTCGATATGGGAACGCTGCTGGCGGGCACCCGCTATCGTGGTGATTTCGAGGAGCGGCTCAAGCAGGTGCTGAAGGAGCTCGAAGCTCATCCGAACGCGATTCTCTTCATTGATGAGATCCATACCGTGATCGGCGCGGGCGCGACGTCCGGTGGTGCGATGGACGCCTCGAACCTGCTCAAGCCGGCGCTGGCATCGGGAACCATCCGCTGCATGGGGTCGACGACCTACAGGGAGTATCGCCAGCATTTCGAGAAGGATCGCGCTCTGGTGCGCCGGTTCCAAAAGATCGACGTCAACGAGCCCACCGTCGATGATGCCATTGCCATCCTCAAGGGCCTGAAGCCGTACTTCGAGGACTATCACAAACTCAAATACACCAACGACGCCATCGAGGCTGCGGTGCAGTTGTCGTCGCGCTACATCCACGACCGCAAGCTGCCCGACAAGGCGATCGACGTGATCGACGAGTCCGGCGCGGCGCAGATGCTGGTGGCCGAAAACAAGCGCAAGAAGACGATCGGCATCAGGGAAATCGAGACCACGATCGCGACCATGGCGCGCATCCCGCCGAAAAGCGTTTCGAAGGACGATGCCGAGGTGCTGAAGCATCTCGAGCAGACGCTCAAGCGCGTCGTGTTCGGGCAGGACCGTGCGATCGAGGCCCTGACGGCATCGATCAAGCTGGCGCGCGCCGGGTTGCGCGAACCTGAAAAGCCGATCGGCTCCTATCTGTTTTCCGGCCCGACTGGCGTCGGCAAGACCGAAGTGGCCAAGCAACTCGCGGAGTCGCTCGGGGTCGAACTTCTGCGCTTCGATATGTCGGAGTATATGGAGCGGCACACGGTCTCGCGCCTGATCGGGGCGCCTCCCGGCTACGTCGGCTTCGATCAGGGCGGCCTGTTGACCGATGGCGTCGATCAGCACCCGCATTGCGTGGTGCTGCTGGATGAAATCGAGAAGGCGCATCCGGATCTCTACAACGTGTTGCTGCAGATCATGGATCATGGCCGGCTCACCGATCATAACGGCAAGCAGGTCAACTTCCGGAACGTTATCCTGATCATGACGACCAATGCCGGCGCCGCCGATCTCGCCCGCCAGGCTTTCGGCTTCACGCGCAGCAAGCGGGAAGGCGACGACCATGAGGCGATCAACCGTCAGTTCGCGCCGGAATTCCGCAATCGGCTCGACGCGATCGTCTCGTTCGCGCATCTGAGCACCGACGTGATCGGACGCGTGGTCGAGAAGTTCGTGCTTCAACTCGAGGCGCAACTTGCGGATCGCGACGTGACGATCGAATTGTCGGAACCGGCAAAGGCCTGGCTGATCGAGCACGGCTATGATGAGCAGATGGGCGCGCGTCCGATGGCGCGCGTCATCCAGGAGCACATCAAGAAGCCGTTGGCTGATGAGGTGCTGTTCGGCAAGCTCAAGGGCGGAGGTCATGTCCGCGTCGTCCTCGTGAAGGATGACGAGACCGGGAAGGACAAGATCGGATTCGAATTCCTCGATGGGCCGATTACGCCGAAGCCAGAAAAGCTTCCCAGGCGCGCGCCGTCGCGGAAGCAGAAGCCGGGGTCCGGCGGTAGCTCGAAGGGGCCGCTCGTCAAGGCCTAAGCAGCGCATATGTAAGGTCGGAGAGGGCAGCGGCATTCCGCTGCCCTCTTGTTTGAGGTGTTCAGGCTGGATTACGCGCCATCGAGTTGGCGCGTGTGAAGATCAGCGCAATCATGGCTCCGGTGAGTTCGCCGGTCGCGCCGCCGAGGAAAGCCCAGCGCAATCCTGCGATCATGGCTGGCGTGCCTCCCGGCTGGGCATGAGCGGCGTAGATCGCGCCGAGAATCGCGATGCCCATCGTTGCCCCGACCATGCGCGCGGTGTTGAGCAGGCCCGACGCGGTGCCGGAGCGCGACGCTGGCACAGCGGCAACTGCGACCGCGTTGACCGGCCCGGTGTTGAGGCCGAGGCCAGCGCCAATGACGATCAGTGCGCCTTGCAGATACAGCATGGGCGAGGTCGCCGAAATTTGCGTGAGCGCGAGGAGACCTGTTCCCATGAAGCCCATGCCGCCGACGAGCATCGCCCGTGCGCCGAGCCGGTGCATCAACGCGCCCGAGCATTGCGACACCAGCACGAAGGTCAGCGACACCGGCAGCAAATCGAGCCCGGCGGCGAAGGCCGAGGCGCCGGTGATGGCCTGAAAGTACAGCGGCATCAGGAACAGCATCGAATACATGCCGAAGGTCATGAGGCCGGCGACGGCCAAGGCCGCGTTGAACGGCGTGTTGCGAAAAATATCCAGCGGCACCATCGCACCGGGACGGCCATGTTCGAGCCGAATGAACGCGGCTGCCGCGACAACCGCTGCAATTGCCATGCCGATGACAAGCGGTGACGCCCATCCGCGATGCTGGCCTTCAATGGTGACGAACGCCAGCGCGCCGAGCCCGACCACCGCGAGCACTTGCGCTGCGGGATCGAGATGCCGGCCTTTCGGGTGCCGGCTTTCGTCGACGTAGCGATAACCCAGCAGCAAGGTCAGAAGGCCGATCGGAACCGAGAGGAAGAAGATGCTGCGCCAGCCGACGTTATCGACGAGAAGTCCCCCCACGCTCGGGCCGATCGCCATGGCAATTCCGTTGCAACTGGCCCAGACGCCAAGGGCCCGCCCACGCGCCGCGGTGTCAGGAAAGGCAAGGCTGACAATGGCAAGCGAGGACGGCACCTCCAGCGCAGCGCCAAGTCCCGCGGCCGCTCGCCCTGCGATCAAGGTCGTGCCGTCCGGCGCCAATGCGCAAACCAGCGAGCCGAGGACAATCAGCGCAACGCCGCAGGCGAATATTCGCAGTCGTCCATAGAGGTCGCCGAGAGTGCCGCCGGTCAGGAGGAAGGCCGCGTAAACCAGATTGTACGAATCCAGCACCCACTGCATTTCGCTGATGCCGGCATGCAGGTCGACGCCGATATGCCTGAGGCCGAGAAACACCACCGATGAATCCAGTTGCGCGAGGAATACGCCGCCGCACATCGTCAGCAGCACGGCCTTCGCATGGCGTATCCGTCCGTCGGATCGTGACGTCGCAGCCGGGCTCGTTGCCATTGTCATGGACCGGAATCTCCGAGGTAGGGGCAAATTCGGACGGTCTTCCCGACCCATCCGCGCGGAGACAAGTTCAAGCCGAAAGCGGCGTTCCGTTGCTTCGGGCGGGGCCGAAGCATTGGCGATTGCGCAGAGGGTGTTTCGGCCTAGACTGCAGGCCATGACAGCACCGCAAATGGCCGAGATCGCCGCGCTGGTCGGCGACCCCGCCCGGGCCAACATCCTCAGCACCCTGTTCGATGGTCGTGCGCTGACCGCGACCGAGCTCGCCTATGCGGCCAACGTCACGCCGCAAACCACCAGCGGCCATCTCGCCAAGATGACCCAGGCGGGTTTGCTGACCGTGCTGAAACAGGGGCGGCATCGTTACTACCGGCTCGCGACGCCGCTGGTGGCGCAGATGCTGGAAAGCATCATGGCCGTCGCAGCCAGCGCACCGCCTCGTCACCGCCCGCGCACGGCGCAGGAGGAGCGGCTGCGGGTGGCACGCACCTGCTATGACCACTTCGCCGGAATCCTCGGCGTGTCCATCGCCGATACCCTCTGCGAACGCAGGCACGTCATTCTGTCGGATGACGGAGGCGAGGTCACCGAATCGGGGCTGGCTTTTCTCAAGGAGTTGGGGACGGAATTTCCCGCGCAGACACGGCGGCCATTCTGCCGCCATTGCCTGGACTGGACCGAGCGGCGTTTCCATCTGTCGGGCGTGGTCGGCGCGGCGATTACGGCACGCTGCTTCGATCTCGGCTGGGTTCGCCACGAACGGCATCCGCGCGCGCTGCAGATCACCCCGAAAGGCCGCGAGGGATTTCGCCGCAACTTCGGGTTCTCGATCTGAAGCGCATTGCCCGTTCTGGGCAATCAAGCCAGGGTGTCGCTATACGCGGCCTGATGCTGTGCATCGAATTCGGTGCGGCGTTGGATCGCGATGCTGCCAACACTCATTTCGTTATTTTGAGAATCTCGCTAATTTTGTTCACGTCCTGCATCTCCTGACGGAGTGCCGTTTCAGCCGCTTTGGAGTCTTCGACCAAGGGAAGCAGCCCGACTTTCGCAAGTTGTGTGGACACCTGCGGGTCAGCAGCCGCCTTGGCGAATGCATCGGATAGGATTTTCATGGTTGCCCGCGGGGTTTTCGCGCTGGCGAAGAGGCCGATCTTGAGTTGCAGATCTGCCGTTTTGAAGCCTAGTTCCTTGAACGTCTTGACGTCTGGAAACATCGGCGATCGCTGTGTACCGCCGACAGCGAGAAGTCGAAGCTGGCCTGCCTTTATCATGGGGGCAGCGACACTCAGCGCAAGCGTGCCAAAGTCGACCTGCTTGCCCAGAAGAGCAACTGCGACCGGAGGCGAGCCCACGAATGGTACGCTGACGACATTCAGTCCGCGCTCCGCCTTGATGACCTCCATAACCGTTGTGCTGACGCTTTTGGGACCAGGCGAGCCGTAGGTCAACTTTCCAGGATTCTTCGTCGCGTCATCGAGCAGTGCGGCGAACGTTTTCCATTTTGAGTCGGTCCGGACGACGATGGCGTTCACTTCCACCGCGAAGGTGCCAATCGGAGCGGCGTCCTTGTAGGTATAAGTCAGCTCCTTCATGTATACGGGATTGAGCGTCAAAGATGCTGTGGCCGTCGATGACAGCGTGTAGCCGTCGGGCGGCGACTTCAGAACAAAACCGACGGCGAGCGAACCGCTCGCACCGGGCTTGGGAATGATAACGAGTGGTTGACCCAGAATCTCCGACATTTTCGGCGCAATAATGCGAGTTGCTGTGTCGTAGGCGCCTCCTGCGGGATAGGAGACGATCACCTGAATCGGCCGGGTGGGAAACGGCCCAGCGTGGGCCGGCGCCAAAGAAGCGGCCAACAGCGTGCTTGCTATCACGGCCGAACGGAACAGCTCTAGGGATTGATCGCGCACGTATCGCCTCCTGTAGTTGTTGCCTCAGTTGATCACCTTGAACGACATGGGACTCATTTGTTCGGCCGTTCGTTCGTCCGGATCCCAGTCCTGCCACTCGGCCCATATGGCTTCGCCTGCCGACTGTCCGGCGCGACGAACGCTATCGACATCGATATTCGGAATTCTTCCGCCTTCCATACGGATGACTCCGTCGATGATAACGGTATCGACGTCGTCGGCTATGCCGCATTCCACGAGACTCTTGATCGGATCCCGGACCGGGCCGTACCGCAGCGTTCCCTTGCCCGTGAGATCAATCAGGATGATGTCGGCCTTGGCATTCGGGGCGAGAATGCCGAGGTCGCAGCGGCCCAGGGACGTTGCGCCATTGACGGTTGCAGCCTCGAATACTTCCGCAGCCGAGGCAGCTCCCAGGTTGTTGCCCATAACCTTGCCAAGGTACGAGGCGGTGCGCATCTGCATCATCATGTCGCGCGGGAACGTGTCGGATCCCAGGCAAAGGTTGACCCCGGCTCTTCGATACCGCTCCCAGTCATCGAGGTAACGCGCGCGCCTGACGATGTTGATGGGACAATGGGAGACCGAACAATGGTGCGCGCCCATAAGATCGATGTCGTGCCCACCTGAGTATGCGAGCCGGGGATGCTCGGCCACCAAGTTGCCGTGACCGATATTGAGGCGTTCGCCTAAGGCGAGAAGGCCTACCGCTTCGAGCACTTCGATCGGTGTCTTTCGGTGCTCGCGCACGATGTCGTAGAATTCGAGGACACTGTAGGCCGCATGGCATGCCACAGGCATGTCCAGTTCCCGCGACAACACGGCCGTTTGCCGCAACTGATCAAGCGAGCACATCTCGACGCCGGTAGGACAAAGCAATCCCTTGGCGCGGCCGTTGTATTTTCCGTCGATGGCGGTGACAAAGTCCACAGCCTCCCTGAAAATCTGCTGGCCATGCTCCTCGTCAACTATACGAGTCAGTTTTCCGCCTTCACCGCCGACCCAGCGTCCCACGTTGAATCCAGCGCCGAGATAGCCGCGCAACCCAAGGAAGCCCAGGGCATCGGCAAGATACTGCTGAACGTGCGCTCGCGCTCCGAATTCGACGAACGTCGTCACGCCATTGCGGAGTAACTCGACAATGGTGAACTCGACCCAGACTTTCATGACCTGATCGTTGGCTTGATCTGCCCGGAGATAGCGCGGATCGTGTCGCATCACCGTGCCTTGCCGTGGAGTTGTAAACTCGAAAAACGGCTGGCCGAAATAGTCGGCGCGTCCAACGTCGGTAATGAGACGGAGGGCGGCCAAGTGGCCGCAATGCACATGCGTGTCAATGAATCCGGGCGACACAAGCATGTTATGTGCATCGATTTTTCGGTCGATATGTCCCTCGAAGCGAGGGCCCACGCTGAGAATCCTGTCGCCCTCGTAAACGACGACACCATCGCGGATCAGGACATGAGCGCCGTTCTGATGGCCCACGACCCAGCCGCCTTGTATCAGCGTTCTCATCCTGCAAGTCCTCGATCCGGCAAAATGACAGTTCGTCAAGGCTAATGCCGACCTGTAACGCGCGTCAATATCTTTAGTGTACAAAAGAAAATCATTTGTATACGAAATATCTGGCGGGCGTGTCTTTCTCTGGGCTGCGGGGCTTCCGCCGCGGCAGTCCTGAAACACCGTGGGCGCCCCACTGATCGTTGGATCCTCCGCTGGGCGGTTGTAATATGCTGCGGTCGGTTTTCCCGACTTCTGATAAGATCACGAATAAGCGCCGTGACGAGGGTTCGCCTCGATCGGTTATGGCGAAAGGAAAAGCGTGTCGACCGACAAATCGAAGAAAGTTTCGGGGAAGCGAAAAGCAGGATTCAACTATGTTCTCGAGCGTCAGATCGGCTTTCTATTGCGGTTGGCAACGCAGCGGCACGCCATGTTATTTGGCCAACACATCAGCGGACGTGTGACGCCCCAGCAGCTATCGACGCTCGTCAAACTCCTTGAGCACGGCACATGCTGGCAAACCCAGTTAGGCCGCATGACGGCGATGGACGTGGCGACTATGAAGGGCGTGGTCGACCGTCTAGTCGCCCGCGAGTTCGTGGAGGTGGCTGCAGATCCAGCGGACGGCCGGCGAATTCAGGTGACACTGACGTCGGCCGGAAAGGCTATCGCTGAACGGGTTCGGCGGGATTCAATCGACATCCACAATGCAACCCTGGCTCCGCTTACGGCGGCGGAACGGGAGCGGCTGATCACTCTTCTAACAAAACTCGTATCTTCGGACAGCGACGCCCCGCTTGGAAAGTGAGCAAAATACGCTGTTAGTTACGAGATTGGACGTTCTACCCTGCAGTGCTGCGGACGCTGCGCGCGGCGGCTTTCTGTTCGTCGAACTCGCGGCGGCGCCGGGCCAGTTCCTCGGCGCTCATCTGCTCGATATTGTTGTAGTCGCGCTTCCATGAGGCGTCGCTGCTCCAGCGCAGCGGCGATTGAATCGTGGTCTGCGGGCCGGGTGCCGACTCCAGCACCTTCAATGCCAGCTCCAGCGTGAAGGCCTGAGACGCAACATCGTGCGGCTTGCCCGAGGAGTTGCCCAGCGGGAAGTCGCTGAAGAGGAAGCGCGGGACGGCGGCGTGCTCGACGATGTCCTTGGCGCAGCCCATCACGACCGTGGCGATGCCGTTCGCTTCGAGATGGCGCGCAACAAGACTGACGGTCTGATGACACACCGGGCAGTTCGGGACCAGCACGACTGCATCCACCTTATCCGCGCGACAGCGCGCCAGAATCTCCGGTGCATCGGTCTCGATGGTGACGCGATGGCTGCGGTTGGTCGGCGCGCCGAAGAAACGCGGCGCGAGGCTGCCGATGCGGCCTTCCGAAGCAAGCCGCCTCAGTTGTGGCAGGGGAAACCAGGTGCCGCTGTCCTTCGCGGTGGTGTGAGCGCGGTCGTAGGCGATATGGGAGATCCGCAGATCGTGATCCTGCGCGGTGTCGCCATCATAGACCTGATAGAATTTGGCGCCGCCATTGTATTTGGCGCCCGGACCCTGATCGCCTTTGGCGGGATCGAAAGGAGCTGCTGTCGTGACGATGGCCACATGGGACGCCGCGAGCGGTTTGCTCAGGGGTTGGAAGGGGGCGCTGGTGTAATGCGCCCAGCGATAGGGGGTATCATAGCCGATCGCCAGATAATAATCCCGGGTCCGCTTCATGTAGGGAATTGGCACGTCATCGTCGGGCGCGAAGCCCTGCAACTCGTCGGCCGGTACGGTCATCACTCAGGCTCCCACATGTGCGCCATCATTGGAATCTAGCTACGTCATCTGCGTTCCGAGTCAAGCAATGCCCTTGGCCATAGATATGATGTTTCGGCCGATCCTTCTTGCGTCATGCGCATTGATGATGGGACTTGCCGCCCTCCGGCCTTCCGTCGCGCAGGTCGGTGCCGAGACGACGCTCGATGCCTTTCCCCCAGTCGAACCGGCGCGGAACACACGCGAGGCGATGTGCTTGATGATCGAGTCGGCCGCGAAGGCGCATGATCTGCCATTGGATTTCTTTGCTCGTGTGATCTGGCAGGAGAGCCGCTTCAAGTCCGATGCGGTGGGTCCGGTGACGCGCAGCGGCCAGCGGGCCGAGGGTATCGCCCAGTTCATGCCGGGAACGGCCAGCGAGCGGCGGCTGCTCGATCCCTTCGATCCCGTACAGGCGCTGCCCAAGTCTGCGGAATTCCTGAGCGAACTGCGCGGCGAATTCGGCAATCTCGGGCTCGCCGCGGCGGCCTACAATGCGGGGCCGCGTCGCGTGCACGACTGGCTCGACGGGAAGGGGTCCATTCCGGCGGAAACCCGGAACTACGTTTTTACGATTACGGGAATGTCGATCGATGATTGGTCCGCGGTTGGAAAGAACGGGACGCCGCCGGGGCGCCCACAGACCGCCAACTGCCGGGAGTTGATGGCCCTGTTGAAGCAGGCGCCGAATCCGTTCGTGTCCCAGCTTGAGCGGCGCGTGAAGCTTGGCGCGGACCGGCCGTGGGGAGTGCAGCTCGCTGCCGGATTCAATCGCGGCCGCGCGCTGACGATGTACGCGCGTGCGATGCATCGGCTTGCGCCGGTGATCGGCGATCACGATCCGACCTTGCTGGGGTCGATCTGGCGAAGCCGTGGCACCCGGACGTTCTATCAGGTGCGGATCGGCGCCGAGACGCGCACCGAGGCCGACAATCTCTGTAAACGCATTCGCCGGGCGGGAGGCGCTTGTCTCGTGCTGCGTAACAACAGCGGCAGGGGATAGCGCGTCGGAAACCGACGGCTTTCTGCGGATGTGGCGGCCATCGCATGCCTGCTGTTCTCAAACGGGGTCTCGCGAACCCAATCTGGGATGCTATCAGGGTCGACCGCCGTCGCTATTGAGACTTTCCTCTGACAATCTGACCCGCTTATTTTTTCGATGATCGCGACCTTGCTGCCGGCACCGGAGTCTCCCAGATGGCGGAGCCGTCCACGGGCGTTCGCCCTCGGCTTCCGTTCAGTCACCGCCACGGTGCTGTCGCTGGTGCTGTTCGCCACATATCTCGGCATCGGCGCGCTGGCGCATGATTCCCGCTTCAGCCTCGGCTGGGCGCTCGCGAGTACCGCGTTGGTATGGGCAGGTCCCGCGCAGATCATTCTGATTTCCACACTTGGTTCAGGCGCGACGGTCGTGCAGGCCGCGATCGCCGTGACCGTCAGTGCGATCAGGCTGTTTCCCATGGTGGTGTCGGTGTTGCCGCTGTTGCGTACCCCACACACCAAACGTCGCCATCTGCTGCTGCCGGCTCACTTCATCGCGGTCACCTTGTGGGTTGAATGCTATCGGCTGTTGCCGGGCGTCCCGCGCGCGAAGCGGATTGTGTTTACCTGTGGCCTCGGCACCGGTCTGGTCTCGATCTCGCTGACGGCCACTGCGCTCGGTTATGGGCTCGCGGCGAATCTTCCGCAGACGCTCGCCGCCGCCATCCTGCTGCTGACGCCGCTCGCATTCCTGCTGTCGACCGCGCGCAATGCCAAGCAACTGGTTGACATGCTCGCGCTCGGATTGGGTCTCCTGCTGTTTCCGATCGTAGCCATCTGGCACACTGGCGTGGATATCCTCGTCAGCGGACTGTCGGCGGGAACCATCGCATATGGCATTCAACGCTGGCGGGGGCGGACGTGAGAGAATTTTTCGGCGATCCCTATGCGCTGCTGCTTCTGGTTCTGGCCGGCTATCTGCCGAACGAGGTCTGGCGCATGCTTGGCCTGTGGCTCGGCGGCGGCATCGATGAAGGTTCGGAGTGGCTGGTCTGGATCCGCGCGGTCGCGACCGCCATTCTCGCGGGGGTGATCGCGCAAATCCTTGTCTTTCCGCCGGGAGCGCTGGCGAGCGTTCCCGATTTTCTCCGCTATGCGGCAGTGGTCGCTGGTTTCCTGGCTTTTCTGACGATCCGCCGGTCGATTTTTGCGGGCGTGATTTGCGGCGAGACTGTTATGCTGGCCGGCAAATGGTGGCTCGGATAGTCGGGTCTCGGAGTAGCTGGCAATGGTGCGTGAGAGTGAAATCCGGACAGGAGAGCTGACGGTCGATGCGCCGCCGCCGCGCGACGCGGGTCTGGTCTTCATCGGCCGCATCCGCACGCCGTGGACGTCGCGCCTGAAAACGCCGCGACAAGGGCGCCATGACGGTCCTGTGTGCCGCATCGAGATATTCGATCCCTGGAAGCCGGCGCTGCAGGGGATCGACCAGTATTCGAATCTGGAGGTGATCTACTGGCTGCACCTGTCGCGACGCGATCTCGTGCTGCAGAGCCCGAAGAACGACGGCAATGTGCGCGGCACGTTTTCGTTGCGCTCGCCGGTGCGTCCCAACCCGATAGGCACGTCGCTGGTGAAACTGGTCGGGATCGAAGGCGCAACTGTGTTCGTTCGCGGCCTCGACTGCCTCGACCAGACGCCGTTGATCGACCTGAAGCCGGACCGATGCCAGTTCACGCCGCTGGCTCCGCCGCAGGATGGCGATTTCGAGACCGGCTGACTTATGTTTCTTTGAGCGCAGCGATCAGGAGGCGCGCGTGCTCCTCCAGCACCTTGGGATCTTCCTTTCGGCTGGCCGGCGGCAGCAGCGCCACGCCGTCTTTGCGCGGCATCATGTGCATATGGAGGTGGAAGACCACTTGGCCGCCGGCCGGTTCGTTGAACTGCTGCACCGTGATGCCGTCGGCCTTGAAGGCCTTCATGCCGGCGCGCGCCATGCGGTGTGTGCCGCGTGCGACGTGGGCGTAGTCATCGGGTGAGATGTCGAGGATGTTGCGCGCCGCGGCTTTCGGGATCACCAGCGTATGCCCCGGCGAGCGCGGCATGATGTCGAGAAACGCAAACACGTGATCGTCTTCATATACCTTATGGCAGGGAAGTTCTCCGCGCAGGATCTTCGCGAAGATATTGTCGGCGTCGTACGCGGGCATGGCGTCGTTCCTCGTCTCGATTCAAAGAAGGAGTGTCACGGTGGACTGTCCGTATCGCCTTTGCGGAACGGGCCGGCATCTGTCAACTCGCGTCCGACATCGGCCACATATTGCCGCTCGTGTTTGAGATAATCGCGCACCGCACGGCGCAGAGCGGGGTCGGCGATGTAATGCGCGGAATAGGTGGTCTGGGGCAGGTAGCCGCGCGCGATCTTGTGTTCGCCTTGCGCCCCGGCCTCCACGGTCTTGAGGCCATGCCGGATCGCGTAGTCGATGGCCTGATAGTAGCAGACCTCGAAGTGCAGGAAGGGATGGTGTTCGATCGCGCCCCAGTGCCGGCCGAACAGCGTGTCGGAGCCCATGAAGTTGATCGCGCCCGCGATCCATTTGCCGGCGCGCTTCGCCATGATCAGCACGATATCCCGGCTCATGCTTTCGCCGATCAGGGAATAGAATGTGCGGGTGAGGTAGGGCCGTCCCCACTTGCGCGACCCCGTCTCCATGTAGAATTCGAAGAAGGCGTCCCAGACGTCTTCGGTCAAATCCGCGCCGGTGAGCGCATGGATGGTGATGCCGTTGGCGACTGCGTCCCGCCGCTCGCGCCGGATTGCCTTCCGATGCCTTGAATTGAGGATGCCGAGAAAATCCTCGAAGGTGGCATACCCTGCATTGCGCCAGTGGAATTGCTGGGCGGTCCGCTGCAGGAAGCCGCGTTCCGCGAGGAAGGTCCATTCCGATTCCGGCGCGAAAGTGACATGGACCGACGACGCCTGCGTCGCTTCGCAAAGGCCGACCAGCCCTCCCGCCAGCGCCGGGCCGACATCGTCGCGCGTGAGGCCGTCGCGGATCAGCAGTCGCGGGCCGGTGGCCGGCGTGAACGGAACGGACGCCTGCAGTTTCGGGTAATAGCGGCCGCCCGCGCGCTCGTAGGCGTCGGCCCAGCCGCGGTCGAAAACGTACTCGCCCTGGGAGTGCGACTTCAAATAGCAGGGGACAATGCCGACGACGGCGCCCTTGCGGCGAGCGATGAGATGGCGCGGGCCCCAGCCGGTGCGCGCGCAGGCCGAGTTGGAGGCTTCAAGTGCGGCGAAAAAGGCGTGGGAAACGAAGGGATTATAGGCTGGTTTTGAGATCGCCGGTGATGCTGATCGGCCCGAGCGTTCGCCTGTCATCCGGGGATTGGCGCAGGCGTCCCAGTCGTCCGCGGCGATATGGCTGACGGCGGGGACGGCTTCGAGCGATATATCGGATGATGTCATCTAAAGACTTGAGCGGCCACGCGTATGAACGGCCCGCACCCGGCGACCCACATCGTGAAAATTGGGTCTGATCGTCGTCACGTCAAGGGACCGGATTCCCTAGGGTGATGGAACAAATCCCTCGAAGGTCATCTGATCGGCGTAACGGTAGGTCCGCGCGCATTGCTCGGGTGTGCGCACGGTCCAGGTCAGAAGCCGGCAGCCGAACAGGTTTCTGGCAACCCACGGTGCGGGCGCGGGCAAGTCGCCAACCTTGTAGGAGACGAAATCGGGGCGCGTCCGGAGCAGGTGCCGCAGGTGGGTCATTTCGTGGCGCTGGGCCGGCGTCGCCTTGGGCCAGTCGGCCGCGGTGTAGTGGCGCTGGGCCACGATTCCGCGCGGCCTGGACGGTATCAGGTCCCGGATCGCGACGACCTGATCCGGGTCGAAAGACATGCCCGCGGCGCGGCCCGCATAGGACGACAGCACCTCCGCCATGCGCCGCACCAGCCGGCGGTCGCCATCGAACTGGGTTTTGACCTCGATCACCAGGGGAACGCGATCGGCCACCAGCGCGCAGACATCGCCGAGCGACATCATGCGCTCGGAGGTGCCTTTGAAGACCACCCGCTTGAGCTCGGCGGCCGTCTTGTCGCGCAACCGGCCGCTGCCTTCGGTCAATCGGCCGAGCTCGTCGTCGTGATGCACCATGGCTTCGCCATCGGCCGTCAACTGGATGTCGAGCTCGATGCCGAAGTTGCCGGCGATCGCCGCCTGAAAGGCTGACGGCATGTTCTCGATGATGCCGCGGGACTTGTCGTGCAGGCCGCGATGCGCGACCGGTCGTGCCGTCAGCCAGTCGGGTGCGCCCATGGGGAATTCTGTCAGGAGACTTCGAACAGGCCTTCGACCTCGACGGCGGCATCGCCCGGAAGGACGGCGACGCCGACGGTGGTGCGGGCATGGCGGCCCTTGTCGCCGAATGCTGCGACCATCAGGTCGGACGCGCCGTTGAGCACCTTCGGTCCGTCGAGGAAGTCAGGCGCGGAATTGACGAAGCCGCCGAGCCGGATCACCCGCACGACCTTGTCGAGATCGCCGAGGGCCGCCTTGACTTGCGCGAGCAGGTTGATGGCACAGCCCCGCGCGGCCGCGTTACCCTGCTCGGTGGTGACGTCGGCACCGAGCTTGCCCTTGGCAATGAGCTTGCCGCTGGCGTCGAAGCAGATCTGGCCGGATACGAACAGCAGATTGGCGGTGCGAACGAAGCCGACATAGTTTGCGACCGGCGACGCAGGCGCGTGAAGGGTGATGCCCTGTGCCGCCAATTTCTGCTCGATCGTTCCTGCCATGTCGCTCTCCGGTGGTGGACGTCGCTCCCGATCGCGCGAATGGCGTCCGGATGGGCTCTATTTCACCTATCGCGGGACGACATGCAAGCGGGGGCTCCGCGCGATGATCCCGGTCATCAATTTTGCGTTGGGCGTCGCCATAGCCCTAGTTGCGGCGCAATGTACCGGCGACTATCCTCGGATTCGATCGCGCAGGATATGAGATGTCTCGCTTTTTCAGGATTTCACGTTTTTCGGCCGGATATTTGATGCTTGCCGCGGGCGCCGGCGCGCTGGCGAGTATCGGCGCGGCGCGGGCCGCCGCCGTGCCGTTCCTGCCGCATCAGGCGCTCTACGACCTCAGTCTCGTGAAGTCGCGCGGCGGGGCCTCGATGGACAGCGCGCGCGGGCGCATCCTCTACAAGTTTTCGGGCAACGCCTGCGAAGGCTACACCTCCGACTTTCGTCAGGTGTCCGAGATGGGGAGCGGCGAGGGCGATACCACGCTGAGCGATCTGCAATCGACAAGCTGGGAAGACGCGGACGGGAAGTCCTATCGATTCAAGGTCACGAGCCGCATGAACGATGGCGTTCCGAGCGAAGTCGAAGGCGCCGCCCAGCGCGCCGACGGCAAGGTGATCGTCCAGCTGAAGAAGCCGCAGCCCAAGACATTCACCCTCGACGGCGACATCGTGTTTCCGACCGAGCAGATCCAGCGGATCATCGCGGCCGCCAAGGCCGGGAAGTCGCTGCTGCAGCTCACGGTCTATGACGGCTCGGACAACGGCCAGAAGGTTTACAATACGCTGTCGGTGATCGGCCGACCGATCGTCGGCGAAAAGCCAGGGGCGACGCCGGACCCGTCCATCACCAGCGATCAGACCAAGGCGCTGACGCGCTGGCCTGTCACGGTCAGCTACTATGACCGGGATGCCAAGCCCGACAGCGGCGAGCAGACGCCGGTCTATGCGATGTCCTTCGAATTGTACGAAGACGGCGTTTCGCGCGCGCTGGTGCTCGACTACAACGACTTCGTGATTTCGGGAACGCTGGCCAAGTTCGACGTGAAGAGCGCCACGGACGCCAAGCCCTGCAAGTGAGCGGCGTC
>DASZVY010000037.1:0-7552 GCA_035546855.1 Nitrobacter sp. | reverse complement strand
GGCGGAAGACGCGTCCGCTGGTGCTGCTGACCGGCGGCGGCGATGCCGCGCTGGGCGGCTTGCGCAACCGCCTTTGCGAAGCGATGCGCGCCGCCGGACTTGGGAGCCGCGGATCAGCGCATTTCGTGCCGCACATGACGCTGCTCTACGACCGGCGCATGGTGGCCGAGCAGGCGATCGAGCCGGTGTACCTGACGGTGCGCGATTTCGCGCTTGTGCACAGCCTCGTGACGCAGAGCCGGCATATCGAGTTGGCGCGGTGGCCCTTGCGGCGCTAGGTTCTGCCTCCAATCCGGAGACGCCCGCTGTGTCCACGACCATCTATGGCATCAAGAACTGCGACACCATGAAGAAGGCGCGCGCCTGGCTCGACGGCCACGGCATCGCCTATGACTTCCATGACTACAAGACCGCCGGCATCGACCGCGCGCGGCTCAAGGGATGGGCCGCGAAACTCGGCTGGGAAACGCTGCTCAACCGCGCCGGCACGACGTTTCGCAAGCTGCCCGACGCCGACAAGACGGGGTTGACCGAGAGCAAGGCGCTGAGCCTGATGCTCGACCAGCCGTCGATGATCAAGCGGCCGGTGCTGGAGGCCGGCGGCAAGCTGCTGGTCGGCTTCAAGCCGGATGTTTATGCGAAAGAACTCCGCGGATCGAAGTCAACGCGGTAGTGCCACGAGGCATTCAGAGGCACCGTCACCCCGATTGCACCGTCACCGCATGATTGTCGTCAACCGAACTCGATCATGTCGCCTGCTGTGATGCGGCCAGGCCGACGATGGAACAGATCGCGGTCGATCACCGCCCGAAGTTTGGACACCGGCAACTTGTCGCTGCCGCGCATCAGATTGCGGATTTCGAAGCCGCCGTCTTCGCTGATCGTTTTCAGCGATGCGAGGATGTGCGTAACGTCGCCGCCGTCGGAAAACGGCAACAGCAATCGTTCGTAGGCCACTGCCCGCCCATACATGTCGTCGATCATCGAGATCGTGTAGACCGGCAGGGCCCGCTCGATGCAGGCATGGTAGATTGGCACCACGAGGGGCACCAGGCGCGGCCCGATGTAATCCTCCAGCGATTTGCCGCGCCCGGTGTTGCCGTAGGCGTCGGACATGCGCGTGCCGTCACTCTCGATCGTCAAACGCGGCGGCTTCCGACGGCTGTCGACCGAATAGTAGACGAGATCGGGTAATTCATCGGCCAGGCGCTCGGGAGCGTAGTCGTCCATCCGCGGCGGACGGCGCGCGTGGTCATAGAGCCGCAGCCACGTGTTCAACAGGTCTCGCTGCTTGATCGATTTGACGATCGTCGGATTGGCGCTCTCGAAATCCATAGCAGCCGTCCATGTTCTATGCCGGGCACAGGGAACTATCGAAGGCACAGGCAAATATTCTATGAAAGGCTCCTGCTGCGGCGAAACAGCCTTAATGACGTCTTTCGGAAAGAACTTGTCGGTTTGCCGCGGGAGGCCGGCCACGCCGGCGCCGGCAGGTGACTTCGACTAATGGCGAAGGCCGCGCGGCATCCGATCACATGCAGAATTGTGCTTTGCACCTTGCGTAAACCCGTCTGTTGGCGGCATATTCGCGCCCGAACGCGATCGCCCTGGGATGATGTCCAAGAGCGCCCGAGCGGGGGATCGACGGAAACAATCCGGCCACGCGCGATCTGTTGGATGCAGTGTGCGAAGGTCGAAGGGGGAAATCTGATTGGCTGATGAGTTCATTCTTGAAACGCATGGATTGACCAAGGAATTCGCGGGCTTCTTCGCCGTTCGTGACGTCAGTCTGCGAGTCCGTCGTGGTACGATTCATGCGTTGATAGGTCCCAACGGGGCTGGCAAAACCACCTGTTTCAACCTGCTGACCAAGTTCTTGAAACCGTCCGCGGGACAGATTCTCTACAAGGGACAGGACATCACGGCGACGGCGCCGGCCGATGTCGCGCGCCTCGGGTTGGTGCGCTCGTTCCAGATTTCAGCGGTGTTTCCGCACCTCACGGCACTTGAGAACGTTCGTGTCGCGCTGCAGCGCCAGCACGGAAACTCCTTCGATTTCTGGCGCTCGAAGGCGGTTCTGGATCGCTTCAATGCGCGCGCCCACGAATTGCTCGACGACGTCGGCCTCAGCGAATTTGCCAAAACGCCGGCGGTCGAGATGCCTTACGGGCGCAAACGCGCGCTTGAGATCGCGACGACGCTGGCGCTCGATCCGGAAATGATGCTGCTCGACGAACCGATGGCGGGCATGGGGCACGAGGACATCGACAAGATCGCCGCGCTGATCAAGCGCATTTCGGTGAAATATACCATCCTGATGGTCGAGCATAACCTCAACGTCGTGGCGCATCTGTCGGACATCATCACCGTGTTGACGCGCGGCCGCGTCCTTGCCGAGGGCAACTACGCCGATCTGACGGCGGACGAGCGCGTCAAGGAAGCCTATCTGGGAGCGGGTCATGGCTAACGTCGAAACGGCCGCGCCTGCCGCCACGGCTTCCGTCAGCGCGGGCGACACCCTGCTGTCCGTCCGCAATCTCGAGGCCTGGTACGGCGAATCCCACATCCTCCACGGCATCGATTTCGACGTGCGGCCGGGAGAGGTCGTCACGCTGCTCGGCCGCAACGGCGCCGGCAAAACCACGACGCTCAAGGCGGTCATGGGCGTCATCGGCAAGCGCACAGGCGCGGTTCGTTTCGACGGCCACGATATTTCGCGTGCGTCGTCGGACAAGATCGCGCGGCTCGGCATGGCCTTCTGCCCCGAAGAGCGTGGCATCTTCTCAAGTCTGGACGTTCGCGAAAACCTGATGCTGCCGCCGGAGGTCCGCAAGGGCGGTCTCTCGCTCGAACAGATTTTCACGCTGTTTCCGAACCTGAAGGAACGACTGACGAGCCAGGGCACCAAGCTGTCCGGCGGCGAGCAGCAGATGCTGGCGATCGCGCGTATCCTGCGCACGGGCGCGCGCTTCCTCATGCTCGACGAACCGACCGAGGGTCTCGCGCCGGTCATCATTCAGCAGATCGGACACACCATCGCGCGTCTGAAGGAGGATGGGTTCACCATTCTTCTGGTCGAGCAGAATTTCCGCTTCGCTTCGACTGTCGCGGATCGGTTCTATATCGTCGAGCACGGCAAGATCATCGACGGCTTCGCCAATTCCGAACTGCAAGCGAACATGGCAAAGCTGCATACCTATCTGGGCGTCTGATGCGGTCGTTTCCCGACCGGTATCCAAGGAACTGAAGATAACAAGGAGGAGAGAAGCGTTATGAAGAAAAACGTTATGAAGAAAAAACTGTCAGCCCTGATGTTGGGCACGGCCCTTGCGCTTGGTATGAGCGCGAGTGCTTTTGCCGCCGACAAGGTTGTGAAGATCGGCGTTCTCAACGATATGTCCAGCCTTTACAAGGATATTTCCGGGCCGAGTTCGGTCGTTGCCGCGCAGATGGCAATTGAGGACTCGGGTCTGACGAAGAAGGGCTGGAAGATCGATCTCATATCGGCTGATCATCAGAACAAGCCGGACGTCGGCGTCAACATCGCCCGTAAATGGATCGACACCGACAAGGTCGATGTGATCGAGGACGTTCCGACGTCATCGGTCGCTCTTGCCGTCAGCACCGTCGCCAAGGAAAAGAATGTGGTCTTTCTCGACTCCGGCGCGGCGGCGTCGGATTTGACCAACAGCCAATGCTCTCCCAATACCATTCATTGGACCTACGATACTTACATGCTCGCCAACGGAACCGGCGCGGCGCTGACCAGGAGCGGCGGCGATACCTGGTTCTTTCTGACAGCGGACTACGCCTTCGGTCATGCGCTCGAGCGTGACACCACCAACGCAATCACGGCTGCTGGCGGTAAGGTGCTCGGCGCTGTGCGTCATCCGCTCAATACCGCGGACTTCTCGTCATTCCTGCTTCAGGCGCAGTCCTCAAAGGCCAAGGTGATCGGGCTGGCGAACGCGGGCGGCGACACCGTCAACTCGATCAAGCAGGCCTCGGAATTCGGCATCGTCTCCGGCGGTCAGAAACTGGCGGGCCTGCTGCTCTTCATTTCGGACATCCATGCGCTCGGCCTTCAGACGGCCCAGGGTCTCAACCTGACCGCCACGTTCTATTGGGATATGAACGATCAGACGCGGGCCTTCGCGAAACGGTTCCAGGAGCGTACTCAAAACCATGTAAAGCCGGGGATGACCCAAGCGGGCGTCTACTCATCGCTCATCCACTATTTCAAGGCGCTCGAGGCGCTCGGCGGCAATCCGCACGATGGCGTCAAAGTCATCGAGGAGATGAAGAAGCTCCCGACCGACGATCCGCTGTTCGGCAAGGGTTCCATCGAGCCGAACGGCCGTGCCCTCCATCCGGCCTATCTGTTCCAGGTGAAATCACCCTCGGAGTCCAAGGGCCCGTGGGATTATTACAAACTGGTCTCCACAATTCCAGCCGACAAGGCGTTCATGCCGCTCGACAAGAGCACCTGCCCGTTGCTGAAGAAGTAATCCTGTATCCCGGCGGTGCCTGCACCGCCGGGATATTCTCTAACTGATGTGAACTGGGGCCAAGATGTCGATCAATCTGCAGGCACTCTCCGCGCAACTTCTGGTCGGGCTCATCAATGGCTCGTTCTATGCGCTGCTGAGTCTCGGGCTTGCCGTGATCTTCGGCATGCTCAACATCATCAATTTCGCGCACGGCGCTCTTTATATGATGGGAGCGTTCTGCGCCTATTTCCTGCTCAATGTCTTCGGGATCGGCTATTGGCCGGCGCTGATCATCGCGCCGATCCTCGTGGGTATTTTCGGCATGATCCTCGAGCGGACCATGCTCAAGTGGCTGACCGGGCTCGACCATCTCTATGGACTGCTGCTCACCTTCGGAATGGCGCTGATCATCCAGGGCGTATTCCAGAACTATTTTGGATCGTCCGGTTTGCCATACGCCATTCCGAGCGAACTGCAGGGCGGCATGAACCTTGGCTTCATGTTCCTGCCGGTCTATCGTGGCTGGGTCGTCATTTTTTCGCTCGCGGTTTGCCTGGCGACCTGGTTCCTGATCGAGCGCACTCGGCTCGGCGCTTACCTGCGCGCGGCGACGGAGAACCCGACGCTGGTGCGTGCGTTCGGTATCAACGTGCCACGCATGATCACGCTGACTTACGGACTCGGTGTCGGCCTTGCGGCGCTTGCCGGTGTGTTGTCCGCTCCGATCAACCAGGTCCGGCCGCTGATGGGGGCGGACCTGATCATCGTGGTGTTCGCGGTGGTCGTGATCGGCGGCATGGGCTCGATCATGGGCTCCATCGTGACGGGATTTTCACTCGGCATCATCGAGGGACTGACCAAATATTTCTATCCGGAGGCATCCAACACGGTCGTATTCGTGTTCATGGTGCTGGTGTTGTTGGTAAAGCCAACAGGATTGACAGGACGGGCGACCTGATATGACCACTCTGACAGATGACAGCATCCGCCCGACCGGGAATCGCGCTCTGGGCGACGAGATGATCGCCTTCATTCTCATGACGGTGCTGCTGGTGATCGTGCCGTTCACGGGCGTCTATCCGTTTTTCGTGATGCAAGCGCTGTGTTTTGCGCTGTTCGCCTGCGCTTTCAATTTGCTGATCGGCTACGGCGGCCTGCTGTCGTTCGGCCATGCGATGTTTCTCGGCACCGCCGGTTACTGCAGCGCGCATGCGCTGAAGGTATGGGGGCTGCCTCCCGAACTCGGGATTATCGTCGGCACCGCGGCCGCCGCCGGGCTCGCGATCGTGACCGGACTGGTCGCGATCCGCCGCCAGGGAATCTATTTTGCGATGATCACGCTGGCGCTGTCGCAGTTGCTGTATTTCGTCTATCTGCAGACGCCGTTCACCCATGGCGAGGACGGCATTCAGGGTATCCCGCAAGGCAAGCTGTTCGGCGTTTTCGATCTGTCGCAGACCGATACGCTTTACTACGTCATTTTGGCCATATTCCTGTTGGGATTCCTCGTGATCTACCGTGCCATCAATTCGCCGTTCGGCGAGGTGCTGAAGTCGATCCGGGAAAACGAACAGCGCGCGATTTCCCTCGGCTACAAGACCGACCAGTACAAGCTGATGGCCTATATCCTGTCGGGAACGCTGGCGGGGCTCGCTGGAGCCCTCAAGGTGTTTGTGGCGCAAAATGCCTCGCTGACCGACGTGCATTGGTCGATGTCGGGCGAAGTCGTGCTGATGACGCTTGTCGGCGGCCTCGGCACCGTGTTCGGGCCGGTGGTCGGCGCATTCATTATCATCGCTATGCAGCAGTATCTTGCCGGCTTCGGCCAATGGGTGACCGTGATCCAGGGCGTGATCTTCGTGGTCTGCGTGCTGACGTTCCGGCGGGGCGTGGTCGGCGAAATCGCCCATTTTTTCAAGCGCTCTCTCTAAAAGGAGTGCGCTTTTCAAGCGCGGCGTCGTCTTCACAAAGCGGTGGATGACCACAGCCGGCGGCAGCGGCGATTGCCCGCTTTCGCCGAAATGGTTTATGACGTTGCCGTGACGGGGACGGGCCGCACGGCCCGGGTCCGGCGAATTCGTCTCAAAGTGGGCAGATGCGATGCTGCGTTGGTTTCGGTCTTTTCTGCCGAAGGAAGAGCGATTTTTCGACCTGTTCGCGCGTCATTCGCAGACGGTCGTGCACGGCGCGGAAGCTCTGCAGGGGATGCTGAACGGCGGCGAGGAAACGCCGGTGTTCTGTCAGCGGGTCAGCCAGTTCGAGAATGACGCCGACGGTATTACCCGTGAAGTGCTGACAGCAGTTCGTCGCACCTTCATCACGCCGTTCGATCGCGTCGACATCAAGAATCTCATCACCTCGATGGATGATGCGATCGACCAGATGCAGCAGACCGCCAAGGCGGTGGTGCTGTTCGAGGTCCGCACGTTCGAACCGCCGATGCGCGAGATCGGGACGCTGATCGTGGAGTGCGCCAATCTCGTCGGTCGCGCATTGCCGCTGCTGCAAAAGATCGGTGACAACATGGCGATGCTGACCGCGATCACCGAGGAACTTGGCAAGCTCGAGGGGCGCGTCGACGACCTGCACGATATCGGGCTGAAGGAGTTGTTCCTCAAGCACCGCAACGCCAACGCCATGGATTTCATCGTCGGCGCCGAAATCTACGACCACCTCGAGAAAGTGGCGGACCGTTTCGACGACGTCGCCAATGAGATCAACAGCATCGTGATTGAACAGGTCTGAACGGATAGTCTCGTGACCGCTTCACTCACGCCTCAACTTCTGATCGGCCTGGTCGCGGTCGCGCTGCTGTTCGATTTTCTCAACGGCCTGCACGATGCCGCGAACTCGATCGCAACGATCGTCTCCACGCGGGTGCTGAAGCCGCAATATGCGGTGCTGTGGGCAGCCTTCTTCAATTTCATCGCGTTCCTGTTTTTCGGCCTCCACGTCGCCGAGACGCTGGGCACCGGGATCATCGACCCCGGCATCGTCGATCCGCATGTGATCTTCGCAGCCCTCATGGGTGCGATCGTCTGGAATCTCATCACCTGGGCGGC
>DASZVY010000036.1:0-2869 GCA_035546855.1 Nitrobacter sp. | reverse complement strand
CGACGAGACCGTGATCGTGAAGAACCAGGGCACGATCTTCCTGGCCGGGCCGCCGCTGGTGAAGGCGGCGACCGGCGAAGTGGTGAGCGCGGAGGATCTGGGCGGAGGAGACGTGCACACGCGCGTCTCGGGCGTTGCGGACTACCTCGCCAATGACGACACGCACGCACTCGCCATCGTTCGGCGCATCGTGGCGGGGCTCAACCGCGAAAAGCTGCCGGACATTCCCATCGCCGAGCCGCGGCCGCCGCTCTACGATCCCGCCGAGCTCGACGGCGTCGTGCCGCCCTCGCTGATGACGCAATACGATGTGCGCGAGGTGATCGCGCGGCTGGCGGACGGTTCGGAACTCGACGAGTTCAAGAAGCGATACGGAACGACGCTCGTCACCGGCTTCGCGCGCATCGAGGGCATGCCGGTCGGCATTGTCGCCAACAACGGCATCCTGTTCTCGGAGAGCGCGCTGAAAGCGGCGCATTTCATCGAGCTCTGTTGCCAGCGGCGCGTGCCGCTCCTGTTCCTGCAGAACATCTCCGGCTTCATGGTCGGCCAGAAATACGAGGCCGGCGGCATCGCCAAGGACGGCGCGAAGATGGTGACCGCCGTCGCCACCGCACAGGTACCGAAGATCACGCTCATCATCGGCGGATCGTATGGCGCGGGCAATTACGGCATGTGCGGCCGCGCGTACTCGCCGCGCTTTCTGTTCTCGTGGCCGAACTCGCGCATCTCGGTGATGGGCGGCGAGCAGGCGGCCAGCGTGTTGGCGACGGTGCATCGCGACGCCGACAAATGGACGCCCGATCAGGCCGAAGCGTTCAAGGCCCCGATCCGCCAAAAATACGAAGACGAGGGCAACCCCTACTACGCCACCGCGCGACTGTGGGATGACGGTATCATCGCGCCGGCGGACACGCGGCGTGTTCTCGCACTCGCTCTATCCGCCTGCCTCAACGCCCCCATCGGCGACACGAAATTCGGCGTCTTCAGGATGTGATCCGAGACAGATCTTGCCAGCGTTTTGAGTGGCGATATATCGTCTTCGAGAACTTTTGCGAGGGGTACATGCGACCGTTTGGCCGGACTACCGAAGGCCAGGTCGCAAAGCGAGCGGCGATATTTCTTTTCGCCACTACCGTCGTACTTTTTCAGAGCTCGGCATTCTCAAGCAGCTTTGACGAAGGACGGCTTCAGCGGGTTCAAGCGCTGAAGGACCAGATGATTCCGGGGGAGGTGCCTGCCTATTACTCGCCTGGATACAAGCAGCGCGCTCGCGATCTGCAGAAGTTCATTGCCGGCGAACTTGAATTCTATCAGCGGCACTTGCACGTACGTCTGACGTTGTCCCTTGCGGTGCTGGATAAGAGGCAATGGCCGCTTGCAGAGCGCCAACTCCCATATTCCGTGCCGTCGGTTACCGGAACGCCCCCGGTGGCAATGGTGGCGGCGAATTGGGGGCAGGCTCCCGATTTCTTTCCAAGGGAAGGTGAGGTCGATCCCGCCATTGTGAAATCGGCCGTTGCGCACGACGTCAGCTGGCTTGAGGCAAGCCACCGCGCTATGGATATCGTTGGTGGTCATGAGCTTGGGCACACACTTGTCGACGCCTATGGCATCGCTCCCGGGACGCATTGGCTGAACGAAATGCTCGCGTCCTATGCCTTGTACGCTTATGTGCAAGCGGATAGGCCCGATTTGCGCTGGCTTTGGCCTGTGTTGAAAGCCGTAAACCGCGTGAACCAACCGCAGCGCCGCACGTCCCTCGATGAATTCGAGGCGCAGTATATGGCGATACTCACCAAGCAGCCCGACAATTACGGCTGGTATCAAGCGCAATTTCTCAACCTCGTCGAGCGCGTGTACGCGCGTGAAGGCATGGGCCTGTTTCCGAAAATGCATGCTGCTTTTCCGGGTGGTTCTTACAAGCGCATGGCGCTCGGTACGCCAGAAACCTTGCGCCGTCTCGATGCCGTCGATTCCGAATTCCGCCTGTGGGCCAATGAAATGACGCACAAACCTCGGTTGCACTGATGGTGCGACGTATCGTCGTCAACAATCGCGCGTTGATCGGCGTGTTCAGGATGTAGCCATGAGCCTCACCGATCTCGCCAGCATCGGCAGTTTCGTCAGCGGCATCGCGGTGGTGGTGTCGCTGATTTATCTTGCGCTTCAGGTGCGGCACGCGCACAAGGCGCAGCGCGCGCTCATGCATCAGGCGCGCACCGAGCGCGTGATCAATGCGGCGCTGACATCGATGCAGACCGAGATTGCCGATACCGTGACGAAGATTGTCAACAACGACGAACTCTCGCCGCGCGAACTGCTGCAATCCTACTATTACATGCGGATTCAGGTCGCCGTGGTTGAAGACGCGCTGTGGCAGCACGACGCCGGATTTCTCGATAAGGAATCGCTCGATACGGCGGTTTTGAATCTGCAACGCGTGATGCTGTTTCCGGCCGTCCGGGCGGCGTGGCTGATGCAGCGTCCGCAACTCGCGCCCGCAGTGCGCGAGCGCATTGACAAACTCATCGCGGCGTCGCTGACCGCCGAGACGTGGAATTGGGCAAGCGACTACAAGGCCGCACAGGCGAAGGCCGGCTCCACTGTCGCGTTGGGCTAACTGCTGCAAAGCACACCCAACTTGTCATCCCCGGCGAGCGCGAACAGAGTTCGCGCGAGGGAAGGGGACCCAGGCGGTTCGGCGCTACAGTGTCTCAGAACGCTGTGCTACATTCCCGCCATGCGGGAACATCTCTACTTCGTCTACATCCTCGCCAGCCAACGCAACGGCACGCTTTACGTCGGCGTGACGAACGACATCATGCGCCGCACATGGGAGCACAAGAACGATCTCATCGAAGGCTTC
>DASZVY010000035.1:0-11386 GCA_035546855.1 Nitrobacter sp. | reverse complement strand
TCGGCGAAAATGTCTTCGTCGATCATGCTGACGTCGAAAGTGACATGCTGCCACTTGCCGCGCGGATCGGTGAAACGCAGATCAACATACTTTACGTCGTTGTCCTTGATCGACTTCAGAACGTCCTTGGCCGTCTTCATTGCTACCCCTTGTGGTTCTGCTGATGTCCGTAACGGATGCTGTCTTGGTGATGGGCCGCCGCGGAGGCGGCGGTGACCGGTGGTGATCGCGAGGCGAGGAGATCGGGGCGCGTGTCTAGATCGCGTCCAGGCCGGACTCTCCTGTCCTGATCCGAATGGCTTCCTCGATATTGGAAACGAAAATCTTGCCGTCGCCGATGCGGCCCGTCTGGGCGGCGCGCCGTATGGCGTCGATGGCTTTCTCGACCAAATCGTCGCCGATCACAATCTCGATTTTGACCTTGGGCAGGAAGTCCACGATGTATTCGGCTCCGCGATACAGTTCGGCATGGCCTTTCTGGCGGCCGAAGCCCTTGGCTTCCGTCACCGTGATGCCTTGCAGGCCGACTTCCTGAAGCGCTTCCTTCACCTCGTCGAGCTTGAAGGGCTTGATAATGGCTTCGATCTTTTTCACTGGGCGTCTCCCGGCACTTCCAAGTTAGATCAACGGGCACGGAGCGCCCGCAGGCCGTATCGTGTTACGACCAAACGCGACCTGGCCCCAAGTCGCTTTCACACGTCGCTTTCCTCACACGCCGCTTTCCTCATAAGCCGCTTTCCTCAAAAGCAGGGTCCGTGCCAAGCTGCACGAGCCCGCGTTTTGGCGAATTGTCTGTTCATCAAGGTGCGGTCTCGTAGGCATTAGCAGAGCAGCGAGAGATCGTTCAGCCTACAAAATAGGCAAATAGGGCAATTATTATGCAGACCGATGACCGGCAATCGAAGCAAATTGCCTCTGGATCGGGCGGCGACCCTGACGGCAGCGGCGCGGACGTCCTGACCACCATGGAGATGGAGCAGGCTGACCGGCTCGCCATCGCTGGGGGGACATCGGGTTTTGCGCTGATGCTCAGGGCCGGGCAGGCGGTGGCCGATGCTGCCATGGATCTCGCGGAAGAGGGGCCGATCCTCGTGGTCGCCGGTCGAGGCAACAATGGCGGTGACGGGTTTGTCGCGGCCACCGAGCTCGCGGCGCGGGGCCGGGACGTCTCGGTCATCCTGCTGTGCGAGCGCGACACACTGAAAGGCGATGCCGCGCTGGCGGCCAAGGGCTGGAAGGGTCCGGTTCTACCCTGCGATCTGTCCGAACTCGGTGCGCCCGCGCTGATCGTCGATGCGCTCTTTGGTGCGGGCCTCAACCGGCCGGTGAAGGGTGATCCCCACGCGATGATCGAAGCGATCAACGCCAACGGCGCGCCGATCCTCAGCATCGATCTGCCGAGCGGGATCAACGGCACCACCGGGGCGGTGATGGGCACCGCCGTGCGGGCGACGGAAACGGTGACGTTCTTTCGCAAGAAGCCCGCGCACCTGCTATTGCCGGGCCGAACCCATTGTGGGCGCGTGCGCGTCGTCGACATTGGAATCGGGCCCGCAGTGCTGGATGAAATTCGCCCGGCAACATTCGAAAATGTGCCGGATTACTGGGAAGCCAGTTTCCCGGTGCCGCGGGTCGACGGTCACAAATACGCGCGCGGACATGCAGTCGTCGTCTCCGGTGACGTGACGGCGACGGGAGCGGCTCGCCTGGCGGCGCGGGGCGCCCTGCGCGCGGGCGCCGGCCTCGTGACCCTGCTGTCGCCGGCCAATGCGCTGGCCGTGAATGCCGCATCGCTAACGGCGATCATGGTCCGGCGGATGGATGGTCGCACCGAATTCGCCGATATTCTTGCCGACCACCGTCTGAATGCCGGCGTGATTGGCCCCGGCGCCGGAATTGGTGAGCGGTGCCGCGCGCTGGTGCATGTGGCGCTGGCTGCCAATCTGGCCCTGGTGCTCGACGCCGATGCCCTGACGAGCTTTGCCGGTGCGCCGGATCAGTTGTTTTCGGCGATCCGGGACGGTGACCATCCGTCGATTGTCCTGACGCCGCACGAGGGCGAGTTCCATCGCCTTTTCAGCGAGATGAGCAATAAATATCCACTCCGTTCGAAACTCGAGCGGGTGCGTGACGCCGCCCAGCGGGCGGGCGCCGTCGTCCTGCTCAAAGGGCCGGATACGGTCGTTGCAGCTCCCGACGGGCGCGCGACGATTGCGGCCAACGCGCCGCCATGGCTGGCGACGGCAGGGTCGGGCGATGTGCTGTCCGGGATCGTCGGCGGTTTGCTCGCACAGGGCGTACCAGCTTTTGAAGCCGCCAGCATCGGGGTCTGGATGCATGGCGAAGCGGGCGCCGAAGCCGGGCCGGGCCTGATCGCCGAGGATCTGCCTGAAGTGCTGCCTGCGGTATTCCGGCGGCTCTATGACAGGTTCGGGGTCGACTATTGATCGACCGCGAACCAGCGGATCAAACGCGGCGTGCCCCATTGGACCGCCATCGCTTCCATGAGCCACGATCCCGTAAACTCGGCGGCGAACGCCATGCGATGGGTCCGACCGGCCTCGATCAGCAAGGTGTCCAGCCAGAATGGCTTCCAGCCGTCATCGAGCCGATCGAGCAGGCGGACATGATGGCCGTGCAGATGAAATGCCATCGGCATCGGCGCGGCGTTGGTGACAGTCAGCACCACCGTCCGTCCCTGCTTGACCCGAAACGCAGGCGCCGCGCGTGAATCGAACCGGGATGGCCTCGGCCAGCCGGACCCCGATCCGTTCGGGCCGTCAAGCTTCATCTCGATCCGAAGCGCAGTCTTCAAGTCAAGTTTGTGGGGTAAGCCATTGGAAGGCAACGGAGATGGAATGGCGAGCGGAGCGTCCCGGATCGGTTTTTCCGATGTTGTCCGGATTGTTACGAGAGGCCGGGGCGCGTGCCCGTCATGCAGGACGATCGTTGAACCGGACTTCTCTGCCAGCGCGACGTCGACGAAGGCGTCGATCCTGGTGCCCGGCGCCAGCACCATCTGACCGTTGCGCGCCAGGAAAGGCTCGGCGGGCTGGCTGTCGATAGCCATGACCCGGGCCTCGAGCTTTTCGATTCTGAGAGCGATTGCATTGCGTTGGCAGGCGTTGATGAAACGGAACCTGATCCGTTCATGGACTCGCGCAGTAATGTCGAGCGGAGCGACCTTGCCGTTCACCGTGTAGAGCGGCGGCACGTCCTGCGCTCCCTTAGCCGGCGCGACGGGCTCTCCATCGCGGCCGAGCCGCCAATCCTCGATCAAGATGAGTTCGTCCCGATCAACCGGGGCCGGCGTGCGTTCCGCGACGATCAGGGCGCATGCCGCCGATGGTGACAGGAGGTCGTCACCGAGCAGGCGCGCATCGCACAGGAAGGTTCCTGCTTGTCGCAGCGGGAGAGACAGGCGGTCGGTTCCGCCCGGCGGCAAGGGCGATCGGGCCATCAGCGGCACGACGGATGCCAGCCCGTCCAGCCCGTGCCAGTTCAGGGCGAGCGGTGCCGGGAGGGTATTGCTCACGGTCAGCTCCAACGTTTCGCCTTGCCAGAAGCGCCGCGCCGGGTCGGTTCCCTCGGCACGGAGAGCCCAGACGGCCGAGTCTGGCTGTCCTTCCCGGAGCGGCAGTTTCGCGGGAACTGCCTCCAGCGTCAGCGCCCGCGCCCCCGACCCCGCAGGCTCGCTCCGTGCGGCTCCCGCGCGACACCAGGCGACGCCGCCAATGCCTGCCAGCAGATGGCGTCGCGTGAGCGGAAACATCCGATCTGTCATGGGATGATGCGGACCATTTTCCGTTTCCCCTGTCCAGCCCGCGTGGTTTTCCTGCCCCGAAAGGGGGTATTTTTTTGCTGCGAACCGACACGCCCATGATATAAGCCGCCCGCGACGAGCGCATCGGTGGTGCCGGGAGCCGGTGTCCGGGCCCATTGACGCGTTCAATTCCAACACGTTGGAGCATGACGCTTACCGAAGGCCGCAGCGCACTTTTCGGAATCGTGCTTCGGCATGGCGGCGGGATTGGATGCTCTTCGCGGGCGTGGCGGAATTGGTAGACGCGCTGGATTTAGGTTCCAGTGACGAAAGTTGTGGGGGTTCGAGTCCCTCCGCCCGCACCAGACGCCCACGCGTTTGAGCAGACGATTTGCGGCGAGCATATCTCCGATCGGGCGATGTCCCGGCGAAGACATGATTGCCAAACCACGGATGCAGGCATTTCGCCGTGCATTGATCAGACAGACAACGACCCGGTCGAATGACCGGGTCCAGCGGAAGAAGATTGACGTCATGCAGGTGAATGAGACCCTCGCCGAAGGTTTGAAGCACGAATTCCAGATCAGCGTTCCGGCATCCGAAATCGAAGCCAAGGCGGATGCGAAACTGGTCGATCTCAAGGACAAGGTCCGGCTGAACGGTTTCCGTCCGGGCAAGGTGCCAGTGAGCCACCTCAAGAAGGTTTATGGCCGCTCGGTCATGGCGGAAACCATCGAGCAGACTATCCGCGACACCAACAATCAGATTTTCTCCGAGCGGGGCTTCAAGCTTGCGACCGAACCCAAGGTCACGATGCCCACAGAGGAGAAGGAGGTCGAGGACATCCTGACCGGGAAGTCCGATCTCAGCTACCGCGTTGCCATCGAGGTGGTGCCGGCGATCCAGCTCGCGGACTTCAAGACCTTCTCCATCGAGAAGCCGGTGGTTGACGTCAGCGATGCCGATGTCGACGATGCGATCAAGCGGATCGCGGATCAGAACCGCAGCTATGCCGCGAAGGCTGATGGCGCCAAGGCCGAAAGCGGCGATCGCGTAACCGTCGCATTCAAGGGCTCGATCGGCGGCGTGCCATTCGATGGCGGCACCGGCGAGAACATTCAGGTGGTGATCGGATCCAACACCTTCATTCCGGGCTTCGAGGACCAGTTGACGGGGATCGGTGTGGGCGAGACCCGCACGATCAAGGCGACCTTTCCGAAGAACTACATGAACGCCGAACTCGCCGGAAAGGACGCCGAGTTCGAGACCACGGCCAGCGCCGTCGAGGCGCCGCAGGAAACCAAGATCGACGACGACTTCGCCAAGTCGCTTGGACTCGAGTCGCTCGACAAGCTCAGGGAGGCCGCGCGTGAACGTCTCGTCGCGGAATTCGCGGGCGCCACGCGGCAGCGCGTGAAGCGGACGCTGCTGGACCGTCTCGACGACGCGCACAAGTTCGACGCGCCGCCGTCGCTGGTCGATGAGGAGTTCAACCTGATGTGGAATTCCATCAAGGCCGAGATGGAATCAAGCAACAAGACGTTCGCCGACGAGAACACGACCGAAGATGCGGCAAAAGAGGAATACCGCAAGATCGCTGACCGCCGCGTGCGCCTCGGCCTGGTGCTGTCGGAGATCGGTGAAAAGAACAAGATCACCGTGACCGACGATGAGATCAGCCGCGCGGTGATCGACCGCGCGCGCCAGATGCCGGGCCGCGAAAAGGAAGTCTGGGACTTCTATCGCAGCAATCCTCAGGCCCTGGCGCAGCTTCGTGCACCGATTTACGAAGACAAGGTGGTCGACTTCATTCTCGAGCTCGCGAACGTGACCGAGAAGAAAGTGACTCGCGAGGACCTCCTCAAGGAAGACGACGAGGCCGGCGCGACTGCGGCGTGACGGTGGCTGCGCCGGAGCCCGCTGTTGCGGGCACCGGCGGTTAAGGATACCGCGCGAAAGCGGCCTGTTGACCATATCCTTTGCTAGGTCGGGAACGCCGAATCGGCTTGAACTATCGCCTGTCGCGCTGGCGGCGGTCCCCTTGTCGCCACGCGATTGGCCCATATCTGTGGGCCTGATTTCACGTCCTGCATCACAGGGCGCTTGCCAGCATCGGCTGCGCTGGAGCTGTCCAGCGGCGGCGCGCGGCGAACGCCCTTTCCAACCTTTAGGTGATCAATGCGCGATCCGGTCGAAACCTACATGAATCTCGTGCCGATGGTGGTCGAACAGACCAACCGTGGCGAGCGGGCTTACGACATCTTCTCCCGGCTGCTGAAGGAGCGCATCATCTTCGTCACCGGACCGGTCGAGGACGGCATGTCGACGCTGATCGTCGCGCAGCTTCTGTTTCTCGAGGCCGAGAATCCCAAGAAGGAAATCTCGATGTACATCAATTCGCCGGGCGGCGTGGTGACATCGGGTCTTGCGATTTACGACACCATGCAGTTCATACGTCCGCCGGTGTCGACGCTGTGCACCGGTCAGGCGGCCTCGATGGGATCACTGCTGCTGGCGGCCGGCGAAAAGGACATGCGCTTTTCGTTGCCGAACGCCCGCATCATGGTTCACCAGCCGTCGGGCGGTTTCCAAGGGCAGGCGACGGACATCATGCTGCATGCCCAGGAGATCCTGAACCTGAAGAAGCGGCTCAACGAGATCTACGTCAGGCATACCGGCCAGACCTATAAGGCGATCGAGGACGCGCTGGAGCGTGACAAGTTCCTGACCGCCGATATGGCCAAGGAATTCGGGCTCGTGGACAAGGTCATCGACAAGCGCGCCGAAGAGCCGGCGCCCGCGAAGGCGACCTGAGCGCGCGGGTTCGCTTCGTTTTAGCGTGACCTGGATCACCGCGCGGTCGCCTTCGTGAGGCAAGATGGGACAGAAGTTCCGTTTTTGTGCCGTCGATGCGGCATCCGGCGGCCGTGACAATCACGCAACTCTGGGCTGATTATGGTCAGAAAGGGTCGCGCTGCCTGACCAAATCACGCTATTGTCACGGTGCTGGCCGGCTTGCCGGTTAGCGAATTCTTGATAGTCGGCTGGCACCATGGTTCGCTAGACGGGTTCAGTTAGTATGCGTGGGGGAATCGAGTAACCGCGATTCGCGCGGCATCTGGAGCGTAGGGTCTTTTCTGGTACGGATTTTGCTCCTATCTACACGCGCCGACCTGGCGCACACGGATTGAGAGCAGGCGGGCGGATGAGATCGAACGGCGGAGACAGGAATGAGTAAGGTCGGTACGGGCGACTCCAAGAACACGCTGTATTGCTCGTTTTGCGGCAAGAGCCAGCATGAAGTGCGCAAGCTGATTGCGGGTCCCACCGTATTTATCTGCGACGAATGCGTTGAACTGTGCATGGACATCATTCGCGAGGAGAACAAGTCCTCGCTGGTGAAGTCGCGCGACGGCATTCCGACCCCGAAGGAAATCTGCAAGGTTCTGGACGATTACGTGATCGGCCAAAGCCACGCCAAGAAGGTGCTCTCGGTCGCCGTCCACAACCACTACAAGCGTCTCAACCACCAGACCAAGCACAACGACGTCGAACTCGCGAAGTCGAACATCCTGCTGATCGGTCCGACCGGTTCGGGCAAGACGCTGCTCGCGCAGACGCTGGCGCGCATCCTCGACGTTCCCTTCACCATGGCGGATGCGACGACGCTGACCGAGGCCGGCTATGTCGGCGAGGACGTCGAGAACATCATCCTCAAGCTGTTGCAGTCGGCCGACTACAATGTCGAGCGCGCGCAGCGCGGTATCGTCTATATCGACGAAATCGACAAGATTTCGCGCAAGTCGGACAATCCCTCGATCACCCGCGACGTGTCGGGCGAGGGCGTCCAGCAAGCGCTGCTGAAGATCATGGAAGGCACGGTGGCTTCGGTTCCGCCGCAGGGCGGCCGCAAGCATCCGCAGCAGGAGTTCCTTCAGGTCGACACCACAAACATTCTCTTCATCTGCGGCGGCGCGTTCGCGGGCCTCGAGAAGATCATTTCGTCGCGCGGCCGGACCACGTCGATCGGCTTCGCTGCTCAGGTGATGGCGCCCGAGGACCGGCGGACCGGCGAGATCTTCCGCGAAGTCGAGCCGGAGGATCTGCTCAAGTATGGCTTGATCCCGGAGTTCGTCGGCCGTCTCCCGGTCGTGGCCACGCTGGAAGATCTCGATGAGGCTTCCCTGAAGAAGATCCTGACCGATCCGAAGAACGCCCTGGTCAAGCAGTACCAGCGCCTGTTCGAGATGGAGAACATCGAGCTGACCTTCGCTGACGAGGCGCTGGGAGCGGTCGCGCGCAAGGCCATCGAGCGCAAGACCGGCGCCCGGGGGCTGCGGTCGATTCTCGAGAGCATCCTGCTGGAGACCATGTTCGATCTTCCCGGCCTGGAAGGCGTCGAGGAGGTCGTGATCTCCCGCGAAGTAGTCGAGGGAACTGCGCGTCCGCTCTATATCTATGCGGATCGCTCCGACCGGGCAGCCGAGACCAGCGCCAGCGCCTGATCGCTGGTTCCGGGCGGCACATCGCGACCGCGGCGCGTGCGCGCCCGCCGGGATCGGGCGGTTTGTCCGATCCGCCCGCTTTACCATGTTAGTCCCTGTAAATACGGGCTTTTCCTTCACTTGACACGCTGGCGGTCGATAGCCACCTAATGGTGTCGGTGGTGAAAATTCGCTTTGAAGATTCGCCGCTTGAAACCAGGGCAGGTGAGACCGCGGCGCGGTCATTGGCTCAGACGAACTCGGTTCGGAAAAGCTCCATCCTTCTCCGGAAACTCGGCACCTTGTCGCGGTTGCGCAGGATATGCGGATCGCGTTGCAAGGGGGCACAACAAAAGGAATAGGCCATGACCGTCTCCAAACCTCGGCCATCTATCGTCCCGGGCGAAAGCCATTCGTATCCCGTTCTGCCGCTTCGCGACATCGTCGTTTTCCCGCACATGATCGTGCCGCTGTTCGTCGGCCGCGAGAAATCGATCAAAGCGCTCGAAGAGGTGATGAAGAACGACGCGCTCATCATGTTGGCGACGCAGAAGAATGCGTCGGACGACGATCCGGCGCCGGACTCGATCTATGAGATCGGAACGCTCGCCAGCGTGCTGCAACTGCTCAAACTCCCCGACGGCACCGTGAAGGTTCTCGTGGAAGGGCTGACCCGCGCCCGCGTGGAGACGTACGCCGACCGCTCCGATTACTACGAAGCGACTGCGGTCGCGCTTGCCGACACCGACGCCGACAGCGTCGAGGCGGAAGCGCTCGCGCGCTCCGTCGTGTCCGACTTCGAGAGCTATGTGAAGCTCAACAAGAAGATCTCCGCCGAGGTGGTCGGGGTCGTCCAGGCGATCACCGACTTCTCCAAGCTGAGCGATTCCGTCGCCCAGCATCTCGCGGTCAAGATCGCCGATCGGCAGGGTATCCTTGAAACGCTGTCCGTCACCGCGCGCCTGGAGAAGGTGCTCGGGCTGATGGAGAGCGAAATCTCCGTTCTTCAGGTCGAGAAGCGCATCCGCTCGCGCGTCAAGCGCCAGATGGAGAAGACCCAGCGCGAGTACTATCTCAACGAGCAGATGAAGGCGATCCAGAAGGAGCTCGGCGACGAGGACGGCCGCGACGAGCTGGCCGATCTGGAGGAGAAGATCAACAAGACCAAGCTCTCGAAGGAGGCTCGCGAGAAGGCGCAGCACGAGCTCAAGAAGCTGCGGCAGATGTCCCCGATGTCGGCCGAGGCGACCGTCGTGCGCAACTATCTCGACTGGTTGCTGTCGATTCCGTGGGGCAAGAAGTCCAAGGTCAAGAAGGACCTCAACGCCGCGCAGGAAGTCCTCGACAGCGATCACTACGGGCTTGAGAAGGTCAAGGACCGCATCATCGAGTATCTTGCCGTGCAGTCCCGCGCCAACAAGCTGACCGGCCCGATCCTGTGCCTCGTCGGGCCTCCCGGCGTCGGCAAGACCTCGCTGGGCAAGTCGATCGCGAAGGCGACCGGCCGCGAGTTCGTGCGCGTGTCGCTCGGCGGCGTGCGCGACGAGGCGGAGATCCGCGGCCATCGGCGGACCTATATCGGCTCGATGCCCGGCAAGATCATCCAGTCGATGAGGAAGGCCAAGACCTCGAACCCGCTGTTCCTGTTGGACGAGATCGACAAGATGGGCGCAGATTTCCGCGGCGACCCGTCATCGGCGCTGCTCGAGGTCCTCGACCCCGAGCAAAACTCGACCTTCAACGATCACTACCTCGAGGTCGATTATGACCTCTCCAACGTGATGTTCATCACGACCGCGAATACGCTGAATATTCCCGGCCCCTTGATGGACCGCATGGAGATCATCCGGATCGCCGGCTACACCGAGAACGAGAAGGTCGAGATCGCCCGCAAGCATCTCATCCCGAACGCGCTCGCCAAGCACGGCCTGGATTCCAAGGAGTGGTCGATCGACGACGACGCGCTGCTCTTCATGATCCGCCGCTACACCCGCGAGGCGGGCGTGCGTAACCTCGAGCGCGAGATTTCGACGCTGGCCCGCAAGGCCGTGAAGGATCTGATGCTCTCGAAGAAGAAGTCGGTGAAGGTCACCTCGAAGGTCGTCGAGGAGTATCTCGGCGTGCCGAAGTATCGCTTCGGCGAGATCGACGCGGACGACCAGGTCGGCGTCGTCACAGGCTTGGCGTGGACCGATGTCGGCGGCGAGTTGCTGACGATCGAAAGCGTCATGATGCCCGGCAAGGGCCGCATGACCGTCACCGGCAACCTGCGCGACGTCATGAAGGAGTCGATCCAGGCGGCGGCATCCTATGTCCGCTCGCGGGCGATCACCTTCGGGATCGAGCCGCCGCTGTTCGAGCGGCGTGACATCCACGTCCACGTGCCGGAAGGCGCGACGCCGAAAGATGGCCCGTCGGCGGGCGTTGCGATGGCGACCACGATCGTATCGGTGCTGACCGGCATTCCGATCCGCCGCGACATCGCGATGACCGGCGAGATCACGCTGCGCGGCCGGGTGTTGCCGATCGGCGGATTGAAGGAGAAGCTTCTGGCGGCGGCGAGGGGCGGCATCAAGACGGTGCTGATCCCCGAGGACAACGCCAAGGATCTCACGGAAATCTCCGACGCCATCAAGGGCGGGCTGGAGATCATTCCGGTCGCGCGGATGGACGAGGTGATCGCCAGGGCGCTGGTGCGGCAGCCGAAGCCGATTGTCTGGGAGGAGGACACGAGCCTCCCGGTCAAGCCGGATGCCACGGACGAGGCCGCCGGGGGCCTGACCGCGCATTGATTGCTTGAACAGCGAAAATCGAGCGGCGCCCTTCGGGGCGCCGTTTCTGTTATGGTGGCACCAATCATCCGATGTCCGGAGCCAGATATGAACATCGATGGCGCATGCCATTGCGGGCGCGTGTCGTTCGAAGCGACGATAGATCCCGCGCGAGTGTCTATTTGTCACTGTACCGATTGTCAGACGCTGACGGGATCATCGTTCCGCGTCACCGTCCTGACGTCGCGTGACGACATCCGGATGACGGGCGCTGAGCCTAAGGTCTATGTCAAGACCGGCGACAATGGCGGCCGGCGGGTGCAGCACTTCTGTCCCACGTGCGGATCGCCTGTATTCACAAGCGGCGA
>DASZVY010000034.1:0-109836 GCA_035546855.1 Nitrobacter sp. | reverse complement strand
TCACGGCTTCAATGATGATGACATCTGGGACATCACCGCGATCGCCGCATTCTTCGGGCTCTCGAACAGGATGGCGAATGTCATCAGCATGCGGCCCAATGACGAGTTCTATCTGATGGGTCGCTTGCCCAAGTAGCACTGTCCAAGTAGTGCCGACCAAGTAGCGCTGACCGAGTAGCTCGGCCAAATCCCCGCCACCTGTGCATGCGCGACGACTTTTGTGTCCAAAGTCTTTCGCGTATGATAGAAGCATGGAGTTGACGCTGGTCGGACGGCGATGAAGACGCAGCAGCCTATGCGATCGAATGACGAGCACGTCGTGCTCGAGTTCCGACCGCGTTCGCTCGCCCGGCCGCGCAGCCCTGGCATCCCACTCAACGCGCGCGAAACCGTCCCCGAACCGAACGATTTGTCCCGGTACGAGCGGGATCTGGAGGAGCCGGACGATTTCCGTCACCGCATGCTGGCCAATGCGGCCGCTGGCGCCTTTACCATTGCATTGATCGCCGTCGGCATCTGGCTGGCCGCCAATATCGCCCGCATGAGCGATACGCAGGATTGCGTTCTGTCAGGACGCCTGAATTGTGCACAACACCAGATGCTGGATCGCTAGCGCGGTGGTTCGGGCGCTCGCCACGAAGGCGCTGCACGACGGGATGAACTTCGGATCCGGAACACTCGGAAAGCGCCACAATTTGCCGCCAGAACGGCATGGCGCACGCGGCTCCCGGCGCCATTGAACTCAAGGCGGCGCTCCGATATACGGGCACACGACTCTGTACGGTGGGCTGGGCATTCGCGGGGCAGCGCGCCCATGTCTTACGCAAGATCTGCATTTATCTTCAATGTATCAAAGGCTTAGTGATGTCCTCCACATTCGATCAGGTCGCCAACATCATCGCAGAAACCTGCGACATCCCTCGCGACACGATCACGCCTGAGAGCCACGCGATTGACGATTTGGGGATCGACAGCCTGGATTTCCTGGATATCGCATTCGCCATCGACAAGGCGTTTGGGATCAAGCTGCCGCTGGAAAAGTGGACCCAGGAAGTCAACGACGGCAAGGCAACGACCGAGCAGTATTTCGTTTTGAAGAACCTCAGCGCGCGCATCGACGAACTGGTCGCCGCCAAGGGCGCGTAGACCACGGACGCCATGCATCTTGAATATTTCCACCTGATCGATCGCATCGTCGACCTCAAGGCAGGCGAGCGAACGATTACGGTCGAAGCCCAGGTTCCGCTGCAAAGCACCATCTTCGAAGGGCATTTTCCCGGCTATCCCCTGATGCCCGGCGTGCTGCTGATTGAAACAATGGCGCAGGCGTCCGGCTGGCTGCTGATCGCGCTCATGAAGTTCGAGCGAATGCCGTTTCTGGCTGCCGTCAAGGAGGCCAAAATGCGGACGTTCGTGATGCCGGGCGAACTGTTGCGGGTCGACGTCGGCGTGGTCCATGAAGGCTCGGGCTTCACAGTCACCAAGGCCCGGATCAGCGCCGACGGCAAGGCGAAGTGCAACGCAACTCTAACCTTCCGTCAGGTTCCCTTCCCGAATCCCGATTTGCGCGGACACATGGAAGCCATGGCAAAGCGCATCGGCTTTCCGCATCAGGCGATCGCCCATGGCTGAAACGAAACCTTCGACCGCGCAACCCATCGAAGCCTGGATCACGGGGATCGGCCTTGCGACGTCCCTCGGCGAGGGACTGGACGCGAACTGGGACGCGCTGAACCAGAAGCGCGTCAACGTGGATGAGAAAGGCTTCGCGCCCTATGTCGTTCATCCGCTTGCGCCTGTCAGCTTCGACGCCCAGATCCCGAAGAAGGGCGACCAACGACAGATGGAGGCGTGGCAGCGCATCGGCACCTACGCGGCCGGATTGGCGCTTGATTCGGCCGGCCTCAAGGGCAACAAGGACGTTCTCGCGCGGATGGACATGGTGGTTGCCGCAGGCGGCGGCGAGCGCGATCTCACCGTCGATTCCGGCGTCCTGAATGCGCAGGCCCAAGGCAATTCAGCGCCGGGCTTCCTCAACGAAAAACTGATGAACGACCTGCGCCCCACGCTCTTTCTGGCG
Organism: Nitrobacter sp.; assembly: GCA_035546855.1. Classification (GTDB taxonomy): domain Bacteria; phylum Pseudomonadota; class Alphaproteobacteria; order Rhizobiales; family Xanthobacteraceae; genus Nitrobacter. The sequence continues at coordinate 107,756 of DASZVY010000034.1, read as the reverse complement.
CAATTGTCGAACCTTCTCGCCGGCAACATCGCGATCGTGCACGGCGTCACCGGTTCGTCGCGCACGTTCATGGGCGAGGAAGCCGCCGGCGTCGACGCCGCGCGCATCGCGCTGGCGCGGATCGCGGCCGGCCAGAGCGACGTGGCCCTGATCGGCGCAGCTCACAACGGCGAGCGCAAGGACATGTTGCTGCTCTATGAGTTCGGCGACTTCAACCTCAAAACCAAATTCACGTCCGTGTGGTCACGCGAGGCCAACAGCGGATTTTCACTCGGCTCGGCCGGCGCGTTTCTCGTCATCGAATCGCGCGCTCATGCCGAAGCGCGCGGCGCAAAGCCGTACGCGCGCCTGACCAACGTTGTCGCGGACCAGTCGCGCCGGAAGCAGCCGGGCGACGTGACATCCACGCTGGCGTCGCTATGGTCGAAGCTCGGCCTGCATGCAGGCAAGACCGCCATCATCACGGGAGCCACGGGCGCCGAGCCTGTCACCGCGGAAGAACGAGCTTTCCTGCATGCACACGCCGACATTCCGGTGCGTGCCACCGGCAGCGCCTTCGGCCATGCCGTCGAAACCCAGTTTCCCCTCGGCCTCGCCCTCGCCGCTTTGTCAATCTCCCGCGGCAAGCTGTTTCCCCCGCAGGATTCCACTGGCGTGGAGATTGAAATGACGGGTGCGCCGACCCAGATTGTCGTCATCGGGGCCGGACATTGGCGCGGCGAAGGCATGGCGTTGGTCGAGGCCATCGGCTGATCGACCCGGGAAGCCCACGGAGGGGATCATGACAGCAACCCGCGACAAATTCGGCCGTCCCATTGTCGTCGTGACCGGGATGGGCGTCGTAACGTCGCTCGGCTCCGGCAAAAGCGACAACTGGGCAAAGCTGTGCGCCGGCGAGTCCGGCATCCGCACGATCACGCGGTTTCCGACCGATGGACTGAAGACCACGATGGCAGGCGCGGTCGATTTCATTCCGGTCGAGCCTTTCTCGTCGACCGACCTCTCCGAACGGCTCGCCGATATCGCCACCGAGGAAGCGGTCGCGCAGTCGGGTATTGGATCCCGGGGTAATTTTCCGGGGCCGCTGTTCCTTGCGGTGGCTCCCGTGGAGCTTGAATGGCCGCAGCGGCAGGAACTCGGCCGCGCCATCGGACCCAATACCGAAATCAACTATGACGAGATGCTGCGGGTGAGCGGCGGCGGCCGGTTTACGGCGTATCATCGCCGCTTCCTGTTCGGCTCCGTCGCCGATCATCTGGCCGAGACATTTGGCACCAAGGGATCGCCGATCTCGCTGTCAACTGCGTGTGCCTCCGGCGCGACGGCGATCCAGCTCGGCGTCGAGGCCATCCGGCGCGGCGAGACCGAGGCCGCGCTGTGTGTCGCGACCGACGGCTCGGTCAATCCGGAAGCCCTGATCCGGTTTTCACTCTTATCGGCGCTGTCGACGCAGAACGATCCGCCGCAGGCCGCGGTGCGGCCGTTTTCGAAGAACCGCGACGGGTTCGTGATGGCGGAAGGCGCCGGCGCGCTCGTGCTCGAAAGCCATGAAAGCGCGGTTGCGCGTGGCGCCAGGATTCTCGGGGTGCTGGCCGGTTGCGGCGAACTCGCGGACTCCTTTCATCGCACCCGCTCGAGCCCGGACGGCAAGCCCATCATCGGCTGCGTGCGCAATGCGCTCGCGGATGCCGGAATGACCGCCGAGCAGATCGACTACATCAACGCCCACGGAACCGGCACGCCCGAGAACGACAAGATGGAGTACCTCGGTATCTCCACCGTGTTCGGCGAACGCACCAAGGACGTGCCGGTCTCGTCGAACAAGTCGATGGTCGGTCACACGTTGTCTGCGGCCGGCGCCGTCGAGGCGGTGTTCTCGCTGCTGACGCTCGAGCATCAGCGCATCCCGCCGACCATCAACTACGACGTGCCGGATCCCGCCATTCCGTTCGACGTCGTTCCGAACAAGGCCAGGGATGCGCGGGTCACAGCCGTCATGTCGAACTCGTTTGGCTTCGGCGGACAGAACGCATCGTTGATCCTGACCCGCGAGCCGGCCTGACGATCTCGCGGCATGAGCGCGATCCCCGACAGGATCGCGTCGACCATAACTTCTTCCCAATCCGAAAGTGCCGGATTACATCCACATTCATTTCTGATGCGTCGCTTTTTCCTCAGAACCAGGGCCCGGATTCGCGACGCCATCAAGCCTGTTGGCGAATCCGTCATCGGCGCCCTGACGATCGGGCTGCTGCGCACCACCCGCTATTTCGATCCGATCAAGACCGCCAATCTGTTCGGCCGGGTCGCACAAATGGTCGGTCCACTGCTGCGCGAACAGAAAATCGCCCGCGCCAACCTGACGGCGGCCTTTCCCGAAAAGTCTCCTGCCGAAATCGAGACGATCCTCGCGGGGGTATGGAACAATCTCGGCCGCATCGGCGCGGAGATTGCGCATCTCGATCACATCTGGGACCTCGACCCCGAGCATCTCGGGAACGGCCGCGTCGAAATCGAACCCAACAGCCAAAAGCTGTTCGAGCGGCTGCGCGATGATGGCAAGCCGGCCCTGATCTTCGCGAGCCACCTCGGTAACTGGGAGCTTCCCGCCGTCGCCGCCGCCGCGCACGGCCTCAACTCCACCGTGCTGTACCGCCGTCCGAATATCGCGTCTGCCGACAAGGCCATCCACGCGTTGCGCGCGCTCAACATGGGCACGCTGATGCCCGCAAGCCACGATGCCCCCTTCAAGCTGGCCCAAGCCCTGCAAAACGGCGAGCATGTCGCCATGCTGGTCGACCAGTATTTCACCAACGGCGTCGAGGTCACGTTCTTCGGTCGAACCACCAAAGCCAACCCGATGCTGGCGCGGCTGCTGCGCCAGGTCGAATGCCCTGTTCACGGCGTCCGCATCATCCGCCTTCCCGACCATCGTTTCCGCGCAGAACTCACCGAGGAAATTCCGCCGGTTCGCGACGCTGACGGCGAGATCGACGTGCGCGGCACCATGCAGGTGATTACCTCGGTGATCGAAGGCTGGGTCCGCGAACACCCGGATCAATGGCTGTGGCTGCATCGCCGCTGGCGATAACTTCCTGCCGATCAACGTCCGGTCTTCACCCGGGTCCACAGGCGGTTGATCGTTCGCTGCGTCGCCGGATCGCGCGCGGTGATGACAAACAGACGTTTCAGCGTCGCCTCGTCCGGATAGATCGTCTTGTCGCCGATCACCTTCGGCGAGATCAGCTTCTGGCTGGCCAGATTGCCATTGGCATAGGACAGGAAATCCGAATTCTTCGCAGCCACATCCGGGCGATAGAGATAGTTGATGAGCTCGTAGGCCTCGGTCACGTGGCTTGCGTCCGCCGGAATGGCCAGGTTGTCGAAGAACATCTGCGCGCCCTCCTTCGGGATCGCATAGCCGATCTCGACGCCGTTCTTCGATTCCGCTGCGCGGTTCTGCGCCTGCTTGATATCGCCCGACCATCCCACCGCGAGGCAGATTTCCCCGGTGGCCAGCGCGTTCAGATATTCCGACGAGTGAAACTTTCGGACGAACGGCCTGATCTTGCTGACGAGATCGGCGGCCTTCTGAAGGTCGGCCGGCTTCGTCGAGTTCGGGTCGAGGCCGAGATAGTTCAGCGCCGCCGGCAGGATATCGTCGGCGGAATCCAGCATCTGAACGCCGCAATCCTTGAACTTCGCAAGATTCTCGGGCTTGAAAACAAAGTCCCAACTGTCGATCTTGGCATCCGCGCCGAGCATCCGATGAACCGCCTGGACGTTGTACCCGATCCCCGTCGTGCCCCACATGTAGTTCACGGCATATTGGTTGCCGGGATCATAGACGGCGAGCTTGCGGGTGATCTCCGGCCACGCGTTCGCGAGATTGGGCAGCCTGGACTTGTCGAGCTTCTGGAAGACGTGCGCCACGATTTGCCGCTGCAGAAAATACGCGGTCGGCACCACGACGTCGTAGCCCGACCTGCCCGCGAGGAGACGGGTCTCCAGCGTCTCGTTGGCATCGAAGGTGTCGTAGACGACCTTGATGCCGGTCTCCTTGGTGAAGGCCTCCAGCACGCCCGGCGCGATGTAGTTCGACCAGTTGTAGAAGTTGACGACCCGTTCCTGTGCATCCGCGCCGAACCCCGGCAGCAAGCTGGCGCCAACGACGAGCGCGGCGACCATGCAATTTCGGGCAAGAGCACGGAGAGACATCATCAGACTCTATCGGCGATGAACCGCATCCGCCAGGCGCTCGAGAGCGCTATCGAGGGTGGCATCCTTCTTGGCGAAGCAGAACCGGACCACCGAAGTCACCGCGTTCTCCTCATAAAACGCGGATACCGGAATCGCCGCCACCTTGTAGTCCGTCACGATCCGCTTGCAGAAAGCTTCGTCGGTCTCGTTGAGACCGAGCGGCGACAAATCGACCGTCAGGAAATACGTTCCTTGCGACTTCAGCACCGGAAAACCGATGCTTTCAAGTCCCTTGGTCAGACGGTCGCGGCTGCGCGCCAGATCCTTGCGCATGGCGAGAAAGAAGTCGTCGGACTTGCCGAGACCGTAAGCCACCGCGGCCTGAAGATTCGGAGCGGTCGTGAACGTCAGGAATTGATGCACTTTCGCGGTGACGCGCAACAGCGGCGGCGCCGCGCAGACGAAGCCGATTTTCCAGCCCGTGAGCGAAAATATCTTTCCGGCCGACCCGATCTTGATGGTGCGCTCGCGCATCCCGGGAATGGTGATGAGCGGGATATGCTCGCGGCCATCGAAAATGACGTGTTCCCAGACTTCATCGCAGATCGCGACGACATCGAACGTCTGGCAATAGCGCGCCAGCAGTTCCAGATCCTCGCGCGGATAGACAACCGCCGCCGGATTGAGCGGATTATTGAACAACACGGCCTTGGTCTTCGGATTGAAGACGCGGCTCAAGGCCTCTTCCGTCAGCCGCCAGTGCGGCGGCTCGAGCCGAACCAGTCGCGGAATGCCGCCCGCCTGCCGGATGATCGGCAGATAGGAATCGTACACCGGCTGGAACACGACGACCTCGTCGCCCGGCTCGACCGCCGCGAGAATGGCGCTGGTCAACGCTTCGGTCCCGCCCGAGGTCACCATCACCTCGGTCATCGGATCGAGGTCGAGCTTGTGCCAGTGGGCGTAGTGCGACGCGATGGCCTGCCGGAGTTCCGGTATCCCCATCATCGACGGATACTGGTTATAGCCGTTCAGAACCGCATCGGCTGCCGCACGGCGGATATCTTCCGGACCGGGATCATCGGGAAACCCCTGCCCGAGGTTGATGGCGTTGTTGTCCCGCGCCATCTGCGACATCGCCTCGAAGATGGTGACGGGCAGATTGCCGAAGACCTGATTGAGCGACGGCATGCGCGGTCAGCCGCCGGCCCTGGTGGGAAGCCCTGCAGCCTTCCAGCCGATGATGCCGCCAGCGAGATGCCGGTCATAGGGCAGACAGCCCTCCTGCGCCGCAAGCGATGCCGTGACCGAACGCTTGCCGGAACGACAGGCAAATACGACCTGTTTTCCCTGCGGATCGGGGATCGCCTTCGGATCGAAGCTGGACAGCGGCACCATGACGGCGTCGGGATACGCTTCCACAGCCACTTCATTCGGCTCGCGGACGTCGATCAGCAGATAGCGCCCCTCCGCTATTCCCTTCGAAACATCCTCGGGCGTCAAATCGTGAACGATGTAACCCTGATCCGCCAACACACCCTCCCGGCGCTGCCCATGCGGGACGAATTGGCTCATTCGAGCCGCGATCCTGCATCACGCAGGCGGCGCCAAAGTCGCCTCTCGCGCCACGAAAATCAAGCGCTACCACCGTCTCAAATGGTGACCTGCGTTCCGACTTCCACGACCCGCCCGGTCGGGATCTGGAAATAGTTGGTGGCGTCGTTGGCGGTGCGGCTGAGCGCGATAAACAGAAGGTCCTGCCAGCGCGGCATGCCCGAATGAGCGGCAGGTTTCAGGGCTCGACGCGACAGAAAGAATGACGTCGCCATGATGTCGAACTGCCAGCCGAGCTTGCGCGCGATCGCCAGCGACTTCGGCACGTTCGGCGATTCCATGAAGCCGAACCGCAGCGTGACCCTGGAAAAGGTCGCGCTGATCTGCTCGAGACGCACGCGCTCCGCCGGATCGATGCGCGGTGTCGGCGCGGTCTCGATGGTGAGAATAACATTCTTCTCGTGAAGCACTTTGTAGTGTTTCAGGCTATGCATCAGAGCCGTCGGCGCGCAGGCCGGATCGCTGGTGAGGAAGACCGCCGTGCCGGAGACGCGTTGCGGCGGCCGCTTTTCCAGCATCGCCACGAGGTCAAGCAGCGGAAATTCGAGCTTGCGCGATTTCTCGAACAACAGCCGGCTGCCGCGCCGCCACGTATACATCAACAGCATCACCAGTGCGCCGAGCGCCAGCGGCACCCATCCTCCTTCGAATATCTTCAGAAGGTTGGCGGACAGGAACGTCAGGTCGAGGAGGAGAAACGGCGCGATCAATGCCGCGGCGGCCACCGGCGACCAGCGCCAGACTTTCCAGACGACCACAAACCCCATCATTCCCGTGACGACCATCGTGCCGGTGACGGCGATGCCATAAGCCGACGCCAGCGCGCTGGACGAGCGGAACATGAGGACGAGCAGCACCACGCTGACCAGCAGCAGCATGTTGACTCGCGGCATGTAGATCTGGCCGGAATGCGTTTCCGAGGTGTGGCGGATTTCGAACCGCGGCAGCAACCCGAGCTGAATGGCCTGACGCGTCAGCGAATAGGCCCCCGTAATGACGGCCTGGCTCGCAATGACCGACGCGATCGTGGCCATAACGACCACGGGAACGAGCGCCCAGGCCGGAAACATCAGGAAGAAGGGGTTTTCCAGCGTGGACGGATTTCCGATCACGAGAGCGCCCTGCCCGAGATAGTTCAGCGCCAGCGACGGCAGGATGATCGCGAGCCATGCGGTTTGAATCGGGCGCTTGCCGAAATGGCCAAGGTCGGCATAGAGCGCCTCCGCACCGGTGACGGCCAGGAATACCGCGCCGAGCGTCACAAAGCCGACAATGCCGTGATGGAGCATGAAGCGGACGGCATAAAGCGGGTTGAGCGCTGCCAAAACTTCCGGGTGCCGCGCAATCTGCGGGACGGCCGCCACCGCAATAAGGCCGAACCAGACGCACATGATCGGCCCGAACAGGGCCGCGACCCGCGCAGTCCCGTGCGACTGAACCATGAACAGCGCCAGCAGGATGATGACTGTCAATGGCACGACGTAAGGTTCGAGGGTTGCCGTCGCGAGTTTCAGACCCTCGACGGCCGACAGTACCGTCAATGCTGGAGTGATGACGGCGTCGCCATAGAACAATGCCCCGCTGATGATCCCGAGCAGCACGATCGTCCCCGCGCGCGAACTCACCGCGCGCTGGGCCAGCGCCATCAACGCCAAAGTTCCGCCCTCGCCGTGATTGTCGGCCCGAAGCAGGATCAGGACGTATTTCAGGGTCACCACAACGACCAGCGCCCACAGGATCAACGACAGCACGCCGAGCACCGCAGCCGGGTCGAAAGCCCCTCCCGTCGCGCCGGTCGCGGCGACAGCCTCGCGAAACGCGTAAAGCGGGCTCGTGCCGATATCGCCATAGACCACGCCGATGCTGCCGAGCATCAGGGCGCCGAAACCGGCAGTGGAATGGACGTCGCCATGACCATTTGCCGCCGGCGTCCCCGCGGCGGGAATTGCGACATCGCTGGTCATGAAGGATGGCCCCGAAATGCTTCACTGCACAATGCAAAAGGCGAGCGGGCTTATAGTCCTGCGTTCAGGGCATAGCACATCGAATATCGGGCCTCAGGCATGCGATATATGCATACCTCGATGCAAGTCAACGCCGAACCTCAAATGATGACCTGGGTCCCCACCTCGACCACGCGCCCGGTCGGAATCTGGAAGTAGTCGGTCGCATCGTTGGCCGATCGGCTGAGCGCGATAAACAGGCGATCCTGCCAGAGCGGCATCCCGGATTGCGCGGAGGGTTTTAGCGAGCGCCGGGAGACGAAGAAAGAGGTCGCCATGATGTCGAACTGCCAGCCCAGCTTGCGCGCAATCACCAGCGCCTTCGGCACATTCGGCGACTCCATGAATCCGAAACGCAACCGCACCATCGAGAATTTGTCGCTGATGTTTTCCATCCGCACCCGCTCTCCCGGATCGACCCGCGGCGTCTCCGCGGTCTCGATGGTGAGGATGACATTGTGCTCGTGCAGAACCTTGTTGTGCTTCAGATTGTGCAGCAGCGCGGTGGGTACGAAATTCGGATCGCTGGTGAGGAACACCGCAGTCCCCTTGACGATGTGCGGCGGGCGCTTCTCCAGGCTCTTGATCAGATCCTGCAACGGGACTTCGATGCGTCGTGTCTTGTTGATCAGAATCGCAGCCCCGCGACGCCAGGTCCAGATGATGACCACCATCGTCAGACCGAACAGCAAGGGGACCCAGGCGCCCTCGAATAGTTTGAGCAGATTGGCGCTGAAGAACATGGCATCGACGATCACGAACGGGGCGATGAGCGCGGCCGCCGTCGCCGCTTTCCAGTTCCACAATTTCCAGACCACGACGAAACCCATGATGCCGTCGGCGACCATGGTGGTCGACACGGCAATGCCGTAGGCGGACGCCAACCCGCTTGACGTGCGGAACAGCAGCACCAGAAGCAGCACGCCGATCAGCAACAGCGTGTTGACTCGCGGAAGGTAGATTTGTCCGGCGTGGGTTTCGGACGTGTAGCGGACCTCGAAGCGCGGCAATAGTCCGAGCTGCACGGCTTGCCGAATGAGGGAATAGGCTCCGGTGATGACTGCCTGACTTGCGATCACGGTTGCCGCCGTCGCCAGGCCGATGAACGGCAAGAGAATCTGGTCGGGAACCATCCGGTAGAACGTGTTCTCGATCGCTGACGGATGCGACAGGACAAGCGCACCCTGACCGAAATAATTGATCAGGAGCGATGGCAGAATGAAATAGAGCCAGCTCGCCTGAATCGGTTTGCGTCCGAAGTGGCCGAGATCGGCATAAAGCGCCTCTCCGCCTGTGACGGCGAGAAAGACCGCGCCGAGCGTCACCAGGCCGATCGTTCCGTGGTTGAGCAGAAAATGGACGGCGTACCAGGGATTGATCGCCACGAGAACCGAGGGATCGTCCCTGATATGGATCAACCCGAGGATCGCCAGCGCGGCAAACCAGATCACCATCACGGGGCCGAAGGCGGATGCTACGCGCGCGGTGCCGCTGCTCTGCACGGAAAACAGAATGACGAGAATCAGGACGGTGAGCGGAACCACATAATGTTCGAGCGCGGGTGTCGCGATCTTGAGACCCTCGACCGCGGACAAAACCGAAATCGCCGGCGTAATCATGGAATCGCCGATAAACATCGAGGCTCCGACCACGCCGAGCACCAGCAGCGGCAAGCTTCGATGTCCCAGCGCGCGCTGGCCAAGCGCCATCAGGGACAACGTTCCGCCCTCGCCGCTGTTATCGGCACGCAGAAGCAGCAGGACGTACTTCGCGGTCACAACGATGAACAGCGCCCACAGGATGAGCGACAGCACTCCGAGGACGATCGCCCGGGTCACGGGAGAATTCTGCGCTGCGCCGTTGATGGCTTCGCGAAACGCATAGAGCGGCGACGTTCCGATATCGCCGAAGACGACGCCAATGCTTCCAAGCGTGAGGGCCCAAAAACCGGACGTTACCGGAGTCTCGCCCGAGCCGTCGGCTGGTGTTTCGCTCAGGGCCATGGTGCCTAAGAACGCTCTGCTGGTTATTTCGATCCGGGGCTATGGCCTACGGCAAAAGGCGCGTCAATCCCGTGCCCAATAGCACAACGGACCGTTTCCGGCCCGCTTGACATTTTGCCACAAGGGGACTTGGGGATAAAGGCTCTCAAGCCTCCCGTTCGACCATTCGCAGAGGTCGATCTTTGCGGATGCCGGAATCGAAGGGACCGCCTGCAATTACAAACTGCTGGTGGCGTTTTGGACTTGACGTTCGCTTCCGGGCTTGTGGTGCGTGAAAAAAACGAATGTCGGACCCATTAAGGTTTCAGGTTGGGCGGCAATGGCGGATCTTCGCGCATCAGCGTGATGGTGACGCGCCGGTTGGCCGCAAGCGATGGATCGTCCGGGAATAGCGGCATTCCGTCGGACTTCCCCGATACCGCGAAGATGTGGCTCGGCGGCAGTCCCTCGCGCTCGAGAATCTGGCGAACCGCATTGGCGCGATCCGACGACAGGTCGAACCCATCATAGTCGCTGCGTGTCGGCACGAAATCCGACGCCGTATGCCCCGTGATTGAAATCCGCAACGGCGTCGCCTTGAGCGGCCCGGCCAACCGCTTGATCAGTTGGCGGGTTCGTTCGTACGGGATCTTCGATCCCTCGGGAAACATCGAGCGGCCGTCCTGATCCACGATTTCCAGGTTGAGACCCTTGCTCGTCTCCTCGAAGATCACCTGCTTCGAAATCTCAGTAAGCTCCGGCATGTCCTGCAACGCCTGGCGCAATGAAGCGGACGCCAGCGCGAACTCGCGATCGACCTTGAGGCGAAGACCGTTTTCCTTCGATCGCTCCTGCTGGTCGGGCGTCGGCGTATTTGAGGCTTCCTCCGGCGGAATGTGATCGACGTGCTTGAGCTTCGGCCTGGTCGGCAGACCGTCGGACTCGATGATGCCCGAATAGCGCGCCTCGGTTTGCACGCCGAAGGCGTCGCGCATCGAGCCTGCGACGATCTTCAGCTTGTTCTGATCCTGGTTCGAAAACGCGACGAGCATCACGAAGAAGCTCATCATCAGGCCCATCAGGTCGGCGAACGTCACGAACCAGCCGTGGCCGCCTCCATGTGCGTCGCCTCGCTTCTTCTTGGCCATGACCGCTGCTCCGGATCGACGTCAGTTTACGCCGGAACGGCTTCGCCCGCTTCGTGGCGATGCTTCTCCGGCAGGTAGGCCAGAAGCATTTCGCGCACGAGCGTCGGACTTTTTGAATCCCTGATCATCAGGATGCCGTCGATGATCAAGGTCCGGTTGGTTTCCTCATCGAGCAGCTTGCCATGCAGCTTGTCCGCGATCGGCAGGCAGAACAGGTTGGCCACAAGCGCACCGTACAGCGTCGCCAGCAGCGCGGTCGCCATGAACGGACCGAGCTTGGAGGGATCCGACATGTTCGAAAACATCTGCACCATGCCGATCAGCGTGCCGATCATGCCGAATGCCGGCGCGCAGTCGCCGATGGCCCGATAGATCTTGCTGCCCTCATCCAGGTGCATAAGGAAATTGTCGCGATCGCGCTCGAGGTTGTCGCGGATGAATTCGAGATCGTAGCCGTCAGCGACGAAACGAATGCCCTTGGCGAGAAACGGCTCGTTGGTCTCGACCTTTTCCAGGCCCACCGGTCCCTGCTTGCGCGCGATTTCGGCAATGCGGGCAAGCTCGTCAACGAGGTCGTGCGCCGAAAGACGGCTCATGGTGAAAGCGAACTTGGCGCCCATCGGCAGCCCGTGCACCAGCGCGCCGAGCGGAAAGCGGATCATCGTCGCCGTGAACGAGCCGCCGAAAATGATAATCATCGCATGTTCGGAAATGAACATGTGAATATCGCCGCCCATGAACATGATGAGGGCGACAACCGACATACCGCCGAGAAGGCCCGCGCCCGTCATAATATCCATGGACAACTCCAACGCACGCCAACTCACCGGCCATCCTGGGCGGCGGCGCAGCCCGTTCTGAGCCGCGCGTCAGTACCCTAGCGTTGGCGCCATTAAGGAGGGGTAAAGCTTAAGGCCGCATGCCGCCGTTCGGTCCCTCCCTCAATCAAATCGCCCCGACCATGGGCTGATCGGAGCTGTTTCAACGATTTGGTAACCTTTGGAGCGTGCGCGTCAGTGAATTTCCGCCGAACGCTTCAGCGCGTCCTTCAGTTTCTCCAGCGAGAAGTCGGGACTGCGCGCAATCTCCAGAATCGGGGTCTCGCGACGGCCGCAGAGTTCGGCCGCCTCGGGCAGCTTGGCCGCGACGTCGAGGGGAATGACGATGGCGCCGTGCCGATCGGCATGGATCAGATCGTCCGAGCGCACCGTCATGCCGGCAACGCGAACCTCGCCTCCAAAGTTCTCGGCATGAACCCAGGCGTGCGACGGACCGATCGACCCGGCAAGCGCCTGGAAACCCGGCGCCCACTGCGGGATGTCGCGGATCGACCCGTCCGTGACGACTCCAAGACATCCAAGAGCCTTGTGGACGTTGCTCTGCACCTCGCCCCAGAACGCGCCATAGCCGACGTCTGGCCCGTCGATGTCCTGAATCACGGCGATGCGCGGTCCATGACCGGTGCCGACGTATTCGTAATAGGCAATCCGGCGCGCGGCCTGTTCCGCGGCCGGCAATTCCGACTTGAGGACCGAGCGGATTGTCACGGTGCGCGCGTATCCGACAATCGGCGGTAAATCGGGAAACGGGCACACCAGTTGTTTCGTCGTATATCCGATCAACCGCCGCTCGGGCGCGACGATCTCCATCGCGTTGCAGATGGTCGGCGTATCATAGCGGGCCAGCGCTTCGAGGACGGTTGCAGGCAGCGGCGCGGTCGCGGATTTGGTCACGGCGTTTCTCCGAATGGCGCGAGGACCGGTCTCGCGGACGGCCTCTTTTGGAAGGATGATACGCCATATATCCGACTTCGCCCGGAGACCCAACCGGGCGCGACGCAGAGCAGCCGTCCGCCTGCGCGGGCCGGGCGAGGCTGAAGGCCGATTGAGGTTGCCGACCTAATTCAGGCGCGGAGGCCGCTCGTCCGGGCCCTGATCCGGCCGGTGCGCGAAGGCAGGCGGCACCGCTGCGGCAGCCGGCTCGGCCGGGGACGCAGCCTCCGCCGCAAACTTCCGGCTCTGATCCCGGTAGGACTTCCACCCGACCGGAAGACTTAGCAAGTAGATCACGGAGCCGGCGGAGAGGATGTACCAGGGATAGCTGATCAAAAGCGCGATGAAGAACACCACCGACACGAACACCGGCAGCACCATTTCAGGTGGCACGCGCATGCGGATGGCCTTGCCCGAGAACACCGGCAGGCGCGAGACCATCAGGACCGCGATCAATAACGTGTAGAACGCGGTCAGCACCGCCGGCGGCTGCGGCGCGCCGAGGAATCCGAAATAGATCGGCAGCAACACGGTAATCGCGCCGGCGGGCGCCGGCACGCCCGTAAAGAAATTCGCGGCGAAGGGCGGCTTGTTCGGCTCGTCGATGCTCGCGTTGAAACGGGCTAGCCGCAAGCCACCGCTGATCGCAAACGTCATGGCCGCGATCCAGCCGACGTTGTTCAGCGTATGCAATTCCCAGAAATACAGGATCAGGCCGGGCGCGACGCCAAAGTTGACGAAGTCCGCGAGACTGTCGAGCTCGGCACCGAACTTCGACTGTCCCTTGATCATCCGCGCCACGCGGCCGTCGAGGCCATCCAGCACGGCGGCAAAGACGATGGCTGCGACCGCCAGTTCCATGCGCCCCTCGGTGGACAGCCGGATCGCGGTCAAGCCCGCGCAGATCGCCAGCAACGTGATGACGTTGGGTACGAGCATGCGAACGGGAATCGGCCGAAACCGCCGGCGCTGCATTTCAGGCGACTTTGAGTCGTAGGGCATCTGCATGGCCCCAATATAGCAAGCGACGCCCCGCTCCGCCATGCGGACCGGCGGCCGTGGGGCGCGGCTTCTGAAAAGGTTAACCGGCGCGGTAGGTTCGCCCGCCGTCACCGAGCCGGAAATCGGCCAGCACGGTTTCACCTGCGATGGCTGTCTGTCCCTCGGAGACCAGCGCCGCCGTGCCGTCGGGCAGGAACACGTCAAGACGCGAGCCGAAACGGATCAGGCCGAAACGCTCGCCCGCGCCGATGGTCTGCCCTTCCCGCACGAACGACACGATCCGCCGCGCGACCAGCCCCGCGATCTGGATCACGCCGATCCGCCCGTTGGCCGTCGAGATCACCAGCGAGTTGCGCTCGTTATCCTCGCTCGCCTTGTCGAGCTCGGCATTGATGAACTTGCCCGGTCGATAAACGATCCGGTCGATGCGGCCGGCAACCGGGCTGCGGTTCACGTGACAGTTGAACACGCTCATGAAAATCGAGATACGCAGCAAGGGTTGATCGCCAAGGCCAAGCTCGGCCGGCGGCAGCGTCCGCGTGATCATGGACACGCGGCCGTCCGCGGGCGCGACGACGATTCCTTCGCGAACGGGTGTCACCCTGACGGGATCGCGGAAGAACAGCGCGCACCACACCGTCAACAGCGTCCCGATCCAGCCGAGCGGCGTCCAGATCCAGAACAGGATCAGGCTGGCCAGGGCAAAGCCGCCGATAAACGGATAACCCTCCGGATGGATCGGGGGAATCTGGGCGCGAATGGAGTTTGCAATCGACATGAGGCAATCAAATCCGGTTTGTCATGATTATATCCGGTTCGCGGCGGGGATATAGAGGGTTCGTCACTCGGCCGCGGCCGCCGCGAGATCGTCATCGACCGGCGGCGGCAGCCGGTTCGGCATCTCGTCATCATCGACAATGGAGGCCAGCCGCTCGCGTGCTTCCTGGGCCTCGCGTTGCCTATTCCACATGCTGGCATAGAGACTGTTGGCGGCCAGAAGCTGCGCGTGTGTTCCGCGTTCGGCGATGCGCCCCTGATCCAGCACGATGATCTCGTCGGCGCCCACAATGGTGGACAGGCGATGGGCGATCACCAGTGACGTCCGATTGCGCGAGACATGGTCGAGCGCGTCCTGTATTTCCCGCTCGGTATGGCTGTCGAGCGCCGACGTCGCCTCATCGAGCACGAGGATCGGCGGCTCCTTGAGAATGGTCCGCGCGATGGCGACCCGTTGTTTCTCGCCGCCGGACAGCTTCAACCCCCGCTCGCCGACCTCGGTCTCGTAGCCTTTCGGCGACATGCGGATGAACCTGTCGATCTGCGCCATCTGCGCCGCAGCCTCGACTTCGGCATCGGTCGCATTCCAGCGTCCGTAGCGGATGTTGTAGCGAATAGTGTCGTTGAACAGCACGGTATCCTGGGGGACCATGCCGATCGATGCGCGCAGCGAGGCCTGAGTGACATCGCGAATGTCCTGCCCGTCGATCAGGATGCGACCACCCGACACGTCGTAGAGACGAAACAGCAGCCGCGAGATCGTCGATTTTCCCGCCCCCGACGGCCCGACGATCGCGACGGTCTTTCCGGCGGGCACATCGAAGCTGATCCCCTTCAGGATCGGACGATCGGGATCGTAGGAAAACCGCACATCCTCGAACCGTATCGCCCCGTGCGTGACGCACAGCGGCCGTGCGCCCGCATGATCTGTCACTTCGGGATCGCGCATCAGAACGCCGAACATCTTCTCGATGTCGATGATCGCCTGCTTGATCTCGCGATAGACCATGCCCATCAGGTTGAGGGGCTGGTAGAGCTGGATCATCATGGCGTTGACCATGACGAAATCGCCGACCGTATGCGTGCCGTTGCGCACGCCCGCCGCGCACATCAGCATGATCGCGGCGAGGCCCGTCGTATAGATGACCGCCTGCCCCGCATTCAGGACAGCCAACGATGTGTAGGTCTGCACGCTGGCCGCCTCAAACCGCGCCATCGACCTGTCGTAGCGCTGGGCCTCGCGCTGTTCGGCGCCGAAATACTTCACCGTCTCGTAGTTCAGCAGCGAGTCGATCGCCTTCGCGTTGGCGTCGGTATCCGAGTCATTCATCTTGCGACGAATTTCGATCCGCCATTTCGTCGCGGCGAGGGTAAAGAGCATATAGACCGCGACGGTCGCCAGCGTGACCAGCACGTAGCGCCAGTCGAACTGCCACAGCAGCACGCCGACGAGCAGCCCAACCTCGACCGCCGTCGGCACGAGCTGAAGGATCACGAGCCTGACCATCTCTTCGATGCCGGTGCGTCCTCGCTCCAGCACGCGGGTCAGGCCGCCGGTCTTGCGTTCCAGATGAAACCGCAGCGATAATTCGTGCATGTGGACGAAGGTGCGATACGCCAGCCTGCGGACCGCATGCATCGCGACCTTGGCGAAGATCCCATCCCGCAGTTGGGTGAGCAGCGCCATCAGCACGCGCATGACGCCGTAGGCGACCGTCATCGCAAGCGGAGAGAGGATGAGCCACATCGCCCAGTTGTCGGGCTGGACCGGCGCACTCCCCTTGCCGCTCAACGCATCCGTCGCCCATTTGAACGTGAAGGGAACCGTCAGCGTCGCAACCTTGGCCGCGAGCAACAGCACCATCGACCAGACCACCCGCATCTTCAGGTCGGCGCGATCGCCCGGCCACATGTAGGGCCACAAATGCCAAAGCGCCCGGCCGAGCGTTGCTCGCCGGGTTGGGTCTTCGGACGGCCTCATTGGCGCGGGATCAGCGTGCGGATTGGCCATCGATCGCGCCTGGAGCGAAGAGTGGCGTCTGCCGCCGCGAATGTCGTTTGATCGGGGTCATGTATCGACCGTCATATAGAGCGTTCGGGCGGTTCGCGCACCCTCGTTTGGAGATTTCTTTTGCAGCCAATGGCCTGGAGGAAGGCGAATTCACCGATCGCAACGCCATCTCCCGGCTTGACGCACCGATTTTGCAATGCCACATCGATTCCATGGACACCATCAAAACGGTCTGCGTCTATTGCGGCTCGGGCCCCGGCACCAATCCCCACTTCGTCGAAGCTGCCGTCGCGCTGGGAAAATCCCTCGCCGAGAACAAGGTCGGGTTGGTCTATGGCGGCGGGTCGGTCGGCTTGATGGGCGCCGTCGCCACCTCGACGCTCGATCACGGCGGCAAAGTTACCGGCATCATTCCTGACTTCCTGACCTCGCGCGAACACGCGCTGTCCCGTGTCCAGGAGATGATCGTCACGCGCGACATGCACGAGCGCAAACGCCTGATGTTCGAACGATCGGATGCGTTCGTGGCGCTGCCCGGTGGGGTCGGTACCCTGGAGGAACTGGTCGAGCAACTGACCTGGCAGCAGCTCGGACGACACAGCAAGCCCATCCTGCTGGCCAATATCGACGGCTTCTGGGAGCCGTTGCTGGCGCTGCTCACCCACATGCGCGCAACCGCCTTCATCCGGCCGACACTCGCAGTCAATATCCTGCAGGCCGATCGCGTCGAGGACATTCTCCCCAAGCTTCGCGTCGCCGCCGCCGGCGCACCGGAGTCCTCGAAGGAAATGCCGCCTGACGTCGCGCACCGGCTGTAGTCGGCCGGACGACTACGCCGGCGGGTACGACTTCACCAGTTTGTAGATCACCGAGTCCATCAGCGCCTGGAACGAAGCATCGATGATGTTGGGTGACACGCCGATGGTGGTCCAGCGTTCACCTTGCTCATCTTCGCTTTCGATCAGCACGCGCGTCACCGCCTCAGTGCCGCCATTGAGGATACGCACGCGGTAATCGACCAGTTTCAGACCCTCGATGTATGTCTGGTATTTTCCAAGGTCCTTGCGCAAGGCGACATCGAGCGCGTTCACTGGGCCGTTGCCCTCGCCGGCCGAGATCAGCGTGCCGCCGTCGATCTTGACCTTCACGACCGCCATGGCGACGGTCACGCGCTGGCCGTTGGAGTTGTAGCGCTGCTCGACATTGACGTCGAACTGCTCGACATCGAAATAATCCGGCACGTGCCCCAGCGTGCGCCGCGCCAGCAGATCGAACGACGCATTGGCGGACTCGTAAGCATAACCCGCCGCCTCGCGTTCCTTCATCTCCTCAATCAGCCGTCCCAGTTTCGGATCGTTCCTGTCGAACGCGATGCCGGCGCGCTGAAGCTCGGCCAGCACGTTGGATCGTCCAGCCTGATCGGAAACCAGAACCTTGCGGTGATTGCCGACCGTCTCCGGTTCGACGTGCTCATACGTCGACGGGTCCTTCAGGATCGCAGACGCATGAATGCCCGTCTTGGTGACGAAGGCGCTTTCGCCGACATAGGCCGCGTGCCGATTCGGCGCGCGGTTGAGCATGTTGTCAAGCGCGCGCGAGACCTGAACCAGCGTCGCAAGCTGTCCGTCCGACACGCCGATCTCGAACGCGTCGGAAAATTCCTTTTTCAGCTTCAATGTCGGAATCAGCGAGCACAGATTGGCATTGCCGCAGCGCTCGCCGAGACCGTTGAGCGTGCCCTGGATCTGCCGCACGCCGGCGCGCACCGCCGCGAGCGAGTTCGCGACCGCCTGCTCGGTGTCGTTGTGCGCGTGAATGCCGAGATGGTCGCCCGGAATCTGCCTGATGACCTCGCCGACGATCTTTTCGACCTCGTGCGGCATGGTGCCGCCGTTGGTGTCGCACAGCACGACCCATCGCGCGCCGGACTCGTAAGCCGCTTTCGCGCAAGCCAGCGCGAACTCGGGGTCTTCCTTGTAACCGTCGAAGAAATGCTCGCAATCCACCATGACTTCGCGGCCCGCGGCCGTCGCCGCCTTCACGCTGTCGCGGATCGAGGCAAGGTTTTCATCCCTGGTGGTCTCGAGCGCCACCTGGACCTGATAGGCAGATGACTTGGCGACGAAGCAGATCGCATCGGCCTTCGCCTCGATCAGCGCCGCGACACCCGGATCGTTCGAGGCCGAGCGGCCGGACCGCCGCGTCATGCCGAACGCCGTGAATTTTGCATGGGTCAGCGCGGGCTTCTGCGAGAATAGCTCGGTGTCGGTCGGATTGGCGCCGGGATAGCCGCCCTCGACATAGTCGATGCCGAGATTGTCGAGCAAATGCGTGATGTGCTGCTTGTCGTGCAGCGTGAAATCGACGCCGTTGGTCTGCGCGCCATCGCGCAACGTGGTATCGAACAAATAAAGGCGTTCGCGGCTCATGCCGGTCCCCCTGTGGCCAGCGTTTTCGTCATCGTCGTATTGGCCAGCCATTCATCCGCGACCGACACTGAATTGCGCCGGGTCGCTGTGTAGCCGCGCTTTGCGAAGAACCGCTGGGCGGTGTCACTGGCATCGACCGTCAGAGCCTCCGTGCCGCGTGCGCCTGCGAGCTTTTCCAGCGCATCACACAGCGCCGACGCCACGCCCTGCCCCACGGCAGTCGGATGCACGTAGAGCATGTCGATGTGGTTGGGACCCTTCAGCGCGGCGAAGCCGACCGGCGCGCCCTGCAAGGTGGCGACCAGCGTCAACTCCTTCGCCAGGCGCGCGCCGAACTCCTCTTCGTTGTCGGCGGCGCTGGCCCACGCGACCTGCTGCGCCTCGTTGTAGTCGTCGCCGGTCAACTCCTCGATGCTCGCGACGAAGATCGCGGCGAGCACGGGGACATCGGCCGGCAGCATCGGCCGCAGCGCTGGCGCGCTCATCGCGCGATCTCCCAGGTCGTTACCGGCTTGCCGTCGGCGTCCCTGCCGTCCTTCAGCACGACGCCCATGGCAGCCAGTTCATCGCGGATGCGATCGGATTCCCTGAAGTCTTTTCGTGCGCGGGCTTCGGCGCGCGCACGGATGAATGCCTCCACGGCGTCGCCATCGACACCTAGCTCCACGGCTCGGTTTACCTGCCATTGCGCGCGCGTCTGCGTCAGAAGACCAAGGATCTTCGCCGAAGCCTTGAGGACCTCGGGCGACAACCGATGCAGTTCCGCGATGGCTTTTGGCGTGTTCATGTCATCGTTCAGCGCTTCGATGACATCGGTTGATGCTCGCCCGGCTTCGTTCTCACCGACTGCATCGTACCAGCGGTCAAGCGTCTTCTCGGCGTCATGAAGTCCCTGGACCGTCCAATCGATCGGCTGGCGGTAGTGTGTCTTCAGCATCGCGAGCCGCAGCACCTCGCCCGGCCACTTGCGCCCGCCGAAATTCTCCGTCGTCAGCAACTCGTTGATGGTGACGAAGTTGCCCAAGCTCTTCGACATCTTCTCGCCTTCCACTTGCAGGAAGCCGTTGTGCATCCAGGTGTTGGCCATCGCGTGCGTGCCGTGCGCGCAGCGCGACTGCGCGATCTCGTTTTCATGATGCGGGAAGATCAGATCGAGTCCGCCGCCATGAATGTCGAAGATATCTCCCAGATAAGCCGAACTCATCGCCGAGCATTCGATGTGCCAGCCCGGACGGCCCCTGCCCCATGGGCTGTCCCAGCCCGGCTCGTTCTCCGACGACTGTTTCCAGAGCACGAAATCGGCCGGGTTTTTCTTGTGCGCATCGACGGCGACGCGCGCACCGGGCTTCTGCTCGTCGAGCCTGCGGCCCGACAGCATGCCGTAATCCGGCATCGACTGCACATCGAACAACACTTCGCCACCGGCTTCATAGGCATGGCCGCGCGCGATCAGTTGCTTGATCAGCGTCACCATATCGGTCTTGCCGTCGGCGCGCGGCAGCACGAATTCGGTGGCGCGCGGCTGATGGGTCGGCGGCAGGCAGCCGAGCGCCGCGACGTCGGCTTGAAACTGTTCGGCGGTCTTTTCCGTGACCTTGCGGATCGCCTCGTTCAGCGGCAGGCCGGGGAAATCCCGCGCCGCGCGGTCGTTGATCTTGTCGTCGACGTCGGTGATGTTGCGGACGTAGGTGACATGGCCGGCGCCATAGATATGCCGCAGCAGCCGGAACAACACATCGAACACGATCACCGGCCGGGCGTTGCCGATATGAGCGAAGTCATAGACCGTCGGACCGCAGACATACATCCGCACGTTGGACGGATCGAGCGGCGTGAAGACCCGCTTCTCCTTGGTCAGCGTATCGTAGAGCCTCAGCTCCATGCACATCACCCCTTGCCTTGCGGCCGGGCGTCCAGTGATCTCATGTGAGAAAAGACGGCCTCAGCCAGCGAATCGCTAGCTCATAATCTCGCGGCAAATGCCACAAATGGCGAGACAACCGTTCATGGCGGCACCATGGGGCAGCCGGGGGGACGGCGTCAAGGGCCGGTTGCAGCCGATTGAGGGCTTTCGGCAACGGTTTCCGGGCGCGTGGCCCTTCGATTGGGCTCCAATGGCAAATCGCGATTCGGCCACGAAATCGCCTTATCTCGCATGGTTAACCACCCAACTCGGGTCTTGGAAAACTGGGCTGAAACCTGGCCTCGTCGAACGGTGGGCAATGCGATCCCTTTTCATTCTTCTGGCTGGCGCCGTCCTGATCGCTGGCTCCGCGGCATCGGCCGATACGCGCGTTTTCATCGTCGCCAATCAGGCCGACGGCTATGGCATCGACCAATGCCTCGCGAATGGCGAAGCCTGCGGCGGCCCCGCTGCGCGAGCCTACTGCCGCGCGCGGGATTTCGCGCAGGCCACCGCTTTTCAGCGTGTCGATCCCGACGAGGTCACCGGCTCGGTTCCAAAATCCGGAAGCTCCGCATGCAGCCGCAATTCGTGCGGCGAATATGTCGCCATTACCTGCCAGCGCTGACGGGGATTCTCCCGTCGTGGTCGCCACACTCGCGCCGTGGAAACGACGTGACCCTGCCCCGGGAAGCCGCTATGACCCATATCCGCATCGGAACGCCGCTGCGTCACGCGGCGACAGAAAGACAAGCAGCGTTTTCGACTCAATCAAGCTCACGTGAATTGCACACATTCCTCCGCGAATGGTGGTGCCGTTCGTTGAACAGGACAGCCCCTTCGTGCAAGTTGGCTTTCACTTCGCCCGGAACATCCAATTGGCGGATCATGTCTGACTCGTTGTTCGCTGCCCCATCCCGCTGGATTCTCGCAACCGCCATCCTTGCCAGCGCCGCCCTGTTCGGCGGCGCCGCCTGCGCACAGGGCATGCCGCCCGGCGCACCGCCGCCGGGCGCGGTCAATCCGATGTGCCCGCGACTGGAAGCTCAACTCTCAGCGATCGATCGCGGCAGCGTCGATCCGGCGCGCGCAGATCAGATCCGCCGTTACGAAGATGCCGCCAACAGACAGCAGGCCGAGCTCGAACGGATCACCGCGCAAGCCCAGCGCATGGGGTGCGACAGCTCCGGCTTCTTCTCGCTGTTCAATGGCCGCTCCGCGCAATGCGGTCCCGTGAACAACCAGATTCAACAGATGCGGACCAACCTCGAGCAGATCACCACGAGCCTCGAGCGTCTGCGGGCGAGCGCCGGCCCCGGCAATCCGGATCGCGAGAACCAGCGCCGCTCTGTGCTGACCGCGCTGGCGCAAAACAATTGCGGCCCGCAATACGCTGCGGCCCTTCGCAACTCCGGCAGCTTCTTCGACAATTTTTTTGGCAATAACGGCGGCAACAACAACCCGATCCCGCCGGTCGATTCCGGCGTGCAATCCGGGACCTATCGCACCGTCTGCGTCCGCTCCTGCGACGGCTATTACTTTCCGATTTCGTTCGCGACCGTTCCCAGCCGATTCCCGGATGACGAAAAAACCTGCAAGAGCCTGTGTCCCGCTGCGGACGCGACGCTCTACACCTATCGCAATCCCGGCGAGGACATGAACCAGGCCGTCTCGATCAACGGACAGCCCTACTCGTCATCGCCAAACGCGTTTCTGTATCGGCGGGAATTCGTGCCGACATGCAGTTGCAAGGCCGCGGGGCAGACCTGGTCGGAGGCGCTGAAGGGAATCGACGACAAGGCTGCGGCCGCTCAGCAAGGCGACATCATCGTCACCGAGGAGAATGCGAAGAAACTGTCGCAGCCGCGTAGCCCTGCTCCGGCCAAAAAAGGCAGCGCGCCTGCGAGCCCGGCCGGCACATCCGCGTCGACGCCGGCAAACGCAAGCCCGGCAGCCTCGGACAAGGGCATCCGCACGGTCGGGCCGACTTTCATCCCCGCGCATTAGCGTGGGATGCTGTTTTGCCGATCAACCCTCGAACGCTTCGGCGGACGCCGTACCCGGCGGCGAGACCAGCTTGTCGTCCGGCCGCGGCGACGGATCGGCGGAATCGCGAAACCGGTTGGTGATCGGATAGCGTCGGTCGCGGCCGAAATTCTTGCGCGTGACCTTGACGCCCGGCGCGGCCTGCCGCCGCTTGTATTCGGCGATGTTCAGCAGGCGGTCGATACGCACGACCGTCTCGCGTTCGAACCCTGCCGCCACGATCGACGCCAGCGGCTCTTCGCGCTCGACCAGCCGCTCCAGGATCGCGTCGAGCACGTCATACGGCGGCAGCGAATCCTGATCGGTCTGGTTTTCGCGCAATTCCGCTGTCGGCGGCCGCGTGATGATGTTGACCGGAATGACCTCGCCGGCCGGGCCCAGCGCGCCGGCGGGCTTCCAGGCGTTGCGGAGGCTCGACAGGCGAAACACTTCGGTCTTGTAGATGTCCTTGATCGGATTGAAGCCGCCGTTCATGTCGCCATAGAGCGTGGCATAGCCGACCGACATCTCCGACTTGTTGCCGGTGGTGACGACCATGGCGCCGGTCTTGTTGGAGATGGCCATCAGAAGCGTGCCGCGGGCGCGCGCCTGCAGGTTTTCCTCGGTGATGTCGCGGGGCAATCCGGCAAAAGGACCGGACAGGATCTGCTCGAAGCCCTCGACCGCCTGCGCGATCGGCAGCACTTCGTAGCGGACACCGAGACGCTTCGCGAGATCGCCCGCATCATCCAGCGAAACCTGCGCGGTGTAGCGGAACGGCAGCATGACGCCACGCACACGCTCGGCGCCGAGCGCATCGACGGCGATGGCCGCACACAACGCGGAGTCGATGCCGCCGGAAATCCCCAGCAGCACGCCCGGAAATCCATTCTTGCGGACATAGTCGCGCAGCCCCAGCACGCAGGCGGCATAATCGCCCCTGTCGCCCTCAGGAAGCGACGCGATCGGCCCGGCGCATCGCCAGCCGGCCGGATCCCTGGTCCACGTCAGCGTGACGATGCTTTCTTCGAAAGCCGGAAGTTGCGCAGCCAGCGTGCGGTCGGCATTGAGCGCGAACGAGGCGCCGTCAAAAACCAGTTCGTCCTGCCCGCCGACCTGATTGAGATAAACCAGCGGCAGGCCGCTTTCGGTGACGCGGGCCACGGAGACCGACAGCCGGATGTCGTTCTTGTCCCGCGCATAGGGCGAGCCGTTCGGCACGACGAGAATTTCGGCGCCGGTCTCAGCGAGACATTCGACGACGTTCTCGTAGTCCTCGGACTCCTCAAGCCAGGTGTCCTCGCAGATCGGAACGCCGATCCGCACACCACGGATCGTCATCGGCCCGGACACCGGCCCGCGCTCGAACACCCGTTTCTCGTCGAACACGCCGTAGTTCGGCAGATTGACCTTGAACCGGATCGCCGCGATGCGCCCGCCGTCGAGCAGCGCGCAGGCGTTGTAAAGCCGGCCCCTGTCGACCCAGGGGGTGCCGATCAGCATCGCCGGGCCGCCATCCGCCGTCTCGCGGGCGAGATCTTCGATCGCCGAGCGGCACGCCGCCTGAAAGGCCGGCTTCAGGACCAGATCCTCGGGCGGATAGCCGGCGATGAACAGCTCCGGCAGGACGACGAGCGCCGCGCCGTCGGCCCTGGCGCGCGCGCGGGCGGCCCGCGCCTTCGCCGCGTTGCCGGCCACGTCACCGACCGTCGGGTCCAGTTGGGCCAGCGTGATTTTGAAAATCGTGGTCTCGCTCATGGACCTATGTTGCCTGCAAGCTCTGTCTTTCGCAATTGCCGCTAGAGAAGCCCGATGCGTTCGGCGAGCGCAAAACCCCAGACCAGGACGGCGATCAGCAACGTCACGCCCACCGCGGCCGACCCCACGTCTTTCACGTACCCGATCTGACGATCGTGATCGGTGGTGACCCGGTCCGCGAGTTTCTCGACGGCGGTGTTCAGCAGCTCAACGGCAATCAGCAGGAGGATGACGGCGACCAGTTCGACGCGCCGCGCCGCCGTTGTCCCGACCAGCCATGATGCCGGCAGGGACAACGCAAACGCCACCGCCTCTTCCCGGATGGCCTGTTCGGAACGGATCGCCGCCTTCAGCCCGTTCCAGCTATTGAGCGTGGCGCGCCAGAAACGCCACACCCTCAGAAGCCGGCGACAGCGGGGACCGGCTCGACCTTTCCTGACCGATCCTGCTTCAGGAGTTCGGCGATCAGGAACGCCATGTCGATCGACTGTTCGGCGTTCAGGCGCGGATCGCAGACCGTGTGATAGCGGTCGTTGAGATCTTCATCGCGGATCGCACGCGCGCCGCCGATGCACTCGGTGACGTTCTGTCCGGTCATTTCCAGATGGACGCCGCCGGCATGAGTGCCCTCCGCCGCGTGGATGGCGAAGAAGGACTTCACCTCCGACAGAATCCTGTCGAACGGCCTGGTCTTGTAGCCGCTGGATGAAGCGATGGTATTGCCGTGCATCGGATCGCACGACCACACCACCATCCGTCCTTCGCGCTGGACCGCGCGGATCAACTGCGGCAGATGCTCCGCCACCTTGTCCGCTCCGAACCGATTGATCAGCGTCAGCCGGCCAGGCTCGTTATCGGGATTGAGAACATCGATCAGCTTCAGCAACTCGTCGGGCTTCAGCGAAGGCCCGCACTTCAGCCCGATCGGATTCTTGATGCCGCGGAAATATTCCACGTGGCCATGATCAAGTTGACGGGTGCGATCGCCGATCCAGATGAAATGGCCCGACGTCGCATACCAGTCGCCCGTCGTGGAATCGACGCGCGTGAGGGCCTGTTCATAGCCGAGCAGCAGCGCTTCGTGGCTGGTGTAGAACTCGGTCGCCCGCAGCTCGGGGTGGCTCTCCAGATCGAGACCGCACGCCCGCATGAAATTGAGCGCATCCGAGATGCGGTCGGCCAGTTCCTTGTAGCGCCGCGACTGCGGAGAATCTTTCAGGAACCCCAGCATCCATTGATGCACGCTGCCCAGATTGGCGAAGCCGCCGGTCGCGAACGCGCGCAGCAGATTCAGCGTCGCGGCCGACTGACGGTAGGCCATGAGTTGACGCTGCGGGTCCGGCGTGCGGGACTCCGCGGTGAACGCGATGTCATTGACGATGTCGCCGCGGTAGCTCGGCAGTTCGACGCCGTTCGCCTTCTCGACCGGCGACGAGCGCGGCTTGGCGAACTGGCCCGCGATGCGACCGACCTTCACGACCGGCAGCGCGCCGGCATAGGTCAGCACCACCGCCATCTGCAGCAGGACACGGAAGAAGTCGCGGATGTTGTTCGCGCCGTGCTCGGCGAAACTCTCGGCGCAATCGCCTCCCTGCAGCAGGAACGCCTCGCCCTTTGCGACTCGGGCCAGGGACTTTTTCAGATTGCGCGCCTCACCCGCAAAAACCAGCGGCGGAAACGTGGTGAGTTGGGCTTCCACGTCGCCCAAAATCTTCGCATCCGGATAAACCGGAATCTGCTGAACAGGCTTGTTGCGCCAGCTATCGGGTGTCCACCGCTCGGACATGACCTCACTCCTGAGAAAACCGCCGCTTTCCGCAGCAGCGAAGGGCCGGTTTATACACAGGCCCGGTACCGTTCGCCAGTTGGAAATGATTGCGCCCTTGCAAAGTCTTGCGGCGAAAGCCGAATTCGCCTTTGCTGGGTCGGCACACAGTCCGGGGCGGCGGCGTGACAGAGGTGATACCAGACGACGTTTTCTCCGACGACATCACCTTCGAGGCCGTCGACGGATATCCCCTCGGAGGAACGCTCTTCCTGCCCCGCGGGCCCAAACGGGGCGCGGTCCTGATCAATTCGGCCACCGCCGTCCCAAGGAAAATCTACAAGAGATTCGCCAGCTACCTCGCGAAGCGCGGCAACGCTGTCATGACTTACGACTACCGGGGCATCGGCGCCTCCCGGCAGACATCCCCGATCGACCGCAATCAGCCGAAATCGCTGGTTGGATTCAAGGCGTCGATGTCGGACTGGGCGGCGCTCGACGTCACGGCCGCCGTCAACTGGATGCGCGAGCGTTACCACGACATGCCGCTCGGCTATGTCGGACATTCGTTCGGAGGCCAGGCGCTGGGGTTATTGCCCAACAACCAGGAGGTCTCGCGCGCCCTGTTCGTGGCCGCGCAGGCCGGGACATGGAAGCTCATGACCTCGCCCGAGCGTTATCGCATCTACGCCCTCCTCAGGTTCGCCGGCGTGCCGCTAACTCTCCTGATGGGTTATGCACCGGGGCGGCTGGGCGCCGGCCTCGATCTACCGAAGGACGTTTTCCTGCAATGGGCGCGGTGGATCATGAGCGACCGCTACATGTTCGACGACAAGACACTCGCGTCGCTGAAAAATTTTCCGAAATATCAGGGGGCGCTCCGTGCCCTCTGCATGTCCGACGATCCCTGGGCGACCCCGGCGGCGGTCGAACTTCTGTGCGCAGGGTTTACGTCGATCAGGCCCGACATCGTCGTTGTCGCCCCGTCAGACGTGGGAGCGGCAAAGATCGGCCATTTCGGATTCTTCCTTCCGGCGTTTCGCGACACCCTGTGGAGAGGCGCAGCCGAATGGCTGGAAGGCGGCCTGTAGCGGCTATTCCGCGGCCTCGCGCACATAGCGCGCCGTCGGCGTCCGCATGGTGACGAGTTCTTCGGCGGCGGTCGGATGTAGCGCGATCGTCGCGTCGAAGTCTGCCTTCGTCGCCTTCATCTTGACCGCGATCCCGAGGACCTGAGTCATCTCGGCTGCCCCGTCGCCGACGATATGACATCCCACCACGCGATCCGTCGTGGCATCGACCACAAGCTTCATGAGGATACGGGTGTCACGACCCGACAGCGTCGCCTTCATCGGCCGGAACGTCGCCTTGTAGATATCGACGGCGGCAAACTGCGCCCGCGCCTGGGCCTCGGTCAGACCGACCGTCCCGACCTCAGGCTGCGAAAACACGGCCGTCGGAATGTCGGCATGGTCCACCCGCACGGACTTGCCGCCGAAAACCGTGTCGGCAAAAGCATGGCCTTCCCGGATCGCAACCGGCGTCAGGTTGAAACGATGCGTGACGTCGCCGATCGCATAGATGTTCGGCACGTTGGTCCGCGAGAAACCATCGACGGCGATGCCGCCATTCTTCGGGTTGATGGCGACACCCGCTTTTTCGAGGCCGAGATTGGCGACGTTCGGGTGCCGGCCGATCGCGAACAGCACCTGATCCGACGCAACGCTCGAACCGTTGGACAGGCGCGACGTATATTCGCCGCCGTGCTTCTCGATCTTGTCGACCGTGCATCCCGTCAGAATGGTGACGCCGTCCTTTTCCATCTCGACCCGAACGTGAGAGCGAACATCGTCATCGAATCCCCGCAGGATGTTTTCGCCGCGGTACACCAGTGTCACGTCGCTGCCGAGACCGGCAAAGATGCATGCGAACTCCAGCGCGATATACCCGCCACCCTGGATCAGGATGCGTTTCGGCAGTTCACGCAGATGGAATACCTCGTTGGAGGAAATGACGTGCTCGATGCCCGGAATCGGCCGCCCGTGATTGGGCGCGCCGCCCGTCGCGATCAGCACGTATTTCGCCCGGACGGCTTCGCCCGTGGCGAGGCGAATCGTGTGCGGGTCTTCAAACACGGCCCGCGTCTTGACGATGCGCGCTCCCGCCTTTTCGACGTTGGCGGTATAGGCCGCCTCGAGTCGGGCGATTTCCTTGTCCTTGTTCGCGATCAGAGTGGGCCAGCCGAAGATGGCTGACGGAATCGTCCAGCCGAACCCCGCGGCGTCTTCAACCTCGTGCCGGATATGCGATGCATAGACGAGGAGCTTCTTGGGGACGCAACCGCGGATCACGCAGGTGCCGCCCATCCGGTATTCCTCGGCGACCATCACGCTCGCGCCGTATCCCGCAGCAATTCGGGCGGCGCGAACGCCGCCCGAACCGCCACCAATTACGAAAAGATCGACGTCGAAATCAGCCATGGCCCGTTCCGATCGAAATCAGATTTCTTCTAGATTTCCTTGCCGCGCTTGCGCATCTCGGCCCGGAATGCGCCGTTGACGGTTTCCGCGAACTGATGGGCCCATTGATCCATGAAGCCGACGCTCTCCCGGATTGCCACCGGCTCCTCCTTGAGCAGCTTCTGCCCAAGCGGAGATTTGTAGAAGGTCACTAGGTCTTTCAGCTCCTGCTCGGTAAAATGACTGGCGTAAATCTTCGCCATGCCCTCGCCGATCTCTTTCTCGCGACCCGCGAATTCCTTCGCCACGATGATCGCGACCTCGTTCAGGTCCTTCTGATAGTTGAGATTGCTCTGCAGCAGCGTGGTCTTGGTCCGCTCCACCATTCCCGGAACGGCGTTCGCATACATCGCTGACGCGTTTTTCAGCGTCAGCAATTCTTTCGCGGCCGCGATCGCGGCCGGCGACGGGTTCGGATTGGTGGTCTGAGCCTGAACCGACGTGCCGACGAGAGCACCCCCAAGCATCAAGCACACCGCCAGCGAAATCCGCAAAAGACCCTTCATTCCGATTCTCCTCAATCCGGCGCTATGGCCGTTCGACAACACGAATTCCCTGGGAGCCCGCCAACACCACCGTATTCGCGAGTCCGATAAATAGCCCATGCTCCACGACGCCCGGGATCGGATTCAACAACGCGGCCAGACGAGGTGCATCAGGGATCTCTCCGAGCCGGGCGTCGACAATCCAGTGGCCACCATCGGTGACAAAAGCATGGCCGTCCGGTCTCTTGCGGACGTCCATTTGCCCGGAAACAGAGCACTTCGCAAATGTCCCCTCGATCGCTCGGCGGGTCGCGGCCAGACCGAACGGAATGACCTCGATCGGCAATGGAAAGCGGCCAAGCCTGCCGACCCATTTGGTGTCATCCGCGATCACGATCATGCGATCCGACGCTGCGGCGACAATTTTTTCACGGAGAAGCGCGCCCCCGCCACCCTTGATCAGATTGAGTTCGCGGTCGACTTCGTCGGCGCCATCGACCGTAAGGTCCAGCCGGTCGATCTCGTCCAGAGTGGTGAGCGGGATACCCCATCGCTCGGCGTCGGCGCGGGTGGTTTCCGACGTCGGCACGCCGATGACCTTCAATCCGGCGCGAACGCGCTCGCCGAGCAGTTCGACGAAATGCCTGGCCGTCGACCCCGTCCCAAGACCGAGTTTCATGCCGTCACGGACATGGTCAAGAGCACGAGCCGCGGCCTGCCTTTTCAATCCATCGAGCGTCACATTCCGACCCTTCCGCGAATACGGGCGGGGCTTCTCTAGCGTTCTTTGCCTTTGAGGAACAGCGTTATGACGAGCCATCCGAGCCCCTCCGGGATCCGGCCGTGCGCGGATTTCCCCTTGTCTTGGGAAACGCGGAACAGTACCGATCCCCCATGGCAGCCTCCCCGACAATTGTTTTCGATCTCGACGGCACCCTGATCGATACCGCCCCGGACCTCATCGCCGCCCTGAATTATGTCCTGGAACGCGAGGGGCTCCCTCCGATCCCGCCGCAATCGGCGCGAAACATGATCGGAGCGGGTGCCCGCCGCATGATCGAGCGGGGCCTGGAAGCGGAGGACCGCCCGGCAACGCCCGACGATATCGCGCGAATGACCGACGATTTCATCCAATACTATGCCGACCACATCGCCGACGGCTCGCAGCCCTTCGAAGGACTGACCGATGCGCTCGACGACCTGTCCGCGCGGGGCTGCCGCCTGGCGGTCTGCACGAACAAGCTGGAGTGGCTGTCGCAGCGCCTGCTCGATCAACTCGGGCTCAGCAGCCGCTTTGCCGCGATCTGCGGCGCCGACACGTTCGGCGTCTCAAAGCCGGACCCGGCCATCCTCCAGCAGACCGTCGCCCGCGCCGGGGGCGATCTTTCGGCGGCCGTCATGGTCGGCGATGCCGGGACCGATGTCGGGGTCGCCCGTCGTGCCGGTACTCCGGTGATCGGTGTGACCTTCGGATATACGGAGGTCCCGATCGTCGAACTCAAGCCGGACCGCGTGATCGACCACATGAAAGACCTTCCCGACGCCGCGACGGAAATACTCAAGAAACTCAAAATAAATATTTGATATTATTATATAAAAATCTGATTTTCAGCCATCGGCCCTACCGTTGACGATGCCTCCGCTCCCATTGCGCGGGTCTGCCCGTCCCTCTATGGTCGCCTCGGGGATGTGGCTGATTGCCGCAACGATATACGGGTGGGACCATGCGTCGTATGATCGCGATTGCGCTGGCTGGCGTGAGTCTGGCTGGCTGTTCTTCTTTTTCAACGGATGCCTTCAGGTCGGAACCGCCACCCGTGACGGTTCAATTGGAATCGACCCCGCCAGGCGCCGACGCTACCACATCGCAGGGACAGTCCTGCAAAACACCGTGCTCGGTGACGGTGGCGGCGACCGATAATTTCACCGTGTCATACACCTTGGCGAAGTATCAGCCGTTGACGGTGCCGGTCCAGGTTACCCATCAAGCCGGGAGCTTGTTCACGCAGGGCAAGACCACGATTGATCCCAATCCGGTCGTCGGCCAGTTGCAGCCGGAGGCGCCACCCAAGCGGGTCAGGAAGCCGGTCCGCCGCCACGCGAGGCGGCCGAAAGCAACGGCTGCGCCTGCGGCTGCCCAGCCGGCGGCAACGGCCGCCCCGGCAGCGGCGGCACCGGCTGCGCAATCTCCCTTCCCGGCTGCGGCGCCGGCAACACCCGCGCGGTGACCCGCTGCCGGACCGGATGAGGCGACTCCGATTGTGTCGGCACGGCAAGATACCTACATTATGGGTACACGGGCGGCCATTTTGCCGCCCGCCAAAAGGCTTTGTGGATGGTCAGCGCGCCCCTGAGTTCCGCACGATCACAGCCAATGATCGACCCGTTCGGCCGGTCGATCAGCTATCTGCGGGTTTCGGTGACCGATCGCTGCGACCTGCGCTGCTTCTATTGCATGTCCGAAGACATGACGTTTCTCCCGAAAGCCGATCTGCTGACCCTGGAGGAACTTGATCGGCTGTGTTCAGCCTTCATCACGAAAGGCGTCCGCAAGCTGCGGCTCACCGGCGGCGAGCCACTGGTTCGCCGCAACGTGATGTCGTTGATCCGCTCGCTCTCGCGCCATCTCAAGACCGGCGCGCTGAGCGAGTTGACTCTGACAACCAATGGCTCGCAACTCGCGCGTTTCGCGGAAGAGCTGCGCGCGTGTGGCGTGAAGCGCATCAACGTATCGCTCGACACGCTCGACCCCGACAAGTTCCGCGAAATCACGCGCTGGGGAGACATCACCAAGGTCATGGCCGGCATCGAGGCCGCGAAGGCCGCGGGCCTTGCGGTGAAAATCAATGCCGTGGCCCTGAAAAACCTCAACGAGGATGAAATCCCCGCTTTGATGGAATGGGCTCACGGCAACGGCATGGCGCTGACGCTGATCGAGGTGATGCCGATGGGCGATATCGGCGCCGGCCGGATCGATCAATATGTGCCGCTGTCGCTGGTGCGCGCCCGGCTGGCGAAGACCTACACATTAACGGATATCGACGAGACCACCGGGGGTCCTGCCCGCTACGTCAAGGTTAGCGAGACCGGCGGCAAGCTCGGTTTCATCACCCCGATGACGCACAATTTTTGCGAAGCCTGCAATCGGGTTCGCATTACCTGCACTGGAACGTTGCACACCTGCCTTGGCCATGAAGATGCGACCGACCTTCGCCGACCGCTTCGCGCATCCGACAGCGACGATCTGCTGTCCCAGACCATCGACCGCGCCATCGGTCTCAAACCCAAGGGACATGATTTCATCATCGACCGCCGCCACGACCGGCCGAGCGTCAGCCGCCACATGAGCGTGACCGGCGGATAGCAGGAGCGGCCGATCAGCTCCCGCCCGATATTCCCGTTCAATATCAACAAACTTCTCATTGACGACGTCTCCCGGCGCTGAAATGGTGCGCGGGTTTCGTGCCTGTCCGGCTGGAAAAGCCGCTGCGCCCGCAAGAGCTTGCAATCAAGGCAGCACGAGCACCATTGGGGATACCTTCGCGGTGGGGGCTGACGCTCCGCGTACCTCATCGCAAGACACGGGCACATGCCGCCGGCAGTGCCTCGGGGGGAGTGTGATGCGTCCGTTATTGGCCTTGAGCACGGCCATCGACCAGCTCAACGAGAAGATCGGATATATCTGCAATATCCTTGTGCTGCTTGCCGTGCTGGTCAGCGCCGGCAACGCGATGATCCGCTACGCATTCGACTACAGCTCGAATAGCTGGCTCGAAATGCAATGGTACATGTTCGCGATCCTCGTCATGTTCGGAGCGTCCTACACGTTCAAGCGCAACGAGCACGTCCGCGTCGAAATCTTTTATCTGTTTCTGTCCGAACGCGGCCAGCTCTGGCTCGACCTCATCGGCACCCTGTTTTTCCTGATCCCGGCCTGCCTGCTGCTGGCTTACCTCTCGTGGCCGTTCTTCATGCAATCGTACGCTGTCGGCGAGATGTCCGGAAACGCCGGCGGCCTGGTCCGCTGGCCGATCAAATTCGTCATCCCGTCCGGTTTCGTCATGCTCGCGCTTCAAGGCGTCTCGGAAGTCATTAAACGCATCGCCGCGCTTCGCGGTTACACGACGATCGACGCGAAGTACGAGAGGCCGACGCAATGATTACGCTCGGAATGATGCCGCCGCTGATGTTCGGCGGCCTGGTTCTGGCCATGCTGATCGGCTTTCCGGTTGCGTTCACGCTCGCAGCCGTCGGCCTGTCGTTCGGTTTTCTCGCCATTCACCTCGGCTTCTTCGACCTGAATTTCCTTCAGGCCATCCCCGGCCGTATCTTCGGCAGCGTTCTGTCCAACGACCTGCTGCTCGCGATTCCTTTCTTCACTTTCATGGGCGCTGTGCTCGAGCGCTGCGGTCTCGCGGAGGACATGCTGGACTCGATGGGACAACTGTTCGGTCCTATCCGCGGCGGCCTTGGCTATTCCGTTATTCTGGTCGGATTCATTCTCGGTGCGATCACCGGTACGGTCGCGGCGCAAGTCATCGCCATGGCCCTGATCTCGATGCCGGTGATGATGCGTTACGGCTACAACATCCGTTATATCACCGGCGTGCTGGCGGCATCGGGCACGATCACGCAACTCGTTCCGCCTTCGCTGGTGTTGATCGTGCTCGCCGACCAGCTCGGCAAGTCGGTCGGCGATATGTATCTCGGCGCGTGGGGCCCGTCGGTTTTCCAGATCTTCCTGTTCGCCGGCTATACTTTCCTGCTCGGCCTCGTCAAACCGGACCACGTTCCGCCGGTGCCGAAGGAAGCCCGCACGCTGACCGGCTGGGCGCTGTGGAAGAAATGCCTGATGGGCATCATTCCGTCCGCCGTGCTGATCTTCGTCGTGCTCGGCACCATGATGATGGGACTTGCGACGCCGACCGAGGCCGGCGCCATGGGAGCCGTCGGCGCGATCGTGCTGGCCGCCATTCATCACAAGGACTTCAGCAGCACGGGCCGCAAGGTTCTGATCGTCGGCATCATTGCCGGTGGCATCGGCACGCTGATTGGCATCTACATGACGGAAGGGCTCGTCTTCAAGCTCGCTTTCGCCATCACCTATCTCGCGGTCGTCTGGATCTGCCTCGAGGCTGTCCGCATCCCCGAGCTGCGTGACCTCATCAAGCAAGGCTATGAGTCGACCATGCGCCTCACCACCATGGTGACGTTCATCCTGATCGGCTCGACCTGTTTCTCGGTGGTGTTTCTCGGCGTCTCCGGCGGCGAATGGCTGGAGCATCTGCTGACGTCACTGCCCGGCGGCGCCTGGGGCTTCCTCATCTTCATCAACGCCTTTATTTTCTTTCTGGCGTTCTTCCTCGATTTCTTCGAGATCGCATTCATCATCCTGCCGATGATTGCGCCGATCGCGCAAAAGATCCTCGGGCCGGTCGTGGGCGATGGTCCGGCGCTGATCTGGTTCGGCGTCATGCTGTGCGTCAACATGCAGACGTCGTTCCTGCATCCGCCGTTCGGCTTCGCACTGTTCTATCTGCGCGGCGTGGCGCCGAAGGAAGTAAAGAGCTCCGATATCTACTGGGGTGCGATGCCTTGGATCGTCCTGCAGGTGATCATGGTGCTCATCGTCATCGCCTTCCCGTGGACGGTAACTGGCCTGCTCGAGAAACCGGAGAAAATCGACCTGAACAAGATCCAGATCGACGTGCCTCAGATCGACGCTCCTCCGCTGGATTTCGGGCCGCCCGCGAAAACGCAATAGCGGCCTCCGCCCCTCATCCACTCACAGCATAAACGAAACACCCCGGAGTCCGGCTCCGGGGTGTTTTTGGTTGTTCGACCCTGGAAGACGAGCCTTACCCGTGCAGGTGACGTGCCATGAAGGTGTCGTAGCCGATTTCAGCGACCTGGAACCATTCATAGCCGTCGTTGGAGAACGACGTCAGCGAATCATAGACCTTTTTGAAATTCGCGTTGGTCGCCGCAACTTCCTTGTTCACTTCCTTGGCCGCCTTGTAGCTCGCTTCCATGATGGCCGGCGAGAACGCGTGCAGCTTGGTGCCGCCGGCCAGAAGCTTCTTCAGGGACGTCGGATTGACCTGATCGTATTTCGCCATCATCCAGTTGTTGGCATACTGGCCCGCAAGCTCGAGAACGTGCTGATAATATTTCGGCAGGGCATTCCACTTGTCGAGATTGACGTAGGCCAACAGCATTGGGCCGCCTTCCCACCAGCCAGGATAGTAGTAATGCGGCGCGACCTTGTAGAAACCGAGCTTCTCGTCGTCATACGGTCCGACCCACTCGGCCGCATCGATCGTTCCCTTCTCCAGCGCCGGATAGATATCGCCGCCGGCGAGCTGCTGCGGCACGACGCCGAGCCTCTGCATGGTGCGCCCGGCGAATCCGCCGATGCGCATCTTCAGGCCCTTCAGGTCGTCGACCGTTTTGATCTCCTTGCGGAACCAGCCGCCCATCTGGCAGCCGGTATTGCCGGCGAGGATCGAATAGACGTTGTAGTTCTTGTAGAAGCCGTTGAGCACTTCCTTGCCGCCGCCCAGCATGTACCAGGCCTGGTTGATCCGCATGTTGGGGCCGAACGGGATGGCGGAGCCCATCGCGAATGTGGGGTCCTTGCCGAAGTAGTAATATGACGCGGTGTGTCCAAGCTCGACGGTCCCGTTCTGAACGGCGTCGAGCACCTGCAGTCCCGGCACGATTTCACCCGCCGCAAACGACTGAATCTGGAATTTGTTGTCGGTCGCCTCGGCGACGGCTTTCGCCATCATCTCGGCGCCGCCGTAGAGTGTATCCAGCGATTTCGGCCAGCTCGCCGTCATGCGCCACTTGAGTTCGGGCATCGACTGCGCAATCGCAGGCGCCGCCACGGTAGCGGCGCCAATGGCACCAAGCCCGGTTACCTTGATGAAGTCTCTTCGCTTCATTGATCTTTCTCCCTGCCTGATTGTGCTTGTGTGAAAGCCTTCTTGCCGAGGCCTGATCGCGAGCATGGAACAAGTCGATGATGATTTCCATCGCGAACTGGGTTGTCGCAACGCAAAAAGCCCGGCCTCCTTGCGAAGGCCGGGCCAGACACATCTTATACTTTAGAAGATGATCAGCCGCGGGTGCGCGAGCGGATCATGAAGCTGTCGAACGTATACTCGGCGACCTGCCACCACAGATATTCGTCAGAGCGGTAGGCCTGCATCGCGTCGATCGACTTCTTGAAGTCGGCGTTCTTGGCGGAAATTTCCGCCCAAAGCTCGTTCGTCGCCTTCAGGCACGCATCGAGGATTTCGTTGCTGAACGGACGAAGCTGCGTGCCGCCGGCAACCAGACGCTTGAGTGCGGTGGGGTTCTGCATGTCATAGCGCGCCGCCATCCAGCTATTGGCGTTCGCGCATGCATTGGTAATCACCGCCTGATAGGTCTTCGGCAGCGAATTCCACTTATCGAGATTGCAGTACGCGTGGACGGTGGGACCGCCCTCCCAGAACCCGGGATAGTAGTAGTACTTGGCGACCTTCTGGAAGCCGAGCTTCTCGTCATCGTAGGGACCAACCCACTCGGCCGCGTCGATGGTGCCCTTTTCCAGCGCCGGATAGACGTCGCCGCCAGCGAGCTGCTGCGGGACGACGCCGACCTTCTGCAGCACCTGTCCGGCGATACCGCCGATCCGCATCTTCAGGCCCGACAGGTCGGCGACGGTCTTGATTTCCTTGCGGAACCAGCCACCCATCTGGGTGCCGGTGTTCCCGCAAGGGAAGCCGATCACGCCGAACTTCTTGAAGAACGCGTTGCCAAGCTCCTGACCGCCGCCCTGATACCACCAGGAATTCTGCATGCGGGCGTTCAGGCCGAAGGGCACCGAGGCGTAGATCGCGAAGGTCGGATCCTTGCCTACGTAATAGTACGACACCGTGTGGCTCATCTCGACGGTGCCATTGGACGTCGCGTCGAGCGCCTGCAATCCCGGGACGATCTCGCCGGCCGCAAAGAGCTGAATCTGAAACTTGTTGTCGGTCATTTCCGCGACTTGCTTCGCGAAATATTCAGAGGCGCCGTAAATCGTGTCGAGTGACTTCGGAAAGCTCGACGTCATGCGCCATTTGATTTCGGGGGACGATTGAGCAATGGCCGGCGATGCGACGGCCGCGACCGCTGCACCCGCAGTTGAAACTTTTAGAAAATCGCGACGCTTCATTCAGATATCTCCATAACAGGACGTTTCTTCGAATTTTTTCCGTAAGCGACCGGCAAGCCCGGTTCGGTCTCGATTCAAGCGCTTTGGCGGAAGGCTCTCTAACATGGAAGTCGGGCGGCGGAAACGGACCTCGGCTCGCGCCGATCGCATTTGACCTAAACCAAAGTCGAATGGGTCCGGTACAATCCAACGATATGCGGCTCACGCCGCCGCAATCGTGCCTTGAAGCTGATCCCGCACCTTGGCGCCAATGGCCCGGTAGATCGCCGCATGCGGTCCGTTCGGCTCGCTGTCCACAACCGGCGCCCCGGAGTCCGATGTGGTCCGGATGGTCATATCGAGCGGGATTTCGCCCAGGAAGGGCACTCCAAGCCGCTCCGCCTCATGCCGCGCCCCGCCATGGCCGAAAATATCGGACCGGGTCCCGCAATGCGGACACTGGAAGTAGCTCATGTTCTCGACGATGCCGAGAACGGGAACATCGACCTTCCTGAACATGGCGAGCCCCCGCCGCGCGTCGATGAGCGAGAGGTCCTGCGGGGTCGAAACGATGACGGCGCCCTTCAGCGGCACGCTCTGCGCCAGCGTCAATTGAGCGTCACCGGTGCCCGGCGGCATGTCCACCACGAGAACGTCGAGACTGCCCCATGCGACGTCGCGCAGCATCTGGGTGATGGCCGACATCACCATCGGACCGCGCCAGATCATCGCAGTGTCCTCCTCGACGAGGAAGCCGATGGACATGATGGAGAGTCCGAAGCGCTCGATCGGAATCATCTTCTTGTCGCCGGTCAGTTTTGGCTTCTCGTGGATGCCCGCCAGTCGCGGCACCGACGGACCGTAGATATCGGCATCGAGCAGACCGACGCGCAGGCCCTGGTCGCGCAGCCCCAGCGCAAGGTTGATCGCGGTGGTGGACTTGCCGACCCCACCCTTGCCTGAAGCTACCGCGATCACCGCAGCGATCCCCGGAATCTCCGCCCGGCGCGACATCGGCGAATTCGCGCCCGGCGGCTGATGCGGACGGTGGGCCGACACAGGCTGGACTCCTCTGGCCGCCTGGCGGTTCGGCGTCCCCGGTTTCCGTTCCGCGGTCAGGGCCACCATTACGACCGACACGCCCGGGATGGCCTTGACGGCCGCCTCCGCCTGAGCGCGGGCGGCCTCCCAGGCACGGACCTCTTGAGCCTCGACATTGATCGAAAAAAATACCCGGCCATCGTTGATGGCGATCTCGGAGAGAGCATGGGCATCGGTTAACGGAACGCCCCGGGGGGTTGTGACCTTGGCGAGAGCGTCGAGAACCTGCTGCCGTGTCACGATCTTCCTCCGTGATGTCTGCTCACGAGATCAACATGGGCGCGCGAAGCAACGCGGTCAACTCGCCTTCAACGCCAAATGACGACGTATCTCAGGCGGTTCAATGCAGGCGCTGAGGGTCGATGGCAAATATGAGCGGATAGTTCGTCGACCACTTCGACCACCGGATCGAGCCCGCCTCCGAGACCGCCCAGATGCGTCCGGCATGATCGACGGCGATGTCCTCGATGCCCGCGGGCATCGGATAGGTTGCGAGGACGTGGCCATCCTTCATATCCATCCGGAGCAACGCGCCGTCCCGTGAACCTGAAACCGTCAGCCAGGCGCCGCCCTTCCGGTCGAACGCAAGCCCCTGGACCCGTGACGGGATGGCGAACGACGCGTCCGCCGCCCCTTCATCGATCTCCGCGCGCGAGAGCGCCGCCGGAGGAATGCGCCACAAGGTGCCGCCCGAGCGATCGTAGGATCCGATCCAGAGCGTCTTTCCGTCGCCGTCCGCAAACGAGCCCCTCAATTTTCCCTTGAGGCGGATCGTGGCGGATACCTTTCCTCGCGACACGACATAAAGGCTGTACGTATCCGCGACGACCAGACGCCCGTCCGGCAGTGCCGCCATTCCGCCCGCATGGCCGCAACTTCCCGGCAGGTTGAGCCGCCGGCTCACCGAACCGGTCGCGGGCGATATGAACAGAAGCCGGCACGGGCCGCGCCCCTGCTTGGAATCCGTGCTGCGATAGCCTGACAGCGCAAGTTGGCCGCCCGCATAGGCCAGCCCCTGCGGCACAAAGCCGTTGTCGATGTCGGGCACCCACATGCGCCGGCTAATTGCATCGGCGTTGGGGACGTCGGACAGCGGACGAGTTACGAAGGCAGGTTTTGATCCGAGAATCTCCGATGCCTGCGCCGGTCCGACAGGAACGGTCGCGGCAAACAGCGTCAACCCGGCTGCAGGGATCGCAGCAGAAAGCTTGCTCAAGCTCCAATGGAGAAACGGGAAATCCGAAATCAAGCGC
The DNA here is from genome assembly GCA_035546855.1 of Nitrobacter sp. Lineage (GTDB taxonomy): Bacteria > Pseudomonadota > Alphaproteobacteria > Rhizobiales > Xanthobacteraceae > Nitrobacter. Next base: position 67,821 of record DASZVY010000034.1, on the reverse strand, counting down.
AAGTGTCCTGTTTTCGACGTTCGTGATACGGCGCAGCACCCTTTGACACGAACGTCGAAAACCAAAGGGCACCAGCAAGCATGTGATTCTCGTACCGCTTTTCTATTTGACGAGCCTGAAGGAATTCGCAGCAAAGGTATAGGCCCGTCAAATAGGGGGGCTAGTCTTTCTCTGCCGCAGCCTCATAATTGAGCTCGATCATCACGCCATTCGGGTCGCGGACGAAAATCTGCCAGAGCTCACCGCCCGGCACCTCGCGTGTGTCGAATGGAAAACCCTTCGCCTGAAGCCGCTGTTTCATCTGCCTGAAACCGCGGCTGACGAAGGCGATGTGATGGACGACACCGGAGTCCGGCTTTTGCACTTCTGATGTCGGCGAAATGTCGACGAGATGCACGACCGGCTTGCCCTCGCTGTAAAGCCAAGCGCCGGGAAAACTGAAGTTGGGCCGGTCACCGTTCGTCAGGCCGAGAACCTCCTCGTAGAAACGAACGGTTTCAGCGAGCTGCCGCGTCCGGACATTGAAGTGGTCGAGCACACCCACGCCCATGTGACTTTACTCCTGATGCGGGAAGCGAGAATCGAACTCTAACTTGTTTCCATCGCTTGTTGAATTGCGCATCGCGCATGCGTCCTGCTTGTCCCGGACAACCATTATCTTGCAGCGCACCAATCAACGCGGGCTTTGCCGCCAATGCGTGAAGGTCTATGCTTCCCGCCGGCTGTTGACCGGTGGTTCCTCTCAGGTCATCCAGCTTCGACCGACATCCTCAGAACTGTGCTCGGCAGGATCGATTTCCGTCGCCTGCCAAAATGAAGGTTTCAGACATGGCTAAAGTTGCTTTTCTCGGCCTCGGCGTCATGGGTTTCCCCATGGCGGGACATCTCGTGACCAAGGGCGGTCATCAGGTGACGGTTTACAACCGGACGCCAGCCAAGGCGAAAGCATGGGCCGACAAGTTTGGCGGAAAGACCACCCCCACCCCCAAGGCCGCCGCGGAAGGCCAGGATTTCGTCATGGCCTGCGTCGGCAATGACGACGATCTTCGCGCCGTGACGATCGGGTCCGACGGCGCCTTTGCCGGTATGAAAGCGGGCGCGACTTTTGTCGATCACACCACCGCCTCCGCCCAGGTCGCGCGCGAACTGGACAGCGAAGCCAGGAAGCGCGGCTTCAAGTTCATCGATGCTCCGGTATCGGGCGGGCAAGCCGGCGCCGAAAATGGCGTTTTGACCGTGATGTGCGGCGGCGCGGAGGATGCTTACGCCGGCGCCGAGCCGGTCATCGCCGCCTATGCCCGGATGTGCAAGCTTCTGGGACCGGCAGGTTCCGGCCAACTCACCAAGATGGTCAACCAGATTTGTATCGCCGGACTGGTCGAGGGTCTCTCCGAAGGCATTCACTTCGCAAAGAAATCGGGACTCGACGTCAATTCGGTGATCGAGGTGATCTCCAAGGGCGCGGCCCAGTCCTGGCAGATGGAGAACCGCTACAAAACCATGAACGAAGGCAAATTCGATTTCGGTTTTGCCGTCGAATGGATGCGAAAGGATCTCTCGATCTGCCTCGCCGAATCCCGCCGCAACGGGGCCAGCCTCCCCGTCACGGCCCTTGTCGATGCCTTCTATTCGGAAGTCGAGACGATGGGCGGCCGCCGATGGGATACATCGAGCCTGCTCGCGCGCCTCGAACGTTAGTTTCGTGACGCTAGTGTCCCGATTCCGAAGTTCGCAAGCGCTTGCGGGAACCTTCGATGCGAACTTCGGACTCAAAGGGACACTAGCAAGTTTATGATTTTTAGTGTGGTTCAGGTTCAGAAGTTCGCTTGAAGAGCGTGTCGATAAATTGAAGCGAACTTCTGACCCACCACACTAGAATGAGAACGGCGGGCGCCAGAAATGCCGCTGTTCATCCGATCCGCCGCGAAATTTAGATTCTGTTAACGCGTTTATCTATCTCCTTAAGGCCGCTCTTAAGAATTTAGCGCCAGAGATAAGACGCGCGAAAGCTCGCGCGGTCGCGTTCGGAATTTGTGTTTGTTGATGAGTATCTCCGCCGATAAACCTGAAGTCGTCGAACTTCCGGTGGCTTCGCCAGTTGAGCCGTCGCCGCGCAATCGACGGGTGGCCGCTCAACGGGTGCGCGAAGCTCGCGATCGGCTGACATCCACCAGCGGTACCCGCCCCGCCTTCGACCACGAACTGCTCCGGCAATATGCGCAGGCGCGATTGTCGGCCTCGTTCGTGGTCATGCTGCTCATTGTCACCACCGGCGTGCTGTTCGGTCTTTGGGTCCGCCCGATCCCGGCCGCGATCTGGACCTGCGGACTGCTCGGCGTCCATGCCGTCATCGTTCGTGCCTGCCGGACATTCCTGAGAGAGCAACCCGTTCCCGGCTTTTCGCGCAGATGGCGGATACGGTTCGTACTGCTCGATCTGCTGTATGGCCTGTGCTGGACCACCGTCCTTGCCTATCCGTTCGGCCTCGACGCGGTCTCGAACAGCCTGATGATGTTCCTGATGCTGATCGTCGTCGCGGTCTCGAGCATGCTGGCGGCGGGTCTGCCCACCGCGGCATTTGCCGCGACGGCGCCGGTGACGTCGGCCATCGCCCTGAAATTCGTGCTGACCGGCACCTTCGACAATTATGTATTGGCATTCCTTGCCATCGCGGCCGAAGGCTATTTCGCCCTGCTGGCCCACCGGCTGCATTCGACAACCCTCGCCGCCCTCGAGGCGCGCGCGGAAAAGGACGCGCTGATCGGCGAACTCGAACAGGCCAAGGCGATTTCCGACGAGGCCCGCCATCGCGCGGAATCGGCCAACGTCGCCAAGTCGCGGTTTCTCGCGCAGATGAGCCACGAATTGAGAACGCCGCTCAACGCCATCCTCGGCTTTTCCGAGGTGATGAAAAGCGAGATTTTTGGCGCGCACGCGGTTGGCGTTTACAAGGACTACTCGGCCGACATCCACAATTCGGGCGTGCATCTTCTCAATCTCATCAACGAAATCCTCGACCTGTCGCGCATCGAAGCCGGCCGATACGAACTGAAGGAAGAAGCCGTCTCGCTCGTGCACGTGGTCGCCGACTGCTATCACCTGCTGAAACTGCGGGCCTCCAGCCGCAATATCCGCATCCACGAGGTGTTCGAGCAGGGCATGCCCCGGATTTGGGGCGACGAGCGTGCCATCCGCCAGATCGTCCTCAACCTGCTGTCGAACGCGATCAAGTTCACGCCACAGGGTGGCGAAATCTGGTTGAAGGTCGGCTGGACCGCTTCCGGGGGACAGTATCTGAGCGTCCGGGACAACGGCTCGGGCATCGCGGAAGACGAAATACCGATCGTGCTGGCGTCGTTCGGCCAGGGCTCCAATTCCATCAAGTCGGCCGAGCAAGGCGCCGGGCTCGGGCTGCCGATCGCAAAAAGTCTGGTCGACATGCACGGCGGCACGTTCACGCTCAAATCGAAGCTCAGGATCGGCACCGAGGTCATTATCACCTTCCCGCCGGAGCGGGTGATGTCGGCGCTGGCGCCGATGGCCGAGGAAGCTCCACCGCTTCAGCCGGAGCGGGCCGGGACTCGCGCCGATGCGAAGCCTCGCGCCGCCCACAGGCCCATCATGAGCGCCGGGACCGGACTCTAACCTGGCAGCTTGTGAAAATGGACAATTGGCCGTCAATATCCGCGAATGACCAAAGACACACCATGTATCGGCGTTTGCATGGTCGATCCGAAAACCAGCCTGTGTTTTGGCTGCGGCCGAACGCTTCCGGAAATCGCGCGATGGCACCGCATGACGCGCGACGAGCGGCTCGCCGTGATGGCGACGCTTTCGGATCGCATGGCCGACGCCGGATTGCCGCGCATTGGTGCGGCGCCCGGGACGAAACCGTAGTCCTGAGCGCCCTTCAGGCAGGTGGCTCATGAGTCGCCTCCTGCTGGTGCTGGTTGTTCTGGTGGCGACGCTGGGCGCCGTGGTCGCCTATGGCAATCCGAAACGGATATCGGGTGCCAGCGGCGCGGTCTCCCACATCCTGCAAGCGCGAGCGAAGGCCGCGCGAACTGTCAAAATCGCGCGCGGGCGATCCGGCGAATTCTTGCTGCATGCGAAGATTAACGGCGTCGGCGCTCCGATGCTGATCGATACCGGCGCCACATCGGTCGTCCTCACCTATGAAACCGCGAAGGCCGCCGGCCTGCCGCTGGAATTGCTCGACTACAACGTCGATGTCGAGACCGCCGGCGGCCACACCCGCGCCGCGCGTCTGACCCTCGACCGGCTGGCGATCGGCAAACTCGTCGAACGGTCGGTCCCCGCCCTCGTCGTTCCGCGCGGCCAGATGAAGACCAACCTGCTCGGAATGAGCTTTCTGGATCGACTGGAAAGCTGGGAGGTTCGCGCGGACCGGCTGATGTTGCGCGGCTATCCCTGAACCTTGGATAGGGCCGGCCGCGTTGATGGTCAGGCCGCGTGCCTTGCGGGCAAATGCTCGTCGACAAGCGCAATCGCGTCGCGCAGAACCGCGACACTTGCCCCCGGCTTGGTGCCATTTTCCGCCAGGTGACGGCGAAACGCGCGCGCGCCGTGAACACCATGAAAGGCACCGACGAAATGGCGGGTGATGGCATGCAGGCGGGTGCCCCGCCCGAGGTGATCCTCGATATAAGGCACCATTGCCTCGAGCGCCGATTTCATATCGGCATGCGGCGCAGCCTCGCCAAATAATTCCGGATCGGCCGCAAGCAGCCGCCAGGGATCGTGATAGGCCGCACGCCCCAGCATCACCCCATCGACATGCGCGAGATGCCGCTTCGCCTCCTCGATGCTTGCGATCCCGCCATTGATGATGACGGGCGTATCCGGCAACGTCGCCTTCAATCGATATACCCTGTCATAGTCGAGCGGCGGGATGTCGCGGTTCTCCTTGGGCGACAGGCCGTTCAGCCACGCCTTGCGGGCATGAACGATGAGGGCGTCGGCGCCGGCCGCAACGACCGCGCCGGCTAGCGCGTCCAGCGCCGTCTCCGGATCCTGGTCGTCGATCCCGATCCGGCACTTCACCGTGACAGGGATCGTCACCGCCCGCTTCATCGCGGCGACGCCGTCGGCAACAAGTTCGGGCTCCGCCATCAGGCACGCACCGAAGCGACCTTCCTTCACGCGGTCGGAAGGACAACCCACATTGAGATTGATCTCGTCGTAGCCAAAATCCTGCCCGATGCGCGCCGACGCCGCGAGATCGCGCGGATCGGAGCCGCCGAGTTGCAGCGCCACCGGATGCTCGCCGTTATCGAAGCCAAGCAGGCGCTGACGATCGCCGTGAATCACCGCCCCAGTCGTCACCATCTCCGTGTAGAGCCGCGCACGGCGCGTGAGCATGCGATGGAAGACCCGGCAATGCCGGTCGGTCCAGTCCATCATCGGTGCAATGCTGAATTTTCTAGTTATATCAATCACTTAGTAACCCTAGCTGCTTGTAGTGCTTTTCGCTGTGACGCGCCCTCGGCCAATTTAGTTATCGCGGTACGAAACAGTGTTTTCACAAGAGTAAAACACGTCTGCTTAGTGCCAAAAGCTGCCGCCGGCTATGCAGATCTCGGCTTTGGTGGTCGGGGCATCCCTCGCATAGACGTGCAAACGGGGCCGCGACACGCCTATAGCAAGAATTCCTCGCTTTTGAGCCCTCGACCGGCCGGACCACTCCGGTTTCTGCTGTGCCCGTTCGCTCGCGGCGGAATACGGCGGCCGATATGAAAACTTGCTGAAACCTACGGCGAACGCTTTGCGCGAATATTTCACCGACCTCCCCAAGGCTGAGCCGAGGATCGACCGCGTGACTGCGCGCGAAGGATCCGGCAACGGATCAGGACGCTGTGAGCCCGCGGCCGGCCAAGAAAAGTCGGAGCGAGCGGGTGAAGGAAAATCGCCGCGCGCTTATTCGCGCGGCAGCCGAAATTGTTGGTGAGCGCGGCCACGAAGCAACTTCCATTGCGAAAATCACGTGGCCAATCTCGCCGCCCACTACGTCGCGGCGCTCGAACGCAGCCGCGCGCGGCGAACTCACAGGGTTCGAACCGCGTGAGCTGGAAGTTCTTGCTTACATTCTGATGGCTGCGCGATTCTACATGTATCTACGCTTCTCAAAGACGCCGTCCGGACCGCAGCCGATCCCGGATTGGGTGGTCAAGACATACATGAAGTTCATCACGCACGGACTTCGGGGACCCCGAGATGACGGCTAGTGCGCGTCGCCAGCCGAAAATGAAAAGTTCAGCTGGCCTGAACGGTACACGATAGCGCCACCCGATCGCGATATCCGTATCGCTACGCCAGCACGAGCGCGAATAACTGGTTTGCTCTACAATGCAAAGCGACCTTTGAAAATTAAGGGCGGCTACAGATCCGGCGGCCATACATGGTGGAACCCATGTTCCTCAAGCGTCTGCGCCAGCATCAGCAAGGTTGTCTCCTCGAAAGGCCTTGCGACCAGTTGGATACCGACGGGGAGCCCGCCTTTCGTGAATCCGAAAGGAAGCGACAATGCAGGAAAGCCGACCAATGACATCACGTAGGTTACCCTGAGATAATCGATGATATTGGGCAGGGACATCCCATCGATTTCAAGTACGTCTTCCTGCGTATTTGGAAATGGCGGAACGCTCGCGCTGACAGTCACCAGAATATCGTAATTCTCAAAATATTTGTTGAACTGTTCACGCACACGCGCTCGGACTGATTCCGCCCGCAACATCTCCGCTGCGGACAGGTCCTTGCCCCGCAGCACATTCCAGACAACGGAAGGCGATAGAGCACCGCCGTGCTCGGAGCATAATCTGCCGTAATTATGATACAGGATACCGGCGCGCAACGTCTCGAAAGAGTCAACCGCGCCCGCGCAATCGGGTGCTTCCTCGGTGATCGCGCCCACGCCGATCGCATCCATTCGCCGGATTGCTTGCGTGAATATCCGACGAACTTCTCCGTCGATCGGAGAAACGTTCAGGTCGACCGAATACCCCACACGCAACTTCGACACTGGAAGGTCCGCGACATCGTCGGGCCGCCATGTCCTCACCCCCATCGACATCGGATCCGAGGCGTCAGGTCCTGACAAGGACTCAAGCATCATGACCGTGTCTTCGACACTGCGCGCGACGGTGCCGTGAACGTTCATGCTGCTCCAGGGCAGAGATCCCGAGCCGATCGGAATTCGGCCCGGCGTAGGCCGAAAGCCAACCACGCCGCAGAAACTTGCAGGCGTTCGCAGCGAACCTCCAAAATCGGTGCCCAGCGCGATCGGCGCCAGGCCGGCGGCAACGGCCGCAGCCGAGCCTCCGCTTGAGCCGCCACTGCTATATCGGCGATCGTACGGGTTCGCCGTTGGGCCGTATAAATCGTTTACACACAATGCACCGCAGCCAAACTCCGGCAAGTTCGTCTTGCCAATGACGATGCCGCCGGCGGCCTTGACCCTGGCAACCGAAATATCGTCTCGATCTGGCACGTGATCCGCATACAGACGCGAGCCAAAGGTCGTTCTGATTCCGGCCGTCAAACAGTTGTCTTTAACGGCGACAGGAATTCCGTGCAAAGCACCCCGATAAAGGCCCTTTGCTATTTCAGCATCCGCATCTTCGGCTGCTTTCCGAACCTGCTTCGGGTCAACTGTAATGAAAGCCCGAAGACCGGGGTTGCCAAGTTCGATCTCATCAAGACAACACGTTGCCAATTCGGTCGCGCTGATTTCGCGACGAGAGATCAGACGCGCCAATTCACGCGCGCCCAGCCGCGAAAGTCTACGGTTCACGGCACGCTCCTGCTCGATGGATAGCTTGGTTCTGGATCAAAGAGACATATTACTCGGGAACGAACGCCACGGGCCGGCACCAACCACCCGATGCCTTGTCGATCAAAACGGGAAACACCGCGATCTTGAATCCTGTCGGCGGCAGTTCATTGAGGCGGGCGAGCTTCTCGATATGACAGTACTCTTTGTCTCGGCCTGCATAATGACCGGGGAAGAAGGCACCTTTATCGCCTTCCTTGAACTTTGCGACCATCCACGGAATGGGCGCATCCCATCCCCAACCATCCGTTCCCATCATGCGGATGCCCTGTTCGATCAACCAAAGCGTCGACTCCCGTCCCATGCCCGGATGCCGCATGGCATAATCCGATCGCCCGAAGTCTTTCCACCGATCAGTTCGAATAAGAACAATCTCGCCCGGCACGAGCTTATGGTCGATCTTCGCGAGGGCTGCTTTCAAGTCGTCGACCGTGATGATTTCGCCCGCCGCCTTCGCCGACATGTCGAGAACAACGCCTTCGCCGAAACACCATTCCAGCGGAATCTGATCGATCGTCTTTGCCGGCTTTCCCTCGGACATCGGGCCATAGTGAATCGGCGCATCCATGTGGGTGCCGGCATGGGTCGACAGCGTCACCCGTTCCATCGCCGAATGAACGCCTGGCAGGGGAAGATCACCTGGCTGGATCCCATACGCCTTGGCTCGGCCCCGCGCCACCTCTTCATGTGACATGTACTCGATATGTTGTTCCTGGGTGTCGAACGATTCGTTCATGATCGGCACCGAGAGATCGACCAGCCGGCAATTTGAAGAGAACATCGGAAAACCTCGAGTTAGGCGTTGTTAGTCTGAGCGCAGGCACAGCGTATCGAGCTCTCGCCCTAGCTCGTCCGTAGAGCCTTTACAGCACGACCGTGCCGTGTGGCCCTCCCATCCAGGGGCTGATCCCTCTGAGGCTTAGCAGTAAGGTCTACTCCCAGGGTCTCTCCCACGGACGCGGCACAGATGATCACCACGATGAGAGAAATGATGCTGTAAGCCGCCACTGGAATCCACGTATCAAATTTGCTGACAAGCCAAACGGCTGCGACAGGCGAAAACGCGCCGCCGAATACAAGCGCCGTTTGGAAAGCGATGGAGGCCGCTGTGCAGCGGACCTGCGCGGGAAACATCTCCGGCACGAATGCCGCGGCCGGTGCCCACAGCGCAGCCTGGAAGAACATCCCGATCATGCCTGCAATCACGATGATCGTGGGGTTCCTGGTGTGAAGAAGCAAGAAATACAACACGCTCCAAATCGCTGCGCCTACTGCGCCACCGATCACCACGGGCACGCGTCCAACTCGGTCGGACAACCAGCCAAAAAATGGAATGGCAACAACCCCCACACCGGCACCCATGATTACCGCAACCAACCCCGTCGAACGCGTGATACCTAGATGCTGCGGCCCATAGATCAGCAGAAATAGCGAGAACACATAGAAAATGACGCCCTCACCGGCCCGGCTGCCGATCGCCAGCAGCAATCGGCCCCAGTGATCGCGCAATGTCTCGACGATCGGAGAACGGGCAGCGGCCTCTTGCCGTGCCATATCCTCAAAAATTGGAGACTCTCCGATTTGTGAGCGGACATAGATTCCATAAACAATCAGCACGGTGCTGATCAGAAATGGAATGCGCCATCCCCACGAGAAAAACGCCTGCTCCGATACGGACCAGGTGACTATTGCAAAGACCGCGTTGGCGAGCAGAACGCCGATAGGACTTGCAACCTGCACGAGACTGCCGAAGAATCCACGCCGCCGGCCCGCCGGATCAAACTCGGCAACCAGCAATGCGGCACCTCCCCACTCGCCACCCAGCGCGAAGCCCTGAATAGATCTCAACAGCACCAGTAATATTGGAGCCCAAAGCCCGAGCGTTGCATACGTCGGCAGCAACCCGATTAAAACCGTGGCAGTTCCCATCATCACGAGGGTCGATAGCAAAACCGCCTTCCGCCCCAATTTGTCGCCGAAATGACCGAAAGCAGCGCCACCGATCGGGCGAGCGATAAATGCAACCGCATAGATGACCATGGACAGGAGCGTCGCCAGCGACCGGTCGTCCTGAGGAAAGAAGAGTTTCGGAAACACAAGAGCAGCGGCTGAACCAAAGACAAAATGGTCATAGAATTCCAGGGTTGTTCCAACCAATCCAGCGCTTGCGGCACGCCGAAGTCCCTGACGAGACTCAGCCTCGGTGGTCGTCGTGACAGCACTCATGTTGCACACCGTCCATGCTTGAGATCATCCGGCTTTGGAAGGTTGACAGTGCGTGTTCACAATTGCAAGATATTTCGTATGTAAAAATAGCACAGATTGTATACAATCTGATGCCTATAATTTGGGACATGACATGCGTCGCGGTGCTCGCCTGGGAATGATCACCCCCTCGTCGAATACGGTGCTGGAGCCGCTCACCGCGGCGATGACGGCCGGCATTCCGGACCTCAGCACCCACTTCTCCCGCTTCGCCGTGACGGAGATTTCCCTGAGCGAGCATGGCGTTCGCCAGTTCAATTATGACGATATGCTTCGCGCAGCGGAATTGCTCGCGCATGCAAAGGTCGACACCATCGCGTGGAACGGCACTTCTGCCAACTGGCTCGGCTTTGACCGCGACGAGCACCTTTGCGAGTTGATCACGCGGGAGACCGGGATTGTGTCCACCACAACGGCGCTGGCCTATCGCGAGCTTTTACTCTCAAAACCCCATACAGTCGGCCTGTTGACCCCCTATCGGGCGGATGTGCAGCAGAGGATCCTCCAGAATTGGGCCGCCGCCGGCTTTCCCTGCGTTGCCGAGCGCCACCTCGATCTTCAGGACAATTTTTCCTTTGCGGAAATCGACAAAGACCGGATCTCGTCGATTGCGCGGGAGCTCGTCTCGGCCGGGTGCGACAGCATCGCCATCCTTTGCACCAACATGCGGGGCGCGCCTATCGCCACCGCACTGGAAGCCGAATTGTCGTGCACGATCTATGATTCGGTTGCCGTTACGCTATGGAAGAGTCTTTTGCTTGCCGGAATCGACCCGGCGCGGGTGACGAACTGGGGTCGGCTTTTTCAAACGAAATAGGGAATCCAATAGCCCCGTGGCGGCCTGATCGTGCATCCTGGGTAACGGGGCAACTCGCGAGCCCTTCCCGATATGGGCGCAAGGCCGCAGCCAGGAAGGCGAAAATGGCGTTCATCTCAAGTGCGTTGCCGATCGGCGGGATTCCGTCGGCATCGAAAACGAACTATACCCAACCGGCGGCAAGCCAACCGCCCGCCTGCCGGACGGCAAAATGGTGATAACGAAGGGTCGACGACTTTGCCAAGACGATCTCTGCCTACCTCACGCGAGGAACGATACGGCGACCAGGAGCTCTCGGAGATCTCGGAAAAGATTCTCGATGCGATCATGGACCATCGCCTTCCACCGGGAACAAAACTCACGGAGGAAAAGCTCGCATCCATTTTCCAGGTCAGCCGCACAAAAATACGCGAATCTCTCGCGCGCCTTTCCTATGAGGGCGTGGTCTCCTTGCAGCCTAACCGGGGAGCTTTCGTAGCCAGCCCGACGATCAACGATGCCCGTGACGTTCTCGATGTCCGGCGCGTGATCGAGCCAGAACTGGTGCGGCGCGTGGCAAACGTGGCAAGTCACCGGGAGCTTGCGGAGTTGCGCAATCACGTGTCGCAGGAGATGGCGGCCCACAAGGCGGCCGATCGGCGCTCAATCGTGCGATTGTCGGGAGATTTTCACATCCGATTGGCGAGGTTGTCCGGAAACACGATATTCCATCGCGTTGTACGAGAGCTTGTCTCCGTAAACTGTCTTGTGATCGCACTCTACGATTCGCCGAACGTTCCCTCCTGCCCTTCTCACGAGCACGGATTCATTCTCGATGCCCTGGAGAACAGTGACGGGAAACTGGCAGCGAAACGAATGCTCGAGCATCTCACAAACGTCGAGAAATCTTTGAATCTGAGCGACTCGGTCTCCCGTGAAATCGATCTGGAGGCCATCTTTTCGAGATATTCAACGTAGCGGCACGCGCGACGTTTGCACCTTAAAGGACCAACAGACCGACCGATGCATTGGCGGAGGTCATCACGCACAAACGGACGACCCGGAATGAAGGGCAACAACATGTCATTCGATACGATCATCCGCGGTGGCACGGTCGTCACTGCCGCCGACACCTTCGCCGCGGACATTGGCATTCGCGATGGCAAAATCGTAGCTCTTGGAGATGATCTCGGCATGGCCGACGCGATCATCGATGCGACCGATCGTTTGGTGCTGCCGGGCGGCATCGACAGCCACGTTCATTTTGCTCAACCCTCCGGCGAAGGAATCGTCATGGCCGACGGTTTTGCCACAGGCACACGCTCCGCAGCGTTCGGTGGCAATACGACGGTGATGCCATTTTGCCTGCAGGAGAAAGGCCAGACGCTGTGCGAAGCGTTACGCAGCTATCACGCACTTGCAGATGGAGAGTGCCACGTCGACGTCGCCTTCCACCTGATCGTCACGGATCCAACCGAGCAGGTTCTCGGTCAGGAACTGCCCGCGCTGGTGGAGGATGGCTACACCTCGCTCAAAGTTTTCATGACTTATGAGGGACTTGCGCTATCGGATCGAGAACTGCTCGAAACCATGGCGGTCGCGCGGGAGACCGGTGCGATGCTCATGGTGCATGCGGAAAACTATGATGCGATCCGATTCCTGACTGATCGCCTTGAACGGGCAGGCAACATCGCCCCCCGCTTTCACGGCGCATCACGGCCAATCCCGGTTGAGCGCGAGGCAACGCATCGCGCCATCTCATTGTCCGAACTCGTCGACGTGCCAATTATGATCGTGCACGTCTCGAACCGAGAAACGATGGATGAAATCCGGCGGGCGCAGCAGCGCGGATTGAAAGTCATGGGCGAGACCTGCCCGCAATATCTCATGTTGACGGAAAAAGACCTCGATCAGTTGAACATGGAGGGCGCAAAATACGTCTGCTCGCCGCCACCACGAGATGTCGCGAGCCAAAAGGCATGCTGGGAAGGCCTGCAACAGAAAGTGTTTTCGGTATTTTCGTCGGACCATTGCCCATTCCGCTACGATGATCCGGAAGGCAAGCTGGTTCCGAAAGGCCGGACAAGCTTTCGTTGGGTACCCAACGGAATTCCTGGGGTAGCGACTCGGCTCCCTATCCTGTTTTCCGAAGGCGTGATGAAGGGCCGTATTGATCTCAACAGCTTCGTTGCATTCAGCGCAACGAACCATGCCAAGATTTATGGTCTCTATCCGCGTAAAGGAACCATAGCGGTCGGATCGGATGCGGATATCGCGCTATGGGACCCCAGACGCAAAGTGACCATTCGCCACGAACTGGTCCATGACGGTTCGGACTATACCCCTTACGAGGGGCTCGAAGTCACCGGCTGGCCGGTCATGACCATGGTTCGCGGAAAAGTCATAGTCGATGATGGCGTCCTCGTGGGCACCAAAGGCCACGGTACTTATCTCCCCCGGGCGAAGCCGTCGGCAGAATCCGATTTCTACGTCGATTAGGCGGAAGTCAGATGTCGGGCCATTTTGCAGCATTCGATGCGTTGCCGATGGCGGTCACCCTGCTTGCACGCTTGCCGGTCTGCGCGGTTCTCCCGCCATCGGCGGTGGAACGCGAAATCGCAGCCGGCGACCTGATCGCACATCCGATCACCGAACCGACGATCTCCCGGCGGCTGTTCGTGATCTATTCGGGCGAACGCATGTTGAGCGAAGCCGAGCGAGGGCTTGTCAATTCACTGCGAAGGAAATTGGCCGAGCCTCGCCACGCAAACTGACGTTTCGGACAACTGTCGCCCTGGGAAGGATTATCTAGCGCGCTTCTTGCGATGGCGATCGATCGAACGCCCTGACCGCCTGATAGATGACTGCAGCACCGGCGGCGATCGCTTCCCTGCCCGCCCATTCTTCGGGAGCGTGACTCTTGCCTTTGCGGCAGGGCACGAACACCATGGCAGATTTGCAGATGCGGCTCATGAACGCGGCATCGTGGCCGGCGCCGCTTGGCAAGTCCATTTCGGCAAGACCCAGATCGCGCGCGCCCTGCCGTAGCGCCGCGCGCAAATCCGGATCGCAGGCGACCGGCGGTCCATCCGACAGGGTCTCGAACGAAGTTCTATTCACACGCGCCGTAGCTGCGTGTGCCGTACTTTCGCGATCGATGGACTCCACGAAGCGCTTCGTCAGAACTGGATTCGTTGTTCGTGCGTCGATGATCAGGCGGCACCGGCCCGGTACAATGTTGGACGCCGAGGGTTCAACGGCCAGGATGCCGACGGTCGCGACGAAGTAATCCTCCGTTTCACCAGCGAGTTGCTCGGCGAGACGGCGGACGGCCCCGACCGTGTTGGCAGCCGCCACAAGCGCATCATGACGAAGATCAATCGGCGTCGTACCGGCATGATCGGCCTCGCCCTGGAAGACGACCTCGATCCGGCGGATGCCCACGATCGACGTAACGATGCCGACATCAAGCGACCGCGACTCCAGCACGATGCCTTGCTCGATGTGCAACTCGAGGAACGCCCGGATATCCGTGCGTCGGGCTTCGGCCAGCCGGCCGGGATCGCCGCCGACGCGTCGCAACGCTTCGCGCAAGGTTTCGCCTGCCGGCTCCGTGAGATCGAGCATCTTGCTGTCGAGCGAGCCGGTCATGCCTCGGCTACCGACGCAGGACAGACCGTACTCGCTGGGTTCCTCAGCAAGAAAATCGATGATCTCGAGAGTGTGATTGAGGCGTGTTCCTGACTGACGCAGTGCACGGACGATCTCGAGCCCGGTCGCAACTCCGGCGATGCCATCGAAGCGGCCACCTGAGGGGACCGTGTCGCTGTGCGATCCTACTGCGATGACGCCGAGCGCCGGATTGGTGCCCTCGAGCCGTCCGATCAGATTTCCGGCCGCATCGATCCGGGTCGTCAATCCCGCGTCGGCAAAGCGCCGGGCAAGCCACGCGCGGCCTTCGAGGAACAATGGCGTAAACGAGCGCCGGGTATAGGGTCGCTCCGGATCGGTGATCTCGGCGAGTGCCACCACATCCGCCCAGAGGCGGTTCCCATCGAGCGGAAGATTGGTTTTCATCGGCCGGATCGCCAAGCGCGACTACTGAACACGGCGCGGGCTGACAAACCGGCCCTGCCCGGGTTCGCCGAGCACGCGCCCGTCGGCTGCGACGCATTCGCCGCGCAGATAGGTTTCGACGACGCGGAACGGCAGTTCGATTCCGTCATACGGACTCCAGGATACGAAATTGTTGCCGCTGGCCGCCGCCTTGTAGCGATAGGGATCCCGCCGCATGAGCACCATATCAGCATCGCGCCCAACTTCCAGCGCGCCTTTGGCGTGTGTGATCCGGAACAGTGCAGCGGGATTGTGGGCAAGCAGGCGCGCGGCATGACTGAGGGACAGCTTGCGCTCGTCCAGTCCCTTCACAAGCAGCGCATACAACGCTTCGAGGCCCGGAATGCCCGACGAATTCTTCAGCATGTTGGGGTCAGTCTTGCGGTCTTCCGACCAGCTCACATGATCGGTCGAGACGATCGTGACATTGCCGGCGGCCAGATGATGCCACAGCGCTTCAACCTCGCGGCGCGACCGCAGGGGCGGATTGATCTTGGCCTTGCCGCCAAGACGGCGGACGTCGTTTTCCTCATCGAGCGTGAGATAATGAACGCAGGCTTCGATCGTCGCGCCATGTCCCTGCGCGCGATAGGCCGCGGCGAGTTCGTAGCCGCGCCCGATCGAGCTGTGAACGATATGCACTGGGCAACCTGCGCCAGCACCGAGTTCGTACACCTCGGCCGTCGCCAGCGCCTCGGAAATCGGCGGCCGCGAAAGTCCATGCGCCGTGTAATCGGTGATGCCCTTGGCTTCGACATCCGCCATAAAGGCGCGGACCATCTCGTCATTTTCGTTGTGAATACCGGCGATCAGCCCACGCCTTCCGACGGCGCGGAAGCTTTCATACAGCATGTGCGGCGAAATCCGCGGAAAGCGTTTCGGGTGCGTGCCGAAGGTCGAGAACTTGAAGGCCGCCGCGCCCGCATCGACCAGTTCATCGATCCGCGCCGCACCCTCTTCAGGATCAATCGTCGCATAAAGGGCGAAGTCAACGCGCGCCTGCGCCCCCGCTTCCTTCGCCTTGGTGCGAAATCGCTCAGCCGTCGCAATCAGGCAGTTGTCGTCATAGGGCATGTCCACTATCGTCGTGACACCACCCGCTGCGGCGCTGCGCGTCGACCAGATGAAATCCTCTTGTCCAAGCTGGCTGCGGCTATGAGTTTGTGCGTCGATCGCGCCGGGAAACACGAAAAATCCCGGGCCGCCGTGCTTTTCGCCGGCGGGCCCCCCTCCCGACCCGACCGATTGCACCATTCCGTCACCCACCAGAACATAACCGTTTTCGAGGATACGATCGGGCAGAACAACCGTTCCTTGGAAGACTTTGTCAGTCATTGTCATCTCTTTGGTAACAAGCAGGCCGATCCACGGCCGCGATCAGAAAGGTGACTGCCGATCGAGCCGCGGCACTCAAACGTTAGTTGAAGCGGGAAAAAGCCGCTAACTCCGATTGATCGAAGCCGCCGATAGGAAAAACGAAACGACGACGGGCCGCCCACCTGGACGAGAGCGGCCGGGTGAACCGCACCTGCGCCCGGCCGGCTCGAATTCCCGGTCCAAGATTGACTTGTTATAACATTTGCGTAAATGTCCTAACTAATCGGCAGCAAGCCGGATTTGGGAGGACAGAGCATGACGTCATTTGCGCCGACACGACGAACGCTTCTCAAGACAGGAACGGCAGCAGCCGCCCTGGCAACGTTTGCCCCGGCGGTTCTTCGCCGAGCCCGGGCCGATGACGCCGATCTCACGCCATACAAGTCCGCGAAGGTCGACTGGCAGCAGACAAAAGGCGAGACCATCACGGTCGCAGTCATTCCGGCCAGCTATTTCGAGAACCTTATTTCGCTGGCGCCCCAGTTCAAGGAACTGACTGGAATCGACGTCCGGTTTGAAAAAATTCCGCCCGCCCAGATTCGGCAGAAGAGCGTCATCGATCTGACCTCGAAGACCGGCACCTACGCGACCCATGCGGCCGATCCGATGTATTACGCGCTCTATGCCGCCAACAAATGGGTTGAACCTCTCGACGCGTATCTGAACGACAAATCGTTGACGGATACCGCGTGGTTCAATTTCGATGACATCATTCCGGCGTGGCGGAGCGCCAACGGCATCAACGGCAAGCTTTATGGCATGCCCTATGATGGCGAGGTCACCATTCAGGTCTATCGCAAGGATCTCTACGACGCCAAAGGCCTGAAGCCTGCGGACACGCTCGAAGCGTACGTTTCAAACGCGGCGGCCCTGAACGCGCCGAACGACCGTATCTGGGGCGCGGCGCTGCGCGGCCTCGCCGGCGCCGGCCAGAACATGTACATCTATCCGTCGATCTTCCGCGAATTCGGTGGCGACTGGATGAAGGGCGGCAAGCTGACGGTCAATGGTCCGGAAGCCGAAGCTGCACTCGCCTGGTATGTCGACCTCATGAAAAAGTACGCGCCGACTGCCGCTGCAAACTGGAACTGGCCCGACATCGCCGATGCATTCTCGCAGGGCACGGTCGCGAGCTACATCGACGCGCATTCGTCGGCGTCGGTGATCAACAATCCGCAAAAATCGAAAGTCATCGGCAAGGTAGCCTATGCCCGCTGGCCGAAGGGACCGTCCGGCAAACGCACCACCTCGATCTGGAACTGGGGCTTCCCGATCAACGCGGCATTGAGCGAAAAGAAGAAGAAGGCGACCTGGCTGTTCATCCAGTGGGCTGCGAGCGCTGAAACCCAGGCCCGCACAGCCCATCGTTTCGCCGGCCCCACCAAGCGCTCCGGCGTCAACCGCACGTCGATCTGGAAGGATCCCGACTACATCAAGCTGATGAACGGCTTCGGTCCCAATTTCGTCGAAGCCACCATGGACGCGCTGCAACACGACACCGACGTCGATTGGCGTCCGCGCGTGCCGCAGTGGCCGGCAATCGGCGACACCATGGCGACCGCCATCCAGTCCGCACTATCAGGTCAGGCGACCGTCAAGGCCGCCCTCGATGAAGCGCAGCGCCGCATCGAACCGATGATGCGCGGCTGATCGATGGCTGCGTCAGCAATCGCGCCGGCCGAAACGGGAAGCCATGGTGGTTTCGCCGATTTCGGCCACGCGCTGGCACAACGTGAACGCCGGTTTGCGGCAGCCCTGCTTGCGCCGGCGTTTCTCGCGCTGCTCGCCACGACGACGTTTCCGTTGATCTTCCTGGTCTGGACCAGCACGTACCGGATGAATCTCGCGATGCCGTTCATGAACGGCTTCGTCGGATTCGAGAATTATCGTGTGCTGCTGACCGACGAACGGTTCTGGTCGTCGCTTCTGATCAGTCTGGTCTATACCGGCGCGACTGTTGCGCTCCAGGTCGCGATCGGATTGGCGCTGGCTCTTCTGGTCATGGACATGAAACGCGGCCAGGGCTGGTTCAGGCTGATCGCGATCCTACCGGTGGTGCTTTCGCCGGCCGTCGTCGGCATGATCTGGCGGACATTCATGCTCGCTCCCGATTTCGGCATCGTCGACTTCCTTGCCGTCAACGCCGGCCTCGGCAGCCAGAACTGGCTCGGCGATCCCACGCTCGCGATGGTCTCGGTAATCGCTATCCACACCTGGCAGTGGACGCCCTTCGCCTTCATGGTGCTGCTTGCTTCACTGGCCTCGCTGCCCGAGGACATCTATGAGGCGGCCCGCCTCGACCGCGCAACCGCATGGCAGCGCTTCCGGCGCATCACTCTGCCGCTGCTTCGCCCGGCCATCGTCATGGTCGTGATCATGCGAACGATGGTGGCTCTCACGGCATTCGCCGCGATCTTCACCGTCACAGCGGGTGGTCCGGGTACCGCGACTGAAATTCTCAATCTCTATGCCTACCGAAAATCCTTTACCGAGCTCTCCATCGGCTACGGCGCCGCTCTCGCCGTTGCCCTCCTCATCGTCACGATCATCATTTCGGGCGTGCTGTTTGCGCTGCGGAGGGCGAAATGACCGGGAGACGCCTCCATACCGCCGTCGTGCTCGCCATTTCATCTGTGCTTCTGCTGGCGTGGGCCTTTCCGATTATCTGGAGCGTCCTGAACTCGTTCAAGACCGATTCCGATGTGCTGGCCTATCCGCCGAAGCTCATCTTTTCGCCTACGCTCGGCGCCTATCGGGACGTGCTGTTCGGCTCCGGATCGATTCTTCCGAACCTTGTTTCGAGCATGATCATATCGGTGGGCACGACCATCGTGACCATGCTGATGGCGATTCCGGCCGCATATGCACTGGCGCGGCTGCGCTTCCACGGCAAAAAATTTGCGGGCTTCTACGTGCTGACGACGCAGATGCTTCCGCCTGTCGGCATCATCATTCCCTATTTTCTCGTGCTGCGAAACATCGGCTGGATCGACACCTATCAGGGCATTATCTTGATCTATCTGTCATTCTCCCTGCCCTTCGCGATTTGGCTGCTGGTGTCCTATTTCGAAGACGTTCCGTTCGAAATGGAGGAAGCCGCATATCTCGACGGCGCAAGCCGGCTGCGCACGCTGTGGCGGATCATCATTCCGCAGGTGCGCGGCGGCATTGCCGTCACTATCGTGTTCGTGTTTCTTAATGCGTGGAACGAATTTCTGTTCGCCGTCGTGCTCAGCGGCAATACGGTGCGCCCGGTGACGGTTGCGATGTTCAACTTCGTGTCCGTCGAGCAAACCCTGTGGGCGAAGCTCGCGGCCGTATCGGTCCTTGCCATGTTGCCAGTGGTCGTGCTCGGCGTTGTGGCTCAAAAACAAATCGTCAAAGGACTGACGGTCGGTGCCGTCAAGGGTGGAGGACGCCGATGATCGGCCGTGGCCAGGTCAAATTCCGCGATATCGTCAAGATGCACGGCGAATTCGCGGCGCTGAAGGGCGTGAATTTCGATATCGAGCCCGGCGAATTCTTCGCGCTGCTCGGCCCCTCGGGTTCCGGCAAGAGCACGACGCTGCGAATCCTTGCCGGTCTCGATGCGCCGACCGCGGGCCATGTGTTCATCGACGATAAGGACGTGACGTCCACAGACGCCCGTGATCGCGACATTGCCATGGTGTTTCAGAGCTACGCGCTCTATCCGCATATGACCGTTGCCGAGAACATCGCGTTTCCGCTCGAGATGGCCCGGCTGCCCAAGACGTCGATCGGTCCGGCCGTCCAGGACGCCGCGCGAAAAGTGAAAATCGAGCATCTGCTCAACCGCAAGCCCGGCCAGCTTTCGGGAGGCCAGCAGCAGCGCTGCGCGCTTGCGCGCGCGATCGTCCGCAGGGCGCGCCTGTTTCTGCTCGACGAGCCGCTCTCCAATCTCGACGCCAAGCTCCGGCTCGAAACCCGGGCCGAACTGAAAAAGCTGCAACGATCGCTGGGCGTGACGGCGGTCTACGTCACGCACGACCAGGAGGAAGCGATGACGCTTGCCGATCGCATGGCCGTCTTCATGGCCGGCGAAATCCAGCAGGTCGGCACACCCGCGGAAGTCTTTGCCCAGCCGAATTCCATCGATATTGCGGGATTCATCGGCAATCCGCCGATGAATCTCGTTCCGGCCCACTACACGAACGGCGACATCCTTGTCGCCGGCCATCGTCTCAAGACGGCAACCCAATTTCCCGACGGACGCGAAGTGATCGCGGGCATACGACCTGGCGCACTGCGGATGGCGCCCGATGGGCTGAAGGCGCGGGTCGATCTGGTCGAAGACCTCGGGGATATGGCCGTGCTCGATCTCAACTGCGGCGGAACCACCATGCGGATGCGCGTCGGCGATAACGACGTGCCGCGCGAAGGCGACACGATCTGCGTCACGGCTCGCCCACAAGATATTCACCTGTTCGACCCGACAACAAGAAAGCGCCTCTGACGTCATGCCCGTGAATGCGCGCAAAAAAAGACCGGCGCTCGCCAACGGCAATGCGGGTACGGAAACATCATCGCCCCTGCATATCCAGATTCGCGAGGCGATCCGCCGGCAAGTCCGCGAAGGCGAACTCATCGACGAGACGGGACGATTGATGACGGAAGCCGAGCTCGGCCGTCACTTCGGCGTCAGCCGCATCACGATCCGCAATGCGATCGCGCCACTCGTCAACGAAGGGATATTCGCCCGCTCCCGCGGGCGCGGCACCTTCCTGCGGTCGAACCAGCCGGAAAACTGGGTCGGACGCCTGATGGGCTTTTCCGAAACCATTCGCGATGCCGGATACAAGGCCGGCGCGAAAATCCTGCAGCGGGGAATGACCAATCGGCACGACCCCCAAGTTCGCGCCCAGTTGCAGGAGCGAGCGGTGTGGCAGCTCAAGCGCGTTCGCCTCGCGGACGAAACGCCGATCGCCATCGAGCACGCTTTCTATCCGCCGGACATCGGGCTCGAACTGGAGAAGCGCGACCTCATTTCGATCATCATGTATCGCGTCTTCGAGGACGAGTTCGGCTTCAGCATCAAGGATGCGAAGCAGACCATCGGCGCGGAGCTCGCCGATGCGGACAGCGCAAAGCTGCTCGGCGTCAAGGTCGGCGCGCCGCTGCTCTCCATCGAGCGCGTCACCTTTGGCGAAGACGGGCGCGCGCTGGAGCTTTTGCGCGCGGTCTACCTGCCGAACTATTTCCGCCTCAGCATCAGCCTGACGCGTCACTCATGACACCACGCACGTTATAAACAAGGACAGAAACATGCCTAACGGTGCAAAAGCCAGCAGTCCGAACATCCTGCTGATCCTGAACGACGACATGGGGTTTTCGGACATCGGCTGCTACGGCGGCGAGATCGAAACGCCGAATCTGGATCGGCTCGCGGCCAACGGCCTGCGCTACTCGCAGTTCTACAACACCGCGCGCTGCAGCCCGTCGCGCGCCTCGCTGCTGACCGGCCTGCACCCGCACCAGACCGGCATCGGCATCCTGACCTACAGCAATGGCCCGGAAGGCTACGCCGGCAATCTGAACAAGAGCTGCGTGACGATCGCCGAGGTCCTCAAGCAAAAGAACTACACGACATATCTGAGCGGCAAGTGGCATATCGCGAGCAACCTGACCGAACCCACCGACGCGTGGCCGCTGCAGCGCGGGTTCGATCATTTTTACGGCACCATCATCGGCGCGGGCAGCTTCTACAACCCGAATACGCTGACGCGCGGCAACGACAACATCGAGCATGAAGCCGAGAATGATCCGTCGTTCTTCTATACCGATGCGATCAGCGATCAGGCCGTGGCCTATATCCGCCAGCACAGAAAGAACCATCCCGGCGCACCTTTCTTCCAGTACGTCGCCTATACGGCGCCGCATTGGCCGCTGCATGCCCATGATGAGGACATCGCAAAATACCGGGGACGCTTCGATGCCGGCTGGGACCGCCTGCGCGAACAGCGCCTCAAGCGGCTGGTCGACGACGGGATCATCCACCCCAACTGGCAGTTGACCGACCGCGATCCCACCCAGCTGCCGTGGACCGAAGCGCAACACCGGGAATGGACGCTGCGGTGCATGGAAGTCTATGCCGCGCAGATCGACCGCATGGATCAGGGCATCGGGCGCATCCTCAAGAGCCTTGAGGAAACCGGTCAGATGGACAATACGTTGATCATCTTCCTGTCGGACAACGGGGCCTGCGCCGAAGACATCCCGGAAGGCGTCACCGCGCGGGAACTGGTCGATCAGCTCATGATCGCCAAGGCAAAGACGCGCGCGGGCAAACCTGTTCGCTTCGGCAACGATCCGTCGCTGATGCCGGGCGGCGAGGACACCTATCAGAGCTACGGCACGGCATGGGCGAACCTGTCGAACACGCCGTTCCGGCTCTACAAGCACTGGGTCCATGAAGGCGGCATCGCCACGCCGTTCATCGTGCATTGGCCGGCGGGCATCTCCGAGCGAGGCGGCCTGCGGCACAATCCAAGCCAGTTGCCGGACGTCATGGCGACCATTCTCGACGTCACCGGCGCGCCCTACCCCAGGGAATATGACGGTCATCCGATCCTGCCATGCGAAGGCGAAAGCCTCGTGCCGTCGTTTGCGTCAGCCTACGGCGCACGCGGGCCGCTGTTTTGGGAGCACGAAGGCAATGCCGCCGTTCGGATCGGAAAATGGAAGCTGGTGCGAAAGTATCCCGGTCCGTGGGAGCTCTACGACATGGAAACCGACCGGACCGAGATGCACGATCTCGCCGCGCAGCATCCGGATCGCGTTCGGGACATGGCCGAGCACTATCGGCGCTGGGCCGATCGTTGCGGGGTGATTCCGCGCGAGAAGATTCTGGAATTGATGAAGGCCGAAGGCGGCACGGCATTCTGGGAAGAAGAGAAGCAAAAATAGCCGGCAACATCAGCGCTCTCGGCGAGAAGGTACGACAACTCAGATGGTTGAAGGCCGCCCTCAGTGCTGCGCTCAAGGCCATGCCGGCAGGGCGTCGGCACCGGGCGGCGACGCGTTGCGCGCCATCTCGCCAAATCCTGTTCCGATCCCGCGGAAATGGAGTGCTCCAATCGGCGGCACATTCCGGATGGGCTCGGATGACACGCGCTTTCCAGACGACGGCGAAGGCCCGATCCGTGCGGTTACGGTCTCGACATTCGCCATCGCCTGCTATGCCGTGAGCAACCTTCAGTTCGGCGACTTCGTTCGTGCAACTGGATATACGACCGACGCCGAACGATACGGCTGGAGTTTTGTGTTCGACGGGCTGCTATCACAAGCCAGTCGCGCTGATCTCACCGGCCGCGCGCGGGAAACCCCGTGGTGGGTGGCCGTGCCGCATGCCTACTGGGCGCAGCCCGAAGGACCATCCAGCACCGTTCTCGACCGGCTCGATCATCCCGTTGTGCACGTCTCCTGGAACGATGCCCAGGCCTATTGCAAATGGTCGGGGACGCGTCTGCCGACCGAAGCGGAATGGGAAATGGCCGCGCGCGGCGGATTAGATCAGGCGATTTATGCCTGGGGCAATGAACTGCAACCTGCAGGCCACCATCGTTGCAATATCTGGCAGGGCGTCTTTCCCGATCACAACACAATCGACGACGGTTACTTCGGCACGGCGCCCGTGCACGCGTTTGAGCCGAACGGATACGGCCTCCATAATGTCGCGGGCAATGTCTGGGAATGGTGCGAGGACCATTTTTCTCCGCAGTATCACAGGGCGACGGCGTCGTCGGACCCGCTTTTTGCCGATCTCACTCCGTACAGATCTCTGCGCGGCGGCTCGTTTCTCTGCCACGAATCTTATTGCAACCGCTATCGAGTCGCGGCTCGCAGTTCGAATACACCCAACAGCTCAGCAAGCAACATCGGCTTCCGCGTTGTTCGCGTCAAATAGATAGCAGCGATTCCGCGCGTGCTGCGCGATCGATACCAGATAAGGCTGTCATCCCGCTCGCGACGTGTGCCGCGAATCCCCGCCCCCATGGATCTTCAAAATACGCCCTCGACATCCGTCCGTGTGAAATCTTCGCCCACATGGAGCAACCGGCATTCATGCTCCTTCGCCACTTCGTAGGCGAAGCAGTCGCCGAAATTCAGCGAGGCGGGGTGAACGCCCTTCCCCCATTTCGCGTAAACCCCGGCGACGCGCCGCGCCGATGCGGGTGTTACGCTGACGATCTCAAGGCCAAGCCCATCGACCAACCTGGCCATCTCTTCGCCAACGTTGCGTCGCGCAGCAACGATCAATGCCTCGGCCACGGTGGCGGCGGAGATCAACAGGCGATCCTCAGCCTCAAGCGCCCCAGCGCAGGCATCCGCCTCAGTTTCGTTCAGGACAATCGCCATCAGCGCGGACGTATCGACGGCGATCATCCGGGCAGGCCGTCATCGGCATAGAGAAAATCTTGGCTGCGCGCGGCGCTCGGTCCAGCCGTCGCCTTCGCGGCGGCAGATGCCCGCACCGCCTCTAGCAGCGCCCGGCGGGATTTCCGGTCAGGCGCGGTCTTGACCGGCACCAGCCGCACGGCGGCATGGCCGTGCCGAGTCAGGATGATTTCGTCTCCCGCCTCGGCGCGCCGGACCAGTTCCGTCAACTGCCCCTTGGCCTCGGTTACGGGGACCTGCATGACCCTGCTCCTCTCCGGACCATTTGGAGGTCCAATTCTCTGAGAGATTTAGACCATTATATGGTCCAAATCAACCGACTGACGGTGCCGCTGCCGCGCTACTTTGAATGCTGTGATTTGCACGCTTTCCTTGGGAGCCGTCCCTGTTGCCGCATGCTATCAAGGGATTGAAGAATCTTCGCATTCCGTCCGCAAGACGAATGGCGCCGCATCATGACCTTCCACGCCGACCTGCACATCCACTCGAAATATTCCCGCGCCACGAGCCGGGATCTCGATCTCGAGCACCTGTTCTGGTGGGCGGCGCGCAAGGGCGTGCGGGTGGTCGGCACCGGCGACTGCGTGCATCCGGCCTGGCTCGCCGAAATCAAGGACAAGCTGGTGGCCGAAGGCAACGGACTCTTCCGCCTGCGGCCCGACATCGAGACGGCGCTCCTGGAGACCCTGCCGCCGGCCTGCCGGCGGCCGGTCTCCTTCATGCTGTCCACCGAGATCTCGACCATCTACAAGAAGGGCGAGAAGACCCGAAAAATCCATCACCTGATCTATGCGGCCGATCTCGACGCCGCGAACCGGCTGGCGGCGGCGCTGGGCCGCATCGGCAACATCGCTTCCGACGGACGCCCGATCCTCGGGCTCGACTCGCGCGACCTGCTGGAGATCACGCTGCAATCCGGGCCGGAGTCCTATCTCGTCCCCGCCCACATCTGGACGCCATGGTTCGCGGCGCTCGGCTCGCAATCTGGCTTCGACTCCATCGAGGAATGCTACGGCGACCTCGCCGGGCACATCTTCGCGGTGGAGACTGGGCTGTCGTCCGATCCGGCCATGAACTGGCGCCTCTCCGCGCTCGACCGCTTCCGTCTCACCTCCAATTCGGACGCCCATTCGCCCGGCAAGCTCGGTCGCGAGGCGACGCGCTTTTCCTGCGAGCCCGACTATTTTTCCATCCGCCGCGCGCTCGAGACCGGCGACGGCTATGTCGGCACGGTCGAGTTCTTCCCCGAAGAGGGCAAGTACCATCTGGACGGACACCGCGCCTGCGGCGTGCGGCTCGACCCCAAGGAAACGCTCGCGCTCGGCGGCCGTTGCCCGGTCTGCGGGCGGCCCGTCACTGTGGGCGTAGCCCATCGCATCGAGGCGCTCGCGGACCGCAGCGAGGCCGAGGCCGTGCCGCCGGCGACGGCGGGCGCGGTGACGAGCTTGGTGCCCCTGCCCGAGATCCTCTCGGAGATCGTCGGCAGCGGCGTCGCCTCGAAAGCCGTGTCCCACACCTATGACCGCACGATCGCCGTGCTCGGGCCAGAGCTTGCCTTGCTGGAAGAGCTGGCCGTCGAGGATGTGGCGAAGGTCCATCCGCTGCTCGGCGAGGCGGTGACGCGGCTGCGTTCCGGCGCGGTCATCCGTCAGGCCGGCTATGACGGCGAATATGGCGTCATCCGTCTGTTCGAGGACAGCGAGATCGACCGCCTCGCCGGAAACCGGATGCTGTTCGACGCGCCGCTGTCCAGCCGCGCACGCCGGGCGAAACCCAAGGCGAAAGAGACCCCGGTAGACGAACCGGCGCCCCCTGAAGCCCCCGCGATGCAGCCCTCGGAACGCAGCGGCGTTCTCGCCGGTCTCGACCCTGATCAGGCACGCGCCGCGGAAGCCGTCGACGGACCGCTGATGGTGATTGCCGGGCCCGGATCCGGCAAGACACGCATGCTCACCCACCGAATCGCCCATCTGATGCGCGAGCGTGGCGTGGCGGCGGGAGCGTGCCTTGCCATCACCTTCACCCGCAAGGCGACCGAGGAACTGCGGACACGGCTCGCCGGACTGCTCGGCGCGGAGGCGCGGGAGGTGGCGGTGCACAGCTTCCACTCGCTGGGCCTTGCGATCCTGCGGGCGCATGCCGGCCGCGGCGGTCTCGGCGCGGACGTTCGCGTCGCTGGTGAAGCGGAGCGCACGGCGGCGCTGGCCGAAGCGATGGGCGTCAGCGAGACGCGCGCCGCCCGCCTGCTCCGGGCCGTCTCGGTGCTCAAGCGCACCGGCGCGAGCGGCTCGGACGAGGCGGCACACGCGCGCGCCGTGCTCGACCGGCTCGGCCGCGCGCGGGGCTTCGTCGACTTCGACGACCTCGTGGTGCTGTCGGCCGATCTTCTGGAGACGGACGCGACGGTCGCCGCCGCGTGGCAGGCGCGCTTCCCGCACGTCGTCGCCGACGAGTTTCAGGACGTGGACGAGCAGCAATACCGCCTGTTGCGGCTGATCGCCGGCGACGGCGGCCGGCTCTGCGTGATCGGCGATCCCGATCAGGCGATCTACGGCTTTCGCGGCGCCGATGCCGCCTGCTTTGCCCGCTTCCAGCGGGATTTCCCTTCCGCCCGCACCTTGAGGCTCACGCGCAACTACCGCTCGACCGGCACCATCGTGACGGCGGCGGCGGGCTTCATCGGCGCAGCATCCGCGGACATCAGCCGTCCGATGGGCCAGCCGATCGTGACCCATGCGGCGGCGGACGAGGCGGCGGAAGCGGACTTCGTTGCAGCCACCATCGAAAGCCTGCTCGGCGGACACGATCTCCTCGCGGCCAACCGCAACGGCGCCGATGCCGGCGGCGGCCGGCCGCTCGGCTTCGCCGATTGCGCCGTGCTCTATCGCACCGACGCGCAGGCGGCGGCGCTGCGGGCCGCCTTCGACCGCACCGGCATTCCGTTCATGAAAAGCTCGCCCGCTCCCATCGCCGGCCATCCCGGCGTGACGGCGATCCTTGATGGGCTGGACACACCGGAGGAAATGAACCTTCCCGCGCGCATCGGGCAAGCGGCGGAGAACGCCCGCAGGGCGGAGAAAGCCGACGCGGCCGCGCTGGCCGAGGCCCGCGGCTGGCTCACTGCGCTCGCCGCATCGGATTCGGTCGCTGGCGATCCGGCCCGGTTCGCGGAGGCGGTGGCGCTGTCCACCGAGGCCGATTTCCGCGACGCGCGCGCCGACCGTGTCCTGCTCGCGACCATGCACGCGGCCAAGGGGCTGGAGTTTCCGGTCGTGTTCGTCGTCGGGCTCGAGGCCGGGCTGGTGCCGTTTTCGTGGGACGACGCGGCGACACCGGACGACGACCAAGCGGCGGCCGAGGAACGGCGGCTGTTCTACGTCGCCATGACCCGCGCCAAGGACAGGCTGTTCCTGACGCGCGCGGCCGAGCGGTTCTGGCGCGGCGCGGTGCGCGCGCCGCCGCCTTCGCCGTTCCTCAAGGAGATCGCGGCGGACCTGACGATCAGCGATGGCGCGGCCGGGCGGAAACGCAGGCCGGCACAGCAACTCAGCCTGTTTTGAAGCCTCTCCGCCGGGATTGGCATCCGCGGTCTCCGGATCAAAGCACCTTGCGCGCCGCCAGGTTTTTCATGAGCGCCGAGATGCCGAACGTCCACGGCTCGCATTCGTCGCTCGGACGCATGCGATTGACGAGCCGACCGAGTTGCGGCGCTGCGATCGTGACGATGTCGCCGGGTTTGTGGGTGAAGCCTTGCCCCGGCACATCCCTGTCCTTCACCGGCGCGAACATGGTGCCGAGGAACAGCGCGAAGCCATCGGGATATTGATGCACCGGCCCGATCGTCTGCGCGACGAGGTCGGCGGGGTCGCGGCTGATCTGCGCGATCGACGAACGACCGCTGAGCTCGAAGCCGTCCTCCCCTCGCACCGTTAAATCGACGTGCATCTTGCGCACGTCATCGAGCGAGAAACTCCTGTCGAAAAGGCGCAGCAGCGGGCCGATCGCGCAGGATGCGTTGTTGTCCTTGGCCTTGGAGAGCAGCAGGGCGGAACGGCCTTCGAAGTCGCGCAGGTTGACATCGTTGCCGAGCGTCGCGCCGACGATGCGGCCGCGGCCTGAAACAGCGAGCACCACCTCCGGCTCCGGATTATTCCAGGTCGACTTCGGATGCAGGCCGGCATCCATTCCGGTGCCGACGGCGGACAGCACCGGCGCCTTGGTGAACACCTCCGCGTCGGGACCGATACCGACTTCGAGATATTGGCTCCAGGCCTGCTGTTCGACCAACACTTGCTTGAGCCGCATCGCCTCGGCCGATCCCGGCTTCAACCGGGACAGGTCGTCGCCCACCAGCCGCACCACCTCCTTGCGGATCGCCTCGGCGGATGCGGGATTCCCGCGCGCCCGCTCCTCGATCACCCGCTCCAGCATCGAAATTGCGAAGGTGACGCCGGCGGCCTTCAGCACCTGAAGATCGAGCGGCGCCAGCAGCCATGGCTTCGTCGCGTCACGACGATCGGGCGGCGTGTTCGCGACAATCGCTGCGAGATCGCCGATCCGCCTGCCTTCAGTCTGCCTCAACGCGTCCGCCGGATCGTCGACATCGCACAGTGCGCTCACCGTCGGGACGCGCGCGGTGACATCGAAAACCCCGTCGCTCCTGACGGCGACGACGGCGGGCCCCGCAACTTCCGGCAGCCAGACGCGCCCCACCAGCGCGCCGGACGTTCCATCGTCCGGAAGCATCGCTTGCGCGGTCACTATTGACGACTCCGATGCCATGGACCAGTTCCTATTTTCTGCAGGTGGCTCTACCGGGATCAACGCCCGGCGTCGCGGATTGATCGGACAGTAGCGCACAGCGGAATTTTCGCCTAGATTCGATCCGACAAACTATCCTTGCCGCTCTTATTGACGAGACCGAGGTATTTTGAGCACCCACCCGACGCGGCGTACGCTAATAGCCACAGGATCCGCGTATCGAAAGCGAAAAGTAGCAGCGCGAGCCCGATCGCCCTTGCCGATACGCCGAAAAATCCGCAAGTCGTCCGCCAGCGAAGATGATATCGGCGCGACAGCAACGAACGGCACACCGGTCTCAAAATCCGAGAAATCCCGCGACACCATCCTCGAGGCGGCCGCGAAGCTCTTTCGGCAGCAGGGTTATTCCGCCACGACGCTACGCCAAATCGCCGGCATGGCCAAAATCAAGGCCGGCAGCATTTATTATTATTTCGATTCGAAGGAAGCGATCCTCGACGAAGTTCTCGACCGTGGCCTTCACGGAATTTTCGAAGCCGTCAAGGCGGCTTTGAAAAGGGCCGGCGACGTCTCGCACCGCCGGCGGATCGGTCTCGCCATTGAAACGCATCTGGCAGGCTTGCTGGAAGCGAGCGACTTCACCTCCGCGAACATCCGTATCTATGGGCAGCTTCCCGAACATCTCAAAAAACGGCATCGGCCGCTGCGCCGCGCCTACGCCAAATATTGGGATCGGCTGTTTCTCGATGCCCGGCGGGCCGGCGAGATCCGCGCCGACATCGAAATCGTTCCGCTCCGTATATTCGTGCTGGGATCGCTCAACTGGACCGTCGAATGGTTCAGCTTCAGCAGGAAGGAGGACGTGCGCAAACTCGCGCGGCGCACGGAGCTGCTGATTTTCGACGGCGTTGCGAGAAGGTAGTTGCGGCCACGCCTGCTCCGGAGAAACAGCAGGCAAATCCGTCAAGCACCGGTCATGCGCTTGGCGACCTCTTCCAGCATCACTTCCGTCGCACCGCCACCGATGTTCTGGACCCGCGCATCGCGCGACATGCGCTCGATCGTACTTTCACGCATGTATCCCATACCTCCATGGAACTGGAGACAGTGATACATCACTTCGTTGACAAGCTCGCCGCAATAGGCCTTCACCATCGAGACTTCCTTGGTGGCATCGACCCCGCGCGAGGCGAGCCATGCCGCGTGATAGACCAGTTGGCGGCCGGCCTCGACTTTCGCGGCCAGCATCGCCATCCGCTGCCGAATGGTCTGCTTGGCCCATAGCGGTTCGCCGAAAGCCTGACGCTGCGTAACCCAATCCAGCGTCAGTTCGATCGCGGCCTGCGCTTCTCCCATGGCCATCGCGCCAATGACGATCCGCTCGTTCTGGAAGTTACGCATGATGGCGTAGAAGCCACGTCCCTCTTCCCCCAGCAGGCTCGTCGCGGGGACGCGGCAATCCTCGAACACCAGTTCGGCCGTGTCGGAAGACCGCCAGCCCTGCTTGTCGAGTTCGCGGCCAACGCGAAAGCCCGGCGTTCCCTTCTCGACGAGAATCATCGACAGCCGCTGCGACGGTCGCGCATCAGGATTGGTGACCGCCGCGATGCAATAGAGATCGGCATGCACGCCATTCGTGATGAACAGCTTGCTGCCGTTGAGAACATAGCTGTCGCTGTCGCGACGCGCGGTTGTCCGAATGCTCTTGACGTCAGATCCCGCGCCGGGCTCCGTCACGCCCACGGCAACGATTTTGCGACCGGCGATCACGTCCGGCATGAAACGCTGCTTGAGATCCCGAGAATCGGAATTGTAGATATGAACCGACGCCATATCGGTGTGAACCAACGCCGTGATGGCGACGCCCGAGAATGTCGACCGCCCCAACTCTTCCGCAAGCACGACGGTCGCCAGCGTATCCATCCCGGAGCCGCCGTACTCGGCCGCGTAGCGGATTCCGAAAAAGCCGAGTTCGCCCATGCGCCGCAACACGTCGCGCGGCACCATGCCGTCCTGCTCCCACTTCAAACCATGGGGCTTGATCTCCTCTTCCACGAAGCGCCGGACCTGCGTCCGAAGCAGTTCGTGCTCCTCCCCAAAATAAATCGAGCCGGTCGGCGTGCCGTCAGTTTGCGCAGTCATCGGCCACTCTAACAGTCGGATGTTCGATACGCGCTACTTTAGCATTCACGATCGAAATAACCAGTTCGAAGCGAGTCTCCGGCGGCCTTTCCGGAAATCTAACATCTGTTAGAATGACCGCGCCCGTTCAACTGGAAATCCGACCATGCCTCAAATGTCGAAAATGCGCTTTGCCCCCGATCTCTTAAAGGATCAGGTCGCGCTCGTGACCGGCGGAGGTACGGGAATGGGCCGCGCGACTGCGCTGGAAATGGCGCAATGCGGTGCGCGCGTGGTCGTCCTTGGACGGCGCAGCGAACCCATCGAATCCTGCGCCAAAGAGATTCGCGACTCCGGCGGCGAAGCGCTGGCGATTTCGGCCGACATCCGCGATCCCGAGGGGATCGAAGCGACGATGCAGCGCATCCGGCAAACGTTCGGCGGGTTGCATATTCTCGTCAACAATGCCGGCGGCCAGTTCGTTAGCCCGGCACGCGACCTCAACAACAAGGGGTTCGAGGCCGTGATCCGCAATAACCTGATCGGATCGTGGCAAATGACCAAGGCCGTCGCCGATCACTTCATGTTCGGCAATGGCGGCTCGATCGTTTTCGTGACTGCTTGCATTCGCTCCGGCCTGAGCGGCTTTGTGCATACGGCCGCGGCGCGCGGCGGCGTTCTCGGCATGATGAAGACGCTGGCCTTTGAATGGGCCGAGTTCGGCATCCGGCTGAACTGCGTGGCTCCGGGCACCGTCAAGACCGAAGGCATGGGCCATTATCCGATCGCCCCCGAACAGTGGCTCAAGCTGAACAGGAACGTTCTGGGGCGAATGGGAGACGTCGAAGACGTCGCCGCCGCCATCATTTTCCTGAGTTCTCCGCTTGGAAAATTCGTCACCGGCGAAGAATGGTACATCGACGGCGGGGAGACGCTGCATCTGGCGCACGACGCGCGCCAGATGATCGATGCCATCAAATTCGCGACGCGCACCCGCGGCGACGGCAAGCCGAACCATGACTAAAGTGCCTGCGCGGCTCGGTCGCCCTTCTCGACAGCTCGCATCGTATCGGGCGTCATGCGCGGCCCTCTCACTGACATTGCTTCGTTTCTAACAATTGTTAGAATAGTTCGAATAAATCAGGAATCTTTCGCAGGGAAGCAGGCATGGACTATGCGCTCAGCGAGCAGCAGGAAGCCTTTCGCGAGACCGCCGCCCGATTTGCGAAAGAGAAGCTCGCGCCGCACTACCTGAAGCGGGCGACCGGTCATCATCTCGATCGCTCGATCCTGAAGGAAATGGGATCCCTGGGCCTGATCGGCCCCGACCTGCCCGAGCAATATGGCGGCCTCGGCGTCAACAGCCTCACCGCCGGAGTCATCATCGAACAGATCGCCTACGCTGATTTCAATGCCAGCTACGCTCCCCTGCTTGCATCGCTCGTCGGCGGCATGATCGCCCAATATGCGTCTGCCGACGTCGCGCAGGAGTGGCTTCCCAGGATCACGCGCGGAGACGCCCTCGTCGGCCTCGGCCTGACCGAACCCCGCGGCGGTTCGGATGCCGCAAATCTGATCCTTCGCGCGGAAAAAACAGGAAACGGCTACCGCCTCAACGGCGAAAAAACATCGATCAGCCTGTCGGACCAGTGCGAGGCCGCCGTCATTTTCGCGCGGACCGGAAAAGTCGAGGATGGCGCGCGCGGAGTCAGCGCCTTCCTTGTCGATATGAACCAGCGCGGCGTTACGCGAACCCATTTCGACGATATCGGCACCAAGCCGGTCGGACGCGGCTCGATTTTTCTCGACGACGTCTTCGTTCCGGCCGAATGCCTGATGGCGGAGGAGAACAAGGGCTTTTCCAAGATCATGGCGGGGTTCGACTACAGCCGCGCGCTGATCGGCCTCGAATGCATCGGCCCCGCGCAAGCCTCGCTTGACGAAACCTGGGCGTACACAAGCCAACGGACTGCGTTTGGACGGCCGATCGCGCAATACCAGGGCGTGAGCTTCCCGTTGGCCGAGGCCGAGACCCAACTCACCATGATGCGACAGCTCTGCTACTACACCCTGTCGCTCCGCGACTGCGGGCTGGCCCATACTGCGGAAGCTGCGATGTGCAAGTGGTACATCCCGAAAACGACGTGCGAGATCATTCACCAATGCCTGCTCACGCACGGGCACTACGGCTACACCACCGACCTTCCATTCCATCAGCGTTATCTCGACGTGATGGGCCTCCAGATCGGCGACGGGACGGCTCAAATTCAAAAGCTGGTCATCGCGCGCGAGAAAGTCGGTCGCATCGCGGTTCAATACGCCAAGACTCAATCGCAGCAATGACCGCCGGTTGTGCTCAGGATGTCGGACGGAACATCGCGTCATCGACCTCTTGGCGGCTGCCATTCATCGCCACGAGTTTCGGATAGGTCACGCGAAAGTCTTTCAGAAGCGCCGCGATCGGCGGGTCGGCGAACCAGCCGCGGTCGTTGACGTACTCCATGTGGCGGTGATTGTGCGTATCGAATTCGTGGAACAGCGCATCGCTCTCGCCGTCGAAGATCAACTGCTTCACGCCAAACCGCTCGCACAGTTCCGTATTGAATGCGGGCGTGACCTTGAACGGGCGTCCGTCCAGCCAGAGCGCGGCATAGCCATGGTAGATGAAAAGATCGGTTCCCATGAGATCGGCGAGCTTCGGCGTATTCAGGTGATTCCTGACGTCGGCAAAACCAACCGCCGCCGGCATTCCGGCCGCGCGCAGCGCTGCCGTCAGCAGGATGGCCTTGGGAACGCACCAGTTGGCGGCCTTCGTGGCAATGCGGCTGGCGCGATAGTCATCCTCGGACACCCCAATATGAAAAGGATCGTACTTGATCCGGTCCCGCACGGCGTCGAACAGGCGAATGGCTTTCTCCTTGTCGGACAGCCCTTCAGCATTCCCGAGAACGCTGCCGACGAAGCCGCGCACTTCGGATGAATCGCTATCGATATAGGAGGTCGGCGACAGGAATTTATCGAGAGAATCGTCTGGAATCATGCTGGAGCACTCGTCGTGGAACAATCGAGCCGAACAAAATACTAACACAGGCGCATGCCCGCTTCTACTTTCGAACAACCGTTAGATTCTGTTGACGCCGCCGATCGCGCGGGACTAGCTTTGAGGTACGCTCAGCAACCGTGGATGGCGATGACAGACGGCACCTCATACATCTGGACGCCTCCTGCCGATCTGGTGGCCAACAGCAATCTTACCGCGTTCCTGCGAGCGACGGGGCACCCTGACTACGACAGCCTGGCGCGACAGGCCGAGGCTGATCCGGCCTGGCTCATGGAGGAGGTCTTCAGGTTTTGCGACGTGCGATTCTATCGACCTTGCGACCGGATGCTCGATACGTCGCGCGGGCAGCCGCGGGCCCGGTGGTGTGTCGGAGGAACAACCAATATTGTCCTCAACTGCATCGACCGGCATCGCGGCACCTCGGTCTGGGATCAGACGTTCCTGGTCTGGGAAGGCGAGGACCGGCGCGAGCAGCGCTCCCTCACCTATCGCGATCTTGATTCCGAGACGGATCGCCTGGCGCAGGCTCTCCTCCGCCTCGGCGTCGGCCGCGGTGATGTCGTCGCGATCTACATGCCGAATTTGCCCGAGACGTTCGTCGCCTTCTTCGCCATCCTGAAGATCGGCGCGATCGTGATGCCGCTGTTTTCGGGGTTCGGTCCAAGTCCGATCCGCTCGCGCCTGAATCACGGCGAGGCCAAGGCGGTCATCACCGCCGACGGCACCTGGCGGCGCGGCGTCGGCGCGCCGCTGAAGTCCGTGCTCGACACGGCGCTGGAGCAGGCTCCGTCGGTCCGGCACGTCATCGTCGCCGAGCGCGGCAACCTCGATATCGAAACGCCGATGCGCGATGGCCGCGACCATTGGTGGCGAGACGTCGTCGTTGACGTGGAGGATTCCATGCCGACCGTCGAGATGCAGGCCGAGGATCCCGCCATCCTGCTCTATACGTCGGGCACGACCGGCGAGCCCAAGGGCTGCATCTGGACCCATATCGGCTTCATCGGATCGATGGTGACGCGCGACATCATTATCTGCGGCGATTTCAAATCAACCGACCGTTTCTTCTTCATGAGCGACATGGGCTGGATGGTCGGCGCCATGTGCGCCTGCATCCCGAGTTTCGCAGGCGCGAGCCTGCTCATCGCGGAGGGCACACCCGATTATCCGGACCAAGGGCGCTTCTGGCGGCTGATTGCCGATCACAAAGTCAGTTACCTCGGGGTCTCCCCGACCATCGTCCGCAGCCTGATGCGCTACGGCGCCGAAGAGGTCGAGCGTCACGATCTCTCCACGCTTCGGATCACGACGTCGGGCGGCGAGGCCTGGACGGCGGCGCCATGGCTGTGGTTCTTCACCCATGTCTGCAAGTCTCGAATCCCGATCATCAATATTTCAGGTGGCACCGAGGTCGGCGGCTGCATCCTGATCGGCACACCGAACCATCCGATGAACCCGGGGTCGTTTGCGCGCCCGGCCCTTGGGGTCGGCGCCGACATCGTCGACAATGACGGCAACACCCTGCCGCCCGGCGCAGTCGGCGAATTGGTGCTGCGTCATTCGTCGATCGGGCTTACCAAAAGCCTCTGGCAGGCCGACGAGCGCTACATTGAAAGCTACTGGAACACACTGCCGAACCTGTGGGTTCACGGCGACTTCGCCATGCGTGGCGAGGACGGCCTCTACTACATTCTCGGTCGCTCCGACGACACCATCAAGATTTCCGGAAAGCGCACGGGGCCGGCGGAGCTTGAAGGCATCCTGATCGACACGGGGAAGGTCTCCGAAGCCGCCATCTTCGGCCTTCCGCATCCGGTGAAGGGCTCCGCCATCGTCTGCGCCTGCGTTCCCATGCCCGGCGTGGACGTCGGGTCTCAGCTCGCAACAGAGCTTTCGGGCGCCATGGTCACGAGCATGGGAGCGTCGTATCGGCCCGAACGCATCGTGTTCGTGGATGACCTCCCCCGCACCCGCAACATGAAGATCATGCGGCGGGTGCTCCGTGCGGTGTTCGAGAACCGGGATCCGGGCGACCTCTCCGCCCTCTCCAATCCGGATGCCGTCGAAAAGCTGCGGCGGCAGATCGCAAACTCCTGAGCGGGACGCCCTCCCAAGCGGGGCACCGCCGCTCCGAAACCTCAGACCGGGCACTCCGGGGGAAAATTCGGCTTCCGCTTCTCGAGGTGCGAGGCAAGCCCCTCGCGCGCTTCGACGCCGGTGAAGCCGAGCATCTCCAGCGCAGTCGAGGTATCGAACAGCGGCCCGTTGACGCGCAGCCAGTTGTTCAGCGCATATTTGGTCCAGCGGATCGCGCTTTGCGCGCCGCCCGCCAGATCCTCCGCGGTTTCGAGCGCGATCTTCTGCAAATCGGCATCCTCGACACACAGCGACACCAATCCGATCCGCTCTGCTTCCTCGCCCGACAGCGGCTTGCAGGTCAGCAGGTAATATTTCGCCTTGGCGAGACCGCACAACAGCGGCCATATGATGCAGGCGACGTCTCCCGCGGCGACGCCGAGCCGCGTATGCCCGTCGACGATCCGGGCCGACTTGCCGCAAATCGAGACATCCGCGAGGATGCCGACGACGAGACCCGCTCCGACCGCGACACCGTTGATCGCCGAGATGATCGGCTTGTTGCAGTTGATGACGTTGTAAACGAGATCCTTTGCTTCCTTCCAGGTCGACATGCGCGCGACCGGATTGTCGAGGATACTCTTGATCAACTCGAAATCACCGCCTGCGGAAAAAGCCTTGCCCGCGCCGGTGACGATCACCGCGTTGATATCGGGATCGTCGTTGATGTCCCGCCAGATGTGGGTGAGCTGGGTGTGGGTTTCCGCATCGACCGAGTTGTAGGTCTCCGGTCGATCGAAAGTGATCCGGAGGATACGTTTCGAGGGATAATCCAGCTTCAGCTTGGTGTAAGCATTGTAGCGTCCCGACATCTCGATTGGTCCTTACATTTATTCGAACAGATGTTAGAATTTAAGACTGTTTGGCGAAGCGCCGCAAGTCGGGCGCGTGAACGGCGCCGGAAGAAACGATCGCCAGGGTGGAAGCATGGCCGACAAATCCGAAGATTCCCCGACGAAAGCCGCCGGTGCGACACCGACGGTCAGCGCGCTGTTTCGCACCCGCGCCTCGATCCAGAGATCGTCCATCGCGATCGAATATCGGGATCGGCGGATCACCTATGGCGAGTTGACGGACCGCGTCGAACGGCTGACGTCGGCTCTCGTAAGCCTTGGCCTGAAGCGCGGCGATCGCCTTGCCCTGCTCTCGCGCAACAGGCCGGAGTATCTCGAGATCGAACTCGCGGCCGGAAACCTCGGCGTGATCACCGCATGCCAGAATTGGCGACTGTCAAAACGTGAGCTCACCTATTGCGTCGATCTGGTATCGCCAAAGCTGGTGATTGCCGAACCCGATCTGATCGGCAACCTCGACCAGCCCGCGAGCGCGGGGCGAACCACCCTCCTGCTTGGCGAGCCCTACGAGCAGTTGCTGCGACAACACCATGCGGCGACGCCAGTCGACAAAGCCGAACCAGAGGAC
This sequence comes from Nitrobacter sp., assembly GCA_035546855.1. GTDB lineage: Bacteria > Pseudomonadota > Alphaproteobacteria > Rhizobiales > Xanthobacteraceae > Nitrobacter. Next base: position 29,502 of record DASZVY010000034.1, on the reverse strand, counting down.
GGCCTCGTCATCCTCTATACCAGCGGCACCACCGGCCTGCCGAAAGGCGCGATCATTTCGCATCGTGCCATGGTGGCGCGCAGCATGGCCTTCACTTCCGAACTCGGCATTCGGCCGCTCGACGCGTTTGTCGCCTGGGCGCCGCTGTTCCACATGGCCTCGACGGATCATGCCTTGGCGACGCTGATGCGCGGCGGAACCGTCATTGTCGTGGACGGTTTTCAGATCGAGCCGATGCTGTCGGCCATCGAACGGTACGCCATCGGCTGGCTGGTTCTGATTCCCGGCATGATCGACGCTTTCGTCGCCGGCCTTCGCTCGCATCGAACAACCGTCAAAGGCATCGTCTGCTGCGGGGCGATGGCCGACCTCGTCCCGCCGCATGTCCTGTCCGAGGTAACGACCCTGCTCGGCGCCCCCTATCTCAACAGCTTCGGCTCCACTGAAACCGGCCTGCCACCGGCATCTCGTGCCCTGATTCCCGTCGGTGAAACACCGACGCGGCTCTCCAAGCAGCAAAGCGCCTTGTGCGAGGTGAAGCTCGTCGATCCCGACGACAATGAGGTCGCGCCGGGGACTCCCGGTGAACTGGCAATCCGCGGACCGACCTTGTTTTCGGGTTACTGGCAAGCCGACGAGACAAACGCCCGCGATTTTCGCGGCGGCTGGTTTCACATGGGCGATGTCTTCCGGCGCAATGCGGACGGCACGCTGGATTTCGTCGATCGCGCCAAATACATGATCAAGACAGGCGGCGAAAACGTCTATCCGGCCGAGATCGAGCGCGTCCTCATGAGCGATCCCCGCATCACCGAGGCCGCCGTGGTCCGCGCCGCGGACGTCAAGTGGGGCGAGGTTCCGGTCGCCTTCGTGGCGCGGCGCGATTCCGGCGTTTCGGAGCGAGACCTGCTGGAGATGTGTCGGCGTGATCTCGCCGGATACAAGTGTCCCAAGGAAATCCGGTTTATCGAATTCGCCGACTTTCCCCGCTCGACGAGCGGCAAGGTCCAGCGTCACGAGCTGGAAGGCCGGATCAGAGAAGCCTAGCACTTTGCTGGTGTTTTAAGGCCGTTCGCTGCACGCGAGCTTCGGGCGGGCCAACGTTCTGTGCGCGATGCCGGCGCTCCAGCTTGAAAAAGCTTCAGGTCGTTTTCTAACAAATGTTAGATTTTTAAGGTCGTCAGATTGCAATTCGGTTTCTTCTGCCCGAAGATGGCAGACGCCGGGACAGGATGTGAGGATGGCGACGGCTTGCGGGAGTTTGACGGCAAGGGACGCGCAAAAGGGTTTTTTTGGATGAATTTCGACCTGACGCATGAGCAGCAACAGATCCTCGATTACGGCAATTCGGTCGCCAAGCAGTACGATCGCAGATACTGGATGGAATGCGCCGACAAGCGCGAGTTTCCCGAAGCGCTCTATCGTCGCGTGGCGGACGACGGCTTCGTCGGCATGATGGTGCCGGAGCAATACGGCGGCGCCGGTCAGGGCATGACCGAGATGCACCTGTTTCTCGAAGGGATGTCCAACAATGGCATTCCGCTGCTCAATCTCGTGGTCGGGGCGACCATGAGCCTCGGCTTCATCGCCAAATACGGCAGCGAGCAGCAGAAACGACGCTATCTGCCCGATGCCTGCGCCGGCAGGACCCGCTTCTGTTTCGCCATCACCGAACCGGACGCCGGCACCAATTCCATGCGCATCATCACGCTGGCGAGACGCAACGGCAATCGCTTTTCTCTCAATGGCCAGAAGACGTTTATCACCGATGCCGATGGCTCCGATTACGCGCTGGTGGTCACCCGCACGATCCCGCATGCCGAGGTGACGCGGAAGACCGATGGCTTCACGCTGTTCGTGGTCGACCTCAAGGCGAAAGGCGTCACCAAGCAATACATCCCGGTCAGTATCCCCGCTCCCGAAACCCAATGGCAACTGTTCTTCGACGATGTCGATCTCGGCCCCGAGGACATTGTTGGCGAGATCGATCGCGGCTTCGAAATCCTGTTCAAGAGTCTCAACCCGGAACGCATCCTGGTCGGCTCGATCTGCTGCGGGCTCGGCCGTTTCGCGCTCAATCGCGCGGTCGCGTATGCCAGCGAGCGCAAGGTCTTCAACAACGCGCCGATCGGCTCCTATCAGGGCCTGCAGCACCCGCTGGCCAGCGCCTATACCGACATCGAACTGGCGTCGCTGATGACGCTGAAGGCGGCATGGGTGTTCGATCAGGGCCGCGAAGCCGGCGAGTTCGCCAACATGGCCAAGCTGGCGGCGGCCGACGCCGGCACCAAGGCCGTTGACGTCGCGCTGCAGTGCCACGGCGGCAACGGCTTCACGAGGGAATATGGCATCTTCGACATCTACCCGCTGGTCCGGCTGCTCAAGACCGCGCCGCTGAATCGCGAGATGCTGCTCAATTACATCGGCGAGCGCGTGATGGGCTTGCCGCGCAGTTACTAGGACCGTCCCGCATGGCCATTCTGAAATCCGACATCTCCACCGGGAGCGACGAATATCGCCGCAACCGTCAAGTCTACGACGCGCGGATCGCCGACCTGCACAAGCGCCGCGCCGCCGCGGTGCTCGGCGGCCCGGAGCGGGCACGCAGGCTGCACAAGGAGCGCAAGCAATTGCTGCCGCGCGAGCGGATCACCGCGCTGCTCGACCCCGGCTCGCCGTTCCTCGAGTTCTGCCAATTGGCCGGCGAAGGTCTTTATGAAGGCGTTCCTCCCGGCGGCAGCATCATTACCGGCGTCGGCATCGTGTCCGGCCGACCCTGCATGGTGATCGCCAACGACGCGACGGTGAAAGGCGGCACCTACTACGGCATCACCTGCAAGAAGCATGTGCGCGCGCAACGCTTCGCCTGGCAGCATCGTCTGCCCTGCGTCACGCTGGTGCAATCCGGCGGCGCCAACCTGCCCGACCAGCCCAATATCTTCCCCGACGAAGGCCAGTTCGGCTCGATCTTCTACAACCAGGTTCGCATGTCCGGCGAAGGCATACCGCAGATCGCTGTCGTGCACGGCCCTTCCACCGCCGGCGGCGCCTACATGCCGGCGCTGTGCGACGAGACGGTCATCGTCCGCAATCAGGGCGCCATGTTCCTCGGCGGTCCGCAACTGGTCTATGCCGCGACCAAAGAGGAAGTCGGCGTCGAGGAACTCGGTGGCGGCGAGATGCACAGCCGCATCAGCGGCGTCACCGATCATCTGGCGGAGAATGACAGCCACGCCATCGCCATCACCCGCGACATCGTCGCCAACCTCGGCGACATTCCGACCCAGCGCTGGGACATCGCGCAGCCGCGCGCGCCGCGCTACGATCCCGCCGACATCTACGGCCTGATCAGCGCCGATCCGCGCGTCCCGACCAACAATCGCGAGATCGTGGCGCGTCTCGTCGATGACAGTGAATTCCACGAATTCAAGCCGCTCTATGGCGACACACTGATCACCGGCTTCGCCCGCATCATGGGCTTCGAGATCGGCATCATCTGCAACAACGGCGTGCTGTTCTCGGAGTCGGCGCTGAAGGCGACGCACTTCATCGACCTGTGCTGCAAGCGCGACATCCCGCTCTTGTTCATGGCCGACGTCACCGGCTTCATGGTGGGCCGCGCCGCCGAGGAAGGCGGCATCTCCAAGGACGGCGCCAAGATGATCACGGCAATGGCCAGCGCCGACGTGCCGAAATACACGCTGATCATCGGCAATTCCTACGGCGCCGGCTACATGTCGATGTGCGGCCGGCCTATGAGGGCCAACGCGATGATGATGTGGCCGAACGGACGCTCGGCGATCATGGGGCCGGATCAGGCCGCCAACACGCTCGCCATGGTGAAGGACGAAGCGCACAAGCGTGACGGCACAAGTTGGACCGAAGAGGAGCGCGAGGCTTATCGCGCGCCGGTGCGCCAGCACTTCGAGGACTTCGCGAGCGCCTACAACTTCGCCCGCAACACCTGGTGCGACATGGTGATCGATCCGCTGGAGACGCGGCAGACGATGGCGCTCCTGCTCGATCTCGCCGGCCGCCTCCCCGCGCAGCCGACCCATTTCGGCGTGCTGCGGATGTGACGGCAAAGGACTCTTCGCGTGTTCGATAAAATCCTCATCGCCAATCGCGGCGAAATCGCCTGCCGGATCGCCCGCACCTGCCGCCGTCTCGGCGTTGCCGTCGCCGGCGTGCACTCATCGGCCGATGCCGATGCGCTTCATGTGAAGGCGATCGGGGAATCCATCGCGATCGGTGGCGCGCCCGCATCCGAAAGCTATCTGCGCATCGATACCGTCATCGAAGCCGCGAGAATGACGGGCGCGCAGGCGATCCATCCCGGGTTCGGCTTTCTGGCGGAGAACCCGGCCTTCGCCCGCGCGGTCGAGGCCGCCGGGCTCGTGTTCATCGGTCCGACGTCAGACGTGATCGAGCGCCTCGGCGACAAGGCGCTCGCCAAACAGGAAGCCCAGGCCGCCGGCGTTCCGATCATTCCGGGCAGCACCGCGCCGAGCGAGGACAAGGCTGAGGTCGAACGCATCGTCCGCGAGATCGGCCTGCCGGTGATGTTGAAAGCCGCGGCCGGCGGCGGCGGCAAGGGCATGCGCGTCGTCACATCCTTCGATGGCATCGCTGATGAAATCGAGTCGGCCATGCGCGAAGCCAGGAACTCGTTCGGCTCTGCCGGCCTCATCGTCGAAAAGCTGATCGCGCACGGGCGGCATATCGAAATCCAGATCGCGGGCGACGGCAAAGGCGACGTCATCCACCTGTTCGAGCGCGAATGCTCGTTACAGCGTCGCCATCAGAAGGTGATCGAAGAGGCGCCCGCCGCCAACCTGCCCGCGGGCTTGCGCGACCGCATGGCTGCGGACGCGGTTCGGCTTGGCAAGCGGTTGAACTATCGTGGCGTCGGCACCGTCGAGTTCATCCTCAGCGGTGAGGATTATTACTTTCTCGAAGTGAATCCGCGACTGCAGGTGGAACACCCCGTCACCGAGATGATCACGGGAGTCGATATTGTCGAACTGATGCTGGACATCGCTTGCGGCAAGGGCCTTCCCTTCACGCAGAGCGATCTGATTTGCACGGGTCATGCCGTCGAGGCGCGGTTGTGCGCCGAAGATCCGGCCAACAACTTCCTGCCGAGCACAGGACGGATCGCGCACGCCTGTTTTCCTGCGGACGGGGTGCGCATCGAAACCGGGATCGAAAACGGGTCCGTCGTCACGCCCTATTACGACTCGATGCTGGCCAAGCTGATCACGCATGCCGCATCACGCGACGAAGCTCTGGATCGGCTGGCGCAGGCGCTCGACGACACGTCGATCTTCGGGGTCACGACCAATCAGGATTTTCTCAAGCGCTTGATCGATCTGCCCGCAACGCGTCGGGCGGCATTCCACACCCGGCTGATCGATGACGTCATCGGTGAACTGATCGACCCGGCCGCCGATCCGGCGGTCGAAGCCCTCGCCCTTGGCGCATATTTTTGGATGCTGCGGCAGCGCCCGCACGTTGTGGCAAACCCGTGGCAGTCCCGGAGCCTGACCGGATGGCAAATGACCGCCGGCGGCGACGGCCTGTCGCCGATTCCGATCCTTCATCTGGCCCAGGGCGGCGCCAGCGCGGAAATCCGGTTTGGCCCGTTGCAGCCCGATGGGGCGATGGTTGTCGGCGTCAACGATCAAAAACTGGCGGTCGCGCTGATCGCGCTCGCCGATGACAGGTTCACGGCGGTCATCGGCAAGCGCCGCGAGACCGTCCGCATCGTCCAGCACGACCAGACGATCCATGTTCACGACCGCCATGGGACGCACAGCTTCGCCGCCGTCCCCTATCTCACCTACATCAGTGCGGCAGCCGAGGCCAGCGGTCAGCTTCGGGCGCCGATGATGGGGATGATCCTGAAGGTCAATGTCGCCGTCGGCGATCGGGTCAAGGCCGGTGATATTGCGGTCGTGCTCGAGTCGATGAAGATGGAGTTGCGCGTCAGCAGTGAGATCGACGGCATGGTCACCGCCGTGAACTGCCGAGCGGGCGAAACCGTCGAGCGCAACGCGGTGGTCGTTGTCGTCGAACCGCAATGAAGTGCCGTGTCGCGACGCCCGGAAAGGAATCCCCGACTTCCATGGCGCAAGGTGCAGACCGATGGCCGGCAGTCTGACCAACCGGTTGCCGGTGTACCGGCGCCGTCCTGCGACCATCAGCAGCGTTCCCGCGATCCAAGGTTCGCTTGCATGGGAATATTGCGTTCGCTAGCCTGACGGAAAGCCCTGCCAACAAAGGGCGCTGAGACGATGATCGTGCACTGACGAACGCATTGCACAATCCGAGGGGATGGAAGCCGCACGTGGCCTTGGCTGAGGACACCAGTGATCCCGTTCTTGAATGCCGGTCCGTCGAGCGGCGATTCGGCGGCATCGTTGCATTAAACGGCGTCGATATGCGGATCGCGCGCGGCGAGATATTCGGACTGGTCGGCCCCAACGGCTGCGGCAAAACGACACTGACCAACGCGATCACGGGTTTCTATCCGCCCCAGCGCGGCAACATCCTGCTCAACGGCCACGACATCACCGGCATCGCGCCCTACAGAGTCGCGACGCTCGGGATCGCCCGCACCTTCCAGAACCTGGCGCTCTTCAATGGCATGAGCGTGCTCGACAACATCCTGCTCGGCCGCCACATCCACATGAAGCCCGGCGTGGCGCGTACGGCGCTCTACTGGTGGCTCGCCCGCAGTGACGAGACCGCCAACCGGGCGGTGGCCGAGGATGTCATTGATTTCCTGCAACTCGAGAGCGTCCGCGACGAGCTCGTCGACGGAATCCCGATCGGCCTCAAAAAGCGCGTTGAACTCGCCCGCGCGCTGGCCGCGGAGCCAAGCTTCCTGATCCTCGACGAGCCGATGGCCGGGATGAATCAGGAAGAAAAGGAATACATGGCGCGCTTCATTCTCGATGCGCGCGACGAACGCAAGGTGACGGTGCTGCTGATCGAGCACCACATGGATGTCATCACCGGCATCTGCGACCGCATGCTGGCGCTGAACTACGGCGCCATGATCGGCTCCGGAAAGCCGGCCGACGTTGTTGCCGACCCGCGCGTCGTCGAAGCCTATATCGGGGGCGCGCATGGCACACGCTGAAGCCGCCTCCTCATGCCAACCGGATTTCGGGCCCACGGATACCAAAACCTGGGACTTCAACGTCGACAGCACCTTGATCCGGCTTCTGGCGCGCAACGCCGAGGCCTTTCCCGACCGCCCCGCGATGCGCGAAAAGAGCAAGGGCATCTGGCAAGAGATCACTTGGCGCAGACTGCTGGACATCGTGCTGTCGTTCGCCGCAGGTCTTGAAGACCTCGGCTTCAAGCCCGGCGACACCATGCTCGTGGTCGGCGACAACCGGCCGCGGCTTTATGCCGGCATGCTCTCGGCGGGCGCGCTGCAAGGCTATGCCATGCCCGCCTTCGCGGATGCCACGCTCGAGGAGATCAACCACTTCGTGCACGAGGCGAACGCCCGCTTCGCGCTGGCCGAGGACCAGGAACAGGTCGACAAGATGCTCGAGTTGCGTCTTCAGGGCGCGGGACTCGCGCATATCGTCTACGACGACCCGCGGGGATTGGCGTCCTACCCCGATCCCGGCCTGATGTCGTGGGATTCCGTCCAGGCCCGAGGGGCGGCGCGGCTCGCCCAAAATCCGCGACTGCGCGACGAACTCATCAACCGGGCCCAGCCGGACGGTCCGGCGGTCTTCGTGCATTCGTCGGGCAGCACCGGAAAACCCAAGGGCATCGTGCTCACGCACCGCAATTTCCTGTCGGGCGTCCGCAACGCCTATCGCGGCGGCGCCTTCGGCTTCGACGAAACGATCCTGGCTTATCTGCCGATCGCCTGGGTCGGCGATTTCGCCGTCACCATGGGCGCCGGGATGGCGCTGCGGTTCACCATCAACATTCCCGAGCGGCAGGAAACGGTGCTGCATGACCTGAGGGAAATCGCGCCGACATTCTATCTGGCTGCGCCGCGCAGTTGGGACAACCTGCTGACGACGATTCAGGTCCGCATGGAAGATTCCTCGCGGATCAAGAAAGCGATCTATCAATTCTTCATGTCGTCGGCGCTTGCCGCGGAGCGACGCAAGCTCGACAACAAGCAACCCACGCTCGGCCAGAAGCTGCTGGCCCCGCTCGGCGAGTGGCTGGTGTGCGGCCCGATCAAGGACCAGTTCGGCCTGTCGCGCCTGCGCGGCGCTTTTACGGGCGGCGAAGCGATGGGGGAAGATACCTTCATCTTCTACCGTGCCCTCGGCATCAAGCTGCGGCAGCTCTACGGCCAGACCGAGAGCAGCGCCTACAATGCCATTCAAGGCCCGGATGAGGTGCGGTTGCACACCGTCGGCCGGCCGCTGCCCGGCGTCGACATCCGGATCAGCGATGCCGGCGAGATCATGATCCGCTCCGGCAGCGTGTTCGGCGGCTACTTCAAGCAGGAAGAAGCCACCCGCGCCACCCTCGACGGGGAATGGCTGCATTCGGGCGATGCCGGCTACGTCGAGCCCGACGGCCATCTGGTCGTGCTGGGACGTCTGTCCGATGTCGTGCATACCGCCAAGGGCGAGCGCTTCATTCCGAACTACATCGAGAACCGGCTGAAGTTCAGTCCCTACATCAAGGATGCCGCCGTGCTCGGACGCGACCGCGACACCCTCGCCGCCATCGTTTGCATCGACAAGGAGGCCGTCGGCTTGTGGGCCGAGCTGCGCGGAATCTCCTACATGTCCTATGCCGACCTGTCGCAGAAGCCGCAGGTCGGCGAGTTGATTACGGATGCGGTGAAGCACGTCAACCGCACCTTGCCTGCGGGCCTGCAAATCCAGCGCTTCGTCTGCCTGCACAAGGAATTCGACGCCGATGACGGCGAGATCACCCGAACCCGCAAGATCCGCCGCAACGTGGTCGAGTCCCGCTATGCGCCGATCATCGAAGCCATCTACAGCAATCAGAAGACCGTGCTGATGAAGGCGCAGGTCAGTTACGAGACCGGCGAGGTCGGCGTCATCGAGCGCACGCTCGCGGTGCGGGAGGCCTGAGATGGACCCGCTCCTGCTGCTGGAATCGGCCATCAACGGCGCTCTCGTCGGCCTGATGTACGCGCTCGTCGCGATGGGGATCGTCCTGATCTACAAATCCTCGTCGGTGCCGAACCTCGCGCAGGGGTCGATGACGATGCTCGGCGCCTATGTGGTGCTGGCCTACGCCAATAATGCCGGCGCGCCGATCTGGCTTGCGATCCCGCTCGGGATCGTCACCATGTTCTTTGTCGGCATCGGCATCGAGCGGGTGGCGCTGCGCCGCCTCGCCGGCCGCCCGATCATCATGATCCTGATGATGACGCTCGGGCTCGAAATCTTCCTGCGGGCCGGCACGATGACGATCTGGGGCGGCACCGCGCGCCCGATGCCGATCGGAATCAGCGACGCGCCGCTGTTTCTTGGGCCAATGCTGATCAATCGCGCGTATGCCGTCGGCGCGCTGGTCGCGATCGTGATGTTCGGCCTGTTCGTCGCCTTCTTCCGCACCCGCCTGGGCGTCGTGCTGCGGGCGATTTCCGACGACTACACCGCCGCATGGTCCGTCGGCATATCCGTCGAACGCGGTGTCGCGCTGTCATGGGCGATGTCGGCGGTAGTCGCAACCGTGGCCGGCGTGCTCTGGAGTTCGGTTCAGGGCGCCGACCAGTCGCTGGCGCTGCTGCTGCTGAAGGGCGTCACGGTCGCGGTTCTCGGCGGTATGGACAGCCTGGGGGGCGCGCTTTTGGCAAGCGTTCTGCTTGGTGTCGTCGAAGGCGTGGCCTCGACCGTGCTCGATCCGATGATCGGTGGCGCGAGCCGCGATCTCGTCGATGCCGCCATGCTCATCCTGACCATCATGATCCGGCCGCATGGCCTGTTCGGCCGTCACGACATCGAGCGGGTCTGACCCATGCTGTTTCGCCAAGCCGGAATCTTTCACACCAATTACGCCGCCGACCGCGCGCTGTTTCCGGTTCCGGCGGATCGCTGGATGATCGCTCTGCTGCTGCTGTTTGCGGTGGCCGCGCCGCTCTACATGAATTCGCTGTATCTCAGCAGTTACATGCTGCCGTGGCTGGTGTGGACCGCCGGCACGCTCGGGCTCAACCTGATCCTCGGCTGGGCCGGGCAATTCCATCTCGGCTATGCCGCGGTGATGGGAATCGGCGCCTATGCGGCCGTCCATGCCATGCGCGCGGGCATCCCTTTCGAGATCGCGATGATTCTCGCCGGCCTCACCGCTGCCGTGATCGGGATCGGATTCGCCTTCGCGGCGCTGCGCGTCAAAGGTCTCTATCTGGCGCTGAGCACCCTCGCCCTGCAGTTCGTGATGGACTGGACCATCGCCCATGTCCCCGCGATCAGCGGCGGCACGCAGGCCACGCTTCAGGCGCCGGACATCCGCCTGCTCGGCATTCCCGTCACGTCGGACGCGGGCCTCTACTACGTCGCGCTGGCATGGTGTCTGCTGGTGACCACGTTCATGCTGAATTTGAAGCGCACCGCGCTGGGGCGCGCCCTCGTCGCCGTCCGCGAGAAGGACTATGCGGCCGCCGTGATCGGCGTGAACAGCTTCTATTTCAAGCTGGTCGCATTCGCGACCTCCTCCTTCATCGGCGGCATTACCGGCGCGATCCTGATCGGCACGTTCTATCACGCCGCGACGCCGGAGCAGTTTTCGGTCGACGTCTCCATTCAGGCGCTCGCCATGGTGATCGTGGGCGGCCTTGGCAGCATCATCGGAAGCTATTTCGGAGCCGCCTTCATCCTGCTGATGCCCGGCGCGATGAACAGCTTCATTTCATGGGCCGCCAACCTGTTCGGTCTGTCACTGGGCATCGAGACGTTGGCCCACCTTCCCCAGGCGCTCTACGGCGCGCTGATCATCGGCTTCCTGCTGCTCGAACCGCTGGGCCTCGGCAAGATCTATGGCAATATCCGTGACTATCTGCTGGTCTGGCCCTTCGGCTATGTGAAGAAATAGGGAGGGACCATGAGCGAACCGATTGCCGCCTCCGTCCTGTCGCTCAACAACGTCGAAGTCGTTTATGACTACGTGTCGCTGGCGATCAAGGGCGTGTCGCTCGATGTGCCCGAGGGAGGCATGGTGGCGCTGCTCGGCGCCAACGGCGCAGGAAAAAGCACCACGCTGAAATCGATCAGCGGTCTCCTGACGGCGGAACGCGGCGAGGTGCGTCGCGGCGATATCCGCTTCCGCGGCCAGAGCATCGGCGGGCTGATGCCGCAGGACCGCGTCCGGCTCGGGATCGCGCACGTCCTCGAAGGACGCCGGGTGTTCGAGCATCTGACCCCCGCCGAGAACCTCATGGCCGCATCGGCGCTGCACAGCCGTCAGGACATGGCCCGCAACATGGAGCGGGTCTATACCTACTTCCCGCGCCTTCATGAGCGGCGCGCCACCGCGGCCGGCTACCTGTCCGGCGGCGAGCAGCAAATGCTGGCGATCGGCCGCGCGCTGATGACCCAGCCGAAGCTCCTGATGCTGGACGAACCGAGCCTCGGCCTCGCGCCGTTTCTGGTCGCGGAGATTTTCCAGATCCTCAGCCGCATCAATCGCGACGAAGGACTTTCGATCCTGCTGGTGGAGCAGAACGCGATCGCAGCGCTCGAAATCGTGTCGCACGGCTATCTGATCGAGAGCGGCCGGATCGTCATGCACGACACGGCTGCCGCGCTGAAGAAAAACCCCGACATTCAGGAGTTCTATCTCGGAGGCGCCGAAAACAAGAACTTCCGCGACATCAAGCATTATCGGCGGCGGAAGCGATGGCTGACATAAGGCAGCAAGGCCATTACGACGTTGAATGACCACGCAAGTTCATCACGCTTATAATCAAGGGAGGATCGCAATGAAGAGATTACTGTCGTTATCGGCGGGACTGGCCCTGGCGATTGCCGGCATATTTCCAGCCGCAGCCGCCGACCCGGTGCGCTTCGCGCTGTGCTACGATCTCAGCAAGGCCTACACCTTCGTGACGCCGCAGGTGGCGCAGGCCGCCAAGGATTATGCCGACATCCTCAACGCCAAGGGCGGCCTCGAAGGCCATCCCATCGAGGTGATCGTGCAGGACCACGGCAACGAGCCGCAGCGCGGCATCGAGTGCTACGAGAAACTGAAACGCGAAGGCGTGATGGTGTTCGACATGCTGTCGACGCCGGTGTCGCGCGCGGTGCTTCCGCGCGTCATGAAGGACGGAAACATCCTGCTGCAATCGCTGGCGGGGCGCGGCGACGCGATCGACGGCGACGTTTTCAAATGGGTGTTCCCGATCGGCCCGACCTACTGGGGCCAGGCCGCCAACGACATCGAATACATCAGGCAGAAATCAGGCGGCAAGCTCAAGGGCGTCAAGGTCGCGTTCCTGTACGTCGACTATCCGTTCGGACAGGAGCCCATCGGAATCCTGAAAACGCTGGCGCAAAAGGAGGGCTTCGATCTCCAGCTCTTCCCCTATCCGCTGCCGGGCAGCGATCAGGCGTCGGCCTGGACGCAGATCCGCCGCTACAATCCCGACTGGATCGTGAGCTGGAGCCTCTCCAAGATGCACATCATCGCCGCGCGGGAAATGAAGCGGAACGGCATCCCGATCGACAAGTATATCTCGGTGAACTGGCTGAATGAGGTCGATATCGCCAACATGGGCGCCGCGGAAGCCAAGGGCCTGAAACGCGGCACCAACGTCGCCGGCGGCACCGACCATCCGCTCATTCAGGAAATCATCAAGGAGCTCTACGACAAGGGCAAGGGTAATGGCGACCGCAAGCATCTGAACGACGTCTACTACAATACGGGTCTTGCGATGTATTCCATCGCGTTCGAAGGTGCCCGCCTCGCCATCAAGAAGGACGGCTGGCCGCTGACGCCGCAGAAGATCAAGGATGGCCTCGAGAGTCTCAAGGACTACGACGTCAACGGCCTCATGGCGCCGATCACCGTGACCGCGCATGATCACGGCGGCGGCGGCAAGACCCGCATCGAAATGTGGGACGGCGCCAAGTGGGTTCCGCAAACCGACTGGATCGCCGGATACTCCGACGAGGTCTGGAAGGTCGTGAAGGACGAATCAGCCAAATACGCCAAGGAAGAGAGCCAGAAGTAAGCGTTCCGGCCGGACGGGGACCTGGTCGTCGTCCGGCCGCTTCCCGATGGGAAGAACAGGAAGAAAGGAGATCAGCCGTGAAAGGACTGTCCGGAAAGGTGGCTGTCGTGACCGGCGGCAGCCAGGGCATCGGCCGCGCGATCACGCTGCGATTGGCCGAGGAAGGCTGCAAGGTCGCGATCTTCGACATCAAGCCCGACGCGGGCCGCGAAACCGCGAAGCTCGCGCCGGCATCGTCCATCGTCACCTATGCCGTCGACATCGGCGAGCGGGCGTCGGTCGACACGGCGGTTGCGAAGGTCGAGGCCGAGCTCGGCCCGATCTGGGCGCTCGTCAACAATGCCGGCTGGGACAAGCCCATGCCGTTTCTGCAAACCGACAGGGAGCTGTGGGACCGCATCATCCGCATCAATCTCTATGGTCCGCTCAACATGCATCACGCGGTGGCCCCGCTGATGGTCGAGCACGGCGGCGGCCGCATCATCAACATCTCCTCGGACGCCGCGCGCGTCGGCACCAGCGACGAGGCGGTCTATTCGGCATGCAAGGGCGGCATCGTGTCGTTCACCAAGTCGCTGGCGCGCGAATTGGCGCGGCGGAACGTGCTGCTCAACGCCATCTGCCCCGGACCGACCAATACGCCGATGATGGCGGGCATCCTCGGCGAGGGCGAGCGCGCCGTGAAATGGAAGGACGCAATGCTGCGCGGCATTCCCCTGAAACGCATGGGTGAACCGGAGGATTACGGTGGCATCGTCGCGCTGCTCGCATCCGACGACGGCCGGTTCATCACCGGGCAGACCATTTCGGTGTCCGGCGGCATGAACATGATTTGAGTCTGGCGACTGCCGTCTCCGGATCACCCCTCTCCGGCCGACGCCAGCGCGCGCTTCGCCGCTATCAGGTGCGGCATGTCGTACATCTTGCCGTCGATCCCGACCGTTCCGACATCAGGACTCGCGGCAAACGCCGCGACCACCCGCCGCGCATGGGCGAGGTCTTCCTCCGACGGCGTGAAGCTGGAGTTGATGATCTCGACCTGATTGGGATGGATGGCGAGGCGGCCGACAAAGCCGTCCCGCCGCGCGATCCGGCAGCTTTCCGCGAGACCTTCCGGGTTCTTGAAATCCCCATAGAGCGTCTCGAGCGGCAGCGCGCCGGCCGCATTGGCGGCAAACAGGCACTGCGCGCGCGCCACCTGATACGGAAAAGTCCACGCGCCGTCGGGCTCCTTGTTGGTGAGCGCGCCGAGCGCCGCGCCGAGATCCTCCGCGCCCCAGGTCATCGCAACCAGCCGCTTGCAGGGCTTGGCGTAACTCGCAAACCCGATCATCGCGGCGGGCGTTTCCGTCGCCACCACCAGCAACTTCACATGCCCCGGCGTGACGCCGTTGGCGACCTCCAGCACGTCGATATAGTGCGACATCAGTTCGACATCCTCGACGCCGTTCACCTTCGGGATCAGAATGCCGTCGAGGCCCGGCCGCACCACCGCGGCGAGATCCTCCAGCGTCAGCCCCGTTCCGAACGGGTTGGTGCGGACCAGGAACGACCAGTCCTGCTTCGGGCCGCCGAGCAGTTCCTTGACGTGATCGCGGGCGAATGCCTTGCGTCCGGGCGCAACGGAGTCCTCGAGGTCGAGGATCAGGCCATCGGCGCCGCAGGTCGAGGCCTTGTTGAACTTGTGGGCGCTGTCGGCGGGGACAAACAGGAGCGAACGCAGCTTCATGCCGGCCGCCTCATCATCAGGCCGGTGCGGCGGCAATACACCACCTCCTCGTCGCGCTGGTTGAAACCGCGATGCTCGAACGTGACGATACCCTGGGTCGGGCGCGACTTGCTGTCGCGAACCGCGACGATTTTGGTCTCCGCCCTCAGCGTATCGCCGGCGAACACCGGCCTTGGGAACTTGGTTTCCTCGAAACCGAGATTGCCGACCGTCGTTCCGAGTGTGGTGTCCTGAACCGTCAGGCCGATAATCAGGCCGAGCGTGAAGATCGAGTTCATCAGCGGCTTGCCGAATTCGGTCGACTTCGCATATTCGTGGTCGATATGCACTGCGGCCGGATTATAGGTCAGCGACGAGAACAGGATGTTGTCCATGTCGGTCACGGTGCGCCTGATCTCATGCTTGAATATCTGTCCGACGGAGAATTGCTCCAGGTAAAGTCCAGCCATTTCCGATTATTCCTTACTGCTTTTGCTCGGAGCTCCAACCTACTCAAAAGCCGTCAAATGGCAATCCGCGGCGGTTCTCATCGGTATTCGAACACACCTTGAACCAAAGGCCCGCTCATCACCCAAAGGATCAATGCCGATCCCGGCATCGATGGTTGAAGCATCGCTCAGTCGTGGTATCCTCGTAAGACAATCAGCCCGCCAATGAGGTTGATAGCGAGGGAGGACGACATGCGCAGCATGCGAATGCTGGCCGTTGCAGTTATTTGCATTGCGGCAAGCGCGGGCACAAGTACGGCAGCCGAAAAGCAGGGTGGAATCCTGCGCATGTATCATCGGGACAGTCCTGCCAGCGCATCGATTCATGAGGAAGCGACCTATTCCGTCGTCGTCCCATTCATGCCGGTGTTCAACAATCTTGTCGTATACAAGCAGGACGTGGCGCAGAACAGCCTGCAATCGATCGTTCCCGATCTTGCGACCAGTTGGGGCTGGAGCGACGGCGGGAAGAAGCTGACCTTCAAATTGCGGCAGGGCGTCAAATGGCACGACGGCCAGCCGTTCACGGCGGCGGACGTGAAGTGCACCTTCGACATGGTAATGGGCAAATCGCAGCAGAAGTTCCGGAAGAATCCGCGCAAGGCCTGGTACGAGCAGGTCAACGACATCACCACCAACGGCGACTACGAGGTCTCATTCAATCTGAAACGCCCGCAGCCGGCGCTGCTCGCCCTGCTCGCCTCGGGATATTCGCCGATCTATCCCTGCCACGTCTCGCCGGCGCAAATGCGCGTGCATCCGATCGGCACGGGTCCCTTCAAATTCGTGGAATTCAAGGCCAACGAGTCGATCAAGCTGACGCGCAATCCCGATTACTGGAAGAAAGGACTGCCACACCTCGACGGCATCGATTTCACCATCATTCCCAATCGCTCCACGGCGATCCTGGGATTCGTGTCCGGCAAGTTCGACATGACGTTCCCGACCGAGGTTTCGATTCCTCTGCTCAAGGACGTCAAGGCGCAAGACCCGAAAGCCGTCTGTGTCGTCGCGCCGACCAATGTGAGCACAAATCTCATCGTCAACAGGGCGTCCCCGCCCTTCGACAATCCCGACATTCGCAAGGCGCTGGCGCTGGCGATCGACCGGAAGGCTTTCATCGACATCCTGTTCGAAGGGCAGGCCGACATCGGCGGCACCATGCTCCCGCAACCGAATGGCGTCTGGGGCATGCCGAAGGACATGCTGGAGAGCATTCCCGGTTACGGTCCTGACGTGAAGGCGAACCGCGAAGCAGCCCGCAAGCTGATGGAAAAGGCCGGCTACGGTCCGAACAAGCACCTGCAGGTGAAGGTCTCCACGCGCAATATTCCGGTTTACCGCGATCCCGCCGTCATCCTGATCGATCAGCTCAAGCACATCTATATCGACGGTCAACTGGACGTCGTGGAAACGGCGAACTGGTTCTCCAAGGTGGCGCGCAAGGACTATGCGATCGGCCTCAACCTGACCGGCAACGCCGTGGATGATCCCGACCAGGCGTTCTACGAGAATTACTCCTGCAACTCGGAGCGCAACTACACCAAATACTGCAACCCGGCGATCGAGAAGCTGTTTGACCAGCAATCGCTCGAGACCGACGTGGCCAAACGCAAGAAGCTCGTCTGGGAGATCGACAAGCAGCTTCAGGAGGACGTCGCGCGCCCCATCATCTATCACGCCCACGCAGGCACCTGCTGGCAGCCCTACGTCAAGGGCGTCACCGTCATGGTGAACAGCTCCTACAACGGCTACCGCTACGAGGATGTGTGGCTCGACAAATAATTCAAACAGCCCGCTAGTACCCGCTTTCCGAAGTTCGTGATACATCGCAACACCTGCTTAACGAACTTCGGAAAGCAAAGGTACTAGCAAAACCATGAGTCTAGTACCGCTTTCTATCTGAAGTTCCCGAACGAGACTCGCGGCTTGCGGTGCAGGAACTTCAGATAGGCGGTACTTAGATCGCGCCACGCCAGCCGACCAACGGGAGTAGTCGGGTGCTAGGATATATTCTTCGCCGCCTGGCGCTGATGCTGATCACCCTGTTCGGGATATCGGTCATCATCTTCGTCCTGTTGCGGATCGTTCCCGGCAACATCGTCGATATCCTGTTCGACGCGGCAGGTTTTGTGGACCCCACGGACAAGGTCAATCTGGAGCGGGAGCTTGGGCTCGATCAATCGATCGTGGTGCAATACCTGCACTGGATTGGCGGACTGCTGCACGGCGATCTCGGCTACTCCTACGTCTCCGAGAAGCCGGCGCTGGACGAGATTCTTCCGCGCATTCCCGTTACGGCGCGGCTGGCGGGCCTCGCGCTGACGTTCTCCGCCATGATCGGCATCCCGCTCGGCGTGCTGAGCGCGCTGAAACAGGGATCGCGGCTGGATTACGTCCTGCGGGCGGTCAGCCTGAGCGGGCTTTCGTTGCCGTCGTTCTGGCTGGGGTTGCTGATCCTGATGGCGTCGGTCTCCCTGTTCGGAACCATGCCGATCTTCACGCCCAATCCGGCGAGTTTCGGCCAGATGATTGCGATCTATTGCGTCCCTGCGCTTGCGGTCGGATTTCGCAGCGCCGCTCTCGTCATGCGCATCACGCGCTCCGCGATGCTCGAAGTCCTGCGCCAGGACTATATCCGCACGGCCCGCGCCAAGGGCGCGTCCGAAACGACCGTCAACTTCCGCCATGCGCTGAAGAACGGAATGCTTCCGATCATCACGGTGATCGGGATCGAAGCCGCTTTTCTGGTGGGCGGCCTGATCGTCACCGAGACGGTCTTCAATATTCCGGGCGTTGCCCGCTTCCTTGTGGAGGCCATCAAGTGGCGAGACTATCCGATCGTCCAGAACCTCGTGATGTTCACCGCGATTATCGTCGTCGTCGTCAATTTCATCGTCGACATGCTGTATGCGCTGTTTGATCCACGGATCAGATATACCGACTGAGATCGAGGAGAGCTCTTGAGCGCCGTCAATTTCGATACAGAGCTGAAGCGCGCAGGCGCTCACGCAACGTCCGGCTGGCGCAAGTATGTATTTCTTGCCAGCCGAAACGTGCTGGGCACGGTCGGCCTTCTCATCATGATTCTGTTCGTGCTGTCGGCGGCATTCGCCGACGTCGTCTGCAAGTTCGATCCGCTGACCGTGGACGCTGCGCACGCGCTTGCGCCGCCGAGCCTGGTCCATTGGATGGGTACGGATTCGTTCGGCCGCGACGTCTGGAGCCGCATCATCTACGGCTCGCGCATATCGCTGGCGGTCGGGCTCGGATCGACCGCTCTCGGCGGCTCGATCGGCGTCCTGATCGGCCTCGCTTCGGGCTACCTCGGGGGCTGGGTCGATCTGATCTTCCAGCGAATAACCGACATCCTGCAGGCGCTGCCCCTGCTGGTCCTCGCGCTCGTGATGTCGGCCGCGCTCGGGCCGTCGCTGCAAAACGTCATCCTTGCCATCGCCATTCCGCTGATCCCGTCGGTTGCCCGCGTCATCCGCGCCAACACCATGACGTTGCGCGAGCAGCCGTTCGTCGAGGCCGCCAGTGCGATCGGCATGAGCGAGGCGCGGATCGTGTTCCGGCACATCCTGCCCAATACGCTGGCGCCGCTGATCGTGCTCGCAACGGCACAGCTCGGCTCCGCCATTCTCACCGAGTCATCGCTCTCCTTCCTCGGTCTCGGCATTCCGGAACCCTATCCGTCCTGGGGGCGCATGTTGTCGGAATCCGCCGCCGAATACGTGCGAACAGCACCGTGGCTCGTCATCTTCCCGGGAATCGCCATCAGTCTCGCGGTGTTCGGGACCAATCTGTTCGGCGACGCGCTGCGCGACATTCTCGATCCGAGGCAGCGCGGCTGATGGACAATGTGCAAGACGCAAACGTGGTTCTCGATGTCCGGAATCTGAGAACGGTGTTTTTCACGAATTCCGGGCTGTTCAAGGCCGTCGACGACGTCTCGTTCACGGTTCGCCGCGGCGAAACACTGGCCATCGTCGGCGAATCCGGCTGCGGCAAAAGCGTCACCGCCCTATCGATCATGCGGCTCGTGCAAAGCCCTCCGGGAAAGATCGTCGGCGGCTCCGTGTCGCTCGAAGGGACCGATCTGCTGGCTCTCGACGACGCGGGAATCCGGGCGATCCGCGGGTCGCGAATCTCGATGATCTTTCAGGAGCCGATGACGTCACTGAATCCGGTGATGCGGATCGGCGATCAGATTTCCGAGGCCATCCGGCTGCATCAGCCGGTCAGCGCCAGGGATGCGTGGGCGCAATCGATCCGGATGCTGCGGCTGGTCCGCATTCCGGAACCGGAGCGGCGGGTGAAGGAGTATCCGCATCAGATGTCCGGGGGCATGCGGCAGCGCGCGATGATTGCGATGGCGCTGGCCTGCCGCCCGGCGCTCCTGATCGCGGACGAGCCGACAACCGCGCTCGACGTCACCATTCAGGCGCAAATCCTGGCCCTGATGCTCGAGCTTCAGAATGAACTGGGCATGGGGCTGATCATGATCACGCACGATCTCGGCGTGGTTGCCCAGACGGCGCAGCACGTCATCGTCATGTACGCGGGAAAGAAAGTCGAGGAGGCGCCGGTCGAGCGGTTGTTCGCGGACCCGAGACATCCCTACACCAAGGGTCTGCTGGCCTCGATCCCGGCCGTGCCGACGCGCGACGGCAAGGATGAGGAGCGGCTCGCCGAAATTCCCGGCACCGTGCCGTCGCTGACGAAATTGCCGGCGGGTTGCGCCTTCGCACCGCGATGCGGATGGGCCGTCGCGCGCTGCCGCGAGGAATATCCGCCCCTGCAGACCATCGCATCGGGCCATCAGGCGGCCTGTTGGCGCGCATCGGAAACGGCGGGAGACCCATGACCGAGCAACCGCTGCTGGAAGTCACCGACCTCGCTAAACATTACCCCGTAAGAAGCGGGGTGCTCCAGCGCACCGTCGGCCAGGTGCGCGCGGTCGACGGCGTCAACCTGACGCTCAATGCGCGTGAAACGCTCGGCCTCGTCGGCGAGTCCGGCTGCGGCAAATCCACGGTCGCCCGCAGCATCATGCGGATCGTCGAGCCGACCGGCGGCACCATTCGGCTGAACGGTGAAGACATCACCCATCTCCGCAAATCCGAGCTGCGTCCGCACCGCCGATCGATGCAAATCGTCTTCCAGGACCCGTTCGCCTCGCTCAATGCCCGCATGACCGCGGGCGACATCGTCGGCGAACCGCTGCGCATCCATGGCATCGCCACCGGTCAGGCGCAGCGCGACCGCGTGGCTGAGTTGTTCGAGCAGGTCGGGCTGCGTCCCGATCAGATGCGAAACTATCCACATCAGTTCTCAGGCGGGCAGCGGCAGCGCGTCTGCATCGCCCGCGCGCTCGCGCTGGGCCCGAGTCTCGTGGTCTGCGACGAACCGGTATCGGCACTCGATGTCTCGATTCAGGCGCAGGTCATCAATCTCCTGAGCGATCTCCAGAAAAAGAACGGCCTCTCCTACCTGTTCATCGCCCACGATCTCGCGGTCGTTGCCCATATCAGCCATCGTGTCGCCGTGATGTATCTCGGGCGCGTGGTCGAGATTGCCGACAAGACCGACCTGTTCGCCAGGCCGCACCATCCCTACACGCAGGCGCTGCTGGCGGCCGCCCCGATTGCCGACCCGAACGCGCGGCGCAAGGTGGCTCTGATCGAGGGTGACGTTCCGAGCCCGATCAATCCGCCATCGGGCTGCGCGTTCCACACGCGCTGCCCGCACGCGATGGAGCGCTGCCGGATCGAAACGCCCCACCTCAGGGATATCGGCCCGCGTCACAAGACGGCGTGTTTTCTCGGCGAGTGAGAATTGCCGGGTCAGGCCCGGCCATTCCTTGTCGTCATTCGTCGCACGGAGCGGGTGTTATCCCGCCTGCTGCACGGCGCGCTGCGCCATCACCTTGACGAGGTTGGCGCGATAATCGGCGGAGCCGTGAATGTCGGCGATCATCCCATTGGCGGGAATGCTGATCTGGTCGAGCGCCGCCGGCGACCAGTTCGCCTTGAGCGCCGCCTCGATCGCGCCGACGCGCATCACCCCGTTCTGCGAGGCCCCCGTCGCGGCGACCCGCACATCGCCCGACTTGCTCCGGGCCACGAACACGCCGGTGAGCGCGAAGCGCGATGCGGGATGGCGCATCTTGGCATAGCCGGCCTTGGCGGGAATCGGGAACGACACCGCGGTGATGATCTCGCCGTCCTCAAGAGCCGTCGTGAACAGGCCCTTGAAGAAATCGTCCGCCGCGATGCTCCGCTTGTTGGTTTTCACGGTCGCGCCGAGGGCCAGAACGGCGGCGGGATAGTCCGCGGCCGGATCGTTGTTGGCGATCGATCCGCCGATCGTGCCGCGATGGCGGACGGCCGGATCGCCCAGCACCGACGTCAGATGAGCCAGCGCGGGGATGGACCTCTTCACCTCGGCGTTGGTCATGATGTCGTAATAGGTGGTCGCGGCCCTGATCGTGACCGCATCACCCGTGGCCTCGATGCCGACCATATCCTTGATTCTCGCAAGGTCGATGACATCGGACGGCGCTGCAAGCCGCTGCTTCATCACCGGCAACAGGGTGTGTCCACCGGCGAGATATTTGGCGTCCGAGCCCTTGGCGAAAAGCGCGGCGGCTTCGTCGATGCTGGACGGACGATGATACGTGGTCTGATACATGGTCGTGTCTCCCTGTTGCCGCTCAACCGTGGATCGCGTGCCAGACGCGGTCGGGCGATGCAGGCATGGTGAGATTGTTGTTGCCGATGGCGTCGGTGATGGCGTTGATGACCGCGGCCGCTGCGCCGATGGCGCCGGCCTCGCCGCACCCCTTCACGCCGAGCGGGTTGCCGGGGCACTCCGTCATGGTGTGCTGCACCTGGAAGGATGGCAAATCCTCCGCGCGCGGCATCGCATAATCCATGAACGAGGCCGTCAGGAGTTGGCCGGTGCCGTCATAGACCGCGCTTTCCAGCAGCGCCTGCCCGATGCCCTGCGCCAGACCGCCGTGCACCTGCCCTTCCACGATCATCGGATTGATCAGGCGCCCGAAATCATCGGCGGCAACGAAGTTGACGAACGACGTCTTGCCGGTGCCGGGATCGACCTCGACCTCGCAGATGTAGGAGCCCGCGGGGAACGTGAAGTTGGACGGATCATAGAAGGCGCTCTCCTTCAGGCCGGGCTCCATCCCGTCGGGAAGGTTGTGGGCCGTATAGGCGGCGAGCGCGACCATCGGGAAAGCGATGGCCTTGTCGGTGCCGGCGACCTTGAACTGTCCTTCCTCGATGACGATGTCGTTCTCGGATGCCTCGAGCTGGTGCGCGACGATCTTCTTGGCCTTGGCCTCGATCTTCTCCATTGCCTTCACGATGGCCGACAAGCCGACGGCGGCCGAGCGTGAGCCATAGGTGCCCATGCCGAACTGCACCTTGTCGGTATCGCCATGGACGATCGAGACCTGCTCCATCGGGATGCCGAGACGCGCGGCGACAACCTGCGCGAACGCGGTTTCATGTCCCTGGCCGTGGCTGTGCGAGCCGGTGAGGACTTCGATGGTGCCGACCGGATTGACGCGGATCTCCGCGGATTCCCAAAGACCGACGCCGGCGCCGAGGCTGCCGACCGCCTTCGACGGCGCGATGCCGCAAGCCTCGATGTAGCAGGATACGCCGATGCCGCGCAGCTTGCCCTCGCTCTTGGCCTTGGCCTTGCGCGCCGCGAAGCCGGCATAGTCGATCGATTTCATCGCCGCATCGAGCGACGCGTTGAAATCGCCGGTGTCGTAGGCCATGATGACCGGCGTCTGGTGCGGAAACTGGGTGATGAAATTCTTGCGCCGCAATTCGGTCGGATCGACCTTGAGCTGCCGCGCCGCCGATTCCATCAGCCGCTCCACCACATAGCTTGCTTCGGGACGGCCCGCGCCACGATAGGCATCGACCGGCGTGGTGTTGGTGTAAACGCTGATCACCTCCGCGAAGATGTTCGGGATGTTGTATTGGCCCGACAGCAGCGTCGCGTACAGATAGGTCGGCACCGACGACGAGAACAGCGACATGTAGGCGCCGAGGTTGGCATAGGTCTTGACCCGCAATCCGGTGATGCGGTTGTCCTTGTCGAATGCCATTTCGGCCTTGGTCAGGTGATCGCGGCCATGCGCGTCGGTCAGGAATGCTTCGGTGCGATCGGCCGTCCACTTCACCGGCCGGCCCGTTTTCTTCGAGGCCCACAGCGCGACCATCTCCTCGGGGTAGATGAAGATTTTCGAACCGAAGCCGCCGCCAACGTCGGGCGCGATCACGCGCAACTTGTTCTCCTGCGCGATGTTGTAGAACGCCGAGAGCACCAGCCGCGCCACATGCGGATTCTGAGACGTGGTGTAGAGCGTGAAATGCTCCTCGGCCGGGTCGTATTCGGCGATGGCCGCACGCGGCTCCATTGCGTTCGGAACGAGCCGGTTGTTGGTGATGTCGAGCGAGACGACATTGGCGGCGGCCTTGAAGGCGGCGTCCGTCGCGGCTTCATCGCCGATGGTCCAGTCGTAGATGACGTTGCCCGGCGCTTCCGGGTGAAGCTGCGGCGCGCCCGGCGCTATGGCATCGCGCATATCGACGACGGCGGGCAATTCCTCGTAGGTCACCGCGACGGCTTCGGCGGCGTCGCGCGCCTGATTGCGGGTTTCGGCAATCACCACCGCGACGGCCTGCCCGACAAAGCGCACCGTCTCCGGTGCCATCGCCGGCCATGCGCCCATCTTCATCGGAGAACCGTCCTTGGAATGGATCATCCAACCGCAGATCAGGTTGCCGATCTTGTCGTCAACGAGCTCCTTGCCGGTGAGGACGGCGACGACTCCGGGCATCGCCAGCGCGGGAGCGGTATCGATCGCCGTCACCTTGGCATGAGCGTGGGGGCTGCGGACGAAAGCGGCATAGGTCATGCCAAGCAGGCGGATATCGTCGACGTAACGCCCCTTGCCGGTAATGAAACGCTTGTCTTCCTTGCGCAGCGCGCGGGCGCCAATCCCTTCTAGTCCCATGATCCATTCTCCCTATCGGAGTTTTTGCTGCACCGCTTTCCATCGAAATGCGGCGCCTCGATCCAGATGCGTTTGCGAGGCGGGAGTTACTCCGCGGCCTCCGCCAGCGGCATCGACGGCGCCACGGACAGCACCGCCTTGACGATGTTGTGGTAGCCCGTGCAGCGGCAGATGTTGCCTTCCAGCTCCTGCCGCAACGTCTCCTCGTCGAGCGCAGGCCCGTGTCGCCGGACGATATCGATCGAGGCCATGATCATCCCCGGCGTGCAGTAGCCGCACTGCAGTCCGTGGTTGTCACGGAATGCCGCCTGCATCGGATGCAGTTCGTCGCCGTTGGCGATCCCTTCGATGGTCGTCACATTCGAGCCGTTGGCCTGTCCGACCAGCACGGTGCACGACTTCACCGCCCTGCCGTCGATATGGACGGTACAGGCGCCGCACTGGCTGGTATCGCAGCCGATATGGGTGCCGGTCAGACCGAGATGGTCGCGCAACAGATGAACGAGAAGCGTCCGGTCCTCGACGTCAGCCGAAACGGACTTGCCATTGATGGTGAGTTTGACGGTCGACACGCGCACCTCCCGGGGTAATTTTGATTTGGTCTAATTCCAATTGAAGCACGTCTGGCGAATTTTGGAACTGCAATCTTCGTATGAAAGGGGCAGCCCGCCGCCGCATTCCGGTAGGCCCCGGCGCCGAACCAGCCCGGCTCGGTCACACCCTCGTGAGCCTCACGGGGAGGATTTTATCTATTTCGGGAACATCAGGTTTCTGCGCGGTGCTCGACCGTGCTGCTCTTTGCCGCAGCCACGCGGCCAAAACAAAAGGCCGCCGCCGTTGTCCGGCGGCGGCATGAAACCGCACCAAAAAACAAGGGCCCCGAAGGGCCCTTGCATCACACCGCGTCTTTCGCCGCTTTGACCGGACGGGCCCGGACGATCTTCCGGGCGGGCTTCGCCTTGAACATCATCGGCTCGCCGGTGAAGGGGTTGGTGCCCTTGCGCGCCTTGGTCGCGGGCTTCTTGATCACGACGAATTTCGCAAATCCCGGCAGCAGGAAGAGGCCGTTCTTCTTCAGCTCCTTGTAGCCGGTGGTGGCAAGCGCCTCGAGGACGTTCTTGACATCCTTCTTGGACAGCTCGGCGTCCGTCGCGACTTTCTCGATCAGTTGTGACTTGGTCATCTGGGTAGCCATGGACAAATCCTGTTTGGTTGATTCGGGCCAAGAGACAGTATTTGGAAATCCAACCAAGAAAACACGCTGTATTGCGATTTATACAGGTTACTTCGCGTTTTTTCCCCGGATTCGCGGGTTTTCAGACCTTTCGCGAAGCGGGCAAGCTGGAATTCCGCGAAAAACAGCGGATAGGGACTCGTCAGAGCGCCGCGAGAATCGCCTTCGCAGCCTCCGCGGTCCCGCTGCGGCCACCGACGTCGAGCGGCCGAATTCCTTCGGCATAGGCCTTGTCCACCGCCCGCTCGATCCGCTGCGCAGCTTCGGCCGCGCCGTCGTGACCATGCTTGTCGGCGAGCCAGTCCAGCATCATTGCCGCCGACAGGATCATCGCCGTCGGGTTGGCCTTGCCCTGCCCCATGATATCGGGCGCCGTACCGTGGCAAGGCTGAAACACCGCATGGCGATCGCCGATATCGGCGGAGGGCGCCATCCCCATGCCGCCAACGAGGCCGGCGGTGAGATCGGACAGGATGTCGCCGAACATGTTCTCGGTCGGCATCACGTCGAAATCCCAGGGGCGCTTGACCAGCATCGCCGCGCAGGCATCCACATAGATCCGATCCGTGGAAACGTCCGGATAGCGCGCCGCCGTCTCGTCAAAGATGCCGCGAAAGAACGCGAAAGCCTTGAACACATTGGCCTTGTCGACGCAGGTGACCATGCCGCGCTTGCCCTGCGCCTTGCGCCGCCGCGCCAGCCGGAACGAGAAATCGAACAGCCGCTGCGACGTCCTGCGCGTGATGACCAGCGTTTCCCGCGCGTCATCGTGCGTCACAACGCCCTTCCCCATCGACGCGAACAGGCCTTCGGTCGATTCCCGGATCAGGATCAGATCGATGCCGTGTTCGGCGGCGCCGACGATGGGACTCGGCACACCCGGGATGAGCCGCGCCGGGCGCACCCCCGCATAGAGATCGAACAGGAAGCGAAGCTCGACCTGCGGCATGATCTCGGTGTTATCGGGATAGCGCACGCTCGGCAGACCGCAGGCGCCGAGCAGGATGGCGTCCGCCTCGTCGCACAGCCTGACCGTGCTTTCCGGCATCGACTTGCCGGTCTCGCGGTAGTGGTTGGCGCCGGCCGGCGCCTCGGTGAAACGAAACTTCACCGCCGATGTCGCCTCGATTTTCCGCAGCACCTCGATCGCCGGCGCCATCACCTCGGGTCCGATACCATCGCCACCCAACACGGCGATATGAAACGCGTCGTTTGCGGACATGGCTTCCTCGTTGGTGACAGAACGGTTAATGCCGAAGGCTCAGACCGATTGGGGACGGGCGAACAGGACCGTGACGCGCGAGCGCGAAACAGAGGCGTAACTGAATCCGATCCGGTCATCGCGGGAGAATCTCGGAAGGCTTCGCCTTCCTGATCCAGACCTTGTTGTCGTGAAATGCCGCCCCACCGACCGGCGCAACCGCTTCCGCACCCGTCGTCAGCATGTTGATGCCGCGACCGCCGAGATGGGCTCGGTTGGGATGCACGGACTCGGCAATCAGCACGCCGCGCTGCAGGCCGTCGAACAGCTTCGCGGTCAGCGTCGTCTCGCCGCGGGTATTGCCGAGAGTCACGGGATCGCCGTCGGCGATGCCGAGTGCGGCAGCATCGGCCGGATGAACCATCACGGACGGCGCGCCCTCGCGCGCCTGCGACGACGGTGTTTCATTGAAGCTCGTGTTGAGATAGCTGCGCGAGGGACTGGTCGCGAGGCGGAATGGGTGCTCGGCGTCCGCCTCCTCGATCGTGCGGCAATGATCCGGCAACGACGGCAATTCCCGCCAGCGTCCCATCATGCCGTCGTTGGCAAGCGGCACGTTCTGCCAATCCGCCTTGAAGTGGAATTTCCCGTCCGCATGGGCGAAGCCATCGAAATAATGCGACGTGCGGAAATCGGGCTGCAGATCGCGCCAGATGTCGGCTTCAAGGTCTTCGATGGGGCCGTGCCCGCTCTTCTTCAGCGTCGCGTCGATGAGTTCGCGCGCCGTCATGTCGAAGCCCGGGTGCTTTGCGCCGAGGCGCGACGCCAAACCCTGGAGGACGGCGTGGTTGGAGCGGCACTCGCCGGGCGGCTCGATCAGCTTCGCGCCCACGGAAATATGCTGATGACCGCCGCCGTAATAGAGATCGTCATGCTCCATGAACATGGTCGCGGGCAGCACGATATCGGCCATCTGCGCCGTCTCGGTCATGAACTGCTCGTGCACCGCGACGAAAAGGTCGTCGCGCGCAAATCCCTGCCGGACCAGCTTCTGTTCGGGCGCCACCGTCACCGGATTGGTGTTCTGGATCAGCATGGCCTTGACCGGCGGTCCTCCGCGTAACGCATCGGCATCGCCGGTCAGGATGCGGCCGATCTTCGACTGATCGAGGCGGCGCGTTTTGGGATCGATGGCCTCGTGGCCCTCGATGATCGATTCATCGAAGCGCCAGAGCGCCATGTTGTTGAAGAAGGCCCCGCCACCCTCGTATTGCCAGGCGCCGGTGACGGCGGGAATGCAGAGCGCCGCATGCATCTGCGCGGCCCCGTTGCGGCTGCGGGTAAATCCGTAACCGAGGCGGAAGAACGTGCGCTTGGTTTCTCCGACCGCGCGGGCGAACGCCTCGATGTCTTCGACCGGCACGCCGCAGATCGCCGAAGCCCATTCCGGCGTCCGGGTCGTCAGGTGCGCTTGGAGCTCATCAGGACAATCGGTATATCTGTCCATGTAGGCGCGATCGGCAAAGCCCTCGCGAAACAGCACATGCATGACGCCGCAGGCGAACGCGCCGTCGGTGCCCGGCCGCAGGATGATCTTGATGTCCGCCTGCTTCATGGTGTCGTTGTTGTAGACATCGACCGCCGCGATCTTCGCGCCGCGCTCCTTGCGGGCACGCGAGGCATGCGTCATCACGTTGACCTGCGTCGACACCGGGTTGGTGCCCCAGATCACGATGAGGTCGGAGACGCCCATCTCGCGCGGATCGACGCCCGCGACCTTGCCCGTCCCGGCCGCGAATCCCACCCGCGCGATGTTCGCGCAGATGGTGCTGTAGAAGCGCGAATACTTCTTCACATGGGCAAGGCGGTTGATGCCGTCGCGCATCACGAGGCCCATGGTGCCGGCATAGTAGTAAGGCCAGACCGACTCCGCGCCGAACTCGCGCTCGGCTTGGTCGAACCGGGCCGAAATCTCGTCCAGCGCCTCGTCCCATGAAATCCGGGTGAATTGCCCCGAGCCCTTCGGCCCGCTCCGGCGCAGCGGATGCGTGACGCGATCGGGATGGTGAATCCGCTCGGCATAGCGCGCGACCTTGGCGCACACGACGCCAGCCGTATAGGTCTGCAGCTTGGAACCGCGGATCCGGCCGATGGTGCTGTTGTCGATGACTTCGATGTCGAGCGCGCAGGCCGACGGACAATCATGCGGACATGTCGAATGGCGGACGTCGATCCTGGCGCGCTGGTTCATGGCGCCTGAATAACATCAAATTCCGCACCTGAGAACGGCCGATTGCCGCCCGTCTTGTCGGAGATGGGCGCAAGGTGGCGATAGAGATTATTCATGTCCTGCCCCGCGCAACAGGCTCGACAGATCGCCACACAGCCCCCGGATCGCCTCCAAAGCCGCCCCGGCCGATCTACGCGGACGGTTTGGCGATGGCGGACTGCAACGCCGCCATCGCCTGCCGCAGACCGTGAAGCTGGTCCACCAGATGAAGGATCACGTCGACCCCTTCGTCGTTGACGCCGAAGTCGCCCTTGAGGTCCCGGATCAGGTGCGCGCGCGCGACATCCCGGTCCGAGAAGCTCGC
>DASZVY010000033.1:0-130205 GCA_035546855.1 Nitrobacter sp. | reverse complement strand
GTCGGTGGCGGCCTGGGCGCTGACCATCACCGATCTCGACCCCTTGCAGTTCAATCTGCTGTTCGAACGGTTCCTCAATCCGGAACGTGTGTCGATGCCCGACTTCGACATCGATTTCTGCCAGGAAGGGCGGGACCGCGTCATCGAATATGTCCGTAACGAATACGGCGGCGACCGGGTGGCGCAGATCATCACGTTCGGAAAATTGCAGGCACGGGCGGCGGTGCGCGACGTCGGGCGGGTTCTGGGCCTGCCGTACGGGCAGGTCAACAAGGTCGCGGAACTGATCCCCAACAATCCGGCCAAGCCCGTGACCCTCGCGCAGGCGGTGGACGGGGAGCCGCGGCTGCAGGCGCTGCGTGACGAGGACGAAGCGATCGCCCGCCTGATCGAGATCGCGTTGCAGGTGGAAGGATTGTACCGCCACGCATCGACCCATGCCGCCGGCGTGGTGATCGGCGACCGGCCGCTCGACCAGCTCGTGCCGCTCTATCGCGATCCGCGCTCGGACATGCCCGTCACCCAGTTCGACATGAAGCATGTCGAGGATGCGGGCCTCGTGAAGTTCGACTTTCTCGGCCTCAAGACGCTGACGGTGCTCGACGTTGCAGTGAAGCTGCTGCGGCAGCGCAACGTGGATGTCGATCTGGCCACGTTGCCGGTTGACGATCCCGCGAGCTATCAGATGCTGGCGCGCGGCGATGTGGTCGGCGTGTTCCAGGTTGAAAGCCAGGGCATGCGGCGGGCCCTGGTCGACATGCGCCCGGACCGTTTCGAGGACATCATCGCGCTGGTCGCGCTGTATCGACCGGGCCCGATGGCGAACATTCCGACCTATTGCGCGCGCAAGCATGGCGAAGAAGAACCGGAATACCTGCATCCGATGCTCGAGCCGATCCTGAAGGAGACCTTTGGCGTCATCATCTACCAGGAACAGGTGATGCAGATCGCGCAGGTCATGGCCGGCTATTCGCTCGGCGACGCCGATCTGCTGCGGCGCGCGATGGGCAAGAAGATCCGCGCGGAGATGGACAAGCAGCGCGATATTTTCGTCGCGGGCTCGGTGAAGAACGGCGTCGCCAAGGGGCAGGCGGAGACGATCTTCGAGTTGCTGGCGAAGTTCGCCGACTACGGCTTCAACAAGAGTCACGCTGCAGCCTACGCGCTGGTGTCGTATCACACCGCCTATATGAAGGCGCATTACCCGGTCGAGTTTCTCGCTGCGTCGATGACGCTCGATATAAGCAATACCGACAAGCTCTCCGAATTTCGCGCCGAGGCGCAGCGGCTCGGAATCAAGGTCGAGCCGCCGTCGATCAACCACTCCGGCGCGACGTTCGAGGTTCACGACGGCACCATCCGCTATGCGCTCGCGGCGCTGAAGGGTGTCGGTGCACAGGCGGTCGAGCTGATCGTGGAGGCGCGAAGAACCGGCGGGATGTTCACGTCGCTGGCCGACTTCGCTTCGCGGGTCAATCCGCGCGCCATCAACAAGCGGGTGATCGAAAGTCTCGCCGCCGCCGGCGCGTTCGACACGCTCGAACCCAATCGGGCGCGGGTGTTCGCGGGGGCCGAAGCGATCCTCGCCGCCTGCCAGCGCGGCCACGAAGCGGCAACGTCGGGTCAGAACGACATGTTCGGCGGCATGGCGGATGCGCCGTCCGTCATCCTGCCACAGGTCGAGCCCTGGCTGCCTGCCGACCGGCTGCGCCGGGAATACGACGCCATCGGCTTTTTCCTCTCGGGTCATCCGCTCGACGACTACGCCACCGCGCTCAAGCGCCTGCGGGTTCAGTCGTGGGCCGAGTTCGCGCGCGCGGTGAAAACCGGCGCCACCGCCGGAAAGGTGGCGGCAACGGTGGTGTCGCGCATGGAGCGCCGCACCAAGACCGGCAACAAGATGGGAATCATCGGGTTGTCGGACCCGACCGGACATTTCGAGGCCGTGCTGTTCTCGGAAGGTCTTGCTCAGTATCGCGAGGTGCTGGAACCCGGCGCGGCCGTGCTGCTCCAGTTGGGCGCAGAACTGCAGGGCGAGGATGTCCGGGCCCGTGTGCTCCATGCCGAGCCGCTGGATGATGCCGCCGCCAAGACCCAGAAGGGACTCCGGATCTTCCTGCGGGACACAAAGCCCCTCGATTCGATCGTGAAGCGGTTGCAGGGGCCGGAGAACGGCGGGCAGGGAGGAGCCAGCCGGGCGGCGGGGGACGGGGACGTCTCCCTGGTGATGATGCTGGACCTGGAAACCGAAGTGGAAATGAGGCTTCCCGGCCGTTTCCGGGTTTCTCCACAGATCGCGGGTGCGATCAAGGCGGTGTCGGGGGTCATCGACGTCCAGACCCTCTGAACGCCCGGAAACCGCCCTAACGGGCCGGGATTGCCTTGCTTAAGGTGGATCGCCCCGCTATATAGCGGCCCATCTCACACGGAAACATGGCTGTTGAGGCCGTCCGGTGGCATCCGGGCTGCAAACCCCTATGGTTTTATACCCTGTGGTTTGACGGCTCGTATCGCTCACACGTTTCCGGAGGAACCAACCGGAGAATTGAACCATGGCGCTACCCGAATTCACCATGCGCCAGCTTCTCGAAGCTGGCGTTCATTTTGGTCACCAATCGCACCGCTGGAATCCGAAGATGGCGGAATACATCTTCGGCACCCGCAACAACATTCACATCATCGATCTTGCCCAGACCGTGCCGATGCTGCATCGCGCGTTGCAGGCTGTCAGCGATACCGTCGCCAAGGGCGGCCGTATCCTGTTCGTCGGCACCAAGCGCTCGGCGCAGGACGGTGTGGCTGAGGCCGCCAAGCGCTCGGCGCAGTATTTCGTCAACTCGCGCTGGCTCGGCGGCACGCTGACCAACTGGAAGACGATTTCCGGCTCGATCAAGCGCCTGCGCCATCTCGACGAGGTGCTGAAGTCGAGCGAAGCCAATTCGTACACGAAGAAAGAGCGTCTGACGTTGCAGCGCGAGCGCGACAAGCTCGATCGCTCGCTCGGCGGCATCAAGGACATGGGCGGCTTGCCCGACCTGATCTTCGTGATCGACACCAACAAGGAAGACATCGCGATCCAGGAAGCTCAGCGGCTCAACATTCCGGTCGCGGCAATCGTCGACACCAACTGCGATCCCAAGGGCATCACCTATCTTGTGCCCGGCAATGACGACGCAGGCCGTGCCATCAGCTTGTATTGCGATCTCGTCGCTCGCGCGGCAATCGACGGCATTTCTCGCGCGCAGGGCGAATCGGGCATCGATGTCGGCGCGTCTGTCCAGCCGCCGCAAGAGGATATTCCGGCCGATGCGCCGGCGGCCGGCTTCCAGGGGCTGGCCGGTCCGCGCGGTGTTGCCGACGACCTCAAGAAACTCACCGGCGTGTCGGGCGCGATCGAGAAGAAGCTCAACGATCTCGGCATCTTCCACTATTGGCAGATCGCCGGATTCGATCACGAAACGGCCCACAAGATCGGCGAGGAGGTTGGTCTTCCGGCACGCGCCGACGGCTGGGTTGCCCAGTCCAAGGCATTGACGGCCGAAGCCGAGTAAAATCTCCCGGGCTGGCTGGTGATCCAGCCGCCCGTTTTGCATCGATTTTCTGACTTGGTTGCTGAGTAGAGGGGTTGCGGACGGCGGAAGCTGGGCCGCGGCCGCCTGACAGGCAGAGGACATATGACAATGGCGACAATCACCGCAGCGATGGTCAAGGAACTGCGCGAAACCACCGGCGTGGGCATGATGGACTGCAAGCAGGCGCTTGCCGAGAACAACGGCGACATGCAGGCCGCCGTTGACTGGCTCCGCAAGAAGGGGCTGTCCAAGGCTGCCAAGAAGGCTGGCCGCGTCGCGGCTGAGGGTCTGATCGGTGCTGTGACCAGCGGGGCCAAGGGCGTGGTCGTCGAAGTCAATTCCGAGACCGATTTCGTCGCGCGTAACGAGCAGTTCCAGGGTCTGGTCAAGATGATCGCGCAGGTCGCGCTTAGCGTGGGCGCCGATGTCGAGAAGATCAAGGCCGCCAAGGTCGGCTCGACGACCGTTGAAGCCGCCATTTCCGATGCGATCGCGACCATCGGCGAGAACATGACGCTGCGCCGCGCGGCCGGTGTCGCGGTCGGCAAGGGCATTGTGGCGAGCTATATCCACAATTCGGTGATCGACGGCGCCGGGAAGATGGGCGTGCTTGTGGGTCTCGAATCCGGCGGCAAGGCGGACGAACTGGCCGCGCTCGGGCGGCAGATCGCCATGCATGTCGCCTCCACCAACCCGCTCGCGATCGACCCGTCCGGCGTCGATCCGGCGGTGGTGAAGCGCGAGAAGGACATCCTGGCCGACAAGTTCCGCCAGCAGGGCAAGCCCGAGGCGATGATCGAGAAAATCACCGAATCCGGCCTGAAGACCTTCTTCAAGGAGCAGACGCTGCTCGAGCAGCCCTTCATCTTCGACGACAAGAAGAGCGTCGGACAGGCGCTCAAGGAAGCTGAGGGCAAGGTCGGCGCTCCGATCAAAATTGCCGGTTTTGTGCGCTATGCTCTCGGCGAGGGAATCGAGAAGGCGGAATCCGATTTCGCCGCCGAGGTCGCCGCGGCCGCTGGACAAGGCTGAGCGGAGGCCGACGAGCGACGGAAGACGCGCCACGGAGCTAACGCATCATGGATGAGCCAGCCTATCGTCGCGTCGTCGTCAAGCTTTCGGGTGAGTATTTCGCGGGATCGCAGCCGTTCGGCATCGACCAGCCGACCATCGATCGGGTCGCAACCGACCTGATCGCCGCGCGCAAGCTCGGCACGGAAATCGCCGTCGTGATCGGTGGCGGCAACCTCTTTCGCGGTGTCGAGGTCTCGGCTCGCGGGGTGGCCCGGCCGACCGGCGACACCATGGGCATGCTGGCCACGGTGATGAATTGCCTCGCTCTCGAGGCCGCGCTTGAGCGGCAGGGACAGCCGGCGCGGACGCTGTCAGCGTTCGTCATGCCGCAGGTCTGCGAGCTGTTCACGCGCGATGCCACGAACAGATACCTGTCCGAGGGCCGGGTTGTTCTGCTCGGGGGCGGCACCGGCAACCCCTATTTCACGACCGACACCACCGCAGTGCTGCGCGCGGCGGAGATCGGTGCCGAGGCCGTTCTGAAGGCCACCAATGTCGATGGCGTCTATAGCGCCGATCCCAAGCAGGACCCATCGGCCAGGCGGTTCGACCGCCTCAGCCATTCGCAGGCCCTTCAGGGGGGCTACAAGGTCATGGATGCGACTGCTTTCGCGCTTGCCCGCGAGACGTCGCTGCCTATCATCGTGTTTTCGATTGCGGAGGCAGGGTCGATCGGTTCGATTCTGCGAGGGACCGGCCGGGCTACGATCGTCGCCGGCTAATCCCGCGATGCGCTGGATGGTCCGCGCTCGTCGGCCTGAAGTGGACGTATCCGGAGGAGAGTGACATGGCGTCAGGAAATTTCGACATCAACGAGCTGAAGCGCCGGATGCAGGGTGCCATTCAGGCGCTCAAGCACGAGCTCGGTGGCCTGCGGACCGGCCGCGCCGCGGCGTCCATGCTGGATCCGGTGCAGGTCGATGCTTACGGCAGTCACATGCCGCTCAATCAGGTGGCGACGATCAGCGTGCCGGAGCCGCGTCTTTTGTCCGTGCAGGTGTGGGACAAGACCATGGTCAAGGCCGTTGAAAAGGCAATCGTCGACTCCAATCTCGGGTTGAGCCCGGCGACCGAAGGCCAGGTGCTGCGGCTGCGCATTCCGGAACTCAATGAGGAGCGGCGCAAGGAACTGGTGAAGGTGGCGCACAAATATGCGGAAGCAGCCAAGGTTGCGGTGCGCCACGTTCGCCGGGATGGCCTCGACACCGTCAAGAAGCTTGAAAAGGCGCATGAGATATCCGAGGACGATCAGAAGCGTTTTGATAGCGACGTTCAGAAGGCGACCGATGCCGTGATCGCCGAGATCGATCAATTGCTGGCGGGCAAGGAAAAGGAAATCCTCACCGTCTAATGGTCCAATTTCACCATCCCGTTGCCGCCGGTATCTTTGCAATGTCGGATCCGAAGGATCGCTCGCATCAACTGGACTGACCTGATGTCGAATGCCGCTGCGCCAGCAACACAGGGATCGGGTCGATCCGATGCGCCCGCGCATGTCGCGATCATCATGGATGGCAACGGCAGGTGGGCGGCCGCGCGTGGGTTGCCGCGTGCCGAAGGGCACCGGCGCGGCGTCGAAGCGCTCCGACGGGTCGTGCGGGCAGCTCATGAACTCGGCATCCGCTATCTGACGATCTTTTCCTTCAGCTCCGAGAACTGGTCGAGACCCGCCACCGAGATCGGCGATCTGTTTGGTTTGTTGCGGCGCTTTATCCGCAACGATTTGGCCTCGCTGCATCGCGATGGCGTGCGTGTGCGCGTGATCGGTGAACGCGCAGGGCTCGAGCCGGATATCTGCGCGCTTCTGACCGAGGCGGAAGATCTCACCAAGGACAACACGCGCCTCACGCTTGTGGTCGCGTTCAACTATGGATCGCGGCAGGAGATCGCGAACGCGGCGCAGCGGCTTGCCCGCGAGGTTGCAGAGGGCAAGCGCGATCCGGCGAGCATCGATGAGGACGCCCTCGGCCGTTATCTGGACGCGCCGGATATCCCGGATCCCGACCTCATTATCCGTACCAGCGGCGAACAGCGGCTGTCGAATTTCCTGATGTGGCAGGCGGCTTACAGCGAGTTCGTCTTCGTCCCGACGCACTGGCCGGACTTTGACAAGACCGCGCTCGAAGGCGCGATCGCCGAATATGCCCGGCGCGAGCGCCGCTTCGGTGGACTGGCCGCGAAAACCGGATCGTGACCAGCGTGAACGAGGGGGACAGGACACCCGCAGCCGATCAGGGCTCGCGCAATCTGGTGACGCGTATCGTTGTCGCGCTGGTTCTCGCGCCGCTTGCCCTCGTGATCGCCTGGGTGGGCGGACCGTTGTGGATCGGCCTCGTCGTGCTCGTGACCATCGGCCTTTTTGCCGAATGGCTGGCGATCGTTGGCGCGGTGCAGGAGATGTGGACGGTTGCCGCGGGCGCTTCGGCGCTCGCGGTATCCGGGCTATGTCTGGCGCTCGGGCGCGGTGACGACGCGTTGATTGTGCTGGCGATCGGCCTTGTTGCGATTGCCGCGTTGGCGCAACGTGAGCGTCTTTGGTCCGCGCTCGGATTTTGTTACGCCGCCGCAGCGGGGTTGGCGTCGGCGCTGGTGCGTCTCGACGACGCCTATGGCTTCGCCGCCCTGATTTTCGTGCTGTTGGTGGTCTGGGCGGCCGATAGCGGCGGGTATTTTGCAGGACGTGCAATCGGCGGGCCCAAGCTATGGCCTCGCGTCAGTCCGAAGAAGACGTGGGCCGGCGCGGTCGGCGGATTCATCGGAAGCCTTGTCGTTGCTGCTGGATTCGCGGCCTTCGGCGTCGGCAAGGTGGTTCCGCTGCTGTTGCTCGGAGCTGGTTTGTCGATTGCGTCGCAACTGGGCGATCTGTTTGAATCAGCGGTCAAGAGGCGTTTCGGCGTGAAGGATTCGAGTCAGCTCATTCCCGGACACGGCGGATTGCTCGACCGTCTTGATGGTTTCGTTGCAGCCATTGTCATGGCTGCTCTTTTCGGATTTTTACGCGGCGACGCACATAGCCTCGGCCGCGCACTTGTGGTTTGGTGAGGTATGAGCGCTGTTCCCCTTAAAAATAACAAGCCCGCACAGGCGGGCGTCAGGACAGTGACGGTCCTGGGTGCGACCGGATCGATCGGCGACAGCACGATGGATTTGCTGCGCGCTGCGCCGGACCGCTATCGCGTTGAAGCGCTGACCGCAAATTCCAATGTTCCGGGGCTCGCCAAGCTGGCGCGGGAATTCAATGCACGTTTCGCGGCCGTTGCCGATCCGAACCGATTTGACGAGTTGAAAGATGCGCTGGCTGGGACAGGTATCGAATGCGGTGCTGGCGAGGCCGCGATCATTGAAGCCGGCTCGCGTCCCGCGGATTGGCTGATGGCTGCGGTCAGCGGCGCAGCCGGATTGAAGCCTGCGCTGGCTGCGGTCGACCGCGGAGCAACGATCGCGCTCGCCAACAAGGAGTGCCTTGTCTGCGCCGGCGATTTTTTCATGGAACGCGCGGCGA
Source organism: Nitrobacter sp. (assembly GCA_035546855.1). GTDB lineage: Bacteria > Pseudomonadota > Alphaproteobacteria > Rhizobiales > Xanthobacteraceae > Nitrobacter. The sequence continues at coordinate 122,057 of DASZVY010000033.1, read as the reverse complement.
GGGCCGGGGCCTGTATCCTGCCGGCGGACTCCGAACATAACGCGCTGTTTCAGGCGCTCGCCTCGGGCAATCGCGACGAACTTACGCGGGTCATCATCACTGCATCGGGTGGGCCGTTCCGGACCTGGGCGCCCGCCGATATCGAGCGGGCGACGCTGGCGCAAGCCCTGAAGCATCCGAACTGGAGCATGGGTCAGAAGATCACCATCGATTCCGCCTCGATGATGAACAAGGGGCTCGAGGTGATCGAAGCCGCCTGCCTGTTTGCATTGACACCCGATGAGATCGATGTGCTCGTCCACCCGCAATCGATTATCCACGGCATGGTCGAGTTCTCGGATCGCTCCGTGATCGCGCAGCTCGGAACCCCCGATATGCGCACGCCGATCGCGAACTGCCTTGGATGGCCGGAACGGATCGAGGGACCTGCCGCCAAGCTCGATCTGGCGAAGATCGGACAACTGACCTTCGAGGCGCCGGATTTCGAGCGTTTCCCGGGACTGCGGTTGGCCTTCGAGGCGCTGCGAACCGGGAACGGCGCCACGACCGTCTTCAACGCGGCGAACGAGGTCGCCGTTGCGGCCTTCATCGCCGAGAAGATCAGGTTCGGGGCGATTGCGCGGCTCGTCGACGCGACATTGAATGGCTGGATCCGAGCCGGCAATCTGGCGCCGCTGTCATCGGCCGACGACGCGATCGCCGTTGACCATAGTGCGCGAAATATGGCTGCCTCCCTCTTGCCTCAAATTGCCTTAAAGGCATCGTAGGGCGTTGGGGACAGGGCCAGCCGGCTCTGCGCGAGGGGAACTGAATGGCCGACCTTTTTCTGCACGGTTTCAACGCGTTAACCCATGGCGTGCTCGGTTACGTCGTTCCTTTCCTGTTTGTCCTGACCATCGTCGTTTTCTTCCACGAACTCGGCCACTTTCTGGTCGCGCGCTGGACCGGCGTGAAGGTTCTGACCTTCTCGCTGGGATTCGGCCCCGAGCTTGCGGGCTTCAATGACCGGCATGGCACGCGCTGGAAGATTTCCGCGATTCCGCTCGGCGGCTACGTCAAGTTCTTCGGCGACGACAGCGAAGCCAGCACTCCGTCGAGCGCCGCGCTGGCATCGATGACGGAGGAGGAGCGCAAGGACAGTTTCCACTACAAGAAAGTCGGTGCCCGCGCCGCGATCGTCGCCGCCGGACCGATCGCCAATTTCATTCTCGCGATCGTCATCTTCACCGGCCTGTTCACGTTTTTCGGCAAGCCCAGCACCAGCGCGCGGGTCGATGTGGTGCAGGCGGGGAGCGCTGCGGAAACGGCCGGGTTCAAGCCCGGCGACGTGGTGCTCGCCATCAACGGCGACAAGATCGACAGCTTTATGGATATGCAGCGCTTCGTCAGCGTGCGGGCCGGGGAGACGCTCAGGTTCGACGTGAAGCGCGGAAATTCCGTGGTTCACCTGCAGGGTACGCCGCAACTCCGGGAGATCAAGGATCGGTTCGGGAACGTCCAGCGGCTGGGCATTCTTGGAATCACCCGTGCGACGTCGCCGCAGGACGTTGTGACCGAACGCGTCGACCCCGCCACGGCGCTGTGGCTCGGCGTCAAGGAAACCTGGTTCGTCGTGGACCGGACCCTGTCCTATATCGGCGGCATTTTCAGCGGCCGGGAGGCGGCGGATCAAGTCGGAGGGCCGCTTCGCATTGCACAAATTTCCGGACAGGTCGCCACCATCGGCCTCGCAGCTCTGATCCATCTGTCTGCGGTCCTGTCGATATCCATCGGGCTTTTGAACCTTTTCCCGGTCCCGCTGCTCGATGGAGGTCACCTTTTGTTCTATGCGGTCGAGGCTATCCGGGGCCGCGCGCTGTCGGAGCGCGCGCAGGAAATGGGATTCCGGATCGGGTTGGGCCTCGTATTGATGCTGATGGTATTCGCGACCTACAACGACATTCTGCACCTGGCGGGCTCGTGAGTCGCGAAATGGGGCGTGGCGGATAGGCAACGTCTTGGAGTTAAATTGAAATTGCATTGCGAAAGGTCGTTTGCCCTCTTGGCAAAATTGGCTACAAGCGATGCAGAAAAATGGGAATCTGCCGGTTCGCTGGGGTGCGGGCCGGCATTGGAATGATAAGGGCGCCGTGCGCATGAAGTCTGGAATGCGAGTGTTGCGGGGGGGACTGCTCGCCGCCCTGGTCATGGCCGTTGCGCCTGCTGCCGTTTCGTTGACGGCTGCGCTGCTGTCCTCGCCGGCGGTCGCCCAGACGCTCTCGTCGATCTCCGTCGAGGGTAACCGTCGTGTCGAGCTCGATACGATTCGCTCCTACTTCAAGCCGGACGCCAACGGCCGCCTCGATCAGGCGAGCATCGATGACGCCTTGAAGGCTTTGATCGAAACCGGCCTGTTCCAGGACGTGAAGATCAACCGGGTCGGGGGCCGGATCGTCGTCAGCGTGGTGGAAAACCCCGTCATTAACCGCGTGGCGTTCGAGGGTAACAAGAAGATCAAGGACGAGCAGCTCTCGGCCGAGATTCAGTCCAAGCCGCGCGGGACATTCTCCCGGCCGATGGTCCAGTCCGATACGCAGCGCATCGTTGAAATCTACCGTCATGCCGGCCGCTACGATGTCCGTGTCGATCCCGAGATCATTCAGCAGCCCAACAATCGCGTCGACCTCATCTTCGTGATCAACGAGGGCGGCAAAACCGGCGTCAAGTCGATCGAATTCGTCGGCAATCACGCCTTCTCGTCGTACCGCCTGAAGGACGTCATCAAGACCCGCGAGTCGAATCTGCTGAGCTTCCTCGGCAACGGCGACGTGTACGATCCGGATCGCGTCGAGGCCGACCGTGACCTGTTGCGCCGCTATTACCTGAAGCACGGATATGCCGACGTCCAGGTCGTCGCGGCCCTGACGGAATACGATCCCGACAAGCACGGGTTCCTGGTGACCTTCAAGATCGACGAAGGGCAGCAGTATCGCGTCGGGTCGGTCAAATTCGAGTCCTCGGTTCCGGGTCTCGACGCCAATTCGCTCCGCAGCTTCTCACGCGTCAGCGTCGGCTCCGTCTACAACGCCGAATCCCTCGAGAAATCCGTCGAAGACATGCAGATCGAGGCCTCGCGGCGCGGCTTTGCGTTCGCCGTCGTTCGCCCGCGCGGCGACCGCAACTTCGATGCCCATACGGTCGCGATCGTGTTCTCGGTCGACGAAGGGCCGCGCACCTATATCGAGCGCATCAATATCCACGGCAACACCCGAACCCGCGATTATGTCATTCGCCGTGAGTTCGACATTGCCGAGGGCGATGCCTACAACCGCGCACTGGTCGACCGGGCCGAGCGCCGCCTGAAGAACCTGGACTTCTTCAAGACCGTGAAGATCACGACCCAGCCGGGTTCGTCGAGCGACCGCGTGATTCTCGACGTTGACGTCGAGGACAAGTCGACCGGCAACTTCTCGATCTCGGGTGGTTACTCCACGTCTGACGGCGCACTCGCGGAAGTCAGTGTTTCGGAACGCAACTTCCTCGGCCGCGGTCTGTATGCGAAGGCGGCGGTGCAATACGGCCAGTACGCCCGCGGTTATTCGCTGTCGTTCGTCCAGCCTTATCTGCTGGATTACCGGGTCGCGCTGGGTCTCGACTTCTATCAGCGCGAGCAGCTCGCCAACAGCTACATCTCCTACGACATGAAGACGATCGGCTTCAGCCCCCGGCTGGGCTTCGGCTTGCGCGAAGATCTGACGCTGCAGCTCCGTTACTCGATCTACCAGCAGGAAGTCTCGCTGCCGAGCTACATGCAGAACTGTAACAACAACCCGGGCAGTTCGTTTAATCCGACGCCTTCGTATATTCAGCAGGTGCTGGGCGGCGTTGATCCGACCAATTCAACAACGTCCGGCGTGTATGGCTGGGGCTGTTACGGCGATGGCGAATCCTCGCTCCCGATCCGCCGGGAGCTCGGGCAGGGCGCGACCATCACGTCGATGATCGGTTATACGCTGACCTACAACACGCTCGACAACAACAAGAACCCGACCGACGGCCTCCTGATCGATTTCAAGCAGGATTTCGCGGGCGTCGGCGGCGACGTCAGCTTCCTGCGCACGGCGATCGATGCCAAGTACTATCAGCCGCTGGTCTCCGACATTGTCGGATTGGTCCATCTGCAGGGCGGTATCCTGAACTCGGTCGGCAAGGATGACGGCTGGAACGGCATCCGCATGCTGGACGACTTCCAGATGGGGCCGAACCTCGTTCGCGGCTTCGCGCCGAACGGCATCGGTCCGCGCGACATCACCAATTACAGCACCCTCGGGCTGACCGGCGATGCGCTTGGCGGCACCAAGTATTGGGGCGCGTCGGTTGAGCTGCAGATGCCGTTCTGGTTCCTGCCGAAGGAAGTCAACCTGAAGGGGGCGGTCTTCGCGGATGCCGGTTCGCTCTGGGGATATGAAGGACCGACCACCTTCGCTGCGACGGGTGAGGTCAATTCGGCGGCCTGCAGGTGCGGTATGCTCTATGACGACAGCACGCTGGTTCGCAGCTCGGTCGGTGTCGGCTTGATCTGGCAATCCCCGTTCGGCCCGCTTCGCTTCGATTACGCGGTGCCTGTCACTAAGAGCAAGTACGACCAGGTTCAGGAATTCCGGTTCAGCGGCGGAACGACGTTCTGAGCGGCGTTGCCGAACGTAACGGCGGGCGGAATGGCAGAGCCGACGTTCTCTAAGCAGCCACCTGTCTTCAAGCTGGCCGAGCTTGCGGTATTCGCAAAAGCGGAGCTGATCGACGCGTCTCGCGGCGATCAGCGGATTACAGGCATTGCCTCGCTCGACGAGGCCGGGCCGATGCATCTCGCCTTTTTCGACAACCACAAATATGCGAAGCAGCTTGCTGCGACGAAAGCCGGTGCCTGCCTGGTCAGCGAGCGCTTTGAAGCCGACATTCCCGCCCATGTCGCGGTGGTGCGGGCAAAGCGCCCGTTTCATGCGTTCGTGGCGATCGCGCGCCACCTTCATGCAGATGCGTTGCGCCCGCAATCATGGTTCGACAATTCCGGCATTTCCCCATCGGCCGTCATCCATCCGACGGCGCGTCTGGAGGATGGGGTTGTGGTGGATCCGCTGGCGGTGATCGGCCCCGGCGTCGAGATCGGATCGGGGTCTGTGGTCGGCTCGGGCGCGGTGATCGGCCCCAATGTCCGGATCGGGCGCAATTGCGATGTTGGGCCGGGAACAACCATCCAGTCGGCTTTTATCGGAAATAATGTCCTGATCCATCCAGGCTGCCATATCGGCCAGGATGGCTACGGGTTTGTCTTCTTTGGCGCCGAGGGGCACGTCAAGGTGCCGCAGACCGGGCGTGTGCTGATCCAGAACGACGTCGAGATCGGCGCCGGAACGACCATCGACCGGGGTAGCCTGCGCGACACCGTGATCGGGGAGGGGACCAAGGTCGACAATCAGGTCCAGATCGGCCACAACGTCACCATCGGCCGGCGCTGCCTGCTGGCGGCCCAAATCGGACTGGCGGGCAGCCTGACCATCGGCGACAATGTCGCGCTGGGCGCCAAGGTCGGCATTAACAACCATCTCCATATCGGCGATGGCGCGCAGGTCACGGCGATGAGCGCCGTCAAGGACGATATTCCCCCCAACGGGCGCTGGGGCGGGCACTTTGCGAAACCCACGAAGCAATGGTTTCGTGAAATCGTTGCGGTCGAGCGCCTGGTGCGCGACGGTTCGCCGGGCGGCGGCTCGGCGCCGCCGAAACCGGAACGCGAAGGGCGAGGCTGATGGAGGAAGCACCGGTCAGGATCGAGCTCGTCGACATCAACGAGATTCTCAAGACGTTGCCTCATCGTTTTCCGATGCTGCTGATCGATCGCGTCATCAAGATTCGAAGCGACTACAGCGGAATCGGCATCAAGAACGTGACGATCAACGAGCCGGCCTTTCCGGGGCATTTTCCCGAGCGTCCGGTCTATCCCGGCGTGATGATGATCGAGGCGATGGCGCAGACGGCCGGAGTGATCGGAATCAAATCGGTCGAAGGCACCGAAAAGCCGCGGGCGGTCTATTTCCTGACCATCGACAAATGCAAATTCCGGAAGCCGGTCATGCCCGGCGATACCATCGAGTATCACATGCGCAGCCTTGGCCGCCGCAAGACCATGTGGTGGTTTCACGGCGACGCCAAGGTCGACGGCGCCGTTGTCGCCGAAGCTGACATCGGCGCAATGCTGACGGACTGATGAGCAGGATCGACTCCACCGCCCGCGTTGCTGATGGCGCCGTGATCGGAGAGGGCACCGAAATCGGGCCCTACTGCGTCGTCGGCCCGCATGTGACGATCGGCGAGAATTGTCGCCTGGTTAGCCATGTGTCGATCGCGGGTCACACCAGCATCGGTGCGAACTGCACGATTTATCCGTTTGCCGCGCTCGGCGGCCCGCCGCAGGATCTGGGTTATCGTGACGAGCCGACACGCCTCGAGGTCGGCGAAAGCTGCACGATTCGCGAGAGTGTGACGATGAACGTCGGCAGCCCCAAGGACGTCGGCGTGACCCGCGTTGGCGCGCGCGGGTTTTTCATGAGCTACAGCCATGTCGGTCACGACTGCCAGGTCGGCAATGACGCGATCTTCGCCAACTCCGCGACCTTGGGCGGCCACTGCAAGGTGGGCGATTTCGTCTATATCGGCGGGTTGACGGCGGTGCATCAATTCGTGCGGATCGGATCGCAGGCAATGATTGCGGGAATGACAGGCGTTCGCGGCGACATCATTCCGTACGCTTTCGCGACCGGACAACACGCGCGTCTGGAGGGCCTGAACGTCGTCGGTATGCGGCGGCGGAGGTTCACGAAGGCGCGTCTGCATGCGGTGCGAGCGTTTTATGACGCGCTTTTCTTCGGTCCCGGCATTTTCGCCGAGCGCCTTGCCAGGGTGCGGCCGATGGCCGGAGATGACCCTGCGATTGCCGAGATGATCGCTTTCATCGACGCGGGCGACAAACGGCCGCTGGCAAAGCCCAGTCTCGACTCCAGCGAATCCGATGAATGACATGCCCCGCGCGGACGGCACGGTATCGGGCATGTCCTCGCCGGTGGCCGTAATCGCGGGAGGTGGAACGCTGCCGTTTGCGGTCGCCGATTCCCTGGCGAGGCGCGGCATGACACCTGTCCTGTTTGCTCTGAAAGGCATCTGCGATCCTGTACAGACCGCGCGATTCCGGCATCATTGGATATCCGTGGGTCAAGTCGGCCGGGTGATGACGTTACTCCGCGCCGAGAAATGCCGTGATGTGATTTTCATCGGCACGATGGTTCGTCCGGCGTTGACCGAGATTCGTCTCGATTGGGGAACCCTGCGCGTGATGAAGACCGTCCTCGCATCGTTTCGTGGCGGCGACGACCATCTGTTGTCCGGGATCGGCCGCATCCTCGAACGCGGCGGCTTCCGGATGGTCGGCATCAAGGATGTCGCGCCGGATTTGCTGATGCCGCTCGGGGGCCTCACCCGACGGATGCCTGATCAAACGGAAGCGGCTGATATCGCCAAGGGGCAGGCGGTTCTGCAGGCGTTGAGTCCCTTCGACATCGGACAAGCCGCGATTGTCATCGACAATCACGTGGTCGGGGTCGAGGGAGCCGAGGGAACCGATGGGTTGCTGGCGCGTATCGCGCAGTTGCGGATCGACGGCCGGATACGCGCCAAGGCCGGGCGCGGCGTACTGGTGAAGGCTCCCAAGAGCGGGCAGGACTTGCGCTACGATTTGCCGACGCTGGGGCCGCGAACCGCGGAGGGCGTGGCCGCGGCAGGGCTCGCGGGAATCGCTACCGTGGCGGGCCACACGCTTCTGGCCGAGCCCCAGAAGCTTGTCAGCGCGGCCGATGCCGCCGGCCTGTTCCTCGTCGGATTGCCCGCGTGATGCCCGCGACGCGCACCGTGGACGCGCCCCGCAAGATAGCTCTGATCGCGACCGAGGAATCGGGGGATCGCCTCGGATCAGGCCTGATGAAGGCTCTGCGGCAACGGCTTGGCGGCGCCGTTCAGTTCGAAGGCGTTGGCGGGCGCTCTATGGCCGCCGAGGGACTGGTATCGCGATTTCCGATCGAGGACCTGTCGATCATGGGATTCGCTGCCATTCCAAGGCAGCTTCCGGCGATCCTGCGCCGCATTCGCGAAACTGCCGAAGCCGTGATCGCGGCCGATCCCGACATTCTCGTCATCATCGACAGTCCGGATTTCACGCACCGCGTCGCCCGGCGCGTGCGGAAGCGGCGTCCCGCCTTGCCGATCGTGGACTATGTCTCTCCAACTGTGTGGGCCTGGCGGCCGGGGCGCGCGCGGGCCATGCGCCGTTACGTGGACCACGTGCTGGCGCTGCTTCCGTTCGAGCCCGAGACCTATCGCCGGCTGAATGGGCCGCCATGCACCTATGTCGGGCATCCGCTGGTCGAACAGGTCGGCGCGCTGCGGCCGAATGCCGGGGAACGCCAGCGGCGCGACGCACAACCGCCGGTTCTTCTGGTTCTGCCCGGAAGCCGGCGCAGCGAGATTCGCCATCACATGCCGGTTTTTGGCGAGACGCTCCGGATGTTGCAACTCAGTGTCCCCGAATTCGAACTGATATTGCCGACGATGCCGCATCTCGTCGACGAGATCGTGACGGCGGCTGCGAACTGGCCGATGCAGCCGCGGGTCGTCGTCGGCGAGGACGACAAGCGCGCCGCCTTTCGCGTGGCGCGCGCGGCGCTGGCCAAGTCGGGTACCGTGACGCTCGAACTTGCTCTGGCGGGCGTTCCGATGGTTGCGGCCTACAGGGCGGGCGCTGTAGAGGCCTGGATCGCGCAACGCGTGATCCGCGTGTCGTCGGTCATTCTCGCCAACCTCGTGATCGGCGAGAATGTCATTCCCGAATTCCTGCAGCGGGATTGCGCACCGGACAAGCTCGCGCCGGCGCTGCGCGATGTGTTGGCTGAAACCCCGCTGCGGCGTCGTCAGCTCGACGCTTTCGCGAAACTCGATACGATCATGGCGACAGGAAGCCAGCCGCCGAGCGAACGGGCGGCCGACATCGTGCTCGACATGATCCGGCGCTAACGCCGCGTCCGCGTCCGCAAGACTCCGTCGCGCACGATGCACCGTCCGTTTCGATACACCGTCCGCGGCTTCGGGACCGCGACGACGGCCTCCGGGATATGGGCGGCCTTCACCACCACGAAGTTCGCCGGCGCGCCGACGCCGAGGCCATATGCAGCGACGCCAAGCGCCTTTGCGCCGCTGGCCGTGACGAGATCGAACGCTACCTCCAGATCGTCATCGGTGAGGAAGCCGGAACGATACCCGATCAGCATCGCGCGCCGCAGCATGTCGCCGTCGCCATAAGGCGACCAGCTATCGCGGATGTTGTCGTTGCCGGCAAACACCGTGACGCCCGCGTCGCGCAGCATGCGCACCGGAGGAAAAGGGCGCGCGCCCGGTGCGGTGGTCATGATCGCGACGCCGGACTCGGCGAGAACGTCGGCGATCCGCCGGACCGCATCGGCGGGAACGTCACCGAGGCCGTAGGCATGGCTGACCGCGACCTTGCCCTGCATGCCGAGCGCACGGGTTCGCGCGGCGATCTCCTCGATCGAGAAGATGCCCATCATGTTCGGTTCGTGAAGATGGAAGTCGACCGGCACGCCGCGCCGTTCGGCGATTCCAAAGACCGCGTCGAGATGTCCCTTCACATCGCGATCGAGCGATGCCGGATCGAGACCGCCGATGACGTTTGCGCCGTGATTGAAGGCCGCGTCGAGCAGTTCCCGCGTTCCCGGACAAGTCAGGATTCCGCTCTGCGGGAAGGCGACGAGCTGGATGTCGATGAGGTCGCGATATTGATCGCGCACGGCGGCAATCGTTTCGAGCGACCTCAGGCCGACGCTGGCATCGACCATCACGTGGCTGCGCATCGCGGTCGAGCCGTTGGCGATGCATAGCTCAAGCTGGTTGCGGGCGCGTTGGTCCATCGGGGCGGCGGCCGCCATGTTGCGGTGCTGGATCGCCACGCGCTCGCGCACGTCGAAGCCCGCTGTGTAAAGCACATGCGGCCGCCAGACATCACCATAGAAGCTGGTATCGAGATGAATGTGACCCTCGACGAAGCCCGGCAACACCAGGGCGCCTTCGAGGTCGATCACGTTCGATGCGGGTAGGGCCTCTGCTCCGGCTCCGATCGCGACGATGCGGCCTTCCGAAACGGCAATCGCGGACGGCGCTCCGTCCCCCAGATGAAGGTTGCGGAATAGGGTCTCGGACGTCAATCCCGCGGACATGATCGCCCCCTTCGCTGCAAGATGATCGATGGCGCCTTCTGGCATCATAAACGAAAAGGCCCGATCCGGTTACGGATCGGGCCCAACGCTTGCGCAGGGTGTCGACCCTGCAAGACCGTTACTTGCGCTTGTCGATCGCAACGTAATCGCGGCGGGCGACGCCAGTGTAGAGCTGGCGCGGGCGACCGATCTTCTGCTGCGGGTCCTCGATCATTTCGCTCCACTGGCTGATCCAGCCGACGGTGCGCGCAACCGCGAACAGCACGGTGAACATCGAGGTCGGGAAGCCCATCGCCTTCAGCGTGATGCCTGAATAGAAGTCGACGTTCGGATAGAGCTTGCGATCGATGAAATACTGGTCGCTCAGCGCGATCTTCTCGAGTTCGAGCGCGACCTTCAGCATCGGATCGTCGCCATGTCCGGTTTCCTTCAGTACGGCATGACACATCTTCTGCATGATCTTGGCGCGCGGATCGTAGTTCTTGTAGACGCGATGGCCAAAACCCATCAGCCGCACTTCGCTGTTCTTGTCCTTCACCTTGGCGATGAAGTCCGGGATCTTGTCGACGGTGCCGATCTCCGCGAGCATCGCCAGCGCCGCCTCGTTGGCGCCGCCATGCGCCGGTCCCCACAGGCAGGCGATGCCGGCCGCGATGCAGGCGAACGGGTTCGCGCCCGACGAGCCCGCGATGCGGACCGTCGACGTCGACGCGTTCTGCTCGTGGTCGGCGTGCAGGATGAAGATCTTGTCGAGAGCGTCGGCGAGAACCGGATTGATCTTGTACTCCTCGCACGGCACGGCGAAGCACATGTGCAGGAAGTTTTCGGCGAAGCTCAGCTCGTTCTTCGGATACATGAACGGCTGGCCGATCGTGTACTTGTAGGCCATCGCCGCCAGCGTCGGGATCTTCGCGATCATGCGCATCGATGCGATCATGCGCTGCTTGGGATCGTTGATGTCCGTGGAGTCGTGGTAGAACGCGGCGAGCGCGCCGACCGCGGCGACCATGATCGCCATCGGATGGGCATCGCGGCGGAAGCCCTGGAAGAACCGTGCCATCTGCTCGTGCACCATGGTGTGGTGCGTGACGCGGGAATCGAAGTCCTGCTTCTGCGCCTTCGTCGGCAACTCGCCGTAGAGCAGCAGGTAGCAGGTTTCGAGGAAATCGCCCTTCTCGGCGAGCTGCTCGATCGGGTAGCCGCGATATTCCAGCACGCCCGCATCGCCGTCGATGTAGGTGATCTTCGACTGGCAGCTCCCGGTCGAGGTGAAACCGGGATCGTAGGTGAACATGCCGGCCTGGGCATAGAGTTTGGCGATGTCGATGACGTCAGGTCCGACGGTGCCGCTGAGAATGGGAAAATCGTAGGTCTTGTTGCCGACCGTCAGCGTTGCGGTTTTGGTGCTGGTTTTTGCGTCCATCGTGAAGTCCCCGATGAGATCGTTGCGGAGGCCGTCCTGCCCCTCAAAGATAGGGAGGGCGGCTGGTTATTGTAGTGCCCGGTTTTCGACGCACAGGGGTACCGTATTGCCCTGTGCACTGCAAGGCGACGAAAATCCCGGAAGATCGAGGTCTATCCTGGGCTTTGGTCGGCCAAACGGGCCACGCTGGCCTGTTTTCCGAGGACGGCCAGCACGTCGAATATCCCGGGCGACGTGGTTCGGCCGGTCAGAGCCACGCGAAGGGGCTGAGCGATCGCTCCCAGCTTGAGGTTGTTCTGTTCCGCGAAGATGCGCATCGCGGCCTCGACGGTCTCCATGCTCCAGGGCGTTACGGTCTCGAGAACGGCGCGTAGGCGGCCGATCAGGTCGCGAGTTTCCGGCGTCAGCAGGGCCGCGGCCTTGGCGTCCATCGCCAGCGGGCGATCGGCGAAGATGAAATGCGCGTTGTCGATCAACTCCACCAGTGTCTTTGCGCGCTCTTTCAGTCCTGGCATCGCCCGCAAAAGCTGAGCCCGCGTCTCGTCGTTGAGCTTGGCTTTCAGGTCGCGCCCGTTCGGGACGTAATCGAGCACATCCTCGAACAGGGTCACGAGAGATTGATCGTCGGTGTGGCGGATGTAGTGGCCGTTGAGGTTCTCGAGCTTGGCGAAATCGAACCGCGCGGCCGAGCGTCCGATCGCCGGGAGGTCAAAGGCGTCGATCATTTCCTGGGTCGAAAAGATTTCCTGATCGCCATGGCTCCAGCCGAGCCGGACCAGATAGTTGCGGAGCGCCGCGGGCAGGTAGCCCATGGCGCGATAGGCGTCGACGCCGAGCGCTCCGTGGCGCTTGGACAGCTTCGATCCGTCCGGTCCATGGATCAGCGGAATGTGGGACATATTGGGCACGTCCCATCCCATCGCATCGTAGATCTGCTTCTGGCGCGCGGCGTTGATCAGGTGATCATCGCCGCGAATGACGTGGGTCACGCCCATGTCATGGTCATCGACCACCACGGCAAGCATGTAGGTCGGCGTGCCGTCCCCCCGGAGCAGGACGAGATCGTCGAGGTTCTCGTTCTGCCAGACCACGCGGCCCTGGACCTGGTCCTCGATGACGGTTTCCCCGGTCAGGGGCGCCTTGAGGCGGATGGTCGGCTTGACGTCGGAGGGCGCGTCCGCCGGGTCACGGTCGCGCCAGCGGCCGTCATAGAGCTTGGCGCGGCCTTCGGCGCGCGCCTTCTCGCGCATCCCGGCGAGTTCTTCGGCGGTGGCATAGCAGCGGTAAGCCTTCCCTTCGGCAAGCAGTTGCTCCGCAACCTCGCGGTGCCGCGCGGCGCGCGAGAACTGATAGACGACATCGCCGTCCCATTCGATGCCAAGCCACGTCAGCCCATCGAGGATGGCCGCGATCGCAGCCTCGGTCGAGCGCGCGCGGTCGGTGTCTTCGATCCGCAGCAGCATCCTGCCGCCATGCTTGCGGGCATAAAGCCAGTTGAACAGCGCCGTGCGGGCACCGCCGATATGGAGGAAGCCGGTGGGGGAGGGGGCGAAGCGGGTGACGATGGTCATGTCGGAGGTCTTGCGGCTCTCGGTGGCGACGGTTACCGGCGGGCCGTTTATCACAGCCGCTGGAGTCTGTCTCAAGGTCAATTCGCGTCTGTGCATGGCCTCTCCGCGATGCCCGCGGAACTTGCCGCCGCCCGGGACGCCGCCTCGTGAGCCCGGGCCGTGGGATGTTCCTGCGGGGGGCTTTCCGGCCCTTGGCGGACCCTTGCGGATTTGGCACATAGGCTGCCAACCGAAAGGAACATGATGACGGACGAATCGACCCCGGATGCAGGCCGTGACTTTATCCGCGATATTGTCGTGGCCGACCTGGCCTCCGGAAAGCACAAAGGTGTGGTGACGCGCTTTCCGCCGGAGCCGAACGGCTACCTGCATCTGGGGCACGCCAAATCGATCTGCCTGAACTTCGGGATTGCCGCCGAGTTCGGCGGCCGCTGCCATCTGCGCTTCGACGACACCAATCCGGCCAAGGAGGAGCAGGAATATATCGACGCCATCCAGCGCGATGTCCGCTGGCTCGGCTTCGACTGGGGCACGCACCTCCACTATGCGTCGGACTACTTCGAGCAGCTCTATGCCTGGGCACAGGACCTGATCCGGGCCGGAAAGGCCTATGTCGACGACCAGTCCCAGCACGATATCCGCGAGAACCGGGGCACGCTGACCGAGCCGGGCCGCAACAGCCCGTTCCGCGACCGGCCTGTCGATGAAAACCTCGACCTGTTTGCGCGGATGCGGGCAGGGGAGTTTCCGAACGGATCGCGCGTGCTGCGCGCCAAGATCGACATGGCCGCCGGCAATATCAACCTGCGCGATCCCGTGCTCTACCGCATCCTGCACGCGCGTCATCCGCGCACGGGGACGGCCTGGAACATCTATCCGAGCTATGATTTCGCGCACGGGCAGTCCGACGCCATCGAGCACATCACGCACTCGATCTGCACGCTCGAATTCGAGGACCACCGGCCGCTCTACGACTGGTTTCTCGACAATCTTCCGGTGCCGTCGCACCCGCATCAGTACGAATTCGCGCGGCTCAATCTGACGCACACGCTGTTGTCGAAGCGGGTTCTGACGGAGCTTGTGCGTGGCGGTCACGTCTCCGGCTGGGACGATCCGCGCATGCCGACGCTGGCGGGCTTGCAGCGGCGCGGCGTGCCGCCCGAGGCGTTGCGGGAATTCGTCAGGCGCATCGGTGTCGCGAAGGCCAACAGCACCGTCGATATCGGGATGTTCGACTTCGCCGTCCGCGAAACCCTCAATCGGATCGCGCCGCGCCGCATGGCGGTGCTGCGGCCGCTGAAGGTCGTGATCGAGAACTATCCGGAAGGCGCGGGCGAAGAACTCGAGGCCGTGAACCACCCCGACGATCCGTCGCTCGGCAGCCGCCGCATCCGTTTCGGCCGCGAGATTTATATCGAGCGCGACGACTTCATGGAAAATCCGCCGAAGAAGTTCTTCCGGCTGTCGCCGGGAAACGAGGTCCGGCTGCGCTACGCGTATTTCGTCACGTGCCGCGAGGTCGTGAAGGATGCTGCCGGCGAGATCATCGAGCTTCGCTGCACGTACGATCCCGCGACCAAGGGCGGCAATGCGCCCGACGGACGCAAGGTCAAGGCCACGATGCATTGGGTCAGCGCGGCCGACGCCGTTCCGGCGGAAGTCAGACTCTACAACCACCTGTTCGCGACGCCGCAGCCGGATGCCGCCAACTTCGCCGCGGAGATCAACCCGCAATCGCTGGAAGCCCTGAGCGGCTGCATGGTCGAGCCGGCGCTGGCGAGTGACAACACCGCCGCCGCCGTGCAGTTCGAGCGGCAAGGCTATTTCTGCCGCGACAAGGACTCCGCGCCCGGCAAGCCGGTTTTCAACCGGACGGTGGGGCTGCGCGATACCTGGGCCAAGGTCGCGGCAAGCGGCTGAGACAACCTCCCGGATTCCCGATCCGTTCTGCTGTTTGCCGGCGCCGTTTCCGCTAGCATCGGCTCAGCAGGTTGTGGGGAGCGGCCAGCGGTGCAACGGGGCAGGGCAGACGGCCAGTCGCAAAGCCATGCGGGAACGTGGCCGCCACGCGTGGCTAGCGCCGTTGGGCCTGCGTCTGCCGGTTGGCCGCTGTGGCGCGCCTGGCTTGCGAGGCTCGGAGAGTGGGCTCTCGCGGAAGCGGGACCGGGGCGGCTGTTGCCCTGGATTCCAATTGCGTTTGGTTGTGGCATCGCGACCTATTTCAGCGCGGATCATGAACCGGTCGCGGGGGTTGCGGCATCAACCGCGGTGGTTCTTTGCGCGCTCGCGTTTTCGGTGCGGCATCGCCGCGTCTTCGCGCTCGCGGCGCTGTTCGCGGCGGCGGCCGCGGGATTTGCAACGGCAACGCTGAGGACCGCGCGGATCGCGCATGGCGTTCTCGTAAAGCCCGCTTTCGTTTCGGTGGCGGGATTCATCGAGACGCACGAAGTGCGCGAGCGATCGGATCGCTTCGTGCTGCGTGTCGTGCGTATGGATAGCCCTTACGGACACGCCCCGAAACTCGAAAGAGTTCGCCTGTCGGTCAGAAAGGGTACCGCTCTCGCTGTCGGCAGTTTCGTGTCGCTGAAGGCGCGGCTGCAGCCGCCGCTCGCGCCGCTGAGACCCGGCAGTTACGATTTTGCCCGCGACATGTTCTTTCAGGGCATCGGTGCCTCCGGTTTTGTCATGGGCGCCGTCACGACATTGCGGCCGCCCGAGAGCGGCGGTCTTGCGTTGCGTTATGACGCCGTCATGCAAGACCTGCGTGATGCGATTGACGCGCGGATTCGATCCGTGCTGAGCGGCGACAGCCGTGCGATCGCGACCGCGCTTCTGACCGGCCGCCGCGATGCGATCTCGACACCCGTCAACGATGCGATGTTCATTTCGGGGCTCGGGCATGTCCTGTCGATTTCCGGCTACCACATGGCGGTCGTTGCTGGCGTGGTGTTTTTCGCCGTGCGCGCATTGCTTGCCTTGATTCCTGCATTGACGGCGACGTTTCCGATCAAGAAGTGGTCCGCGGCGGCGGCGCTCGCCGCGGCGCTGTTCTATCTGTTGCTGTCGGGTGCAGAAGTCGCGACGCAAAGATCTTTCTTCATGACCGCCGCGGTGCTGATCGCCGTCATGGTCGATCGGCGCGCGATCACATTCCGGACGCTCGCGGTCGCCGCCATGATCGTGCTGGCGCTCGCGCCGGAAGCCCTGGTGCATCCGAGTTTTCAGATGTCGTTCGCCGCGACGCTCGGCCTTGTCGCGCTGGTGCAGATCGGCATGCCGAAACTGCTGGCGTCGCCGGATCACTCCGCGACCGCGCGCGTGGCGTTGTGGGGCGGCCGTGAAATCATGACGCTGGCGCTGGCGTCGTTCGTCGCGGGTCTGGCGACGACGCCGTACGCGGCCTTTCATTTTCATCGGGTGACGCCCTACGGCGTGATCGCCAATCTGCTCGCGATGCCGATCGTCTCCGCGCTGGTGATGCCGGCGGGACTGCTCGGGCTTGCTGCGATTCCGTTCGGGTTCGACGGCGTGTTCTGGCGGTTGATGGATGCCGGCATCGCCTGGATGATCGCGGTTGCGCAATGGGTTGCCGCGTTGCCCGGCGCCATCGGCCGCGTGCCGACATTCGGCACCGGCGCGCTGATCGCGATGACGATCGGCATTGTCCTGCTCGGGCTGCTTCGGACGCCGTTGCGCTGGTGCGGGCTTGGGCTGATCGCTGCCGGCATCGCATGGGCAATTGCGACGCCACGGCCGGACATTCTCGTCGCCGGTGACGGCCACAGCGTCGCGGTGCGCGGCCATGACGGCCGGTTGCATTTGATGCGCGCGGCCAGGGATTCCTTCATGGTCAAGGAATGGCTCGCCGCGGATGCTGACGCGCGCAGCGCGACCGATCCGTTGCTTGCAGAGGGCGTGTCGTGCGACGAAGCCGGCTGCGTGACCGAACTGGCCGATGGCGCACTGGTGGCGATGGCGCTGCGGCCTGAGGCGCTCGAGGACGATTGCGAACGGGCGGCGGTGGTCGTGACCACATGGCAGGCGCCGGAAGGATGCGCGGCTCGTGTGATCGATCGGGTGGAATTGAGGCGGCGGGGCGCCATGGCGTTGCGGCAAACCCAAGGCGGCGGCCGACACACTTTTGCCGTCACCGCGATCCGCCCAAAGGGCGTCGATCGCCCCTGGTCGCCGTCGCCGGAGGCCGCCCACGCGGGCGCCTCGACTTTGCCGCAACAGGGGCGGCGGGGTCAGCCCGTCGAGGCAACCCCCGCTGATGCCGACATTCCGCCGGCCGACCGCGAGATCTGAAACTAAATTCAGTAGCGGCGATAGATGCCGACCAGCTTGCCCTGAATCTGTACACGATTGGGCGGCAGGATGCGAACCTCGTAAGCGGCGTTCGCAGGCTCGAGCGCGATCGACGCGCCGCGCCGGCGAAAGCGCTTCAGCGTGGCTTCTTCCTCATCGATCAGCGCCACCACGATGTCGCCGGTGTCGGCGGTCTCGTTGCGCTGGATCAGGGCCATGTCGCCGTCGAGGATACCGGCCTCCTGCATGGAGTCGCCGCGCACTTCGAGCGCATAGTGTTCGCCGGGGCCGAGCATATCCGGCGGGACGCTGATGGTGTGGCTGCGGGTCTGCAGCGCCTCGATCGGCGTGCCGGCCGCAATGCGGCCCATCACCGGCACCGCCACCGGCCGCTCGCCGTCGTCGACCGTGCCGCCGCTGACGGCCGGGCGAACCTTGCCGAGATTGCCTTCGATGACGCTCGGCGTGAAGCCGCGCCGGCTGCCGCCGCTGCCTGCGAGTTCGGGCAGCTTGATGACTTCGATGGCGCGGGCCCGATTGGGAAGCCGCCGGATGAAGCCGCGCTCCTCAAGAGCCGTGATGAGACGGTGGATGCCGGACTTCGACCGCAGATCGAGCGCATCCTTCATCTCGTCGAAGGACGGGGGAACGCCGGCTTCCTTCAGCCGCTCGTTGATGAAACGCAGGAGTTCATACTGTTTGCGCGTGAGCATCTCGACCAATCCCCAGTTGATGGTGCCTGCCGTTCGATTCCGGGACGCTGACCTTCGAAGTCATTTTGAAAGTCATCGTCCTGAGGCACGAGTACTCGAAACAAATCATGAACGGACACTATATGTTCCATATGTGTTCTGCAACACCTTAATTTCACGTCAACAAAGCGAAGCTTCAGGACAGGGGGAGCTTAAGGATGCTGCAGCGCTCGCCCTTCGCAGCCGCGGGCGCGAACGGCGGACGGACTACAAGTGCCTGTGCCGCAGCGAGATTCGCAAGCAGGGAGCTGTCCTGGTGCGTAACCGGGGTGACGATCGGCAATCCGTCGCCCGGTTCGATGCGCGCTCGCAGGTAATCCTGGCGCGCGTCGTTTTCCTCGACGTCGCGCCCGAGCACCGCTGCCTCCATCGCGTGATTCACCTCGTTGCGGCCCGTGAGGGCTCGAATCAAGGGCACCATGAAGAGGAAGGCACAGATGTAGGACGACACCGGATTGCCGGGCAATCCGATCACCCGCATCGCGCCGAGGCGCCCATGCATCATCGGCTTGCCGGGCCGCAAGGCGATGCGCCAGAACGCCATGTCGACGCCCTCGGCCTCAAGCGATCGCTTGACCAGGTCGTGGTCGCCGACCGACGCGCCGCCGGTCGTAATCAGGATGTCGGCATCTGCGTCGCGCGCGCGCCGGATCGCCGCGGTCGTGGCCTCGAAGGTGTCGGCGGCGATGCCGAGGTCGATGGCTTCGGCGCCTTCGCCGCGGATCAGGGCACGCAGCGCGTAGCCGTTGGACAACACGATCTGTCCGGGGCCGGGTGTCGTACCCGGCAGCACCAGTTCGTCGCCGGTTGCGAGCACTGCCACTTTCGGGCGGCGGTGCACCGGCAGGTCGGGATAGTTCATGCCCGCCGCAAGCGACAGGCTGCGGTCGGTCAATTGCGTGCCGGCGCGAAGCAAC
Source organism: Nitrobacter sp. (assembly GCA_035546855.1). Lineage (GTDB taxonomy): Bacteria > Pseudomonadota > Alphaproteobacteria > Rhizobiales > Xanthobacteraceae > Nitrobacter. Next base: position 102,773 of record DASZVY010000033.1, on the reverse strand, counting down.
ACGTCCCCCTCGCGGAAATCGATTCCCGCGGCCCGGATGTTCTTTCCGAGCGCAGCCGTTTCCTTGACGATCACGCGGTCGCCGTCGCGTTCCGTGTTCTCCTGGATAACCACCGTGTCGGCGCCGTCGGGCACCACGCCGCCGGTGAAAATCCGCAACGCTTCGCCGGGAGCGAGGGGCCGCTCGAACGGGCGTCCCGCCGCGATCTCGCCAATGACGTTCAAGCGGGCGGGGACGCTGGCGATGTCGGCTGCGCGCACGGCATAGCCGTCCATCGCCGACATCGCGGCCGGGGGCTGCGACCGGCGCGAAGCGAGGTCGCGCGCCAGCACGCGACGATGCGCGGCGTCGAGGCCGACCATCTCCTCCGACAGGGGCGTGGCCCCGTCGAGAACCGCCGCAAGGGCGTCGGCAACTGCCATCAGGGCCACAGCCATCTCCCTCTAGATACCCAATGCGGCGAGCGCATCAGCCACATCGTCGATCGATCTTACATGAACCGCGGCCAACCCGCACGCGCGCGCCTTCCACGTTTTCGATCAGGTCATCGAAAAACAGGATGCGCGAAGCGGGAATGCCGATCGCTCCGACAACGTGATCGTAGGCTGCGGCGTGAGGTTTGCGAAGGCCGATTGCCGAGGACAGGAAAATCTCGCGAAAATGCGCGAGCACTTCCGCGTAGTGTTGCGAGAGATACCCGACATGCGCGCGATTGGTGTTGGAGAAGGCATACAGCGGCAGCCTTTGCGCGGCGCGCGCCAGCAAGGGAGCGATGCCGGGCATTTCGCCGATGAAGGTCGCGTTCCAGCCGTCGACGAGTTGCGCGTCTGAGAGGTCGACGCCCAACGACGTCCGCAGGCTCGCGAAGAAGTCCGCATCCGAGATCATCCCCGTTTCATAGCGCCAGAACATATCGTCCCGAACGAATTTCGCGACGATGTCTGCGGGATCGCATCCGGCAGCGCCAGCCCACGCAAGCAATGTACGTTGGAGATCGAAATCGATCACGACGCGGCCGAGATCGAACAGCAGCGCGTCGGCCGAATGGGGTGCAAGCCGAACCGTCATGCGGACCCGTTTATCGGAAGAAGGGCGGTCGGACAACGGCGCGCGGGGCATCGCGCGCGTGCGCTTGACTGTGGACTATCGCTTTGCCGGCGTGGCGGGCTTGGCGTTTCCGCCGGCCGGGGCGGAGGCCGCGCGCGTCGACCAGAACTTGATTGTCTGCTGTGCTGACGACAGCGACAGGCCCTCGAACACGGCCTTGACCTCTTCGGTCTCCTGCTTGGAGAGGGGACGGCAATTCGGACGATTGTGAAGCACCATCAGCGTTGTCGACCAGTTCAGGCGCGAGGCCCTGCATGCGACGATCAGGCCGTCGGGCCGCTCGTTGCTGATCAGCGGCTCGATCGCCTCGATTGGCGCGGTCGACAACAGCGACAGCGCGGCGATGATGTTGCCGTACTCCTCCTGGATGGCAAAGCGATTGATGGTCTGGTCGCCGAGCTTGCCTGCGCGGTTCAGCGCGATCACGGCGCTCTGGTGTTCGGTGTAGTCTGTCGGAAGCTGGGTCTTGGACTTGGACTTGGACTTGGGAGCCGCGCCCTTGACGATGCTCTCGATGATGTCCTGAATTTTTTGCTGCATCTCCGGCGGGGCGGATTTCAGCAGGCGATTGCGTACAGCGGACGACGCCTTGGTCAGCAACTCCCGCTGCATCCTTTCCGGCAGATCCGGCCGCACGCCGAGCTGGATTGCGATGGCGTCGTCCTTCTCGGCAGTATCGACAAGGGTGGCATAGCCACTTGTCGAAAATCGCGCGCCGGCGTTTTTCACCAGCGCGCTGGAGATGGCCTGATCGCCCCGCTTGAGCAACTCGTCGGTCAGGGTCTCGTTCAGCGTCTTGCGCTTGGAAATCGCGAGCAGGTGCTTGGGACTGCGGTTGGCGACGAGATCGAGCAGATCCTGTTCGGTCAGGCGGCTGGATTCGGTCAGAACAGGCCCGGCGACGGACACCTCGTCGTGGTGGGCGAGCTTGCGGATCACTTGCCGCGGCGCCGTGTCCTTCGGCGACAACTGCGCGGCGAGCCGGGACAGGGTGACGGCTTCCATTTTTACGATGAGACGGATCAGGACGTCGTCGAACAGGTCGATCTGGGCGTCGTCCAGCAGGTCGGACGTCGACATGAAGAGGTCGGTGATCTTGCGCAGCATCTCGGTGCGGCGCTCGGGCGTTCCGGTCCGAACGGCGCTTTCCAGGTCAGCGATCAAAATCTTCGATGCCGGCGTCGTCATATCTCGTTCCGGGACGGCGGTCCGGCGGACACCATGTGTGAGGAACGTTAATTCGAGAATAATGGACCCGGCGGGGCGGCTGCGGGAGGCGGGCCGGCACGGCATTGCCGGCAGGCCCTGGAGCTTCAAACCGGCGAGACGAAATGCTCTGCCTGAAGTCTGTGCCGTCCATGGAACCGGAGCGGATCCCGCGCGTTTGTCCGGAAAAGCCGCAGTCGGAATCGGGGATGCCGTGTTGCGGAGGACGTGTCCATGACCACGCTCGATATCCCTGTCGCCGCTTCCGCTTCCCGAACAACAGGGTCGGCTTCGCCGCGCGGTGGACCGACTATGCCGGCAAGGCGGCTGACGGCGATCATGCGTCGCCGCGGACCGCGCTCTGAAAGCCCGCACTCTGAAAGCCATCGTCAAGGGAGGTGACCATGCTGAAGTGGCGAAGCGAAGCGGTTCTCGATATTTATAACCTGGTGCTTGCGCTCGTGTTGTTCGCGGCGCCGTGGTTTCTGTCGCTGACGAAAACGGCGACGGAAATGGATCTCTGGATCAGCGGGGCGGCGATTGCCGTGATCTCGCTTGGCGCGATTGCAGCATTCACCCGCTGGGACGAGTGGGCCAACCTCTTTCTCGGTCTCTGGCTGATCGCCTCGCCGTGGCTGTTGGGATTTACCCACACCCGCGCGATGCATGTCAGCATCGGCATCGGCATCGTGGTTGCGTTCATGGCCGGGCTGGAGCTGATGTTGACGTCCAGCATCGGAGACGACGAAAAGACGGCCGCTCCTCCGTCCACGCAGGGACAGGACCATCCGCTCTTTCATTGAGTGAGCCGTTATCTCGACGCGCCCGTGTCCGTCATCAGGTAATGGCCCGACTTGCCGCCCTTCTTTTCGACGAGATGGATGCCCTCGATGCGCACCCCGCGCTCGACGGCCTTGATCATGTCGTAGATCGTCAGGCATGCGACCGAGACGGCGGTGAGGGCTTCCATCTCCACCCCGGTCGGGCCGGAGACCTTGACGCTGGCGCGGACGCGGCAACCCGGAATCTTCTTGTCGGGCGCGATGTCGAGCGTGACTTTCGACAGCATCAGCGGATGGCAGAGCGGGATCAGATCCGACGTCCTCTTGGCGGCCATGATGCCGGCGATCCGCGCGGTGCCGAGCACATCGCCCTTTTTGGCGTTGCCGCCCTCGATCATTGCCAGCGTCGCCCGGGTCATGACGACCAGACCTTCGGCCACCGCCAGCCGCTCGGTGGCGGCCTTCGCCGAAACGTCGACCATGCGCGCTTCGCCCCTGGCGTCGATATGGGTGAGGACGGACTTTTTTGATTTGCGGGCCATGACGGTTGTCACGCGTTCGCGGCGTGCGGCGGCTGCGCGCGCGTCAGCAGCGTGCGGGTCGCGGCGGCGACGTCCGCCTGCCGCATCAGACTTTCGCCGACGAGGAAGGTCGACATGCCGACACGCTCCAGCCGCGCGAGGTCGGCCGGGGCAAAGATGCCGCTTTCGCCGACCGTCAGGCGGTCCTTTGGAATGAGCGGCGCCAGCGCTTCGCTGGTCGCGAGCGTGGTCTCGAAGGTGCGCAGGTTGCGGTTGTTGACGCCGATCATCGGTGAGCGCAGCGCAAGGGCGCGATCCAGTTCCTCGCGGCTGTGAATCTCGATCAGCACGTCCATGCCGAGGTCGAGCGCCGTGTCCTCGATATCTTTCGCTGCGGCGTCATCGAGCGCGGCCATGATGATAAGGATACAGTCAGCGCCGTGGGCGCGGGCCTCCACCACCTGGTAGACGTCGAACATGAAGTCCTTGCGCAGCACCGGCAACGCGGTCGCAGCGCGCGCGGCGACCATGAAATCCAGATGGCCCTGGAACGAGGGCGTGTCGGTCAGGACCGACAGGCAGGCGGCTCCACCGGCCTCGTAGGCGCACGCCAGCGACGGCGGGTCGAAGTCGGCGCGGATCAGTCCCTTCGACGGGGAGGCTTTCTTGATCTCGGCGATCAGCGCATGGTCGCCGCCCGCGTGCTTGGCGCGGATGGCGCGGACGAAGCCGCGCGGCGGCGGCGCCGCCCTGGCGGCGGCGGTCAGTTCGCTCAGGGAGCGGACCCGCTTTGCGCTCGCGATCTCCTCGCGCTTGTAGGCTTCGATCTTGGTCAGGATGTCGGCCACGCCATTGCCCTCAACCGTTGGAGACCGCGATCAGCCGCGTCAGGCGCTCCCTGGCGGCGCCGCTGTCGAGCGACCGGGCGCCGAGCGCCACGCCCTCCTTGAAGTCCTTCGCCTTGCCGCCGACGATCAATGCCGCGGCGGCATTGAGCAGCGCGACGTCGCGATAGGCGTTGCGCTCACCTTCGAGCACGGCGCGCAGTGCGGCGGCATTGGCCTCGGCATCGCCGCCTTTCAGAGCCTCGCCGCCGGCGCGGGACAACCCGGCGTCCTCCGGCGTGACCTCGAACGCGCGGATGTTGCCGTTCTCAAGCGCGGCCACGAATGTCGGGCCGGTGAGAGTGATCTCGTCGAGGCCGTCGGAGCCGTGCACGACCCACGCCGATTCCGAGCCGAGGTTCTTCAGCACCTGTGCCAGCGGCTGCACCCATTGCCGCGAGAACACCCCGACCATCTGCCGCTTGACGCCGGCCGGGTTGGAGAGCGGCCCGAGCAGATTGAAGATGGTGCGGGTCGCGAGCTCGACACGGGTTGGACCGACGTTCTTCATGGCCGGATGGTGGGCCGGCGCGAACATGAAGCCGATGCCCGTTTCCCTGATGCAGCGACCGACCTCGTCGGGCGTGAGGTCGATCTTGACGCCGAGCGCCGCAAGGCAGTCGGCCGCGCCGGACTTCGACGACAGCGCGCGATTGCCGTGCTTGGCGACGGGGACGCCGACGCCCGCCACGATGAATGCGGCGCAGGTGGAGACGTTGACCGAGCCGGAGCCGTCGCCGCCGGTGCCGACCACGTCGACGGCGTTCGCCGGCGCCTCGACCGTCAGCATCTTGGAGCGCATCGCGGCGACCGCGCCGGTGATCTCGTCGACGGTCTCGCCGCGCACCCGCAGGGCCATCAGGAGACCCCCCATTTGCGAGGGCGTCGCTTCGCCCGACATCATGCTGTCGAAGGCGGCCGATGCCTCCTCGCGCGTCAGCGTGGCGCCGGTGGCGACTTTGCCGATCAGGGCCTTGAGATCGTCCATCAGATGCTTTCGGAGGTGGGTTGGAGCGACATGACGAGGGTCTCAGTTGGTGCTCGCGGCGCCGGTGACCTGCGCCACGGCGGCCTCGTTGACGGAGGTGCCGATGGTGGTTTCGAGCTTGGCGATATACTGCCCGACATCCTCGTCCGCGAGGCCGCGCTGCAGGGTCTCCTTCAGCTTCTTCATCTCGTCGGAGGCGAAGTCGACGGGCGGATCGGTGATGCCGGTGAGCCTGAACACGATCCATTCGCTCTCGGTCGCGCCCGGCGCCTGTCCCGCCGCGTCCTTGCCGCTGCGGAATACGGCGGCGACCGCGGCGCTGGACAGTCCGTTCGCCGTGCCGTCGCGCTTGATGCCGGACACGGTCTCGACCTTGACGCCGTCGGCGCTGGCGAGATCGGCGAGCTTGCCGCCCTGATCGAGCTTCTGAACCATGTCGGCCGCCTTGGCGCGCAGCCGGCTCGTGATCTGGTCGTCGCGCCAGCGCGCCTCGACCTGGTCCTTGACCTCGTCGAGCTTGCGGTCCCGCGACGGCGTGATGCCGAGCACGTCGTACCAGACGAAGCCGTTGTTGCCGATCTGCAGCGCCTCGTTGTCGACGCCGACGTCGCTGGCGAAGGCTTGCGAAATCAGGTCGACGCCGGCGGGCAGACCGGTCACCGGCTTGCCGTCGGGACCACGGCCGGAGCGGTCGACGGCGTCGATGGTGACCGCGGTCAGACCGAGCTTCTTGGCGGCCTCGGCGATGCTGGCGCCGCCGCCGCGCTCGTCCTCCATCTTGTTGTGGAGGTCGTTGGCAGCGGCGCGGGCGCGCTCCAGCGCGATGTCGTGCTTCAACTGGGCCGCCACGCTGTCATAGCTCGGCTGGTTGCCCGGCTCGATCTTGCCGATCTTCACCAGCGCAACGCCGAACTTGCCCTGGACGGGCTGACTGACCTCGCCGGTCTTCAGCGAGAACGCCGCATTGGCGATCGCGGGGTCGATGATCTCGGGCTTGGAGATCAGGCCGAGGTCGACGTCGGACGGGCTGAGCTTCCGCTCCTTGGCGATGTCGTCGAACGAGGCGCCGTTGTCGATCTTGGTCCGCGCGGCCTGGGCGTCGGCCATGTTCGGGAAGATGATCTGCGAGACTTCCCGCCGCTCCGGCGTGGACAGTTTGTCCTTGCGCTCCTCATACGCCTTCCTCGCGTCGGCGTCGGACACCGTGATCCCCTTGGCGATTTCCTCCGGGGTCATCACCGTGAACACGATCTTGCGGTATTCAGGCGCGCGGAACTGCACCTTGTGCTGGTCGAAGTACTTTGAAAGCACTTCGGGCGAGGGAGCCTCGATGGGACCGGCCTGCGCGACGCCCAGCTTGATGTAGTCGAAGCTCCGCTGCTCGTTCTGATAGCGGGTCAAAGCCTGCATCAGGGTCTGCGAGGGAACGAGACCCGACATCACGGTCCCGGCGATCTCCCGGCGCAGCGTCACCCGCCGCTGCTCGGCGACGTAGCTCTGCTCGGTGAAGCCGAACTGCCTGACCATGGCGAGGAAGTTGTTCGGGTCGAACTGGCCGTTGGCGCCCTTGAAATTGGGGTCGCTCATGATCTGTCGCTTGATCTCGGCATCGGAGACGGCAAGTCCCTTGTGCCGCGCGTCCTCGTCGAGGGCGGCTTCGGCGATCATCTGCTGCAACACCTGACGGTCGAGGCCGTAGGTCCGGGCCTGCTCCGGCGTCAGCGGCCGCCCGAGGCTGCGGCCGATCTGCTGCAGCCGGTCGTTATAGGTCTGGCGGAACTGCTCGATCGAAATCTCGGTGCTGCCGACGCTGGCCAGGTTCGATTGCCCAAATCCCCGGAAGATGTCTGCGATTCCCCAGATGCCGAAGGCAACGATCAGCAAGCCCATCACGAGGGACATGATAGTCTTGCCGAGCCAATTGGTTGAGGCGTTGCGTATTCCTCGAAGCATGGGTCCGTCTTTTTTTCAGGAGGGAGCCGGGTCGTGCCCGCAGCGGGAACCGCAAAAGGGACGTCACCGAATTGATAACGCATCATAAAGTGGCCGGCGGGCGGTCGCAACCTCGGGCCGATCAACAGGTTGTCGCGGCGTCGGCTCTCGAAATCCCGTAACGGCATGCAAAACTGGCCTCCGCAGGGGACCTCTGCTAGCTCGTAATCTCTCCAATCAGGAATGGGTGCTCCATGAGTCACATGCGGCCGCTGATCGCGGGAAACTGGAAGATGAACGGCGTCAAGGCGTCGATCGCGGAAATCAGCCAGATGGCCGCCGGGGTCGGCGACCTCTGGCGCCGGGCCGATCTCCTGATCTGTCCGCCGGCGACGCTGGTGATGAGCGCGGCCGTGGCGGCGCTCGGGACGCGCATCGCCATCGGAGCCCAGGATTGCCATCCCAGGGCCGCCGGAGCCCACACCGGCGACATCTCCGCCGAGATGCTGGCCGACCTCGGGGCCGCCGCCGTGATCGTCGGCCATTCCGAGCGGCGCGCCGACCATGGGGAAACCGATGCGCTCGTGCGGCAGAAGGCCGAAGCGGCCCTGCGGGCGGGGCTGACGGCGATCGTCTGCGTCGGCGAGACGCAGGCTGAGCGGGACGCCGGCAAGGCTCTCGACGTGGTGGGGCGGCAATTGGCGGGATCGCTGCCGGACGCGGCGACCGCCGCCGGCGTTGTCGTGGCCTATGAACCGGTCTGGGCCATCGGCACGGGCCGCACGCCCACGGCGGCCGATGTGCTGGAAGTTCACGGCTTTATCCGCGATCAGCTCAAACGGCGATTTAACGGCGAGGGGGCTGCCATACGGATCCTTTACGGCGGGTCGGTGAAGCCGTCCAACGCCGCGGAACTGCTGTCGGTACACGATGTCAACGGTGCGCTGGTCGGGGGAGCCAGCCTCAAAGCCTCTGATTTTCTTGGAATCGTGGCGGGCGTGCCGAAATCCGAGGCCGCTTAGCGAGTCGTGCGTCGGGGCCGGCCGCCCTCAAAATCGGCAGCGGGCGTCTGGACTTGGCGGCGGCCGGTCCCTAAGTGTCTCGCGTCACGCAGAGAACGATGGTTCGGGGTGGCAAACCCCGATTCGATCGTGTAGGACACCCGCAACTTCAAACCCCGCAAGGTCTGTCATGCAGCCGGCCGTCCGGCGCGGGCACGCTTGTGATGGAAGGCCGCGATGCAGACCGTTATTATTGTGCTCCACCTGATGATCGTCGCGGCGCTGATCTGCGTCGTCCTGCTGCAGAAGTCCGAAGGCGGCGGTCTCGGGATGGGCGGCGGCGCCGGATTCATGTCGAGCCGCGGCACCGCGAACCTTCTGACCCGCACCACGGCCATTCTTGCCGCCGGCTTTTTCCTCACCAGCCTCGTCCTGTCCTGGCTCGCCGGTTACAGCAACGGCTCGACCTCAATTCTGGGCACCTTGCCGACCTCGCAGTCGCAACCTGCGGGCGGCCCAACGCCGGTTGCGCCGCCGACCAGCGGCGGTCTTCTGGATTCCCTGAAGAAGTCCGAGCAGCAGCAGGCGCCGGCTCCTGCCGGCCCGCAGGCTCCGCAGTCGCAATAAAGCGGGGTCCTATGCAGGACGCAAGTTGGCGCCCTGCATCAGTAGTCTCTCTCAAGAGGCTGCAATCGTTTGGATTTTGAAGTCACCCACAGGCCATTCGGCATCCGGATGGCAATCGTGATTCGTTTTGGCGAATCGGCATTGGAGCGTTAAAGGTTGAGTCCCATGGCGCGGTACATTTTCATCACCGGCGGCGTGGTCTCCTCGCTCGGCAAAGGTCTGGCATCGGCGGCTCTGGGCGCGCTGCTGCAGGCTCGGGGCTACAAGGTCCGCCTTCGCAAGCTCGATCCCTATCTCAACCTCGATCCCGGAACGATGTCGCCGTACCAGCACGGCGAGGTGTTCGTGACCGACGACGGCGCCGAGACCGATCTCGACCTCGGCCACTACGAGCGCTTCACCGGACGGCCGGCCACCAAGGCCGACAACATCACCACCGGGCGCATCTATCAGGACATCCTGACCAAGGAGCGGCGCGGCGACTACCTCGGCGCCACCATCCAGGTCATTCCCCACGTCACCAACGCCATCAAGGATTTCGTCCTCACCGGCAACGACGGCTATGATTTCGTGCTGGTCGAGATCGGCGGCACGGTGGGCGATATCGAGGGCCTGCCGTTCTTCGAGGCGATCCGCCAGATCAAGAACGACTTGCCGCGCGGTCATGCAATCTACGTTCACCTGACCCTGCTGCCCTACATTCCGAGCGCGGGCGAGCTAAAGACCAAGCCGACCCAGCACTCGGTCAAGGAGCTGCGCTCGATCGGCATCCAGCCCGACATCCTGCTGTGCCGCACCGACCGCCCCATTCCGAAAGAGGAGCGCCGCAAGCTCGGCCTGTTCTGCAATGTGCGCGAAAGCGCGGTGATCGAGGCGCGCGACGTCGACAACATCTATGCGGTGCCGGAAGCCTATCACGCCGCCGGGCTCGACGACGAGGTGCTGGCCGCGTTCGGAATAGAGCCAAAAATTCCGCTGGCGTTGCAAAGCTGGCACGAGATCAACGAACGCGTCCGCAATCCCGAAGGCGCCGTGACCATCGCCATCGTCGGCAAATACACCGGCATGAAGGATGCTTATAAATCGCTGATCGAGGCGTTGAGCCATGGCGGCATCGCCAACAAGGTCAAGGTCAACCTCGACTGGATCGAGAGCGAGGTGTTCGAGAACGAGGATCCGGCGCCCTTCCTCGAGCACGTCGACGGCATTCTGGTGCCGGGCGGCTTCGGCCAGCGCGGCGCCGAGGGCAAGATCAGGGCGGCGCGGTTCGCGCGCGAGCGGCATGTGCCGTATTTCGGCATCTGCTTCGGGATGCAGATGGCGGTCATAGAGGCCGCGCGCAATCTGGTCGGGATCGAGAGCGCCAACTCCACCGAATTCGGCCCGACCGACGAGCCGCTGGTCGGGCTGATGACGGAATGGCTGCGCGGCAACGAACTCGAGAAGCGCTCGAAGGCGGGCGACCTCGGCGGCACCATGCGGCTCGGCGCGTACCCTGCGATGCTGACGCGCGGCAGCCGCGTGTCGCAGATCTACGGCGGCGCGACGGAAATCTCCGAGCGCCATCGCCATCGCTACGAGGTCAACACTGCCTACAAGGACCGGCTGGAGCAGCACGGTCTGCGCTTCTCCGGATTGTCGCCCGACGGCGTGCTGCCGGAGATCGTCGAATACGAGGATCATCCGTGGTTCATCGGCGTGCAGTATCACCCCGAATTGAAGTCACGGCCGTTCGAGCCGCATCCGCTGTTCGCCTCGTTCATTCAGGCGGCGGTGGTGCAGAGCCGGCTGGTGTAAGCACGTGGCGTATCGCGGGGAATCTGCAACAAGCCATATTGTTTCGTCATTGCGAGCGAAGCGAAGCAATCCAGCTCGTTCGAGTATCTGGATTGCTTCGTCACTCCGGGACAACGCTACGCGTTGCCCTTGAGCTCCTCGCAATGACGGAGACTTACTTCGCACACCCCGACGCCTGCTCGCCCTGACGCGCGATCGGCCTGCCGTTGATGAAGATGCCATGGCCTCCCGCGACGATGGCGCTGCCGGTTGTCGTGTCGCCGATCCGGCATGACAAGTGCGCCGCGACAGCGGCGGCGGCGTGGTCTATAAGACCCGCGCGAAAGCCCAAAAAGAAAAGGAAATGTCCATGATTTATGAAATGCGCGTCTATCGGTGCGTGCCGGGCCGTCTTCCGGCGCTTCTGAAGCGCTTTGAGACCACCACGCTGAAATTATGGGACAAGCACGGCATCAAGCAGGCCGGGTTCTTCACGACCCTCGTCGGGGAATCCAACCAGGAATTGACCTACCTGCTCGCATGGGACTCGATGGCGGACCGCGAGAAGAAGTGGACGGCATTCCAGACCGATCCGGATTGGATCGCCGCGCGGGCCAAGACAGAGGAAGACGGGCAGATCGTCGGCAACATCGTCAACCAGTTCCTGCAGCCGACCGCATTCTCGTCGGTGAAATAGGCGAAGGGAACCGCGCGGCGGATGCCTGACGGTCTCGACCATATCGTGCATGCGGTCCGCGACCTCGACGCGGCCGCGGCGTTCTACGAGCGCGCCGGCTTCATGGTCGGCGTGCGCAACCGGCATCCGTTCGGCACGCACAACCGTATCGTCCAGCTCGATGGATTTTATTTCGAGCTATTGACGGTCGCGGAGCCGGACAAGATTCCGCCAGCCGCTGAAGATGTGTTTTCGTTCGGCTCCTATCATCGTGCCTTTCTGTCGGAGCGGCAGGGACTGTCCATGCTGCTGCAGAAAAGCCGCGACGCGACGGCGGACGCGCGCGCGTTCGATGCCACCGGAATCGGCGGATACAAGACCTTCGATTTTGCGCGCGAGGGTGTTCGCCCGGACGGGTCGCCGGTGAAACTCGCCTTTTCGTTGGCGTTCGCGCAGGATCGGACGTCGCCGCATGTACGGTTCGCCGTGTGTCAGCATCACTATCCCGAGAATTTCTGGAATCCGGCATTTCAGATTCACGCTAACGGTGCGCAGCACGTGCTGGGTGCCGTGATGGTCGCGTCCCGACCGTCGGAGCATGAGCGCTTTCTCGCCGCTCTGACAGGCGCCAGAAGCGCGAGTACGGAAACGGGCGGCATCATGGTTGCGATGTCGAACAGCACCCTCGAAGCGATTGAGCCGGCCGCGTTTCGCGGCCGCTATGGCGTTGAACCCGCACTGATGGGCGAGGGGATGTTCCTCAATGGTCTACGCATGGCTGTGACCGACCTCGACCGGACCGAGGCTGTACTGCGGCGAAACGGCATCGTGTTCGCGCGTCGCGGTGAGCATCTGGTCATTCCGCCAAACGTTGCCTTCGGCGCAACGCTCGCATTCGAGCAGCCGAAAGTGAGTTGATCCCGGGATCGCGTCCCGGCATGGTCGGACAACAAAAGGATAGACCTTGAGCGAAACATCATCAGCCGCGTCGACCGTCACCGCCGGCTCCGTCCGGTTCGGCAACGATCTGCCGCTCGCCGTGATCGCCGGTCCTTGCCAGCTTGAGAGCCGCGCGCATGCGCTCGAGGTCGCGTCCGCACTGAAGGAGATTTCGACGCGGCTCGGCATCGGCCTCGTTTTCAAGACGTCGTTCGACAAGGCCAACCGCACCAGCGCCACGGCCGCGCGTGGCGTCGGGCTCGCGCAGGCGCTGCCGGTGTTCGCGGAGATTCGATCCTCGCTCGGATTGCCCGTGCTCACCGACGTGCATGAACCGGCTCAATGCGCCGACGTCGCGCAGGCGGTCGATGTGCTGCAAATCCCGGCGTTCCTGTGCCGGCAGACCGATCTGCTGCTGGCCGCGGCCGCGACCGGAAAGGTCGTCAACGTCAAGAAGGGCCAGTTCCTCGCGCCATGGGACATGGCGAACGTCGTTGCCAAGATCGTCAGCGGCGGCAACCGCAGCGTGCTGGTCACCGAGCGCGGCGCGTCGTTCGGCTACAACACGCTGGTCTCCGACATGCGGGCGCTGCCGATCCTGGCGCGGACCACCGGCGCGCCCGTCATTTTCGACGCCACCCATTCGGTGCAACAGCCCGGCGGCATGGGAACGTCGTCGGGCGGCGAGCGCGAATTCGTCCCGGTCCTGGCGCGCGCCGCCGTCGCGGTCGGCGTCGCCGGCGTCTTCATCGAGACCCATCCCGATCCGGACCGCGCGCCGTCGGATGGCCCGAACATGGTGCCGCTGCGCGAGTTCGAGCCGCTGATGCGAACTCTGATGGCGTTCGATGCACTGACGAAAACGGCCGATCCGGCGCGCCAGGGATAACTGGAGCGCCGCTGGCGATATCTGACAGTCATCGCGTTCAGCCGCGCCCGCGATAGGGCGCAACGCCCTGGTCCGGAATCCACATGCCTTTGGGCAGCCGACCGGTCTGCCAGAACACGTCGATCGGAATGCCGCCGCGCGGGTACCAGTAGCCGCCGATGCGCAGCCACTTCGGTTTGATCTCGGCGGCGATCCGCTTGCCGATCGCGACGGTGCAGTCCTCATGGAACGCGCCGTGGTTGCGGAAACTCGCGAGATAAAGTTTGAGCGATTTCGATTCCAGCAGCCACGCTCCCGGGACGTAGTCGATCACCAGATGCGCGAAGTCCGGCTGGCCTGTCACCGGGCACAGGGACGTGAACTCCGGCGCGGTGAATCGCGCCACATAGTTGGTGTCCCTCTGCGGATTGGGCACGCGATCGAGTTTGGCGGCTTCGGGTGAAGCCGGCCATTTGACGGCATGGCCGAGTTGCAGTCTCCCCGACTTGGATGACGCCTTGGATAATGACTTGGGTGAAGCAGCGGGCTTTTTGGCCATGACGGTCTCCGTTGGCGGATTAGATAGCCAATCCCGGAGCGGGCGTCACGTGGCAGACACATTCGCGCGGCCTTTTCCAGCCGGAAGCATTGGGGTAGAAGCACCGCCAATTCCTGTCTCCCATCCAAGAGGTTCTCATGACCGCCATCGTCGACATCATCGGCCGCGAAATTCTCGACAGCCGCGGCAATCCCACCGTCGAGGTCGATGTGGTGCTGGAAGACGGCGCCATGGGCCGCGCGGCGGTTCCCTCGGGGGCCTCCACCGGCGCCCATGAGGCGGTTGAATTGAGGGACGGCGACAAAAGCCGCTATCTCGGCAAGGGCGTGCGGAAGGCCGTCGATGCCGTCAACGGCGAAATCTTCGACGCCCTCGGCGGCATGGATGCCGAGCAGCAGGTGCAGATCGACGAGACGCTGATCGCGCTCGATGGCACGGCGAACAAGAAGCGCCTCGGCGCCAACGCCATCCTCGGCGTTTCGCTCGCCGTCGCCAAGGCCGCGGCTGAATCGCTGGACATGCCGCTGTATCGGTATGTCGGCGGCACCTCGGCGCGAACCCTGCCGGTGCCGATGATGAACATCATCAATGGCGGCGTGCATGCCGACAATCCGATCGAATTCCAGGAATTCATGATCATGCCGGTCGGAGCCAAAACGTTCGCGGACGCTCTGCGCTGCGGCTCGGAAATCTTCCACACCCTGAAGGCCGAGTTGAAGAAGGCCGGCCACAACACCAATGTCGGCGACGAAGGCGGCTTCGCGCCGAACCTGCCGTCGGCGGATGCCGCGCTCGACTTCGTGATGGGCGCGATCGCCAAGGCCGGCTACAAGCCCGGCGGTGACGTCATGCTGGCGCTCGATCCGGCTTCCACGGAATTCTTCAAGAACGGAAAATATGTCTACGAATCGGAGGGCAGGAGCCTCAGTCCGGTAGAGCAAGCGAAGTATCTCGCTGATCTGGCCGAACGCTATCCCATCGTATCGATCGAGGATGGCATGGCTGAAGATGACATGGAGGGCTGGAAGGCGATTACCGACCTGATCGGCAAGAAGTGTCAGCTCGTTGGCGACGATCTGTTCGTCACCAACGTGACGCGGCTGGCGGACGGCATCAAAAACGGCCGCGCCAACTCGATCCTGATCAAGGTCAACCAGATCGGCACGCTGACCGAGACGCTCGCCGCCGTCGAGATGGCCTACAAGGCGGGCTACACGGCTGTCATGTCACATCGCTCCGGCGAGACTGAGGACTCCACCATTGCCGATCTCGCGGTCGCGACCAACTGCGGCCAGATCAAGACGGGATCGCTGGCGCGTGCGGACCGCACCTCGAAATACAACCAGTTGCTGCGCATCGAGCAGCAGCTCGGCACGCAGGCGAAGTATGCCGGCCGGGCGGCGCTGAAGGCGCTGGCCTGAGCGGCGTTAACGTGGCGTGATGACATCGCGTCGGGGCGATGAACGATCGGGCGGGAGAGGACGATGACGCAACCGATGTTGTTTTCACCGCTCGACATCAGGTCGCTTCACCTGAAGAACCGCGTCGTCGTTGCGCCGATGCATCAGTATTCGGCGGTCGAAGGGTTTGCCAATGACTGGCATCTCGTCAATGCGGGGAAGTTCGCGCAGGGCGGGGCCGGGCTTGTCATCATGGAGTCGACCAAGGTCGCGCGCAACGGCTGCGGCACCGTGGGCGACGTCGGTCTGTGGCACGACGATTTCATTCCGCCGCTGGCGCGATGCGTCGACTTCATCAAAGCCCATGGTGCGCGGGCCGGCATCCAGCTCGGACACTCCGGCCGCAAGGCGCGGCTGTCGCGTCCATGGGAAGGCGGCAAGCCGCTAAAAGGCGACGAGCCCGGCGTCTACGATTGGGACGGCTGGGAATTGGTGGCGCCGAGCGCCGTGCCGCATTCGGAAAAATCCCCGATACCGCGCGCGCTGTCGCACAACGAGGTGCGCGACCTCGCGCTGAAGTGGGGCGAGGCGGCGGCCCGCGCCGACCGCGCCGGCTTCGACATGGTCGAAATCCACGCCGCGCACGGCTACCTGATCCATCAGTTCCTGTCGCCGCTGGCCAATGTCCGCACCGACGAGTATGGCGGCTCCGAGAAGAACCGGATGCGGTTTGCGATCGAGGTCGCGGAGGCGGTGCGCGCCGCAATTCCGGCGGACAAGCCGGTGTTCATGCGGCTGTCCTGCGAGGACGATGCCGGTTTCGGGCCGGAGGAGAGCGTGCGGCTGTCGCGTGTCCTGAAGGACGTTGGAATAGATGTGATCGACTGTTCGTCGGGCGGGACATTGGCTTACTCGCCGAACGACAGCGCGCGAGCAAAACATTACGGTTACCAAGTGCCCTATGCGGAGAAGATTCGCGCCGAGGCCGGGATCATGACCATGGCGGTCGGGCACATCGTGCATGCCGATCAGGCCGAAGCGATCCTGCAGAACGGCCGCGCCGATCTCGTCGCGCTCGCGCGCGAGATTCTCTACAATCCGAACTGGCCGATGGACGCCGCGCAAAAGCTCGGCGCCGATCCCGACTTCGCACTGGTGCCGTCGCAGTATTCCTACTGGCTCGGCAAGCGGGCGAAATCCGCCTTCGAAGGCAAGCCATCGACATGGATGGCCGGACTTGCACGACCGGATTAGGACGACGGGACTTGTCGATTTGACGACGATCGCCAAATAGGCGGCATCGTCCGATCGAACGCAGATCAAAATCATCAGGGGGACGCATGACCGAACACACCACGGGACTTCAGCTTCGCTCTCTCATCAAGGCGACTGGAGAACTTGTCGTCTCGCTGGAGCGCGTTGCGGTCCCCGAGCCCGCGGCCGACGAGGTGGTGGTGCGCGTTGAGGCGACGCCGATCAACCCGTCCGATCTTGGTCTGCTGCTTGGGCCGGCCGATCTGAAGACAATGACGGTGTCGGGCACGCCGACCCAACCCGTGCTGACGGCGAAAGTCCCGGAAGCCGCGATGAAGGCCATGGCCGCCCGACTCGACGAGTCGATGCCGGTCGGCAACGAGGGCGCGGGTACGGTGGTCAAGGCTGGATCATCAAGCGAAGCGCAGGCGTTGCTCGGCAGCACCGTCGCCATGATCGGTGGCGCCATGTATGCGGAGTATCGCACCATGAAGGTGCGGGACTGCCTGGTGCTGCCGGCCGGCGCGACGGCGGCGGACGGCGCATCCTGCTTCGTCAATCCGCTGACATCGCTCGGCATGGTCGAGACCATGAAGCGCGAGGGGCACAAGGCGCTGGTGCACACCGCCGCCGCGTCGAACCTCGGCCAGATGCTGAACAAGATCTGCATCAAGGATGGCGTCGCGCTCGTCAACATCGTGCGTAGCGCCGAGCAGGCCGACATCCTGCGCAAGATCGGCGCGAAACATATCGTCGATTCCACGTCGCCGACGTTCATGGATGACCTGACCGCCGCGCTGGCCGAGACCGGCGCGACGATCGCCTTCGACGCCATCGGTGGCGGCAGGCTCGCGGGCCAGATTCTGACGTGCATGGAAATCGCCGCCAACAGGAACGCCAAGGTTTACAGCCGCTATGGCTCCAGCGTCCACAAGCAGGTCTATGTCTATGGCAGCCTCGACCCCGGACCGATCGTGCTCGAGCGCGCCTTCGGCATGGCCTGGGGCGTCGGCGGCTGGCTGCTGTTTCCGTTCCTGATGAAGATCGGTGCCGCCGATGGCGCACGGTTGCGGCAGCGTGTTCTCGATGAACTGAAAACCACGTTCGCGAGCCACTATACGCGGGTGGTGTCGCTGCAGGAGGCGTTGCAGCCTGCGACCGTTGCGGCCTACGCCAGGCGCGCGACCGGGGAGAAATTTCTGATCAATCCGAGCAAGGGCAATTGAGCCTCGACGGCGAAATGCCCCAAAAGCAACGGCCGGCTTGCGAGGCTTTGCGTGCCGGCCGTGCCCGATCCGATGATTTTGGGCTGCCTTGGAGACTGCTTGAAAAGTTTGCTTTTGGGGTGTCCCGGGCGCGCTGCGGCACGTCGTGACGCTGCGCAGATCCGGGATCGTTGCGGTCAACATCGCAAAAACCCCGGATCAGCAGCGCATCGCCATGGCGGGTCGAAGACGCGCGTGAACGCGCTTTCGGCGCTGCCGCAGCATCCGGGGAACGAGCGAGTGGATGCCTCAAACAGTCTCTTATTGCGGATGCGCCGCAGAGATGCGGTCGGGTTTCGCTGGCCGCCTGACGCGGTGGCTGCTGCCGCCAACGGCTTGAAGCACTGCCGCGATCGCCTTGCGGTGGAGCGCGTCCGCCTTGTCGATGACGAAATGGTTATATTCGCCGCTCTCGTTCACGTTGCTGAGTTTGCCGCGAAACCGCTTGCCGCCCTCGACGGGGCGGCCCCAGGCGGTGGGGACGTAGAAATTGATGATGCGGCGAACGTTCGGCGGCACCGGGGCCGGGGCCGTCGGGTCGAAGTTCACGATCAGCGCGACCGGAACCTTGGCGTCGTTCAGCTTGCGTGCCAGAGAGATCGTCGTATCCGCGCCGTATGAGTGTCCCATCAGGATGATGGGCTGGTGATCGCCGGCGCGGTATCTGGCGATGAGACTGTCGCCCAGCGAAGACCACGACGTATAGGATATTGCCTCTGCGCTGACGCCGACGGCTTCCAGCTTCGCGGCCAGTTCATCCATCCCGAGCGAAAAGACGTTGAACAACCCCCGCATCAGATAGACGTGGCCGGGGCGGTGCGGCGCGGCCGTCTGCGCATGGGCGGAACTCGTCAAGACGGCGCCGGAGAGAAGCAGGGCAAGACCCATGATCGCCGTTTGCAGACGGCGTCTTGAAGGAAGAAAGGATGTCGGCATCAATGGATTCCGGTGCAAATGGCGACTGTTGCAGTATATTTCGTCTTCGCGTTCGCCCGTCAATTGCGCGCCGATAAATCCTGTGTGTTGTGGTTGAAACGTCACATGTCGGACTCGACCAAGAACTTGACCCCACAGGCCGATTTTGGGCTATCTTGCGCGTTCTTGGATAGCCGGGCGCCTGCGTGGCCCGAACACTCAATGCGGCAGTGAAAGCAAGGTGGCGAGATCGCATGATCGCGCGTCGGCACGTTTTCCATATCGGCGGATACGACCCTATTACGCCGGAACAGCAGCTTCGCCGGGTCGAGCGGTCGCTGTCGACGTTCCAGCGCACCTGGGGCGGCAGGGCCGGAATCGCGAGCGGAATCGAGGCGACGCCCGTGAGCGCATCCTGGGAGCTGGAAGCGTCCGGTCCCAACTGGAAGACTAGCACGACCTACGAAATGCTGCGCTGGGACGACCTGATCCTCGAGGATCACACGCGGAGCATGTGGTCGCGCCTCGCTCAGGGGTTCGTCACGCTTTACGATTTCATCGTCACCGGGACCTTGTTCCGCTTCATCTATTCGAGCTGGAAATATGCCGGCTTCTTTCTGTTTCCCTATCTCTACGTCGCGCTGTTCATCGCCTGCGGCGCAGCCCTCGGATACGGTCTGGCCCGGCTGACGGGGCTGACGGGCATTGCCGCGGGTCTGCTGATCGCTGCCGTTGCGGTGGGCGTGATGGCTGGCCTGTTGCACCTGTATGGCTGGCGGCGGCCGATCAACCACGTGTTCGACGACTGGATTTTTTCGCGCGAGTTCGTTTACGGCGAACGGCCGCGCATGGATGCGAGGGTCGATCAGTTCGCGGAACGGATTCTCGACAGGGTCCGCAATGCCGATGTCGATGAGATCGTCATCATCGGCCATTGCCTCGGCGCTGCGCTGGTGATGGATTCGGTGGCGCGGGCGCTAAAGCGCGATCCGGAGCTGGCTCGCCGCGGCGCGCCGCTGTGCGTTCTCACGGTGGGCGCGACCATTCCGAAATTCGCGCTGCATTCGGCCGGTGGGCGCATTCGTGAGGCGACGCGCGCCGTCGCCGGCGAGCAGGACATCCGGTGGACCGAGTATCACGCCCGCGATGACGCCATCAGCTTCTACCGCTTTGATCCGGTGACATTGAAGCGCGTCGGCCGCGACCGCTCCGATGGGCGGCCGAACATCCGCCGCGTCCAGATGCACACCATGATGGACAGGGAAGCTTTTCGTCGTCACCGCTTCAACTTCATGCTGATGCACTACAAGTTCCTGATGGGGAACAGCGTGCGCGCCGACTACGACTATTGCCTTATCGTCTGCGGCCCGCTGCCGTTCGACGAGATTACGGCGCCGCGCGGCGGCGTCGATCGTTTTGCGCAGGACGGTTCGGTGCTGCCGCGGGATGCCAGTTCCGCGGCGGCGGCAAGTGACAAACCGGCGGCCGTCACCGTCGATGCGGCATAGGCGCGGCGCCTCATGTTCTCGACGACCGTGTCTTCGACCGCTTTGGGACAAGCGATCTGGGTGGTGGGCCTCATTGCATGGTTCATCATCCGCTATCCCTACGCGCGGCGGGCGCGGCGCACCGCCACGCTCCGGCGTGACGGGACCTGGCGCGAACGTTGCCTGCTGGCCGTTGCATTCCTTGGGCTGTTTGCGATCCCGGTGCTGAACCTTGCAACCGGATGGCCGCGAGCGCTCGCCTACACTCCCGGTTACGTCGTCGTTCTGCTGGGCGCACTGTTGTTTGCCGCCGGCCTCTGGCTGTTCCGCCGCTCGCACAAGGATCTCGGCCGGCAATGGTCGGCGGCGCTCGAGGTGCGCGAAGGCCATCAGGTGGTCCGCAACGGCGTCTATCGGAGTATCCGCCACCCGATGTACGCCTCGTTCTGGCTCTGGGCCGCGGCGCAAGTCTGTCTGTTGCCCAACGTCGTCGCAGCTTTCAGCGGTCTCGTGGCGGTGGCGGTATTGTTCTTCGCGCGTGTGCGCTTCGAGGAGCGGATGCTGATCGACACCTTCGGCGACGATTATCGCCGCTACATGCAGGAAACCAAGCGGATCATTCCCGGCGTGTATTGACCCCGGATATTCCGCCGCGGCGGGACGCGTCTGCGAAAGCCGTGTCTTGCCTTCGCGCGCCCGCGCGAGGACACTGACGGAGCGTGTGGCGGTCGAACGCTGCGCCAGGAAACACGAACGGGAGAGACGCGATGAGCGGACCGCTTGATGGCATCAAGGTCATTGAAATCGGGCAGGCGGTCGCGGGCCCGATGGCCGGCATGATCCTCGGCGACATGGGCGCTGATGTCATCAAGATCGAAAAGCACGACGGCGGCGACGACGCGCGGGCCTGGGGACCGCCCTTCATCGATGGCGACTCCATGCTGTTCCATTCGATGAACCGCAACAAGAAATCGGTGACGCTCGATATCAAGAACCCGGACGATGTCGCCAAGCTGAAGCGGCTGGTGGCGGATGCCGACATCCTGATCCAGAATCTGCGCTCGGGCGTCGTGGCCGAATGCGGCATCGGCCCCGACGTCATGTGCGCGGTCAATCCGCGGCTGATCTACTGCTCGGTGTGGGCGTTCGGCCCCAAGGGCCCGCTGCGCGAGGCGCCCGGTTTCGATCCGTTGCTGCAGGCCTATGGCGGGGTGATGTCGCTCACCGGCCGGCCCGACGATCCGCCGACCTTCTGTGCGCCTGCGATCAACGATCGCGCCACCGCGCAGTGGTGCGTGATCGGTGCGCTCGGGGCGTTGCAGGCGCGCCACCACACCGGCAAGGGCTGTGTCATCGATACCGCGCTGTTCGACAGCGCCGTGGCCTGGGTCGAAGGACCGCTCAACAACTATTTGCACACCGGCAACGCGCCGCAGCGGCATGGCGGCGCGAGCTTCACGCTCGTGCCGTATCAGGTGTTCGAGACCGCCGACCGGCCGATCTGCATCGCCGCCGGCAACGATCGCCTGTTCGCGAAGTGTGCCGCCGTGCTCGACCATCCCGAATGGACGAGCGATCCGCGCTTCGTGCGGGTGCGCGACCGGGCTGCCAACCGTTATGCCCTGATCGATCTGATGAAGCCGGTGCTGGCCACGCGATCGCGCGCCGAATGGATGGCCGCGCTGGAAGCGGTCGGCGTGCCCTGCAGTCCGGTGAACGACGTTCCCGAACTGTCGAAGACGGAACAGCTCAAGGCAGCCGACTTGTTGCGGCGTTTGCCCGGCACCGATCTCGACGTGGTGGGACTGCCGATCGTGTTCGACGGCGAACGCCCGCATCCGCGTTCAGATGCGCCGAAACTCGGCCAGCACAACGATCTGGCCTCGGGAAGTTCGCGTGCGACCGCCGCGGAATGATCGATAATTTCCCGTGATCGGGCCGTGATCAACAAATTGATGCACTTGCATCTTTATAGGCAGCAGCTAGGTTGCCGTAGGATCGACCGTCCGACTGCAATCAGAGGATTTGTTCATGACATCACCCCATACCGTCGCCGTCATCGTCGGCAGCCTTCGCAAGGAGTCGTTTTCGCTGAAACTTGCCAAGGCGCTGGCGAAGCTCGCGCCGCCCTCGCTCAAGCTCGACGTCATCACGCTCGAAGGGCTGTCGTTCTACAATCAGGATCTGGAGGCCACGCCGCCGGCCGATTGGGTCAGTTTCCGCGAGCGGGTCAAGAAGGCGGACGCGGTCCTGTTTGTCACCCCGGAATACAATCGCTCCGTTCCCGGCGTTCTGAAGAATGCGATCGATGTCGGGTCGCGCCCGTATGGACATAGCGTCTTCAACGGCAAGCCGGGCGGCGTTATCAGCAATTCTCCGGGTGCCATGGGCGGGTTCGGCGCCAACCACCATCTGCGCCAGATGCTGGCCTTCCTCAACATCCCGGTGCTGCAGCAGCCGGAGGCCTATGTCGGCGGGATCGGCGATGCGTTCGACGACAACGGCGATCTGGTCAAGGCGTCCTTGCGCGAGTTTCTGGAAACCTACATCAAGGCTTTCGCCGCCTGGGTCGCTCAGCAGAAGAAATAGCCGCTCGCGTCGTTGCGCGGTCCTGTTCTTAGCGATGCATTAACCGGACCGTCGCATCGTGCGGCATGGTCTCTCGCGCCCGCCTCAAATCGCTGTTGACCGGTGTTGCCCTGTATACGATGGCTGCCATGGCCGTCGGCTATTTCGGGGTCAATGCCTATACGGGCAAATACGGCCTCAATGCCCGTCAGGAGCTCGATCAGGAGATTATCGCGCTGACATCGGAGTTGGCGCGGCTCAAGAAGGAGCGCGCCGAGGGCGAGCAACGCGTCTCTCTGCTGCGGGCCGACGGAATCGATCCGGACATGCTCGATGAGCGCATTCGCTATCAGCTCGACTACGTCAATCCGCGGGACTTGGTTCTTGTAACCAAGCCGAAATGACGGCTGGCGTTTGGCCCGTCGCGCGGGCCGAAGTCGCGTCATGCAAATTTCAAAAACAGGACGTTTCGGTTGCGAAAGTTGCGCTGCTTCGCTGCACTGCGAGACGGCTTCGCGCGCTGTATCACGCGCTGCTTTCAAGGCGGTCTGAGTTGGGCTAGAGAGACATAGTCCTTCTCTTTCGTCCTCTCATCCGGATTTGACATGGCCGCACCGAAAAAGAGTTCTGCGCAGGCGTCAAGCAACGGCGCGAAAAGCGCGTCTCCCCCTGAATTCACCCGTGAGCAGGATTTGCAGGCGCTCCGCGACATGCTGTTGATCCGGCGCTTCGAGGAAAAGGCCGGCCAGCTTTACGGCATGGGCGCGATCGGCGGCTTCTGCCATCTTTACATTGGCCAGGAAGCCATCGTCGTCGGGATGCAGATGGTGCTCAAGCCGGGCGATGAAGTCATCACCGGATACCGCGATCACGGGCACATGCTGGCGACCGGCATGCAAGCCAAGGGCGTGATGGCCGAACTCACCGGGCGGCGCGGGGGCTATTCTCGCGGCAAGGGCGGCTCCATGCACATGTTCAGCAAGGAGAAGCACTTCTACGGCGGCCACGGCATCGTCGGCGCGCAGGTGTCGCTTGGCACCGGACTCGCTTTCGCCAATCGCTATCGCGGGAACGACAACGTCGCCGTCGTCTATTTCGGCGACGGCGCGGCGAACCAGGGCCAGGTCTATGAGAGCTTCAACATGGCGGAACTCTGGAAGCTCCCGGCCGTCTACGTGATCGAGAACAACCGGTATGCCATGGGCACCTCGGTCAGCCGGTCGTCGGCGCAGCAGGATTTTTCCAAGCGCGGCGTGTCCTTCAATATTCCGGGCGAACAGGTCGACGGTATGGACGTACGCGCGGTGAAGGCGGCCGGCGAGAAAGCGGTGAAGTGGTGCCGCGAGGGCAACGGGCCGTATATCCTGGAAATGCAGACCTACCGCTATCGCGGCCACTCGATGTCCGATCCCGCGAAGTATCGGACCCGCGAGGAAGTCGACAAGGTGCGTCACGATTCCGACCCGATCGAGCAGGTCCGCAATCGCCTGCTGGCGGCCAAGGTCAGTGAGGACGAATTGAAGAAGATCGACGCCGAAGTGCGTGACATCGTCAACGCGGCGGCGGATTTCGCCCAGCACGATCCCGAGCCGGACGTCGCCGAACTTTACACCGACATCTATCGCTGAGCGCGCAAGCCGATCCGGAGCAATCATGCCAATTCAAGTTCTCATGCCCGCGCTTTCGCCCACCATGGAGAAAGGCAACCTCGCCAAATGGCTGAAGAAGGAAGGCGAGACGATCAAGTCCGGTGACGTGATCGCCGAGATCGAAACCGACAAGGCCACGATGGAAGTCGAGGCGACCGACGAAGGGACGCTCGGCAAGATCCTCGTTCCGGAAGGCACGGCCGATGTGGCGGTCAACACGCCGATCGCCATGATCCTCGCCGATGGCGAGGATGCGTCTGCCGCCGCTGCCGCACCGCAGGCGCCGCCGCCACCGGCCGCAAAGGCCGCACCTGCCGACGTGAAATCCGAAGAGGCGCATGCGCGCGCCGAAGCCGAGGAAGGCAAGAGCGGGGCCCCGACCGCGCCACGGGCTGTTGCCGAGGCCGATCCGGAGGTGCCCGCGGGCACCGAGATGGTGACCATGACCATCCGCGAGGCGCTGCGCGACGCCATGGCCGAGGAGATGCGCCGCGATGAGGACGTCTTCGTCATGGGCGAGGAGGTCGCGGAGTATCAGGGGGCCTACAAGGTCACCCAGGGCCTGTTGCAGGAGTTCGGCGCGCGGCGGGTGATCGATACGCCGATCACCGAGCACGGTTTTGCCGGCGTCGGCGTTGGTGCGGCGATGGCCGGGTTGAAGCCGATCGTCGAGTTCATGACCTTCAACTTCGCGATGCAGGCGATCGACCAGATCATCAACTCCGCCGCCAAGACGCTCTACATGTCCGGCGGCCAGATGGGGTGCTCGATCGTGTTCCGCGGGCCGAACGGCGCGGCCGCACGCGTCGCAGCCCAGCACAGCCAGGACTACTCGGCGTGGTACTCGCAGATCCCCGGCCTCAAGGTGATCGCGCCGTTTTCCGCCGCCGACTACAAGGGCCTGCTCAAGGCCGCGATCCGCGATCCCAATCCGGTGATCTTCCTCGAGAACGAAATTCTCTATGGTCACACCGGGCCGGTGCCGAAGCTCGCTGACTACGTCCTGCCGATCGGCAAGGCGCGCATCGCGCGCGTGGGCAGCCATGTGACCCTGATCGCGTGGTCGAACGGCATGACCTACGCGCTCAAGGCCGCCGAGGATCTGGCGAACGAAGGCATCGAGGCGGAGGTCATCGACCTGCGCACGCTGCGGCCGATGGATACCGAAAGCATCGTGACGTCGGTGCAGAAGACCGGTCGTGCAGTCGTGGTCGAGGAAGGCTGGCAGCAGTCCGGCGTTGGCGCGGAAGTCGCAGCACGGCTGATGGAATATGCCTTCGATTATCTCGACGCGCCCGTCGCCCGCGTCTCGGGCAAGGATGTGCCGATGCCATACGCCGCCAATCTCGAGAAGCTCGCGCTGCCGTCGGTGGCCGAAGTCGTCGAGGCGGCGAAAGCCGTTTGTTATCGCTGATAACGCGGGGCTCAAATCAT
Source organism: Nitrobacter sp. (assembly GCA_035546855.1). Classification (GTDB taxonomy): domain Bacteria; phylum Pseudomonadota; class Alphaproteobacteria; order Rhizobiales; family Xanthobacteraceae; genus Nitrobacter. Next base: position 76,935 of record DASZVY010000033.1, on the reverse strand, counting down.
GCCGATCAACATTCTCATGCCCGCGCTGTCGCCGACGATGGAGAAGGGCAACCTTGCCAAGTGGCTCAAGAAAGAAGGCGACAAGGTCAAGTCCGGTGACGTGATCGCCGAGATCGAGACCGACAAGGCGACGATGGAAGTCGAAGCCGTCGATGAAGGCACGCTTGCGAAAATTCTGGTGCCCGAGGGCACGGCCGACGTGCCGGTCAACGATGTGATCGCGGTGCTCGCCGGCGACGGCGAGGACATCAAGGCGGCGGGAGCGGCCGCTCCGGCCAAGGCCGAAGCGAAAGCGGAGCCAAAGGCGGAAGCCAAATCCGAAACGCCAAAGGAGAGTGCTGCACCAAAGGCTCCGGCGCCTTCCGCCGCTCCAGCAGCACCGGCCAAGGCTGCGGCTCCGCAGCAGGCTGCGCCGTCGCAGGCCAACGGACACGCCCGCATCTTCTCGTCGCCGCTCGCCCGCAGGCTGGCGAAGGAGGCCGGCATTGAGTTGTTGCGCATCACCGGCTCGGGCCCCCACGGACGTATCGTCGCGCGCGACGTCGCGGATGCCAAAGCCGGCAAGGGACTGAAGTCGCCGGCTGCCGCTGCGGGTGGCGCTGCTGCGGCCGTCGGCGCGCCCGCGATGTCCGATCAGCAGATTCTCGCGCTGTACGACGAGGGCAGCTACGAGAGCATTCCGCACGATTCCATGCGTCGCACCATCGCGCAGCGCCTGACCGCCGCGACGAATTCGATGCCGACGTTCTACCTCACTGTGGATTGCGACCTCGGCAAGCTGAACGCCGCGCGCGAGGACATCAACGCCGCGGCCGGCAAGACCAAGGACGGCAAGCCGCTCTACAAGCTTTCGGTCAACGACTTCGTCATCAAGGCGATGGCGCTTGCGCTGCAGAAGATTCCCGAGGCGAATGTGTCGTGGACGGAAGCCGCAATGCTGCGCCACACGCATTCGGACATCGGCGTCGCGGTCGCATTGCCGTTCGGTCTGATCACGCCGATTATCCGTCAGGCCGAGCTCAAGTCGCTATCGGCGATCTCCAACGAGATGAAGGATCTTGCCGCGCGCGCCAAGGCCAAGAAGCTCAAGCCGCAGGAATATCAGGGCGGCACGTCGTCGGTGTCGAACCTCGGCATGTACGGCATCAAGGATTTCACCGCCGTCATCAACCCGCCGCAGTCCTCGATCCTGGCCGTCGGAACCGGCGAGGATCGGGCGGTGGTGAGGGGCGGCCAGATCGTGGTGGCGTCGATGATGAGCGTGACGTTGTCCTGCGATCATCGCGCCATCGACGGCGCGCTCGGCGCCGAGTTGATCACCGCATTCAAGAAGCTGATCGAAAATCCCGTCATGATGGTGGTTTGACAATGCCGCTGGTGCGCATCGACCTGCAGAAGGGAAAGCCGGCACACTACAAGAAGGCGATCTGCGACGGCGTCTATCGCGCGATGCGAGAGACGTTCAACGTGCCGGAGGAGGATCGCTTCATCATCGTCAACGAGCACGACGCCGGAAACTTCGATTTTAGCCGAAGCTATATGGACATCGTCAGGGACGACGATTTTGTCGTCATCCAGCTCACGGTCAGCAATACGCGGCATGTCGAACAGAAGAAGGCGCTTTATGCGCAGATCGTCGCCCTGCTTGGCGAGGCGCCCGGACTCAAGCCGAACAACGTCTTCATCAACCTGGTGCAAGTCACGACCGAAGACTGGTCCTTCGGCAACGGGCTTGCGCAATACGTTATGTGAACATGGCTGACACATCCTTCGACATCATCATCATCGGTTCCGGTCCCGGCGGCTACGTCACCGCGATCCGCGCCGCGCAGCTCGGCTTCAAGGTCGCGATCGTCGAGAAACAGTATCTCGGCGGTATCTGCCTGAACTGGGGCTGCATCCCGACCAAGGCGCTGCTGCGCTCGGCCGAGATCTACTACTACATGAAGCACGCCAAGAATTACGGCCTGTCGGCGGACAACGTGTCGTACGATCCGAAGGCGGTGGTGCAACGCTCGCGCGGCGTGTCGAAGCGCCTCAACGATGGCGTCGGCTTTCTGATGAAAAAGAACAAGGTCGCCGTGATATGGGGCGAAGCCGCCATCGACGCGCCCGGCAAGATCACCGTGAAGAAATCGGCCGTCGAGGCGCCGAAGGGCGCGCTCGGCGAGGGCAGCTATCAGGCCAAGCACATCATTGTTGCCACCGGCGCGCGGCCGCGTGCGTTGCCGGGGCTCGAGCCTGACAAGAAGCTGGTCTGGACCTATTTCGAGGCGATGGTGCCGGACCGGATTCCGAAGTCATTGCTGGTGGTCGGCTCCGGCGCCATCGGTATCGAGTTTGCCTCGTTCTTCCGCACCATGGGCGCGGAGGTCACGGTGGTCGAGGTGCTGCCGCAGATTCTTCCCGTGGAGGATGCCGAGATTGCCGGATTGGCCCGCAAGCAGTTCGAGAAGCAGGGCATCAAGATCATGACCGGCACCAAGGTCACCAAGCTCGACAAGAAGGCCGACAGCGTCGTCGCCACCATCGACGACGGCAAGGGCAAGCCGGTCACGGCCGAGTTCGAGCGGGTGATTTCGGCGGTCGGCGTGGTCGGCAACATCGAAGGACTTGGGTTGGAGAAGCTCGGCGTCAGGACCGACCGCGGCTGCATCGTGATCGACGGGGCCTGCAAGACCAATGTGCCCGGTATCTACGCGATCGGCGACGTCGCCGGCCCGCCGATGCTGGCGCACAAGGCCGAGCACGAGGGCGTCATCTGCGTCGAGGCGATCAAGGGCCTGCATCCGCATGCCATGGACAAGAACCTTATCCCCGGCTGCACTTATTGCCATCCGCAGGTGGCGTCGGTCGGCCTGACGGAGGCGAAGGCGAAGGAGCAGGGACGCGACATCCGCGTCGGCCGCTTCCCGTTCGTCGGCAACGGCAAGGCCATCGCGCTCGGCGAGGATCAGGGCCTGGTCAAGGTGATCTTCGACAAAAAGACCGGGCAACTGCTCGGCGCGCATATGATCGGCGCTGAGGTCACCGAACTGATCCAGGGCTATGTCGTGGCGATGAACCTCGAAACCACCGAAGAAGAATTGATGCACACCATCTTCCCGCATCCGACGCTCTCGGAGATGATGAAGGAGGCGGTGCTCGACGCCTACGGGCGCGTTCTCAATATTTAACAAAAGAAAAGGCAACGCCCGTGAAAGACGACGACAACCTGACCATCGAGCGCCCGACATTTGTCACGCATCTGGAATGTGCGATGGAGGGCGATCGCTACGAAGCGGATCGGGTTCACAACCTGTCGAAGGCCGGCAAGCCGCTGCTGGTGCGTTACGACCTTGACGGCGTGAAGAAGGCGCTGACCAAGGACGCACTGGCGCAGCGACCAGCGGATCTTTGGCGCTACCGCGAGCTGCTGCCGGTGCGGAAAGTCAGCGACATCGTCAGCCTCGGCGAAGTCATGACACCGCTGATCCGGCTGCCGCGCATCGCCAAGGCAATCGGCGGCGGCGAAATCATCGTGAAGGATGAAGGCCGTCTGCCGACCGGGTCGTTCAAGGCGCGGGGTCTTGTCATGGCGGTGTCGATGGCCAAGGCGCTTGGCATCAAGCACATGGCGATGCCGACCAACGGCAATGCCGGCGCGGCGCTCGCCGCCTATGCGACCCATTGCGGCATCAAGACCACGATCTTCTGTCCGGCCGACACACCCGAGGTCAACGTCAGCGAGATCGAGTTGCAGGGAGCGACGGTCTATCGCGTCAACGGATTGATCGACGATTGCGGCAAGATCGTCGGTGAGGGCAAGGCCAAGGTCGGCTGGTTCGACACCTCGACGCTGAAGGAGCCGTACCGCATCGAAGGCAAGAAAACCATGGGCCTCGAGTTGGCCGAACAGCTCGGCTGGGACGTGCCCGACGTGATCTTCTATCCGACCGGCGGCGGCACCGGCCTGATCGGCATGTGGAAGGCATTCGACGAACTCGAAAAGATCGGCTTCATCGGATCGAAGCGGCCGCGCATGGTGGCGGTGCAGGCCGAGGGCTGCGCACCGATGGTCCGCGCCTTCGAGAAGGGCGAAGAACACGCGCCGCGTTGGGAAGATGCGCACACCATCGCATCCGGCATCCGCGTGCCGCAGGCGGTCGGAGACTTTCTTATCCTGCGCGCCGTGCGCGAGAGCAAAGGTTTCGCGATTGCGGTGAGCGACGAGAAGATTTCTGCTGCGTTGCATGATGTTTCGCGCGAGGAAGGATTGTTGTTGTGTCCTGAAGGCGCGGCAACTTATGCTGCCTATAAGGAAAGCCTCATGGACGGTCGCGTTTCCAAGAACGATCGCGTGATGCTTTTCAACTGCGCGACCGGATTGAAGTATCCGTTGCCGCCGGTCACGCGGACGCTTGATCGTCATAAGCCGATCGACTACGCGCAATTCTAGTATGCAAGCCTCCGTCGTGTGGCCTGCGCTACGTGATGGAGTGTACGAAATGAGACGAGCGATTCTCGCCGCTGCGGTTGCGTTGCTGGGGTTCGGCGGTCCTGCGGCGGCCGACGATTATCCGTCGCGGACGATCACCATGGTCGTTCCGTTCTCTGCGGGCGGACCGACCGATGCGCTGGCGCGCATTCTCGGCAAGTTCATGGAGACCAAGCTCGGCAAAAGCATCGTGATCGAGAACGTCACGGGGGCTGCCGGCTCCATCGGCGTCGCCCGTGTGGTCCACGCGGCTCCCGACGGTTACACGGTCAGCATCGGCCACCTCGGCACGCACGTCGCCAACGGCGCGGTCTACAAGCTCGGCTACGATCTCCTGAAGGATCTCGATCCGGTCGTGCTGTTGCCGAGCAACCCGATGATCGTCGTCAGCAATAACAAAGTGCCGGCAAAATCGCTCAAGGAATTGATCGCGTGGATCAAGGCCAAGCCGACGCCGCCCACGGCCGGCACCGCGGGCGCAGGATCGGGTTCGCACATCGCGGGTATCTATTTCGAGAACCTGACCGGCGCGAAATTCCAGTTCGTGCCTTATCGCGGCACGGCGCCCGCGATGAACGATCTGATCGCGGGTCAGATCGACCTCATGGTCGATCAGCTCTCCAACTCGATCGCGCAGGTGCGAGCAGGAACCATTCGCGGTTATGCGGTGACCGACGAGAAACGCGCGCCATCCGCGCCTGAGATTCCGACCGCCGACGAGGCCGGTGTGAAAGGTTTCCACATGACCTTGTGGTCCGGGTTATGGGTGCCGAAAGGAACGCCGAAGGATATCATCGCCAAGCTGAACGCGGCTGCGGTCGCCGCCATGCATGATCCTGCCGTGCGCAAGCAGCTTGAAAACCAGGGGCTTGCGGTTCCTGCAGACGACAAGCTGATGCCCGACGCGCTCGGCGCCTGGCAGAAGGCCGAAATTGCCAAGTGGTGGCCGATGATCAAGGCGGCGCATGTCGAGGTGAAATAGCCTCGGAAGCGCCGCCGGCGAAACGCGCTAACCCACTGCCGTCTGCGAATCATGGTTGCCCGGCCGCAACGATTGTTGCCGACCCGCAACACTACTTGAACATTTAACCGTACGGGCGGGTAGCTCCTCTGTGTGCCGCTTTTTGGCCACACGGCTTCGTGAAATCATTGGCGTAGGCCAAGGACCGTGGTGCAGCAACGCAACGGGTTTCCGGGCTTCGGGACTTCCGGGTCGAGAGCACCCGAGCCGAGGAAACAGGTCGCGATGGACGCCAAGACCAATATCAAGAGCAGGTTGCCGAGCCGGCACGTGACCGAGGGCCCGGAGCGGGCACCGCATCGCTCGTACCTCTACGCCATGGGATTGACGACCCAGCAGATTCACCAGCCGTTCGTCGGCGTGGCGTCGTGCTGGAATGAGGCTGCGCCGTGCAATATCGCCCTGATGCGTCAGGCTCAGGCGGTCAAGAAAGGCGTGTCCGCCGGCGGCGGCACGCCGCGCGAGTTCTGCACCATCACGGTGACCGACGGCATGGCGATGGGACACGCCGGCATGTATTCGTCGCTGCCGTCGCGCGAGTGCATCGCGGATTCCGTTGAACTCACCATCCGTGGCCATGCCTATGATGCTCTGATCGGCCTTGCCGGTTGCGACAAGTCGCTGCCGGGCATGATGATGGCCATGGTCCGCCTCAACGTGCCCTCCATTTTCATCTACGGCGGCTCGATCCTGCCCGGGAATTTTCGCGGCCAGCAGGTCACGGTGCAGGATATGTTCGAGGCCGTCGGCAAGCATTCGGTCGGCGAGATGTCGGATGCCGACCTCGACGAGATCGAGCGGGTGGCATGCCCGTCGGCGGGTGCCTGCGGGGCGCAATTTACCGCCAACACCATGGCGACGGTCTCGGAGGCCATCGGGCTTGCGCTGCCGTACTCGGCCGGCGCTCCGGCACCTTACGAAATCCGCGATTCCTTCTGCATGGCGGCCGGCGAGAAGGTGATGGAATTGATCGCCTCCAATATCCGGCCGCGGGACATCGTGACCCGCAAGGCGCTGGAGAACGCCGCCGCCGTCGTTGCCGCGTCAGGCGGATCGACCAATGCCGGGTTGCACCTGCCGGCGATCGCCAACGAGGCCGGCATCAAGTTCGACCTGTTCGATGTGGCCGAAATCTTCAAAAAGACACCATACGTCGCAGATTTGAAGCCGGGTGGCCGTTATGTCGCCAAAGACATGTTCGAAGCTGGGGGCATACCGCTTTTGATGAAAACCCTGCTCGATCACGGTTATCTGCACGGCGACTGCATGACGGTCACCGGACGCACGATTGCCGAGAACCTGAAGAACGTGAAATGGAATCCGCATCAGGACGTGGTGCGTCCGGCGGACAAGCCGATCACCGCGACCGGCGGTGTGGTTGGATTGAGGGGAAATCTCGCGCCGGAAGGAGCGATCGTGAAGGTCGCGGGCATGTCGACTTTGACGTTCACCGGACCGGCGCGCTGCTTCGACTGCGAGGAAGATGCCTTCGAGGCCGTCCAGAAGAAAGCCTTTCGGGAAGGCGATGTCATCGTCATCCGCTACGAGGGGCCGAAGGGCGGCCCCGGCATGCGTGAGATGCTGGCGACCACCGCGGCTCTCTACGGTCAGGGAATGGGCGGCAAGGTGGCCCTGATCACGGACGGTCGCTTCTCGGGCGCCACGCGCGGCTTCTGCATCGGCCATGTCGGCCCGGAGGCGGCCGTGGGTGGTCCGATCAGCCTGGTGCGAGACGGCGACGTTATCGAGATCGACGCGGTCGCCGGGACACTTAACGTAAAATTGACCGACGCGGAACTTGCCCGACGCAAGACGGGATGGGCGCCGCGCGCGACCAACTACACGTCCGGGGCGCTCTGGAAATATGCCCAGCAGGTCGGTCCGGCGGTCAGCGGTGCGCTCACCCATCCCGGGGGAGCGCACGAGAAACAGTGCTATGCGGATATTTAGGCGTACGGTTTTTGTAGCGTTGGTTGTGGGGGCGGCATCGGCCGCTGCGCCCGCCTTCGCCTTCGACGGAACGGTGGCCGGGCAGGGCAGCAGCCCGGCCGCGCTGTCCGTGGTCGCGCCGCCGCTCCCCAACGACAAGGCCCTGATGAAGGCCGTGCCGTCGCTGACGGCGCTCGCCGAGGAAGGACATCCGATCGCGCAATGGAAACTCGGCCGGATGTACGCGAATGGCGACGGCGTCACCCAGGATGATCTGCGCGCCTTCCAGTATTTCAGCCGGATTGCCAATGCGCACGCGGAAGACAATCCCCATGCGCCCCAGGCCGCGATCGTCGCCAAAGCCTTCGTCGAATTGGGCCGGTACTATCTCGAGGGCATCCCGAACTCCAAGATCAAGGCCGATCCGGAGCGAGCGCGGGAGATGTTCTCCTATGCCGCGTCCTATTTCGGCAATGCGGATGCTCAGTACGATCTGGGCCGGCTTTACCTGCAGGGGATTGGCGCGCCACGGGACGCCAAGTATGGCGCGCGCTGGCTCGGCCTTGCCGCCCAGAAAGGACAGCACCAGGCACAGGCTGTGCTTGGACAGATGTTGTTCAACGGCGATCACCTGCCCAGGCAGGCTGCGCGGGGCCTGATGTGGCTGACGCTGGCGCGAGATGCCGCCGCGCCCGACGAGACCTGGATCAAGGACAGCTACAACAAGGCTATTGCCAAGGCGTCGGAGGACGATCGCGCCATGGCGCTCCAGATGCTCGAGCACTGGGTGCAGGGCCGCCGCGACTGACGCGCGCCGTCGGCGGATAAGCCGGCTGTATCAGGCCCGCAGATTGAGATCGGCCCACACCGGGACGTGATCCGACGCCTTTTCCCAGGCCCGGACGTGGCGATCGATGCCGACACCGGTCAGGCGATCGGCCGCCTGCGGCGATAGCAGCAGATGGTCGATGCGCAGACCGTTGTTCTTCTGCCAGGCTCCGGCCTGATAATCCCAGAAAGTGTATTCACCGGCTGCATCCGAGACCGCCCGGAGGGCATCGGTCAGGCCCAGTCCGAGCAAGGCTTGAAAGCGTTCCCGCGTCTCTGGCCGAAACAGCGCGTCATCGACCCAGGCCGCCGGATTATAGACGTCGGCAGGTGCGGGAATGACGTTGAAATCGCCAGCCAGCACGAACGGCTCCTCGCTGTTCAAACGTTCCCGCGAATATTCAATAAGCCGCGACATCCATTTGAGCTTATAGGGATATTTCTCGGTATTCGGAGGGTTGCCATTGGGTAAATAGAGGCACGCCACGCGGAGGACGCCATGTTTGAGCGACACCACGCCCTCGAGAAAGCGGGACTGGACGTCGTCATCGTCGCCGGCGAGGCGCGGTTTGGTCTCGTCGAATGGAAACTTGGATAGCAGCGCCACGCCGTTGAAGGTCTTTTGACCGTGCGTCACCACATGATAGCCGAGCGCCTCGATCGGCTCCCGCGGAAATTGCTCGTCGACGCATTTGATTTCCTGCAGGCAGGCGACATCCGGCGCCGTTTCCCGCAACCAGGTCAGCAAATGATCCAGACGCTGCCGAACCGAGTTCACGTTCCAGGTCGCTATGCGCATGATGACGATCCGATCGCTTAGTTTTGTCCGTCGCTGACAGGCTTATCAGGATCGTGGTTGCAGCACGGACGGGGGACCGGGGTCAATCGGCTGGTCGATGGCCTCCACGAAACCGGGCGAGCCGACAATTCAGGCTTGATGTCGGCGGTCAGAACAGGCCCGGCAGCAACCGGTAACGGACCTGCGAAGCGAAGTTGCGATAGGCCGGATCGAGATTGAGAACACGCTCCTCCCGGCGAATGCGGACGATCTGCAATGCCAGCGCACAACCGTAAAGGATCGCGTTCCGGAGCGAGGGCATGGCCAGCCATAAACCAATATGCGTCAGCGTATAGCCGGCATACATCGGATGCCGGATTACGCGATAGGGGCCGAGAATTTTGATGCCCCGGTTGGCTGCAATGATGCCGAAGCTCGACCCAAGGACGATCTTCGCCGATATCTGAACGCACATGCCAACCAGCACTAACGTCAGACAGATCGCGCGTGGAATGAGCGGCTCGACGGCGACGGTCGGTGAAATCAGCAATGGAAAAGCTGTCCCGGCAATGCCGAACAGCCAATCGAGCGGGTTTTGCGAAAGACTTCGTGACGACGCACGTAACACAATCAATACGAACGGGATGAATTCGGCTGCGAACAACAATGCCGTGATGATATTCGGGGCTCCTGTGTATTGCCGGATAACCCCGTACGCAAAGTGTCCAAACAACGAAACGACGATCACGCGCTCGGTAAGATCGAGAAGGATGAATTTGGAGGGTAGTGCGATTGGGGCACGCACCGTATCGATCTTCGGCATGAAAACATCCCGCCTTTCGCATAGGGCATGAGCGGCGAAAAGAATTTCGTACGCCCGGTCACGGCCGTATCGTCACGCCGCGTGCCACGAACTAAGCAGCCCAATAATAAGCGTGGGTTAATTCGAGCGGCGGTTTGTCAGCGGATTAGCCGATTTCCCGGTTCCGAGCACGGAACCGATGCTCTCAGATCGAGAAGCTTGTCCCGCATCCGCAGGATGCGGTGGCATTGGGATTGACCACCCGGAATGAGGCGCCGATCAGGTCGTCGACGAAGTCGACCTCGGACCCCGAGAGGAACGGCACCGAGGCGGGATCGATCAGCACCACCGCCGTATCCTTTGCGATCACCAGGTCGTCGTCCGCCTTGGCATGCTCGACGTCGAATTTGTATTGAAAGCCGGAACAGCCGCCGCCCTCGACGCTGATCCTCAGCATGGCGCCATCGCCTTCGGACTTGAGGATTTCTCCGATCCGCCGGGCGGCCCTTTCGCTCACGGTGATGGGGGCGTCTGTCATCCTGCGACTCCGTCTGCGATGCGCGGCTATTTTCCGAGGTTTTGAAATGCCCGCAAGTCGTAGTTAAGTGTGCGGGAACGCAGAATCAAATGGTTAGAGGCCAAAACAGCGTGTCGGTCGGAATGGCAGCTCCTCGTGAGGCTTATGCCTGCGACCCCGATCGCAGCCGTGGCCGTCAGTTCGACGAGCCGCCGGCCAAGACCCGCAGCCCGTTCCGGAGAGATTGCGACCGGGTGATTCATTCCACCGCCTTCCGGCGGCTGAAGCACAAGACCCAGGTGTTCGTCTATCATGAAGGTGATCATTACCGGACGCGGCTGACGCATACGCTCGAAGTGGCCCAGATCGCCCGCGCGATCGCGCGACAGCTCGGCCTTGAGGAAGATCTGACAGAAACCCTGGCGCTGGCGCATGACCTCGGCCATCCGCCGTTCGGTCACGCCGGCGAACGGGCGCTCGATGCGTGTCTCGAAGCTTTTGGAGGGTTCGATCACAACGCGCAGACGCTGCGAGTCATCACCGCGCTGGAACATCGCTACCCGCAATTCGATGGGCTCAATCTGACGTGGGAATCCCTCGAAGGCATCGTCAAGCACAATGGGCCGTTGATCGACCGGAGCGGGGCGCCGATCGACCGCTACAGGGATCGCGGCGTTCCCGTTGGCATTGCCGAGTTCAATCGCGGCTACGACCTGGAGCTATGGAGCTATGCTTCGCTTGAGGCGCAGGTGGCAGCGCTGGCCGACGACATCGCCTACGATGCGCACGATATCGATGACGGTCTTCGCGCGGGACTGTTTTCCGTCGATGATCTTCGGCTGATGCCGCTGACGGCAGCGATGATCGCCGAGATCGACCGTCGCTATCCGGCGCTGGACGACGACCGCCGCGGCGCAGAGCTGGTCCGGGAATTGATCTCCTGTCTCATTATGGCTGTCGTCACGGAGTCGCGCCGACGCCTCGCGAAGGCTGCGCCGCAATCGGCGGACGATGTCCGGCAGGCGGCGCAGCCGCTGATCGCTTTTACGCCGGAGGCGGCTGCCGCCGAGGCCGGCATCAAGGCTTTCCTGAAGCAACGGATGTACCGTCATGAGCGCGTGATGCGGGTGATGGGCGACGCCGAAGCCGTGGTGTGGGATTTGTTCGCGCACTATCGCAACAGACCCGCAGACCTTCCGCCGGAATGGGGGCCGGCCGGGAGCAGGGGGCATGAAACCGAGGCGGACCGGGCGCGGCGGATCGGCAATTTCATCGCCGGGATGACCGACCGTTTCGCCATTACCGAGCACCAGCGTCTTTTTGACTCGACCCCGGAATTGCGTTAGGCGGCGCCTGTCAACCGGGGAACGCCGACCCCACCGAAACCACGCGATATCATGATCGATTCAGCCCCTTCGCAGCACCTTTTCGCCACCGTTCTGTCTCGCGTTCAGGCGATCTGCACCGCGCTGGCTGCCGACGGCGTCTTGCCTGAGGGCCTGGACCTGTCGCGCATCGTTGTCGAGCCGCCGCGCGACGCCTCCCATGGCGACATGGCGACCAACGCGGCGATGGTGCTGGCGAAAGAGGCGAAAGCCAAGCCGCGCGACCTCGCCGAGCGCATCGCCGGAAAGTTGAGCGCGGACGGCTTGATTGAAAAAGTCGATATCGCCGGCCCCGGCTTCATCAACCTGACCCTCAAACCGTCAGTCTGGGCGGACGCCTTGCGCACCGTGTTGCGAGAGGGCGAGGGTTATGGCCGTAGCCGCGTCGGCGCGGGCGAAAAGGTCAACGTCGAATACGTCTCGGCCAATCCGACCGGCCCGATGCATGTCGGCCATTGCCGGGGGGCTGTGTTCGGAGACGCGCTGGCGAGCCTGCTCACATTCGCTGGCCACGACGTCACGCGCGAATACTACATCAACGATGCCGGCGCGCAGGTCGATGTGCTCGCGCGCTCGGCTTTCCTGCGTTATCGCGAGGCGCTCGGTGAGAACATCGGCGAGATTCCCGAAGGGCTTTATCCCGGTGACTACCTGAAGCCGGTCGGGCGGGCGCTTGCGGCCGAACATGGCGACAAGCTTCTGAACGCGCCGGAAGCGGAATGGCTGCCGGTCGTGCGCGCCAAAGCCATCGCCATGATGATGGAGATGATCAAGGGTGATCTCGCCGCGCTCAACATCACGCACGACGTGTTCTTCTCGGAACGCTCGCTGATCGAGGGCGGCGCGGATCGCGTCGCCGCCACCATCGATTTCCTGCGTGCGAAGGGCGATGTCTACGAGGGGCGCCTGCCGCCGCCGAAGGGCGCGCCGGTCGAAGACTACGAGGATCGCGAGCAGACCCTGTTCCTGGCCACCGCCTATGGCGACGACGTGGATCGCCCGCTGAAGAAGTCGGATGGCGGCTATACCTACTTCGCTTCCGACATCGCCTACCACAAGACCAAGTTCGATCGCGGCTTCCTCAACATGATCGACGTCTGGGGCGCCGACCATGGCGGCTACATCAAGCGCGTCCAGGCGGCGATCAAGGCCGTGACCGCCGGCACAGCCACGCTCGACGTCAAGATCGTGCAACTCGTCAAGCTCTTGCGCAACGGCGAGCCGGTGAAGATGTCGAAGCGTTCCGGCGACTTCGTCACGCTGCGCGACGTGGTCGACGAGGTCGGCTCCGACGCCGTGCGCTTCATGATGTTGTTCCGCAAGAACGACGCGGTGCTCGATTTTGATCTTGCCAAGGTGATCGAGCAGTCCAAGGACAACCCGGTGTTCTACGTGCAGTACGGCCACGCCCGCGGCTTTTCGATTTTCCGGAATGCGCGCGAAGTGTTCCCCGATTTGCCGGCGGACAATGCCGCGCGCGCGGCTTTTCTCGGTTCGGCGGAAGTTGAGCGGCTGACTGATTCCGCAGAGCTTGGGTTGCTGCGGCTGCTCGCGCTCTACCCGCGCACGATCGAGGCTGCGGCGCTCGCGCACGAGCCCCACCGGATCGCGTTCTATCTCTATGATCTCGCCAGCGAATTTCACGCGCTCTGGACGAGGGGCCGCGATTTGCCTCATTTACGCTTCATTATCAATAATGATGCAGAGATGACCAGGGCGCGCTTGGCATTGGTTCAGGGCGTCGTCTCGGTTCTGGCTTCGGGACTTGCCGTTCTTGGCGTCCATGCTCCAGACGAGATGCGATAGTGGGGTGAACTGCCCGGATGGGGACTCGGGGCAGTTATAGTGGCAGCGGTTTCGTTTAGAACAAGCGGGCTGGCTCCTTTCCCGAAGGGGACGCAACATCACAATGGCTGATCGATATCAGAACCGACCTTTCCCCGCCGACGATGACCACGGCCGCGGCGATCATCGCGCATCTCAAAGAGCCGAGAGTGATCCGCTTGCGGAGCTCGCGCGCCTGATTGGGCAGACCGATCCGTTCGGAAGTCAGGCGCGGCCCCGCCAGCAGCCGGCTGTCAGCGTCGGCCACGACGATCGATATTCCGACGGGGGATATCAGGACGAGACGTATCGCGAGCCCAGCGCGGCGGACGAGGTCGGCGACGCCATAGCCACCCCTCCGCCGTGGGTCCAGCGGATGTCGCGGCAGGCTCCGCCGCGCCATGATCCCGAGCCCGCTCCCGAGCCGCATCCGGTGTTGCGCCGCGCCGCCGTCTATCCGGTGCATGCGCCGGACGATCAACCGGCCTTTGGTCATGACGCCGATCTCGCGCGCTACGACGATGCGCTGTACGGTCAGCCGGACCATGCGAATGATATGCCGTCCGGCGGATATCAGGACGATCGCTATCCCGGGGACGGCTATGCCTATCAGGATGGCTATGGGGAGGAGATGGAAGCATCTCCGAAACGTCGTGGGGGCATGGCGATGGTGGCCGCTGTTCTGGCGCTGGCTGTGGTCGGAACCGGCGCGGCATACGCGTATCGCACCTATGTCCATCCGACTCGCAACGGCGCGCCGCCGATCATCAAGGCGGACACGACGCCAACCAAGATCATTCCCCAGCAGCAGTCGTCGGGGGATGCGGTCGGCAAGCTCATTCAGGATCGCATGTCGGCATCCGACGGCACCGAGCAGATCGTTCCGCGCGAGGAGCAGCCCGTCGACGTTCAGGCAACCGCGCCAGCGCCGGCTCCGGCCGCCCCGCGTGTGGTTTTTCCGGCGCTGAACCAAAATGCCAATCCACCCACGACAGCCAGCGTGGCTCCGAACGTGCGTCCGCCGCCGACCGTTGCCAATGGTACGATCCCGGGCGATGAACCGCGCAAAATCCGGACGCTGACTGTGCATGGCGATCAGGCCGACGCCTCAGCCCTGCCGGTTCGACGTGCAGCAGAGACAGCGGCAGCCCCGGCTATCGCACATCGCGCGCCGCCTCAGGTGGCAGCGGCTCCCAGTGCCAATGCGCCGCTGTCGCTGTCCCCGCAGGCATCCGCAGCCCCTGCGCGTGTTGCCGCCCTCGCTCCAGGCCCGCAATCGATTGCACCCGCCGCCAGCAGCGGCGGTTACGTCGTGCAGGTGTCGTCGCAGCGGAACGAAGCCGATGCGCGGGCTTCGTTCCGGGCGCTTCAGGGTAAATTCCCGTCCGTCCTGGGATCGCGGTCGCCACTGATCAAACGTGCCGATCTCGGCGCGCGAGGCGTTTATTATCGCGCGATGGTCGGGCCGTTCGGCTCGCCTGAAGAGGCATCCCATTTCTGCGGCAGCCTGAAATCGGCCGGAGGTCAGTGCGTCGTCCAAAGGAATTAACGGCCGCTTCCTTGACCCCTGGCGCCGGCGCGGGCTAATCGGCCCCAATGAGCGCACGCGCCTTTATCACCGGCGTAGCCGGCCTGACGCTGACGTCCGACGAGCGCGAGTTTCTGCGCGCCGCGCGGCCGTGGGGATTCATTCTGTTCAAACGGAATGTCGACAGCCCGCTGCAAGTCGCTCGACTCGTTCAGGAGTTACGTGAAGCGGTCGAGGACCCGGATGCGCCGGTCCTGATCGACCAGGAGGGCGGGCGGGTGCAGCGGCTCGGGCCGCCGCACTGGCCAGTCTATCCGCCAGGCGCCACGTTCTCCGCGCTCTATGACCGCAACCCCGACGATGGGCTCAAGGCGGCGCGATTGAGCGCGCGTCTGATTGCGGCGGACCTCGCCGACCTCGGCATTACCGTGGACTGCCTGCCGCTCGCCGATGTGCCCGTGCCCGGCGCCGATGCCGTGATCGGCAATCGCGCCTATGGCACCGAGCCTGTGAAGGTTGCCGCCATTGCCCGGGCTGTGGTCCGGGGACTCGAGCAGGGCGGCGTTCTGCCGGTGCTCAAGCACATTCCGGGGCACGGCCGCGCCACCGCCGACACCCATCATGCCCTGCCGGTGGTGGCGACGTCGAGGAGCGAGCTCGAACGTACTGATTTCAAGGCATTTCAGCCGCTCGCCGACCTGCCGATGGCGATGACCGCGCATGTTGTGTTTAGCGCAATTGACCTCGCCCAACCGGCGACGACTTCTGCGACAATCATCGAGCAAGTGATTCGTGGCGTGATCGGGTTCCAAGGTTTGCTGATGAGTGATGACGTGTCGATGAATGCGCTGGCGGGATCTATCGCCGAGCGCTCCCGGGCTGCCATCGCAGCCGGCTGCGACATGGTGCTGCACTGCAACGGCAGGCTGGACGAAATGCGGCAGGTCGCGGGCGAGGCTCCGGAGCTTTCGGGGCGCTCCCTTGAGCGGGCTCAACGGACCTTGGCGTCGCGCCGTTTTCCGGAGCCGTTCGAACCGGATGAGGCGAGGGCGGAACTGGATGCATTGATCGCAGGAGCTGCTAACGCATGAGCGCCGAGATCCTTTCCTTCGAGACGGGGCGGCCGGCCGAGCAGCGTGTCGAGGACGACGAGGCGCTGGTCGTGGATGTCGGCGGCTATGAAGGACCGCTCGACCTTCTGCTGGCGCTGGCGCGACAGCAGAAGGTGGACCTTGCGAAAATTTCGATCCTCGCGCTTGCCGACCAGTACCTGGTCTTTATCGAGGCCGCTCGGAAAATCCGGCTGGAACTCGCTGCCGACTATCTGGTCATGGCGGCCTGGCTGGCGTTCCTGAAATCACGCTTGCTGTTGCCGGAACCGGCGACGCCCGATGGGCCGAGCGCGGAGGAGATGGCCACCGCGCTGGCCAATCGGCTGCGCCGCCTCGAGGCCATTCGCGAGGCTGCGAACCGGCTGATGAACAGGCCGCAATTGCAGCGTGACATCTTCTCGCGCGGGCACCCGGAGGAAATCGCCGAGATCCGGCACCCGAAGTTCACCGCGACGCTGTTCGACTTGCTGACGGCCTATGCGACACAGCGTCAGCAGCGCGTGCTGACCACGGTGCATCTGGCCAAGCGAACCGTATGGTCGCTCGCGGAGGCCCGCGCATCGCTGGAGCGCCTGGTTGGCCTCGCCGATGAGGACTGGAGTTGCCTCGATGAATATCTGTTGACCTATGTGGTCGATCCCTCGCAGCGC
Organism: Nitrobacter sp.; assembly: GCA_035546855.1. Taxonomy (GTDB): domain Bacteria; phylum Pseudomonadota; class Alphaproteobacteria; order Rhizobiales; family Xanthobacteraceae; genus Nitrobacter. The sequence goes on along the minus strand of DASZVY010000033.1, from coordinate 60,084 downwards.
GCGACGATCTTTGCATCGAGTTTCGCGGCCGCCCTCGAACTGGTTCGCGAGGGCGTGATGGACCTCAATCAAAAGCAAGCGTTTGCACCGTTGTATTTTCGCAAACGCGCGCCGCAACTCGCCGGCGCCGCGACGGCTGCACCGGACGTGTCGGCCGAGTAAGTGGAAGAAGGAGAGCGAGCCATGGCAAGCCTGGCGGAAAAGCGCATCGAGGAAGTCGAAATGGAAGACGGGATGATAGTCTCCACCCATTCCGATGCGCGACCCGAGGAACTGCGGCTCCTGGAGGCGCTGCTATTTGCCTCCGCCGAGCCCCTCGATCAGGCCGCGCTGGCCAAGCGCATGCCCGAGGGGGTCGATATCAAGGCCGCGCTGGAGCGACTGCGGGCGGACTACGCCTCGCGCGGGGTCAATCTCGTGCGCGTCGCCAACAAGTGGACGTTCCGCACGGCCGGCGACCTGGCGTGGCTGATGACCCGCGAGAGCACCGAGACCAAGCGGCTCTCGCGCGCCGCGATCGAGATGCTGGCGATCATTGCCTATCACCAGCCGGTCACTCGTGCCGAGATCGAGGAGATCCGCGGCGTCGTCACCTCCAAGGGGACGCTCGACGTCCTGTTGGAGACCGGATGGATCAAGCCGCGCGGCCGCCGCAAGACCCCGGGACGGCCGCTGACATTCGGCACCACCGAAGCCTTTTTGTCCCAGTTCAGCCTAGAGGCGCTCAGCGATCTGCCCGGTCTCGACGAACTGAAGGGAACGGGACTTCTGGATTCACGGTTGCCGACGGGCTTTACGGTTCCGACGCCGTCCGACGATCCGGCATTGCGTGAGGACGAGGACCCGCTGGAGCCGGGCGATCTCGAACTGGCGCTGGCACCCGCAGTGGAACCGGAGAAAAACGAAGGCAACTGACGGCGGGTGTTTCGGGACGGCACCGCCCCGGATTAACGATCGCGGCAATGGGTCGCCGGCATCCGCCTTTGTGTTAGGCTTAAGTCCTTGTTTTTGACACCCCCTGAGCCTACGTTCGGGGTGAAAAAGGCCTTGGGATCAGGCCGCGAGTTGGAGGGTTTGCAGGATGGGTTCGTTGAGCATTTGGCATTGGATCGTGGTGATCGCGGTCGTCCTGCTGTTGTTCGGGCGCGGCAAGATTTCCGATCTGATGGGCGACGTGGCGCAGGGCATCAAGGCCTTCAAGAAAGGCATGCAGGACGATGAAAAGACTGCGGAAAAGCCCGAGCCGGTCAAGTCGATCGATCATAACGGCACCGCCTCCGGCGCGGCCCACACCGACGTCGGCAGCAAGGCTGTCTAGTCGCCGGCGGCCGGCATCGGCCGAAGCGGTTCTGCGTTGATCTTGCCGTCCGTGTGCGGCAAGAGGAGCGAGGCGCGGATGATTGGTATCCGGCGCAGACTCGCGTGAGCGGATTGTTTCATGTTCGACATCGGGTGGAGTGAACTGGTCGTCATCGCGGTCGTCGCGCTGATTGCCATCGGCCCGAAGGAGCTGCCGGGCGTGCTCCGCATGGTCGGGCAGTGGGTCGGCAAGGCGCGCAAGATGGCTGGCGAATTCCAAAGCCAGTTCAACGAGGCGATGCGCGAGGCCGACATGGCCGACCTCAAGAAATCCTTCGACGAAGTGCGCGAAGCGGCCAGTGGCCTGTCCGGCGGCAAGCTGATCAGCAAATTCGGGGACGTCCTGGGCGAACCGCCAAGGTTCGAGGATATCGGCAAGCCTGCGGCCGACACGCCCGCGGCCACGGCCAGCGACGTCACCGCAACAGAGCCGACCGTGCCCGTACCGCCGACGCCCGAGACCTTTGTGGAGGCGGAAGCGCATGCTGCGGTCAACGAACCGCTGGCGATCACCCGCGAAGTCCAGCAGGACGACGCCGCATCGGCAACCGTGGCCGCGCGCGATGAATCCGACGGCATGGTGAAGGACGCCAAAGCGTCATGAGCGCCGAAGATATCGAGGCCAGCAAGGCCCCCCTGATGGATCACCTGATCGAGTTGCGTTCGCGGCTCATCAAGGCGCTGCTCGGCTTCGGCATCGCGTTCATCTTCTGCTTTTTCTTCGCCAAACAGATCTACAATGTTCTGGTGTGGCCGTTCGTCTGGGTGGCCGGCCCGGAAAATTCCAAGTTCATCTACACGGCGCTGCTCGAATACTTCATCACCCAGCTCAAGCTGGCGCTGTTCGGCGCCGGGTTTATCTCGTTTCCGATCGTGGCGACGCAGATTTACAAGTTCGTGGCGCCCGGACTCTACAAGCACGAGCGCAACGCGTTCCTGCCCTACCTGATCGCGACGCCGGTCTTCTTCGTGCTTGGCGCCTTGCTCGTCTATTTCGTCGTGCTGCCGATGATCGTGCGGTTCTCGCTCGGGATGCAGCAGGCGGCGGGTGCCGAGACCGTGCAGATCCAGCTCCTGCCGAAAGTCGGCGAATTCCTGTCGCTGACGATGTCCTTGATTTTCGCCTTCGGCATCGCCTTCCAGTTGCCCGTGGTCCTGACGCTGCTGGGCCGGATCGGCCTCATCACCGCGAAGCAGTTGCGGAGCAAACGCCGCTATTTCATCGTGGTCGCCTTCATTATCGCCGCCGTGCTGACGCCACCGGACGTACTGAGCCAATCGTCGCTGGCAATTCCCCTGTTGCTGCTCTACGAGGGCTCGATCATCGCGGTCGGCATCGTCGAGAAGAACGCCGCCAAGGCGGCAGCGACGCCTCCGGCGGACACGCCGCCGCCGCCGGCTTCGATTCCGCCGCCGACCGCCGAGAACCCGGCGGAGTAGCCGTTCATCCGATCCACGCGATCGAGATGTCGTGCCCCGCATATGCTGTATGCGCGGCTGCGACTGCTGAATAAACCCGTATGAGGCTATCGTCGCGGCGCGCCATCGGACCGCGGCGGCCGCACGACAACATCGAGCCCACGACCCGCTGATGGATGCACGCATTTCCGAGGACAGTCCGGCTGAGATCGACGGCCTGCCGACCGAGCGGCGGCGTTGGGCGGCGCTGACGATCTTCACCGCGCTGGCGATGGCCTCGCTCGACACCGCTATCGCCAACGTAGCGCTGCCGGCGATCGCCGCCGATCTTCGCGTCAGCCCGGCTGAGGTGGTGTGGGTCGTCAACATCTACCAGATCGCGATGGTGACGACGCTGCTGCCCCTCGCGGCACTCGGGGATATCGTCGGCCTGAAGCGCCTTTATATCGTGGGTCTCGTGCTATTCACCGTCGGCTCGCTCGCGTGCGCGTTTGCGAACTCGCTGCCGACGCTCCTGGTCGCGCGCGCCGCGCAGGGGTTGGGCGCGAGCAGCCTCATGAGCATCAACACGGCGCTGGTGCGCTTCATCTATCCGCGCCGCCTGCTGGGGCAGGGGTTCGGTTGGAATGCGCTCGTCGTCGCCATTGCGTTCTCGATCGGTCCGACGGTCGCTGCGGGCGTGCTGTCGGTGGCGCACTGGCCGTGGCTGTTCGGGATCAACGTGCCGTTCGGTATCGCGGCCGTGTTCATCGCGATGAAGACGCTGCCGGAGACGCCGAAAGGCGCGCATGCCTTCGATGTCCTGGGCGCCGTGATGGCGAGCGCCTGCCTCGGACTGTTCATCTACGGTCTCGGCAGCGTCGGCCACGGCGAGAAGCCGTTCGTCATCATCGCGACGCTGATCGGCGCGCTGTTGCTCGGCACTGGCTTGGTGCGGCGGCAGGCCGATCATCCGGCGCCGATGCTGCCGGTCGATCTGTTCCGGCGGCCGATGTTCGCGCTCTCGGCGCTGACCGCGTTCTTCTCATTCGCCACCCAGCAGTTCGGGCTGGTGTCGTTGCCGTTCCTGTTCGAGCATACGCTCGGCCTGACGGCGGTTGCGACCGGGCTTCTGATCACGCCGTGGTCGGTGGTGGTCGGCATCATGGCGCCGATCGCGGGCCGGCTGTCGAACCGCTTTCCCGTGGGCATTTTGGGCGGCATCGGGCTCGCCGTATTGTCCGTCGGCATGGTGCTGCTGGCGACGCTGCCGGCGCATCCGGGCGTGGCCGACATCGTCTGGCGCATGATGGTGTGCGGTTGCGGTTTTGGCTTCTACCAGACGCCCAACATGCGCGCGCTGATGTCGAGCGCCCCGCCCGAGCGGAGCGGCGGCGCCAGCGGCATCGTCGCCACCGCGCGCCTGATCGGACAGACCTCCGGCGCAACGCTGACCGCGCTGTGCTTTGGCTGGGCCGGTGCGCAGGGGCCAACCTACGCGCTGGCGCTGGGGGCGGTCTTTTCCGGCGTTGGTGCGGTTGTCAGCTTTACGCGGCTGGCGGCGGAGCCGGGACGGGGGTAGGCCAGCGGCGCCGCCATGCGAGGTGGCGTCCGATCCGGCGGAGTCAGCGTCCCTTCGGCTCCCTTTAATTGCTAATATTGCTCCCGATTCCTGCTGTCGTCGTCCGCGAAAGCGGACGATCCAGTATTCCGGAGCGCCACACGGTTTCCAATCGTGTTCATTCGCGGTACTGGATGCCCGCCTTCGCGGGCATGACACCATTGTTTGCTTCAGGACCAACGACGATGCACGACATCAAAGCGATCCGCGACAACTCGCAAGCCTTCGACGCCGCCCTGAAGCGGCGGGGGCTCGCGCCGCTGTCGTCGTCGCTGCTGGCGATCGACGAGAAGCGCCGCTCCGCGATTCTGGCGTCGGAGCAGGCGCAGGCCCGGCGCAATGCGGCCTCGAAGGACATCGGCGAGGCCAAGAAGGCCAGGGACGACGCGCGCGCCAACGCGTTGATGGCCGAAGTCGCCACGCTAAAGACCTCGATGCCCGAGATGGAAGCGGCGGCGAAGGCGGCCGACGACGAGCTGAAGAAGGCGCTCGCCGAAATCCCGAACCTGCCGCTGGACGAAGTGCCCGACGGCGCCGACGAACACGGCAACGTGCAGCATCATGTGTTCGGCAAGAAGCGCGACTATGCGTTCACGCCGAAAGCGCACGACGATCTCGGCGGGGCGCTCGGCTTCATGGATTTCGAGGCGGCGGCAAAACTGTCGGGCGCGCGCTTCGTCGTGCTGAAGAAGGGGCTGGCGCGGCTCGAGCGCGCGATCGGGCAATTTTTCCTCGACGTTCACACCGGCGAGCATGGTTATACCGAGGTCAATCCGCCGCTGCTGGTGCGCGATGATGCCATGTTCGGCACCGCGCAACTGCCGAAGTTCAAGGACGATCAGTTCTCCGTTTACGCTGGTCCTGCTCAGGTCGACGCGACAAATTTCTGGCTCATCCCCACCGCCGAAGTCTCGCTGACCAACCTCGTCCGCGAGTCCATCGTCGATGAAAAGGAACTGCCGATGCGGCTGACGGCGCTGACGCCGTGTTTCCGCGCGGAAGCTGGCGCGGCGGGGCGCGACACGCGCGGCATGATCCGCCAGCACCAGTTCACCAAGGTCGAGCTGGTGTCGATCACGACACCCGAAACCTCGAAGGACGAGCATGAGCGCATGCTGTCGTGCGCGGAGGAAGTGCTGCGGCGGCTCGATCTGCATTATCGCGTGATGACGCTGTGCACCGGCGACATGGGCTTTGCCTCGCAAAAGACCTACGACATCGAGGTGTGGATGCCGGGGCAGGGCGAGGGCGGCGCCTATCGCGAGATTTCGTCGTGCTCGGTGTGCGGCGATTTCCAGGCGCGGCGCATGGACGCGCGTTATCGCGGAAGCGATGGCAAGCCGCGCTTCGTGCATACGCTGAACGGCTCCGGCACCGCCGTCGGCCGCGCCTTGATCGCCGTGATGGAGACCTATCAGCAGGCCGACGGCTCCATCGCCGTGCCGGATGGGCTGCAGCCCTACATGGGCGGCCTTAAAGTGATTGCGAAGGATTAGGGTATCTCAGGAATGCGAATTCTCTGCACCAATGACGACGGCATTCACGCGCCGGGACTTCAGATCGTCGAGCAGATCGCCAAGGTCTTGTCGGACGATGTATGGGTCGTTGCGCCGGAACTCGATCAGTCCGGCGTGTCGCACTCGCTGTCGCTGAACGATCCCTTGCGTCTGCGGGAGGTTGGTCCGCGCCATTTCGCGGTGCGGGGGACGCCGACCGATTGCGTCATCATGGGATCGCGCCACATCCTGAAGCAGGGGCCCGACCTCGTTCTGTCGGGCGTCAACCGTGGCCGCAACGTCGCCGAAGACGTGGTCTATTCCGGCACCATCGCCGGCGCGCTGGAGGGCACGATCCTCGGACTGCCGTCGTTCGCGCTGTCGCAGGAATTCAGCATGGAGACCCGCAACAGGCCGTTGTGGGAGACCGCGCTGAAATTCGGTCCGTCGATCCTGCGCAAGGTGATCGCCGCGGGCGTGCCGAAGAACACCGTCGTGAATATCAATTTTCCAGCCTGCGTGCCGGAGGAGGTCGCGGGCGTGCTGGTGACGCGTCAGGGCAAGCGCAATCTCGGCTTCCTCAAGATCGACGAGCGGCGCGATGGCCGCGGCAATCCGTATTTCTGGATCGGCTTCGAGCGGGCGGCTGTGCTCGAGGCCCCGGCTGAAGGAACGGACCTCGCGGCGCTGGCGGCGCGCTGCGTCTCGGTGACGCCGTTGCGGCTCGATCGCACCGACGATGTCTTCGCGGCGGCGCTGACAGACGTCTTGAAGTAAGCCGTCGAAGTGACCGCGGGTCTTAGAGGAATCAGGCCGTGGTGGTGCCCCTGAGGGCCTGCTCCACCATGCTGGCCAGAGTTTCGATCTGAAATGGCTTTTGCAGCGCCGGCCGATCACGGAACTCGGGCGGCAAGCCCTGGGTTCCGTAACCCGTCGCGAAAATAAAGGGACGGTTGCGCGCCGCAATCACTTCGGCGACCGGCGAAATCACCTTGCCATTCACGTTGACGTCCAGGATCGCGATGTCGAAGGTGGCGGTTCGCGCCAGCTTCACGGCGTTCTCGATATCGCCTGCCTCGGCGACAATGCGGTAGCCCAGATCGACCAGCATGTCGGCGACCATCATGCGGATCATGACCTCATCCTCGACGAGAAACACGGAGCCGGCGGACGGCCGCGGTGTGGTCATACATGAATCCTTGCCCAATTCCCGACACCAGACTCGCAAATTGGGCGGGCGAAGGCAATGGCTCGATGGCGGGTCTGCAGGGCCTACCTGTTCGTCGCGGAAACGAGGGCTTGTGCGGAGCGTTCTCCGGAATCCCGTGCTGCCAAACAAATATTGGCTGCGGGGAGGCTCCTTCGCTTCCAGCCCTTGCAAGGACGCTCGCTGCGACGGGACGCAAATGTTAAAATCCGACGAGTAGCCGCGAGATTCGGTCCCGCCTCGCTCAGTCCGGGAGGTCTCCATGTCACAGGGCTCTGAGCCGCCCGAAAGAATGATGTTTCAGTTGACGTTGCGGCGGCGCGGCATCAGCGATCAGCGGGTCCTGCGGACGATGGAGAGCGTTCCGCGCGATGCCTTCGTGGAGGAGGTTGACCGCGCCTATGCCTGGCGCGATACAGCGCTCGGCATCGCGTGCGGGCAAACCATCAGCCAGCCTTTCGTCGTCGCCTATATGACGGAAAGATTGGAGTTGCGCGAGGATCATCGCGTGCTGGAGATCGGGACCGGGTCGGGCTATCAGGCAGCCGTCCTGTCGCGCTTGTGCCGCTCGGTGCTGACGATCGAGCGCTTCCGGACCTTGGCGGACCGCGCCCGCGCCCGGCTGGAGCGGCTGCACTACGATAATGTCGAGGTGATGCTTGGGGATGGCTTCGACGTCCCGGCGGGCGCGGGCGATTTCGATCGCATCATTGTCACCGCCGCCATGGAAACGATCCCGGAGGCGCTCAAGTCCCGGCTTGAGCCGGGCGGTCTCCTGCTTGCGCCCGTCGGGCCCCCCAATGGCCGCCAGATTCTGGTTCTGATCCGCCGGACGGCCACTGGGTTGGAGCGGAAGGAACTGGTTGACGTCCGCTTTGTGCCCGCGTTGCCGGGGATCGCCCGCGAGTTGTGATGGTTGCTGCGAACAACGCCGCCTGGTTGCGGACATCGTGCTGCCGGTTCCCTCGCCGCAATTTCCAACACATTGCGCCGGCGCATTAATTTTGATGGCGCCGTTGCGGCACGGTTAAACGCTTGTTTACTGGGCGCGTGTTTACTCAAATTTGTTGTTGTGTTGCGTACGAGTGAGTAACCATGTCCCGTATCGTCGAGTTGCTTTGCTCGCGCCGCGCGCCCCAGGTGGCGGTGCTGGCGCTGATGTCGATCGGTTTTGCCGGATGCAGCGCGGACATGTCCACGCGCTTCGCGCAAAATGACAGCGCCCCCAACCAGCCCAGTCATTTCGGATGGCAACGCGAGACCACCGGTTCGATCGCTGCCGCGCCGGTCGCCCCGGTCGAGCGCCGGGAGCTTCCGCAGTATTCCCGTCCGCCGTATCCGCAATATCAGTCGGGGGCGTTGCCGCCGATCTCGGCGCCGCGATCCTATCCCGTCGCATCCGGTGTGTCGGGCGGCGGTCGTGGAGTGGGATCCTATACGCCGCCGGAGCGTCCGATCGCGTCAACCGGCGCAGTGGCGGCGCCGCGCTCCGTCGTTGCGCGTAACGATGGCTGGAACCACAGCGGCGGCACCCGCATCATCGTCGGCACCAGCGACACGCTGGAAGGTCTGTCGCGGCGTTACGGTGTCTCGTCGGCGGAAATCCTCAGGGCCAATGGTTATCGTGGCCCACGAGCCCTTCAACCGGGCCAGCAACTGATTATCCCGCCGCGGCGTGCGGCCGAAGTTGCGCCACCGCCCGCTCCGCATATGGCCAGACCTGTCGCGGCTGCTGCGCCGGCCGGCGTCCACTACGTCAATCGTGGCGACACGTTGATGAGCATCGCGCGTCATAATCATATCCCGGTAGCCGAGCTTGCCCGCGCCAATGGTCTGTCGCCCCGAGCCACCCTCAAGATCGGTATGAAGATCAACGTCCCGGGCAGGGGCGCTGCGGTCGCTGCCGCGCCGAGCGCGGCTGCACCCGCGGCAAAGCCGGTGGTCGCTGCCGCGCCAGCTCCGGCGCCGGCCGCACACGTGGCTGCCGCGGCGCCTGCCGGCCCGGTCCAGAAGGCCAACCTCGCCGTTGCCACCACGACGCCGGCGGAAGCGGTCGTCAAGCCCGCGGTGAAGGCGGCGGAGGCGACCGGTGCGCTACCGACTTTCCGCTGGCCCGTGCGCGGCCGCGTGATCGCTGCTTACGGCGCAAAGACCAACGGCAAGGTCAATGACGGCATCAATGTCGCGGTCCCCGAGGGCACGCCCGTGAAGGCGGCTGAGGACGGCGTCGTGGCCTACGCCGGAAATGAACTCAAAGGTTACGGCAACCTGATCCTGGTTCGGCATGCCAACGGATATGTGACCGCATATGCCCATGCAAGTGAGCTGTTGGTGAAGCGCGGCGATAGTATCAAGCGTGGCCAGGTCATTGCCAAATCGGGTCAATCGGGTGAAGTGGCGTCGCCGCAGCTCCACTTCGAGATCCGCAAGGGATCCACTCCGGTTGACCCGCTTCAATTCCTGAACGGAGCGTGAGCTATCCGACCGTCGTATGCCACCTAAAAATGCCCGGCCTTGCGCCGGGCATTTTCAATTGGGGCGTGCTGCTCCGAAGCACCTCAGCAGAGCTACTTCGCCGTCAGTCTGACGCCGAGACGGCCGGCCAGTTCCTGAGTGAATTGCCACGCGACGCGACCGGACCGCGAGCCGCGCGTCGTCGCCCATTCCAGCGCTTCGCGCTCGAGTTCGGCGTCGTCGATCTTGATGCCGAAATGGCTGCAATAGCCGCGCACCATCGCGAGGTATTCGTCCTGACTGCAGCGGTGGAATCCGAGCCAGAGTCCGAAACGATCGGACAGCGAGACTTTTTCCTCGACGGCTTCTCCCGGATTGATCGCCGTCGAACGCTCGTTTTCGATCATGTCACGCGCAAGCAGATGGCGGCGGTTCGAGGTGGCATAGAGGATCACGTTGTCGGGGCGGCCTTCGATGCCGCCTTCGAGCACCGCCTTCAGCGATTTGTACGAGGCATCGTTGCCGTCGAACGACAGGTCGTCGCAGAACACGATGAAGCGGAAATCGGAAGCGCGCAGGATGTCCATGAGCGCCGGCAGGCTCTCGATGTCCTCGCGATGGATTTCGATCAGCTTGAGCCGCCCGCCGACCTGCGCGTTGACATCGGCATGCGCCGCCTTGACCAGCGAGGACTTGCCCATGCCGCGCGCGCCCCAGAGCAGGGCGTTGTTGGCCGGAAGGCCCTTCGCGAAACGCTCGGTGTTTTCGATCAGGATATCGCGCATCCGGTCGATACCCTTGAGCAGTCCAAGCTCGACGCGGCTGACGCGCGGGACCGGTGCCAGCCGTCCCTCCGGATGCCAGATGAACGCTTCGGCGCCGGCCAGCGCGGCGGCGGCATCCGGCCGGGCCGCAGCGGCCGGCAATCCGGCTGCGATAGCCTCGAGCGCGCGCGCGATTCGCTCTTCGATCGCAGGACTGCCGGAGGATTTCGGACGTTTTGTCGCGCTTGTTGGGCGCTGGGGGGCGGGACGGGAGGCAGCCTTTCGGGAGCCGGTTTTTCCTGATTTTTTTGCCATCTTTGCCTTTCCTGACCGCGCACCCTTAGCGGGGTGCTCCGCGGCCCGCAAGCGGCTGGAATCATGAGGCCGGATAAGGGGCTTGCGGCGTTGCAATTGAGCCGCTGGCCGGTATAGTCCCGCGCGAATTTGCCCCCGCCGGCCGACCTTGGTGTCGGGCCGGCTTGCTCCGTTTCACAGGGATTGTCCGGATGTTCATTACTCCTGCGTTTGCCCAGGCTGCTGCTGGTGGCAGCGACGCCAACAGCATGCTGATGTCGCTTCTGCCGTTCGCGCTGATCTTCGTCATCATGTACTTCATGATCCTGCGGCCGCAGCAGAAGAAGGTGAAGGACCACAACGAACTGGTGAAGAACATCCGCCGCGGTGACACGATCGTGACAACCGGCGGTCTGGTCGGAAAGGTCACGAAGGTGGTCGACGACGATCAGGTCGAGTTCGAAATCTCGGACGGGGTCCGCGTGCGGCAGATGCGGCAGATGATTTCCGGCGTGCGCGCGAAGGGCGAACCGGCCAAGTCTGACACCACCAAGGTCGACGCCACCAAGGATGATTCCTCCGCTAGCTGACCTCGTTGCCGGGGGCGGCCATTCCAGAACTCTGACGGATCAACGCAATGTTGTATTTTACGCGGTGGAAGGCACTGGCGATCATCGTGACCGCCCTCGTGGTCTGCCTGTGCGCCGTGCCGAACTTCTTCTCCGAGGCAACCGTCAAGACCTGGCCGAAATGGGCGCAGCGGCACCTCGTGCTGGGCCTCGATCTGCAGGGCGGCTCCTATCTGCTGCTGGAGGTCGATTCCAACTACGTCCGCAAGGAAAAGCTGGAGCAGGTCCGCGACGACGCCCGCAAGGCGCTGCGCGACGCGCGCATTCCCTACACCGGCCTCGGCATCAAGAACGATGCCGTCGAAGTCCGCATCAGCAAAGATACCGAGGTGCAGACGGCGCTCGGCAAATTGCGTGACCTGTCGCAGCCGCTCGGCGGCTTGCTTGGCTCCAACGGCCAGCGCAGTCTCGAGGTGGCCGACGCCGGCGGCGGCCTGATCCGGTTGACCGTGCCGCAAGCGGCGGTTCTCGACCGGATCCGTCAGTCCGTCGAGCAATCCATTCAGATCATCGAAAAGCGCGTCAACGAGCTCGGCACCGTCGAACCGCTGATCCAGCGTCAAGGCACCGACCGTATTCTGGTGCAGGTGCCGGGCCTGCAGGATCCGACCCGGCTGAAGCAACTCCTCGGCAAGACCGCGAAGATGGATTTCCGCATGGTGGATTCCTCCGTGCCGGCGGATCAGGCGGTGCAGGGTCGGGTGCCGCCCGACGCGGAAGTGCTGATGAGCGCGCAGTCCCCCAAGGTGCCCTATGTCGTCAAGAAGCAGGTGCTGGTTTCGGGCGCCGATCTCATCGACGCGCAGCCGAGTTTTGATTCGCGGACCAGCGAGCCGATCGTCACGTTCCGCTTCAACACCAACGGCGCGCGCAAATTCGCGCAGGCCACGTCGGCCAATGTCGGCCAGCCCTTCGCGATCGTGCTCGATAACGAGGTCATCTCGGCGCCGGTGATCCGCGAACCCATCACCGGCGGCTCCGGCCAGATCTCCGGCAACTTCACGGTGCAGCAGGCCAACGATCTTGCGATCCTGCTGCGTGCCGGCGCGCTGCCCGCGCCGCTGACGATCATCGAAGAGCGTACCGTCGGCCCGGGCCTCGGTCAGGACTCGATCGAAAAGGGTGAGCTCGCGGCCTATGTCGGCTCGATCATGGTGATCGTGTTCATGCTCGTGACCTACCGGCTGTTCGGCGTGTTTGCGAACATCGCAGTTGCGATCAACGTCGCCATGATTTTCGGCGTGTTGTCGCTTTTGAACGCGACGCTGACGCTGCCCGGGATCGCCGGCATCGTGCTGACGGTCGGCATCGCGGTCGACTCCAACGTGCTGATCTACGAGCGTATCCGCGAGGAAATCCGTGGCGGCCGGCCGGCAATCTCGGCGATCGACGCCGGGTTCAAGCGCGCGCTGGCAACGATCCTGGATTCGAATATCACGACGTTCATCGCTGCCGCGGTTCTGTTCTATATCGGCACCGGCCCGGTGCGCGGCTTCGCTGTCACGCTTGGCGTCGGCATCATCACGACGGTGTTTACCGCATTCGAGGTGACCCGGCTGATTGTGGCGGCATGGGTGCGGTGGAAGCGGCCGCAGAACGTGCCGATTTGACAATGCGGAGCCGACTGTGACCCATTTCGTTTTGCTCGGGCTCGGGGCCCTCATCGTCGTCCTGACCGTCGTCAGTTGTTTCGGCTGGCTGCCGTCGCTGCGGATCGTTCCGGACAACACGCATTTCGACTTCACGCGCTTCCGCCGCATCAGCTTTCCGATCTCGGCAGCTCTGTCGATCGTCGCCATCACGCTGTTCTTTACCCACGGCCTGAATTTCGGCATCGACTTCAAGGGCGGCACGCTGCTCGAAGTGAAGGCCAAATCCGGCGATGCGGACATTGCCGGCATGCGCGCCAAGCTGAACGCGCTTGGGCTCGGCGAAGTGCAGATGCAGCAGTTCGGTGGTCCGACAGAGGTGCTGATCCGCGTCGCCGAACAACCGGGCGGTGATGCTGCCCAGCAATCAGCGGTTCAAAAGGTCCGCGGTGCGCTCGGCGACAGCGTCGACTACCGCCGCGTCGAGGTCGTTGGACCGCGCGTGTCCGGTGAGTTGCTGGCTTACGGCATGATCGGCCTGATGCTCGCGATTGTCGGCATCCTGATCTACCTCTGGTTCCGGTTCGAGTGGCAGTTCGCGCTCGGTGCCATGATCGCCAACGTGCACGATATCGTGCTGACCATCGGCTTCATGTCGATTTCCCAGGTGGACTTCGACCTCACCAGCATCGCGGCGCTGCTGACCATTCTCGGCTATTCGTTGAACGACACCGTCGTCATCTACGATCGAATCCGCGAGATGCTGCGGCGCTACAAGAAGATGCCGATGCCGGAGTTGCTCAACGAATCCATCAATTCGACGTTGTCGCGCTCGATCATCACCCATGTGACCGTCACGCTGGCGCTGCTGGCGTTGCTGCTGTTCGGCGGCCCGGCCATTCACAGCTTCACCGCCGTGATGATGTTCGGCGTGGTGTTGGTCGGCACCTACACCTCGATCTTCATCGCTGCGCCGATCCTGATTTATCTTGGCGTCGGCGACCATCGCGCGGATGCCGAGGAGAAGCCGGCGAAGTCCGCCAAGTCCTCGAAACCAGCGAAGCCGTGACGCGGACGACACCCGACGCGCCGCACCTTCCGCGCGCGGCGCCGATCGAGGCTTACGGCAGCGGCGGCTTTCGCTTCGATACGATGTCGCACCGCGGCTCGCTGCTGTGCCTGCCGGATGGCATTTGGGCCTGGCCGGTGACCCGCCCGCAGGATATCGATCGGGCTTCGCTTGAGCGGGTATTCGCCGGTGCCAACGGGATTGACACGCTGTTGGTCGGGACCGGAACGGAGGTGTGGCTGCCGCCGACCGATTTGCGCGAGGCGCTGCGCCGCCTTCACGTCGGGATCGATACGATGCAAACCGGACCTGCGATCCGTACCTATAACATCATGCTCGGCGAGCGGCGGCGCGTGGCGGCGGCGCTCATCGCCGTGCCATGAGCACGCCCGGCCCGACACGGGATACCGCGGCGTTCTGCGCCGATCTGGTGCGGAATCACGATTTCGCTGACTACGCCGCGACGATTTTCGCACCTGCGGATCGCCGTCGCGCATTGCTTGCGCTTTACGCCTTCAATGACGAGATCGTGCGGGTGCGCGAGCATATCAGTCAGCCGCTGCCCGGCGAGATACGGCTTCAGTGGTGGACCGACATGCTGACCGGACCCGGACACGGAGGGGTCGAGGGCCATCCGGTTGCAGCGGAGTTGCTGGCAGCCATCCGTGAATTCGATCTTCCGATCGACGCGCTGACGCGTCTGATCGAGGCGCATGAATTCGATCTTTATAACGACCCGATGCCGGACATGGCTGCGCTGGAAGGTTATCTGCAGCAGACGTCGGCCTCGCTGCTGTCGCTCGCGGCCGGGGTCGTCGGGCCGGCGTCGGATCATGTCGCGCACATCGCGCGACACGCGGGTTTTGCGATCGGCCTCACGCGCATCCTCTCGACGCTTCCATTCGATTCATCCCGGCGGCAGATGTTCGTGCCCCGCGACAGTCTTGAGCGGCATGGCGTCGATATCGAAAGCGTCTTTTCCGGCCGCGCGACGCCGGAGCTTCGCGGCGCGCTCAACGACCTGATTGCGGAAGCGCGGCGGCATATGGACGTCGCGCTGGAGTTGCTGACAGAGCTTTCCCGGGACGTCCGTACCGTATTCTTGCCGCTCGCGGCGGCGCGATCCGAACTCGATCGCCTGGCGCGTCCGGACCGTGATCCGTTTACGCCGCTGCCGCCGTCGCATCTCCGGACACTGTGGACGGTGTGGCGCGCGGCGCGCTCGGCGCGGTTTCGGGTCTGACATCAGCGCGGTAACGCCTGATCGGCGGACTCGAAATTGAAACGGTCGCGCAGGTTTTTCCGCGACTCGAGAAGATCGCGGAAGAATTCACGGTCCGCCGGGCTGGTCATCAGCGGTTCGATCAAATCGACCTGATTCATCGCGATGAGTTGGAGAACCTCGCTGCGGATACGCCCCGTGCCGTCGCGGGGCAATCTCGCCACCACCTGAATATGTTCTGGCGGCTTTGGCGCGTTGGCCGTCGCCAGCGAGGACGACAGTTGAGATTCCAGCGCGTCCCGCCGGGTTTGATCGGACTCCACGAAGGCATAGAGGCCGACGCCGCTGCGCCGGTCCGCGAATGCGACGATGGCCGCGTCGCGGACGGCGGGATTGTCCTTGATGCGTGCGATCAGAACCGGCGCGTCGTTGACGAGGCGGCGCCCTCCGCCTTCGCGATCGGTGAAATTGAAGACGCCCCGCGTGATGGCGCGATAGACCTTCTTGCCGGTCATCAGCCAGGTTCGCGCCACCACCGACTTGCGTGCGAGGATCTTGCGCTCGCATGGAGTCAGCAGATCAGGGGCATAGGTGCGCTTGTGCTTCAGGAGGTGCCGCAGGTCTTCATAGGCGGCAATACGAAACAGACGCGACTGGCGATTGAAGCAGGCAGCAAGCTGGAAGTCCGTCAGGTAGGCTCGGCCATCGCTGCCGCGCAGCCAGTTCTGTTCCTTGGCGAGGTCGTTGTGGCAGATGCCGGCGCGGTGCAGCCGATGCAGCGCGCGCTTGGCGGACTGAAAATAGGCGCGGTCGCCATATGGCTTCGCCAAGTGCAGCGCCACGCCGTCGATAAACCCGCGCACCAGGGCGCTGCGCCCGCCCCACAACAGTTGTGGGCCGACGCCGAGATCGCGCGCGCGCGTCAGCGCTCTGCGTTCGCGTTCGAACAAATGCCGGGCGACGAGATACGACCACCACGGCACCTGATCGAGCCGGCGCAGCACGGCGTCGACCTCCCCATCGGCCGTACGAAACCGTCCGCGTTCCACGGTCGAAAACACGTCACGCTTGAGCAGGACGCCTTCGGTCCATGTCGTGGACAACGCCGCGATGTCCTGTTTCGGAAGAGGCATACCCAACCCTGAAATCGTGTCGCCAAAAACGTCAGGCCGCGGCCGCGACCCGCCTGTTGTCCGCAATCCAGCGATCGAGGTCCGCGAGCGCGCGGGCGCTGACCGCCTGCCTTCTGGCGACGGTCTTCTCGTTGCCGCGCAGCCGCGAGCCGTCGGGCTTTTTCGTCGGCGGGCTGGCGAGCGGCGGAAACAGGCCAAAGTTGATGTTCATCGGCTGGAACGAGCGCGGGCCCGCATCGATGGTCTCGATGTGACCGCCGGTGATGTGGCCGAGCAACGCACCGAGGGCCGTCGTCGCAGGCGGCGGTGCGAGACTTTGCGCGCGGGCATCGGCGGCAGCGCACAGCCCGGCGAAAAGTCCGACCGCCGCGGACTCGACGTAACCCTCACAGCCGGTCATCTGCCCGGCGAAACGCAACCGTGGCGCGGCGCGCAGCCGCAATTGCCCGTCGAGAAGTTTTGGCGAATTCAGGAATGTATTGCGGTGCAGCCCACCCAGCCGCGCGAACTCCGCATGTTCGAGCCCGGGAATGGAGCGGAAGATGCGCGTTTGTGCGCCGTGCTTCAGCTTGGTTTGAAAGCCGACCATGTTGTAGAGCGTGCCGAGCTTGTTGTCCTGGCGAAGCTGCACGATCGCATAGGGCTTGACCGCAGGATTGTGCGGATTGGTCAAGCCAACAGGCTTCAGCGGGCCGTGCCGCAAGGTTTCTCGACCCCGCTCCGCCATCACTTCGATCGGCAGGCAGCCGTCGAAATAGGGCGTATTGATCTCCCAGTCCTTGAAATCCACCTTTTCGCCGCCGCTCAGGGCATCCACAAAGGCCTGGTACTGGGATTCCGTCATCGGGCAGTTGATGTAATCGGCGCCGGTCCCACCGGGGCCGACCTTGTCGTAGCGCGACTGGAACCACGCCACGGACATATCGATGGAATCCCTGTGTACGATCGGTGCGATGGCATCGAAAAAGGCGAGGGCATTCTCGCCGGTCAGCGCACGGATCGCGTCGGCGAGAGGCGCGCTGGTCAGCGGTCCGGTCGCGATAATGACGTTGCTCCAGTCGGCGGGCGGCAACCCGGCGATTTCCTCGCGCCGGATCTCGATCAGCGGATGGTTCTGCAGCGCAGTGGTCACGGCGGCAGAAAAGCCGTCACGGTCGACCGCCAGAGCGCCGCCGGCGGGCACCTGATTGGCATCGGCGCAGCGCATGATCAACGATCCGAGCCGGCGCATCTCCGCATGCAGAAGGCCAACGGCGTTGCTGGCCGCATCGTCGGAGCGCAATGAATTGGAACAGACAAGCTCAGCGAAGCCGTCGGTGCGGTGAGCTTCGGTCGTCCGCTGCGGCCGCATCTCGTGCAGCACGACGCGCACGCCGCTCTGCGCCACCTGCCAGGCGGCTTCTGAGCCGGCAAGACCGGCACCGACGATATGGACGAC
Organism: Nitrobacter sp.; assembly: GCA_035546855.1. GTDB lineage: Bacteria > Pseudomonadota > Alphaproteobacteria > Rhizobiales > Xanthobacteraceae > Nitrobacter. The sequence continues at coordinate 42,411 of DASZVY010000033.1, read as the reverse complement.
GTCGGATGGGGAAAGGGCATCTGTCATGGCGCTGGGTTAGCGTGTTTTCCCGCGGAGGGGAATCTCGTTCGCGCCCTATCAACCCCGGATACGACAACGCCCGCACGAGGCGGGCGTTGTCCGTTCAACAGTCGGCGGAAGATCAGCCGTTGTAGGAACCTGCCGCAACCCGCGGAATGTCCGAGCGATCGAGACCGATATCGGCCAGTTCACGATCATTGAGCTGCGATAGCTCGGCGACATTGCGCTGATAATCCCGGAAGGCCTGGATCATGCGGATGAATGAGAGCAACATGGTAGTCTCCTTATCTACGATTCAGCCCTTGGAGGAAGGCCTCACCGTTGAAGTGAATATAGATCGCCACTTCGCATTGCAGCAGTTCAAATGTTGCGATGCAGCTAACAGTATTTCGCATAGCTCGTATAGGAATTGATTAAACTTTTTCCCTCTGCAACAATGACGCTACGCTCCTTAAGAAAACTCCGTTTTGCCCAGAATCCCCCACGTTTTGGCATGAATTGAGGTCATTCTACATTCGAACCCTAAGCGGGACAGGATCACACGGAGGAGAGCCCTCGAATTGGACTTGATTGGTATTGACCCTGACGAACGTCGTGCCGGGGATGACTGGCGCATTTTGCCATGCTGATTCGCATGTCGTTTTTATATATGAATATGTATTCATTATTATGGCCAGCCTGACGGAACTCTGAAATAGAATGTGTCCTCCCAACATGATCCGGCGATAATCCGCCTCTGCACAGCGCGATGGTGGCCGGATGGTCCGGCCGCGCGCGTCTTGAGATCGGCCCTTAATCGCTGCTGGGGCCGTCCTGCCAGGCGGAGTCAGGGAGCGTGAGCGAGTTGGCTCGCGAAATAGGCGATCGTCCGTGCATAAACGTCGCTCTTGTTCCATTGCTTGATCACATCGAAGTTCGGGCTTCCTGGCTCCCAGTCCTTGCCGCGCTGCCAGCCGTAGCTTGCGAGATAGTTCGCAGTCGACGCGAGAACGTCGACCGGACTATGGAGGAGGTCGCGGCGTCCGTTGCCGTCGAAGTCGACTGCAAACTTGATGTAGGATGAGGGCATGAATTGCGTTTGCCCGATTTCGCCCGCCCAGGCACCGCGCATCTCGGAGGGCGTGAGATCATGGCGGTCGACAATCCGCAATGCATCCAGCAGTTCGCCGCGAAACTGATCAGCGCGGCGGCAGTCGTAGGCGAGGGTCGCGAGCGCCCGGATGGTCGGAAACTTTCCGATATTGACGCCGAAATCGGTTTCCAGTCCCCAGATCGCGACGAGCACTTCGCCCGGTACGCCGTACTTGTCCTCGATGCGCGACAGGACCGAGCCGTATTGTTTCATGAGCGAACTGGCGCGCGCCAGACGGGGCGGCACCATGCGGCCGGAGAACTGCTCGAAGCTTTGCTGAAACACCTTTTGCGACCGATCGTGCGCCAGGACGCTCCGGTCGGGCGTCATGCCGTTCAACGCAGCGGCGATGGTGGGCGCTGAAATGCCTTTTGCCGTGGCCTCGCTTTTGAAATCGGCGAGCCATTGATCGAAATTGCCGCTCCCGCAAGGCACGGCTGCAAACGCAGGAGACAGCAGGATGGCGGCAATGGCGCCTCCAATGAAAAGACGAAGAAGCGAGCGGGTTGGCATGTCGGTCACTCATGTCGCGCGCCTGGCTTCGGAAAAAGCAGGCGGCTGAGGCGGGAAACTTCGGAGTGAACCGCGGCTAAAGCAAGGCCCGCATCGCGCGGATGCCGCCGGCGCGCGGAACTTGGCGAACTGCAATGAGGCCGCACCCGCGCGCTGATGCGGCAAACCTGCGGCGTCTGCCGGCAGTTGCCAGGGTCCGGCGTCTGCCGCAGGTGGACTTCATTCAAGACCGTATGTCGAGCGCGCTCAGCGGTCTCCGCGCCCCCATTGAAACAGCGAAACAGGGAAGTCCGCGGCGTAGCGCCGGACCTTGGGCTCGGGCGGAGGTTCATGCGATCCCGAAGCGGGTTCGACGGCCTTCCGATAGAGGTGCCATGTGGCGTGCCCGAGCAGCGGAATGACCACGGCGAGCCCGAGGAAGAACGGCAGCGATCCGAGCACAAGCAGCACCGCCACGATCAATCCCCATTCGGCCGCCGCGACCGGGTTCTTGGCCACTACGCGCAGCGAGGTTGCCATGGCGTCGCTGATGCTGGCATGACGGTCGAGCATCAGCGGAAACGACACGATGCTGATGCACAGCGCGACGACGGCGAACAGGAAGCCGACGCCGCAGCCGACCAGGATCAGGCGCCATCCTTCGGGGGTGGTCAGGACGCGCGACACGAAATCGGGAATCTCCGCCGCCGGCGCATTGCCGAAGGTCGATACATAGATCGCCTGAGCCGTCGCGATCCAGACGACGAAAATGGCGAGTAGCAGCGTACCGAACCCCAGCATCGCGCCGAACGATGGCGATCGCAGCACCCTCATCGCATGCCACGCCGATGCGTCCTGGCCGAGTTCACGCCGGTAGCTCAGCTCATAGAGGCCGAGAGCGGCAAACGGTCCGAGCAGCGCAAAACCCGCCGCCAGTGGAAACAGCAGCGGCAGCACGGAATAACCGAGCGCGAACCGCGCAAGCACAAGTCCGAGGACGGGATAGATAACGCATAGGATAATGGCGTGGCTCGGGACAGCCTTGAAGTCCTCCCATCCCAGTCGCAGCGCATCGTGAAGATCGGAAAGGCCGATCTTGCGGATCGTGGGAGGGGATTTCTCTCTCGACTGAGAGAGCGGCGTGACATTGGCGGAATAGGATGAGGCCATGGTCGTGTCTCCCTTGTCGCGGCCGCGAACCCTACGCCGGACGAGAGGGCGCGGACCCGCTCCGTTGAAACGATCACGATCAAGCCAGACGCGAAAGCAAAGACCTGGTCTTGCCGCGACCTGTTGCGTGACTTTGAAGCCAACCCGGAGGTTGCGATAGTCACGTATCTTCAATTTATGCGGCGTCCGGGACCGCCGCAATGGCGTCCTTGGGTCGAATTTGAATGAATGTAAATGTATTTGCCATGCGTGACGAACGCGGTGTCATCCACCTCCGACGAAATGCGACATTGTGATGTCATCGATGTCCGCAGGCGGGAAAAAGCCTTTGCTGCCGGTCCGCCGTGTCGCATTGGCAAGCCGTTACGGGACGGCTAGTCTTTGCATCGGTCCGGCGGAAACAGACGCGACGAGCCGCCCGGGCCGGCCACCGTCTTAAAGTTATTGGGAGCGACATAATGAGCATTTTTGGAAAGATCATGGGCGCAATCTTCGGAACCCATGCGGAAGCCGCGACACCGACGGAAACGCCTGCGGCCGGCAGTGCCGCCGCGCCAACTTCGGGATCGGGCATCGCTCCGGCGAATAGCGTCGATGTCGCGTCCATCCTCGACAAGGCCGTTGCCACCAAGAAGGAGAAGCTCGAATGGCGGACCTCGATCGTCGACCTGATGAAGGCGCTCGATATCGATTCCAGCCTCAGCGCGCGCAAGGAGCTGGCGAAGGATCTCAAATACACGGGCGACACCAATGACTCGGCGACCATGAATATCTGGCTGCACAAGCAGATCATGGCGCAACTCGCCGCCAACGGCGGCAAGCTGCCGCCCGACATCAAGCACTGACAGCCTGATTCAAATCTGATCCGGTGCAGTGACGCCGGCAAAAGGGCCCGCCTCGAATGTCGGGCCGGTCGTGAGGGCGACGTTCTGCCTGGCAAGATCGAGGGCTTGCCGGATATGTCGATCCGGATCGTGTGACGGACATGAACCGAATGGCACGGCGATCGCGCCGTGCCGGCAGAGCCTTATCCTCGCAGGTCGGCCTGCTCAGGGTGCTTGTCGAGGTAATCGGCCACGAAGCTGCACCCGGCGACCACTTTCAGGCCGTCGGCGCGGATCAAATCCAGCGCTCCTTTCACCAATTCCGAGGCAACGCCGCGACCGCGCAGCGCGCGTGGCGTTTCGGTATGGGTGATGATGACCTTGCCGGGCGCTGTCCGGTAATTCGCAAAAGCGAGGTCTCCTTCCGTCTCGAACTCGAAGCGGGAGAGGGCCTTGTTGTCGCGAACAGCGGTCATAACGGTGAAACCTTGGCTGGTTTGGCTGTGAGCCGTGACGATAACGTTCACGAGTGGGGAATGTCATATTCACGAAGCATTTTTCATGGATGGTGCCGCTACTTCAGCAGATCGGCGTAGTCGGGATGCTTCTCGATCCAGCCTTTGACGAACACACATTGCGCCACGACCTTGAGACCATCAGCACGGACCTGATCCAGCGCGCCCTTGACCAGCCTTGAGCCGACGCCCTTGCCGCCAAGCTCCGGCGGCACCTCGGTGTGGACGAAGGTGATCACCCCGTCGGCAAGCTTGTAATAGGTCGCAGCCAGATGACCTTCGACCTCGAGTTCGTAACGATGCTTTTCGGTATTGTTGACGACATCGGACATGAGCAAATTCCTGAAGTGGCTCCCGCAATGTGTCGCATGCCGACGCGAGACACAAGATCGTCGACGGCAGAAGGCCGCTCCGTCGCGACACGGATGAGCGTGTGCTGAGCGAAAGCAGGCTGGTGCAACGGAGCCGCGCCAGGGTATCGCTCAGCTATCGTCCGGCGACAGCAGCCTGACATATTTGCCTGCCGCCATCTTGCGGCGTTCCATCCCCGCCCTACGTGAATCCCTGGACATACGCCCCGAAGCGGCTGGAATGGTCGTTGAACTGTCGGAGCGCCGTGGCTGCCAGCCGCCGACGTATGCCTCTCTGTGATGGAGGCTTCGATGTTCATGACTCGGTTTTTCAGCGCCCATCGAACCTGGGAGGATTGGTTCGGGATGCTGCTTGGCGTCGTGATCGCGCTGTCGCCATGGGCGTCCGATGACGGTCAGGTCAGTCCCATCGCCATCTGGAACGCGGTGCTGATCGGCGTGGCGGTGTTCTTCGTCGCCGAGCTCGAATATGTCGTGCTGCAGCGCTGGGAAGAAACCGCGCAGCTTCTGCTCGGCCTCTGGCTGATGGCGTCGCCGTATATCTTTCACTATGCGGGCGCCGGAAATCTGCGTTTCTGGCATTCCGCGCTCGGCGGCCTCGTCCTCCTGCTTGCTGCACTGGAGCTCTGGCAGGATTGGGAGCGGAGCGATGGCGACATGCTGAAACGCGGAAAGCTGTTCGGATAGTTGATGTCGAACGGTGGTTATGCCGATCGCGATTGCGAAACGCGCATCGATTTCGGGTGAACGTGGACGTTGACGTCGATGTCGATCGCCGTCACGCAAGTCTGCGTTGTGCGATGATGGCGGCCCGTGTGCCATGCTCCGGTCCGGGCGTGCGCGTTGCTCACTCCGGCGAGCTTGAGGCAACGCCATTGGGGCAGGGAGCCGCTGCTTTCGCCGCCGAACTGCCATGCCAGCACCGCCTCGCGGCCGTCCTTGTCCAATCCGATGATATGCGGACAAAGTTCACGGCGACGGCCGTGATAGACACACAGCACCTGCTTTCGCGCGCGCAGCGCGTCACGAAAGAGGGCGTAGATGGAAGAAGGCATGGGAACTCCAAGCCTGCGGACAACGCTTCATTGTTCGAGCCGGGCGACGAACGCACTGCCGTATCATTACTTCACTCCGCCGCCACGGCTTTCAGTTCGAAAATCTTCCCATACTTCGCCGCTTCAGCGAGGTCGCCGCGGCGCAGGGCGAGGCGGACGGAGTCGAGCTCTCGGACGTCTTCGGGCGTCAGGTAGGGCGACCACGCCGTGTCGTCCTCAATCAGGTCTACCGGAATCTCGGCGGCGTATCTCCCTTCGCGAATGAATTCCCTCGATCGACGGGTCATCTTGCGCTCCGTACCCTGAAATCTGGCGACCAACGCCGCGGATCCGGCCTGTAGGCCGTAACCAGAATGGCCGGGCGGCCCGTCGCCTTTGGCACGCTCCACATGACGTGAACGGGGCGACCGGTCCGGTCATATTGTCCGGTCATATTGCAAGAGCAGAACCGATGGCTCTTTGCGACCCGTCGGATAGTCCTCTAGCAAAACCGCCATTCCAATGTTGTCGAGAACATCGACAGCCAGGATATCATCGTTTGCCAGCTCTCGAAAGCCATGACGCGATATCAAGTAGTCGCCGGCAGGGACCAGCGTTTGCACGCGGCGCAAGGTTTCGCTCACGGTCGTTAGCTCCAACTCACTCCGCCGCCTCGCTCGTGCTGCGCCGCTTCGGCTTTCCCGCCTTCGCCAGCACCGGTTTCAAGAATTGTCCGGTGTAGCTGCGCGGGGCTTTCACGATGTCTTCTGGCGGACCCCAGGCGACGATTTCGCCGCCGCCGTCGCCGCCCTCGGGGCCGAGGTCGATTACCCAGTCCGCGGTCTTGATGACCTCGAGGTTGTGCTCGATCACCACTACGGTATTTCCCTGCGCCACCAACTCGTGCAGCACCTCCAGCAGCTTCTTCACGTCATGGAAGTGCAGGCCGGTGGTGGGCTCGTCCAGAATGTAGAGCGTGCGGCCGGTGGCGCGCTTCGACAGTTCCTTGGCGAGCTTGACGCGCTGCGCCTCGCCGCCCGAGAGAGTCGTCGCCTGCTGACCGACATGGATGTAATCGAGGCCGACGCGATGCAGCGTCTTGAAGGTTTCCCGCACGCGGGGAACGGCTTTGAAGAATTCGGCGGCTTCCTCGACGGTCATGTCGAGCACGTCGGAGATCGACTTGCCCTTGAACAGCACTTCCAGCGTCTCGCGGTTGTAGCGCTTGCCCTTGCAGGTGTCGCAGGTGACGTAGACGTCGGGCAAAAAGTGCATCTCGATCTTGATGACGCCGTCGCCCTGGCAGGCCTCGCAGCGGCCGCCCTTGACGTTGAAGCTGAAACGTCCCGGCTCGTAGCCGCGCGCCTTGGACTCGGGAAGACCCGCGAACCATTCGCGGATCGGCGTGAACGCGCCGGTGTAGGTCGCGGGATTGGAGCGCGGGGTGCGCCCGATCGGCGACTGGTCGATATCGATGATCTTGTCGATATGCTCGAGACCCTCGATGCGGTCGTGGGGCGCCGCGCCTTCGCTGGCGTTGTTCAGCTTGCGTGCGATCGCCCTGTAGAGCGTATCGATCAGCAGCGTCGACTTGCCGCCTCCGGACACGCCGGTGATGCAGGTGAACAGTCCGAGCGGAATCTCGGCGGTGACGTTCTTCAAGTTGTTGCCGCGCGCGTTGACCACCTTGATGGTGCGGCGATGGTTCGGCGGCCGCCGCTCCGGCACCTCGACTTCGAGTTCGCCGGTGAGGTATTTTCCCGTCAGCGACTTCGGGTTCTTCATGATGTCGGCGGGCGTGCCCTCCGCGACGATGTGGCCGCCATGCATGCCGGCACCGGGCCCGATATCGAGCACGTGATCGGCGAGGCGGATGGCGTCCTCGTCGTGTTCGACCACGATCACGGTGTTGCCGAGGTCGCGCAAGCGTTTCAGCGTATCGAGCAGCCGTGCGTTGTCCCGCTGGTGCAAGCCGATGGACGGCTCGTCCAGCACATACAGCACGCCGGTCAGGCCCGAGCCGATCTGGGAGGCGAGGCGGATGCGCTGGCTCTCGCCGCCGGACAGCGTGCCCGACGCGCGCGACAGCGTGAGATAATTCAGGCCGACGTCGAGCAGGAACGACAGCCGCTCGCGGATTTCCTTGAGCACGCGGCCGGCGATCTCGTTCTGCTGCTTGTTGAGCATTGCCGGAATGCCGTCGAACCATTCGCCAGCGCGCCGCACCGAGAGTTCGCTGATCTCGCCGATGTGCTTGCCGGCGATCTTGACGCACAGCGCTTCCGGCTTCAGGCGATAGCCCTTGCAGGCGTCGCAGGGCACGTCGGAAAAGTACTTGCCGAGTTCCTCGCGCGCCCATTCGCTCTCGGTCTCGCGATAGCGCCGGTCGATATTGGTGACGACGCCTTCGAACGGCTTTTTGGTGTCGTAGGAGCGCACGCCGTCTTCGTAGGAGAATTTGATCTCGTCGTCGCCGGAGCCGTGCAGCAATGCTGCCTGCGTTTTCTTCGGCAGGTCCTTCCACTTGGTGTCGAGCGTGAATTTGTAGAATTTTCCGAGCGCCGTCAGCGTCTGCACGTAATAGGGCGACGAGGATCTCGCCCAGGGCGCGATCGCGCCCTTGCGCAGGGTCAGCTCCTTGTCGGGAATGACAAGGTCCTCGTCGACGTGCTGCTCGACGCCGAGCCCGCCGCATTTCGGGCAGGCCCCATAGGGGTTGTTGAAGGAGAACAGCCGCGGCTCGATTTCCGGGAGCGTGAAGCCGGAGACCGGGCAGGCGAATTTTTCCGAGAACAGGATGCGTTCGGGGCCGGCGAGTTGGGAGTGGATTTTGGCGGTCTTTTTCTCAGCGGTCTGTTCCCTCTCCCCGCTTGCGGGGAGAGGGGCATCAATTGCACGGCCGCGCGATTTTCGCCCCTCACCCGACGCACTTCGTGCGTCGACCTCTCCCCGCGAGTGGGGAGAGGTGGTCGCAGCCGCATCGGCATATTCGATCACGGCCAGCCCTTCGGCGAGCTTCAACGCGGTCTCGAACGATTCCGCGAGCCGCTGGCCGATATCGGGGCGCACCACGATGCGGTCCACGACCACGTCGATATCGTGTGGAAACTTCTTGTCGAGCGCGGGCGCCTCGGCGAGCTCATGGAACGCGCCGTCGATCTTGACGCGCTGAAAGCCCTTCTTGAGATATTCCGCCAGTTCCTTGCGATATTCGCCCTTGCGGCCGCGCACCACCGGCGCCAGCAGGTAGAGCCGCGTGCCTTCCGGCAGCGCCAGCACGCGATCGACCATCTGCGACACGGTCTGGCTCTCGATCGGCAATCCGGTCGCCGGCGAATAGGGCACGCCGACGCGCGCCCACAGGAGGCGCATGTAGTCGTAGATCTCGGTGACGGTGCCGACGGTGGAGCGCGGGTTCTTCGAGGTGGTCTTCTGCTCGATGGAGATGGCCGGCGACAGCCCGTCGATCTGATCGACATCCGGCTTCTGCATCATCTCGAGGAATTGCCGCGCATAGGCGGAGAGCGATTCCACATAGCGGCGCTGGCCTTCGGCATAGATCGTGTCGAACGCGAGCGACGACTTGCCGGAGCCGGACAGGCCGGTGAACACCACCAGCTTGTCGCGCGGAATTTCGAGATCGACGTTCTTGAGATTATGCTCGCGGGCGCCGCGGATCGTGATGGCGCGCATGGCAGAACTGGCCTGCTGCCGTTTCGCCTTGATGACTTCATCCATGACAGGCTTTTCCGGAGGCGTACGAAGCGCCGCTCTTGGACGTATCGCCCGGAGAGAACCCGAGCCTGACGCCGATATGATGACGATTATCGGAACATAGGAAGAACGTGAACCGTTTTCCAGTGCCTGCTTTCGGTCATCAACGGTTTCCTGACGCCGCTGTTTCGGTGGGGCCTCCATCTCCGTGGGATCGAGCTCGATATCGGAGCGACCTCCAACATGAAAAAAGGCCGGCTTCGCAGCCGGCCTCTCGGAGGCGAATGGATCGCAGTCAGGAAAAATCAATAGCGGGCGATGACCGGCCCGCCCCAGCGATAGTTCACGCCGACTTTGACGGTATCGATGTCGGTACGGCTGGTGACATCAAGCGTCGGATGCAGGGTTCCGGCCGGTGCCGTCGCAGATCCGAGGCCATAATGCATGTATTCGACCTTGGCGCTCCAGTTGGGCGCAAAGCCCCACTCGATGCCGGCGCCGGCCGCATAACCCCAGCGATCCGAATTATACACGCCGGTCGCGCCGGCCGGCGGCAAGCCGGTAGCAATGCTCGTCGTCGTATCGTGGACGTCGCCATAGGCGGCGCCGCCGGTGCCGTAGAACAGCACGTTGTTGACGGCGTAGCCGATGCGGCCCCGGAAGGAGGCGAGGGTGCGCGCGGTGGACGCGCAAATTCCCAAGCCGGCCGCGCAGGTTGCCGTACCCTTGATGTCAGCCCAGTCGCCATCGGCCTCAACGCCGAGAACCCATGCACCCGTCTGCCAGTTGTAGCCGATCTGACCGCCGGCGAATCCGCCCGACGTGTTGACGTCGATTGCGCCGTTATTGCTGGCGAACCGATCGCGGCCCCAGCCGCCGCCGCCGTTCGCGCCGATATAGAACCCGGTCCAGTCATAGATCGCCGCCACCATCGGCGGCGCCTTGGTGTAGTGACGCGCGGCCAGATCCGCGGCGGAAGCCGGCGCCAATCCCAGCGCGACCAATGCCACCGCTCCAAGCAAAATCTTCTTCATCGCCAACCCCAATTCCGGTCCGGGTATCTCACGCGCAAGTAGCCGGAAGGTCCCTCGCGGACTCAGCATCGTGAATTTGCGTCCAGTAATATACGGCCTCCGCGCCAAAAAGCCGTCTCCGAAATGCCACACGTCGGGCCAATTTGGCGGGATCGGAAGTTAATGATCTTGCTGGAATTTTCTCTTTCGGAAGCAGGTTCCGGTATCTCCAAACCGCTGGCTTGGGCCATGAGGCGCGTCCGAAGCCGCTCGTTCTGGCATCATCCGGGCAATTGAGAACGAAATAGGAACTGGCTATAACTCGATCCGGTGGATAACCGAGCGGCGACCCCCTCGGAGCAGCGAGAGCGTGTAGGGTCCGCCCGAGTGAAGCTCTGGCCGGGTCGCCGGAGCGGTTCGAGCGAATTGGAAAGTCCGGATGGACAGTGGAGAGCGGTCATGGCGGGAAGCGTAAACAAGGTCATTCTGATCGGCAATCTCGGCGCCGATCCGGAAATCAAGCGGACCCAGGACGGGCGGCCGATTGCCAACCTGCGCATCGCGACCTCCGAAACCTGGCGCGACCGCAACAGCGGGGAGCGCAAGGAGAAGACCGAGTGGCATCGCGTGGTCATCTTCAACGAAGGACTCTGCAAGATCGCGGAGCAGTATTTGAAGAAGGGCTCGAAGGTCTACATCGAGGGCCAGTTGCAGACCCGGAAATGGACCGACCAGAGCGGCGTCGAGAAATATTCGACCGAGGTGGTGCTGCAGAACTTCAACTCGAACCTGACCATGCTCGACGGCCGCAACAGCGGCGGCGGGGGAGGCAGTTTTGGCGATGATGCGGGTGGCGATTTCGGATCGGGAAGCCCGTCGTCGAGCGCGCCCCGACGTGCCGTGGCGGCCGGGACGCGCCGCAGCGACATGGACGACGACATTCCGTTCTGAGCGGGCCGCTTCGTTAGCCGAAGGCGGCGCGGCTGCCGTCGATCACATATTGCACCGCCAGCGCCGCCAGCAGCACACCGAGCACGCGCGACAGGACGACGTTGCCGGTGATGCCGAGCAGGCCCGCCACGCGCGATGCCAACAGGAAAACCAGCAGGCAGGCGATCGCGACCACGACGATGGTCGCGATCAGGATGGACAGCAGCATGGGATTGCTGTCGGTCCGCCCGGCCAGCAGCAGCGTTGCGGTGATCGCGCCGGGGCCCGCGATCATGGGAATGGCAAGCGGGAACGCCGCGATGTTGCGCGCGTGTTCCTCGACCGCCTGCTCGGCCTGGCGGGCTTCACGTGCCGGACGTACGCCGAGGACCATCTCGAAGGCGACGGCAAAGAGCAGGATGCCACCGGAAATGCGGAAGGCGGGCAGACCGATTCCAAGCCGCGCGAGGATCCATGTTCCACCCAGCGCCGTTGCGATCAGGATGGCGGCGGCGATCATCGCCGCCCGCCAGCCGATGTCGCGCCGCGCCGCCTTCGACAGACCCTGGGTGATCGACAGAAAGGTCGGCGCAAGGCCGAGCGGATCGACCACCACCACGAGGGTCACGAAGGTTGTCAGCGCATAATCGCGGAGCACGGGCCACCTATGGGTTCCGACGGCATAAGTACCTGAAAAAGCGGCGGGAAAAAACCGTTTGAGACCCCCGCGAAAGGTGGTTTTTCGACCCCCGATGCGCTATATGATTCCAGCGTGGTGGTTCAGACGTTCGCCTCATGATCTCAGCGAGTCCGACAAGCGAACTTCTGAACCTGAACCACACGAGAATCTTAGACTTGCGAGTGTCCTTTCTAGTCCGAAGTTCGCTACGGAGAACGCTGCCGAACAAGGCGAACTTCGGATTCGGGACACGAGGTAGAAACCGACCGGAATCCCCCTTTGTCCGACACTGAAGATACGAAGCCCGACGAGCCGCCGGCGTCCTCGGATATTCGTCCCGTTTCCATCCTCGACGAGATGAAGCGCAGCTACCTCGATTACGCCATGAGCGTGATCGTGGCGCGCGCGCTGCCCGATGCCCGAGACGGCCTCAAGCCGGTGCACCGCCGTATCCTCTACGGGATGTACGAGAACGGCTTCGAGTGGAACAAGCCCTATCGCAAGTCGGCGCGCACGGTCGGCGACGTCATCGGTAAGTATCATCCGCACGGCGACCAGTCGGTTTACGACGCGCTGGTGCGCATGGCGCAGGATTTCTCCATGCGCGTGCCGCTGATCGACGGCCAGGGCAATTTCGGCTCGGTCGATGGCGACATGCCGGCGGCGATGCGCTACACGGAATCGCGCCTCACCAAGATCGCGCAGTCGCTGCTCGATGACATCGACAAGGACACCGTCGATTTCCAGCCGAACTACGACAACAGCGAGAAGGAGCCCTCGGTCCTTCCCGCGAAGTTTCCGAACCTCTTGGTCAATGGCGCCGGCGGCATCGCGGTCGGCATGGCGACCAACATTCCGCCGCACAATCTCGGCGAGGTGATCGATGCCTGCGTCGCGCTGATCGACGAGCCGGGCTTGAGCATCGACGATCTCATCAACATCATTCCCGGACCGGATTTTCCGACCGGCGGCATCATCCTCGGCCGGCAGGGCATACGCTCGGCCTACCATCTCGGCCGCGGCTCGATCGTGATGCGCGGCAAGGTGTCGATCGATACCATCCGCAAGGACCGTGAGGCGATTATCGTCTCGGAAATTCCGTATCAGGTGAATAAGGCGAGCATGGTCGAGCGCATCGCCGAACTGGTGCGCGAGAAAAAGATCGAAGGCATCGCCGATCTGCGCGACGAATCCGACCGCGAAGGTTTTCGCGTTGTCGTCGAGTTGAAGCGCGACGCTGTACCCGAGGTGGTGCTCAACCAACTCTATCGCTACACGCCGCTGCAGACCAATTTCGGCGCCAACATGGTGGCGCTCGATGCGGGCCGTCCGCAGCTCATGAACCTCAAGGACCTGCTGACGCTGTTCATCGCGTTCCGCGAGCAGGTCGTCACCCGCCGCACCAAATTTCTGCTCAACAAGGCGCGCGACCGCGCGCATATCCTGGTTGGTCTCGCCATCGCGGTCGCCAATATCGACGAGATCATCCGTGTCATCCGCACGTCGCCCGATCCGAATGCGGCGCGCGACACCCTGATGTCGCGCGACTGGCCGGCCAAGGATGTGGCGGCGATGATCACGCTGATCGACGATCCCCGGCATCGCCTCAACCCGGACGGCACGGCGCGGCTATCGTTCGAGCAGGCCAGGGCCATTCTCGATCTTCGCCTGCAGCGGCTGACCGCGCTCGGGCGTGAGGAAATCTCCGACGAACTGGACAAGCTCGCCGTCGAGATCGCGGACTATCTCGACATCCTGCGTTCGCGGGCGCGCGTGCAGAGCATCGTCAAGGACGAACTCGGCGCCGTGAAGTCCGAATTCGCTACCCCGCGCCGGACGGTCATCGTCGAGCAGGAAGGCGAGGTCGAGGATGAGGATCTGATCCAGCGCGAGGATATGGTCGTGACCGTGTCCCACGCCGGTTACGTCAAGCGCGTGCCGCTGTCGACCTATCGGGCGCAGAAACGCGGCGGCAAGGGCCGTTCGGGCATGCAGACCCGCGAGGAGGATTTCGTCAGCCGGCTGTTCGTCGCTTCGACCCACACGCCGGTGCTGTTCTTCTCGTCGCGCGGCCAGGTCTACAAGGAAAAGGTCTGGCGGCTGCCGATGGCGGCGCCGAACGCGCGCGGCAAGGCGATGATCAACATTCTGCCGCTGGAGCAGGGCGAGCGTATCACCACCATCATGCCGCTGCCGGAGGACGAGTCCTCATGGGCGGAACTGGACGTCATGTTCGCGACGACGAGCGGCACGGTCCGCCGCAACAAGCTGTCGGACTTCGTCGACGTCCGCCGCTCCGGCATCATCGCGATGAAGCTCGGCGAGGGCGAGGCAATCGTGGACGTGCAGATCTGCACCGAACGGGACGACGTGCTGCTGACGGCGGCCGGCGGTCAGTGCATTCGTTTTCCCGTCACCGATGTCCGCGTGTTTTCCGGCCGCACCTCGATGGGCGTGCGCGGGATTGCGCTGGCCGACGGTGATCGGGTGATTTCACTCTCGATCCTGCATCACTTCGATGCCACGCCGGCCGAGCGCGCCGCCTATCTGAAGCAGTCGGGCGCGATCCGCCGCGCCGCCACCGGCGAGGACATCGAGCCCGAGGAGGCGACGCCGGAGGTCGACGAGGCGGCGCAGACCGACTTTTCGCTGCCGCAGGAACGCTATGCCCAGATGGGCGGGGCCGAGCAGTTCGTGCTTACCGTCACCGCGCAGGGCTACGGCAAGCGGTCGTCGTCGTTCGAGTTCCGGGTTTCAGGGCGCGGCGGCAAGGGCATCCGTGCCAGCGATCCGACCAAGCTCGCCGAGATCGGCCATCTCGTGGCGGCTTTCCCGGTCGAGATGTCGGACCAGATCATGCTGGTCAGCGACGGCGGGCAGTTGATCCGGGTGCCGGTGGAAGGCATCCGCATCACCAGCCGCGCCTCCAAGGGCGTCCGCGTCTTCAACACCGCCGACGGCGAGCACGTCGTCTCGGTCGAGCACATCAGCGAGGACGAGAACGGCAACGGGAATGGCGGCTAAAGCGGGATGACATGAGGTTGAATCACCGTCATTGCGAGGAGCCCGAGGGCAACGCGCAGCGGTGTCCCGGAGCGACGAAGCAATCCTCCACCCTAACCCTCCCCCGCGTGCGGGGTAGGGAAGGGAGGGGGCTCTGGATTGTTTTGCGGAGCCTGTCATCGGGCGGCGTCATGGCGCGGCGAAGACGCGCGTGAACGCGCTTGCGGCGCCGACCCGTTGGCTCGCAATGACAGCGCGGGGTTGGTTCAACCTGACTTCATCATGCTCCAGAATCTGACTGGAAGGCCGTCCGGCGAAATCATGTCGTCTCCTCGTCATTACAAGGAGCGTTGGCGACGAGGCGATCCAGCTCCAAAAAGAACGCCGGATTGCGTCGCTTCACTCGCAATGAAGAGGCGTGATTAAATCTCGATCTCAGTACCGAATTCGACCACCTGTTTGGTCGGAACGCCGAAGAAAGCGGCGGAGCGTTCGGCGTTCCGCTGCAGGAATGCGAATACGCTCTCGCGCCAGACCCACATGCCGGGCACGTCTTCCTTGGGGATGATGGTCTCGCGTCCGATGTAGTAGGTGATGTCCGACAGGTCGAGCCCGGGTAGCTTGCCCTGGGCGCAAGCGACGCGAAGCCCTTCGTAAATGGTCGGATACTGCATGAACCCGAAGTGCAGAATCACGCGCGTGATGCCGTGAATGATCTCGCGGACCTCGACGCGCTCCTCGTCCGGAATCCGTGGCAATTCCTCGATCTGCACTGTGACCAGGATCACGCGCTCATGCAGGACGTGGTTGTGCTTGACGAATTGCGTCAGCGCGAGCGGCACGCCGTTCGGCGCGGATGCGAGGAAAACAGCCGTGCCGGGCAGCCGGGCGCTGCATTTGCTGACCGCGGTTTCGATCAGATCCTCCTCGGGTTGCCGCAGGCGGGCCCGCGCGCTTTCCACCAGCTTGACGCCGCTTCGCCATGTCAGCATCAGAAACGCAACGGCGCCGGCCAGCAGCAGCGGAAACCAGCCTCCCTCGAACAGCTTTTCCGAGTTCGCGGCAACAAAGACGCAGTCGATCGCAAAAAAGAAGCCGTTGACGAGTATGACGACGACGGGCGGATACCCCCATTGGATCGCGACAAGAGCCGCCAGCAATGTCGTGATCGCCATCAGCAGCGACACCGCAATTCCATAAGCGCCTGCCAGCGCATCCGACGTCTGGAATCCGAGCACCGCGCCGAGCGTTGCCGCGGCGAGCAGCCAGTTCACGAGCGGCACATAAATCTGCCCGCGGGAGTCGCCGGTGGTGTGACGTATCTGCATGCGGGGCAGGAAGCCGAGCTGGATCGATTGCTGGGTCAGTGAAAAGACGCCGGAAATGATCGCCTGTGAGGCGATCACCGTCGCGATCGCCGCGAAGGCAACGAGCGGATAGTGCGCCCAGTTCGGCGCCAGTTGGAAGAACGGGTTGTTGGCGGCGTCCGGGTCGATGATCAGAGACGCCGCCTGTCCGAAATAGTTGAGCACAAGCGCAGGCAACGCCACGCCGAACCACGCGAGGCGGATCGGGACCCGCCCGAAGTGCCCCATGTCCGCATACATGGCCTCGCCGCCCGTCACGGCGAGGAACGCTGCGCCGAGAATGGCGAAACTGATGTGGAAATCCTGGCCGATCAGGAATTCAAACGCATAGAGCGGATCGAGCGCGGCCAGCACCGTCGGCGCCTTGACGATGCCGTGGATGCCGAGCGCGGCCAGCACCGCGAACCATGCGAGCATCACCGGACCGAACACCTTGCCGATCAGCCCGGTTCCGTGCTTCTGCACGATGAACAATCCGATCAGGATTGCGACGGTGATCGGGATGACGAGATGGGTGAGGGACGGAGCATCGACCTTCAGGCCTTCGATGGCGCTCAGCACGGAAATCGCAGGCGTGATCGCGCCGTCGCCGTAGAGCAGCGCCGCGCCGATAAGGCCGACGATCAGGAGTTGCGCGCGCCAGGTGCCGGGCCGTGCATTGCGCGCCGACAGCAGGGCGAGCAGCGCGACAATGCCGCCTTCGCCGCGGTTGTCCGCGCGCAGGATGAGCAGCGCATATTTGATTGAAATGATCAGAATGAGCGCCCAGAGGATCAGCGAGACCGTGCCAAGGATGGCGTCGGAAGTCGGCTGGCCGCCATGAGCCGCGGCGCGGACCGCTTCCTTCAGCGCGTAGAGCGGACTTGTCCCGATGTCGCCATAGACGACGCCGAGAGCGCCCAGCGTTGCGGGCAGCGGCAGAGCACGGGGATGTCCGGGCGCGGCAGGAATGGCAGTCACTGAGGTCTCCCAAATCCGTCATGCGTTCGTTCGACATCGAGGCTGCCGCACGCCGCGTCAGGCGCAGTCTGCGTCGTGGTCTTAAAAAATGCTACGGGATTTGCCGCGGAGCGGACTGTCCGGCGCGTGGCGTGCAAAAGCCGCCTGTGGGCATACAGGCGGCTTTTCCTGGAGGTACTGGGGTAGATGGATGGGCGGCAGTGTCAGCGGCGCGGGGCCGTGACCAGCCGGGCTTGTTGAACGTGAGCCTTGGTCCCCGAGGCCCGCAGGCAGGACGCTTCGAAGTTCGGCCACGCCTGTTGGGAGCAATCGCGACCGATCGGGCGGATATCGAGACGGTCCGCCTTGGCGAGCGGAACGGGGGTGCTGGCTTCTACCTTGGGAGCGAACCCCGGAAGGATGGTCAGAGCGGCGGCGACGAACGCAGCAAGGGCAACTGCTGAAAGAGCCTTGATCATGACGTTTTCCTGTCTGTTGGGCCCTTCGAGACCCGGTGAATCGTTCAGTTTCTTGAGAGAACTGATATCCGGCAGTTTCTTGAGAGAACTGATATCCGGGCCCGGTTTCAGGACGTCTTCGCCGAAGGCCCAAAGTGGTTTCGTCGGCCAGGTGAATTGTTTCGTGTGCTCCGACCGAGCGAAATGATCGGCGGAAAATGGCAATGATTTCAGGTCTGTCACTGACATGACCACATGACGCTCAGACACGGCCTTTGGTTCTGGGCGGCGGGCGAAAAATATTCCTGTCGAATGACCGAACCGGCGGGAACCTGCTCGGCTTGCGGGCTCCCGACGGGCGCGCTAGACGAGGCTATGTCTCGCATCGCGCTTTATCCGGGGTCGTTTGACCCCGTCACAAACGGTCACCTCGACGTGGTTCGCCACGCCGTCATGCTCTGTGATCGCCTGATCGTTGCGATCGGCGTGCACCCGGGGAAGAAGCCCTTGTTCACGACCGAGGAGCGTCTGGACATGGTGCAGGCGGTTTTCGCGCCGGTCGCCGCCGCGGCCGGTTGCGCGTTCGACTGCACGACCTATGCCGACCTGACCATTACGGCCGCGCAGAAAGCCGGCGCGACCCTGATGATCCGCGGCCTGCGCGACGGCACCGATCTCGATTACGAGATGCAGATCGCCGGCATGAACGAGACCATGGCGCCCGATATTCATACCGTTTTCGTTCCGGCATCGGTCGATGTCCGCCCGATCACCGCCACACTGGTGCGCCAGATCGCAGCGATGGGCGGCGACGTCTCCGCCTTCGTTCCGGCAACGGTTGCGGCCAGCCTCAAGACCAAATTCGCAGGCTGACGTCCCGGCCTTTGTCCTCCTGATATCCGGAGTTTTAACGATGAGAATCCTCGGCCTGATCCTCGCGCTGATCTGTGCGGCTCCCGCGTTCGCGCAACCGCTTCCGGCGAAGCTCGACAAGCAGAATGCCATTGTCATCGACACGACCAAAGGCCGCATCGTCATCCAGTTGCGGCCCGACCTTGCGCCGAAGCATGCCGAGCGCATCAAGCAGCTCGCGCGCGACGGCTTCTACAACAACGTGCCGTTTCATCGGGTGATGGCGGGCTTCATGGCCCAGACCGGCGACGGCCAGAACTTCAACGGGACGGGCGGGTCGAAATATCCCAACCTGAAAGCCGAGTTCTCCAACGTGCCGTTCACACGCGGCGTCGTCGGCATGGCGCGCGCGTCGAGCCCGGACTCGGCGAATTCGCAGTTCTTCATCTGCTTCGCCGATGCTTCGTTCCTGAACGGCAAATACACCGTGGTCGGCAACGTCGTTTCGGGCATGGATGTGGTGGACAAGCTGAAGAAGGCGCCTCCCGGCTCGGCCAGCGGCACCGTCACGGACCCCGACAAGATGGTCAAGGTCCAGGTCGCCTCGGATATGAAGTGAGACGCCCATGCGTCGGCTGGCGGTCATCGCGGCGATCTGTCTCGGTGGCGCCGGCTGTCCGGGATCCGGCCGCGCCCTGGCGCAGCACGACCGCGTGGCGAACCTGGACCAGATGTTTGCGCGGCTGATGAGTTGCTGGCAGCGGCCGAGCCTGCCGCTTGGAAATCCCGGCATGCAGATCACCGTCATGGTGACGTTCACGCGCGACGGCGCCATCCTGGGGCACCCGCGCATCACCTACGAGACGCGAAGTGCGAACGACGATGAGCGCATCATCTATCGGACGGCGGTAATGCAGGCATTGCAGCGCTGCGTTCCGATGCCATTTGTCAATGGCATGGGGAATGCGATTGCGGGCCGCCCGCTGACAATCCGATTCGACGATCGACGAATTCAACACAAACCAAGTGAGAAAAGAGCATGAGTGACAACGAAAATACCCTGATCCTCGAAACCACCCAGGGCCCGGTGACCATCGAAATGCGGCCGGATCTTGCGCCGAACCATGTCGCGCGCATCAAGGAACTCGTGCGGGAAGGATTTTACGACGGCATCGTCTTTCATCGCGTGATCGACGGCTTCATGGCGCAGACCGGGTGTCCCCAGGGAACCGGAACCGGCGGCTCTGGCAAGAAGCTCAAAGCGGAATTCAATAATGAGCCGCACGTCCGCGGCACCGCCTCCATGGCGCGGGCCGCAAATCCCGATTCCGGCGACAGCCAGTTCTTCATCTGCTTCGATGACGCTCGTTTCCTCGACAAGCAATACACCGTCTGGGGCAAGGTGACGGACGGCATGGAAAACGTCGACAAGATCAAGCGTGGCGAGCCGGTGCAGAACCCGGACAAGATCGTCAAGGCGAGGATGGCGGCCGACGCCGCCTGATTGTCGACTTTCGACGTGCCCCAAGCAATGGCCGGACGTGTTCCGGCCATTGACGTTTGTGGCCGGCAGGTTCAGTGACGGGTCAAAGCCGTCACATCGATGAAGACCATGCGCACCGATCTGTTTGATTTTGAACTGCCTCCCGAAAGCATCGCGCTGCGCCCCGCAAGCCCGCGCGACTCCGCGCGAATGCTGGTCGTGCAGCCGGGACGCGGGCTTCGGGATGCGCGCGTGCGCGAGCTGCCGGATTGGCTCCGCGCGGGCGATCAGATCGTGGTCAACGATACCAAGGTCATCGCCGCGCAGTTGTCCGGCCGCCGCATCGGACGGGAGACAGAGCCGAAAATCGAAGCGACGCTGATCAAGCGGCTGGACGGATCGCGCTGGAATGCGCTGGTCAAGCCGGCCAAAAAACTCGCCGAGGGAGACGTCGTTCGCTTCGGCAACGAGGGCCGGGTGTGTTTTCTCGGCCACCTCGATGCGCAGGTAGAGCGCAAGGGGGAGGACGGCGAAGTCACTTTTGCATTCACATTTCACGGCCCGACGCTCGATCAGGCGATTGCCGATCTCGGCGCGCCGCCGCTGCCGCCCTACATCGCCTCGCGGCGCGCGCCCGACGAGCGGGACGAGGCCGACTATCAGACCATATTCGCGGTCAACGAGGGAGCAGTCGCGGCGCCGACGGCGGGGCTCCACTTCACGCCCGAGCTTGAGGCCTCGTTGCGCGCGCGAGGCATCGGCTTTCATCGACTGACCCTGCACGTCGGCGCCGGAACCTTCCTGCCGGTCAAGGTCGAGGACACCGCCGCACACCGCATGCATTCGGAATGGGGAACGATCTCGGCGGAAACCGCAGACGCCCTGAACGCGGCGCGTGCGAAGGGTGGACGGATCCTCGCCGTTGGCACCACCTCGCTGCGGCTATTGGAAAGCGCGGCGGACACCGGCGGCAGGATCGTGCCATTTACTGGCGAGACCGACATCTTCATCACGCCCGGTTATCGCTTTCGCGGCGTCGATCTTCTGATGACGAATTTTCATCTGCCGCGGTCCACACTGTTCATGCTGGTTGCGGCCTTCAGCGGCCTTGAGACCATGAAGCAGGCTTACGCGCATGCCATCATTGACGGCTATCGGTTCTATTCCTACGGCGACGCGAGCCTACTGTTCCCGGACAAGCCGACGTCATGACGGTCGCCAATCACTTCGAACTTCGCGCCCGCGATGGTCAGGCGCGCGCCGGCATCCTGACCACCCCGCACGGGCAAGTCAGGACGCCCGCCTTCATGCCGGTCGGCACGCTCGGCGCGATGAAAGGCATGCATTGGCGCGACGTTCGCGATGCGGGCTCGGAGATCGTGCTCGGCAACACTTATCACCTGATGCTGCGCCCTGGCGCGGAAAGGGTGGCCCGGCTCGGCGGCTTGCAGGCCTTTACCGGCTGGAACGGGCCGATGTTGACCGATTCAGGCGGATTCCAGGTGATGTCGCTGGCGCAGCTTCGCAAGGTCAGGGAAAACGGCGTGACATTTCGCTCGCACATCGATGGTGCGGCGATCGTCCTGACGCCGGAGCGGGCGATCGAGGTGCAGCGCGCGCTCGGGTCCGACATCGCGATGCAGCTCGATGAATGCGTGCGGCTTCCTGCGGAGCGCGCGGATATCGAACGGGCCATGCAATTGTCGCTGCGGTGGGCCGAGCGCAGCAAGCGCGCGTTCGAGGATGCGCCGCCGGGTCACATGCTGTTTGGGATCGTGCAGGGTGGTGACGTACCGCAGATGCGTCACGCCAGCGCGCGAGCGTTGACCGAAGTCGGCTTTCACGGCTACGCGATCGGCGGTCTCGCGGTCGGCGAGCCGCAGGCCGTGATGCTGGCAATGATCGAGGAGACGGCGCCGCTGCTGCCGCTGGAACGGCCGCGCTACCTGATGGGCGTCGGAACGCCGGATGATCTCGTCGAAGCCGTCGCGCGGGGCATCGATATGTTCGACTGCGTGATGCCGACGCGGAACGGACGTCACGGCATGGCCTTCACGCGATTCGGCCAGATTAACTTGCGGAATGCGCGCCACGCCGACGATCCCCGTCCATTGGACGAGGAGAGTTCGTGGCCGGCAACCCGAACCTGCTCGCGCGCTTATCTTCACCATCTCGTGCGATCGGGCGAGACGCTGGGCGCGATGCTCTTGTCCGAGATCAACATCGCCTACTATCAGGGCTTGATGGCGGCCGCGCGTACGGCGATCGCCGAAGGCCGGTTTCATCAGCTCAGAGAGCAGGTGCGCGCGGACTGGGCGCGCGGCGACATCGCGCCGCGCTGAGCAAGGGTGACACGGAATGACGAATGAGCGCATTTCGGTGGCTTGCCGTTGCGGGCGACTCCAACTCGAAGTTGCAGGCCCTCCGATCCTGCGCGGCATCTGCTATTGCGCGAGTTGCCAGGAGGCGGGTCGAAAGCATCAGGCGGAGCCGGATGCGGATTCCGTTTTGGGTGAGGACGGCGGCACGGATTACGTTCTCTATCGCAAGGATCGCGTCCGCTGCGTCAAGGGCGGTGATCTCCTTGAGGAACGCCGGCTGGAACCAGGCTCGCCGACGAGGCGAATGTACGCGCGTTGCTGTAACACCGCCATGTTTCTCGATTTCACCAAGGGGCATTGGCTCACGATTTATCGCGGCCGCCTTCCTGACGACATTCCGCCGGCCACCCTGAGAATGATGACCGCCGACCGGCCCGAGGGAGTGATCTTGCCCGACGACATGGCAAATTATCCCGGCCGTTCCGGAAAATTCATGCTGAAATTGCTTGGTGCGTGGATGGCTATGGGTTTCAGACGACCGACCGTCAATGGCGTGCCATAGCTGCCGACGAGTTCACGCTGATCATAAACCTCTAGTTACAGGAAACGTGCCGCACCGGATGTTTCGTCACGAACCCGTAACCGCAGGTGTCGCAGGTCCAGAGATGGCCGACAACACTGTCGGAGATGAACGCCGACGCTTCGGCCGCAATCATCGAGTCAGCGCAAACCGGGCACGTCGGAAAATCGGTTCCGTGCGGAGCCGAACGAGGTGCGTCTGTTGACATGATTTCAGCGATTGCTGGCATCGTGACCTCCTCGTTGTCTGAGGTACGAACAGCATACACTGCAATATTTGACGATGTCGCAACACAAATGCGTTTGTTTTAGGATATCACGGTATTGCGATGCAGCGAATTGTCGCCGGCCAATCGAGACTTGCGCGCAGCGCCGCGCTGACACTAACTGACGCGACGATTTGTCTTCTGCGCTTTCGGGACCAGAGCCATCATGAATATCTCTCCAGCTATGAATAACGGACGTCGTCCAGGCCGTGGCCAGGTGTTCGACAGTGTCGTCGATGCGATCGGTGATACGCCGATTGTGCGGCTGCGAAGATTGCCGCAGCAGCACGGAGTGACTGCGACAATCCTGGCCAAACTCGAATATCTCAGCCCTGCCGCGAGCGTGAAGGATCGCATCGGCGCGGCCATAATCGCCGCCATGGAAAAGGCCGGCATCATCGATGCGGATACGGTGCTGATCGAACCGACGTCGGGGAACACGGGCATTGCGTTGGCGTTCGTCGCGGCGTCGCGCGGCTACCGGCTGAAACTCGTGATGCCGGAATCGATGTCCATCGAACGCCGCAGGATGCTGGCCTATCTCGGCGCGGAAATCGTCTTGACGCCGGCGGCGCAGGGCATGAAGGGCTCCATCGCGATGGCCGAAGAGTTGTTGCGGACAACGCCCAATTCCGTCATGCCGCAGCAATTCAAGAATCTCGCCAATCCTGAGGTGCACCGCCGCACCACCGCCGAGGAAATCTGGAACGATACGGGCGGCAACATTGACGTCTTTGTCGCCGGCGTCGGCACCGGCGGCACCATCACCGGGGTGGGACAGGTGCTGAAGCCCCGCAAGCCATCGTTGCGTGTGGTCGCGGTCGAACCGGAGGAGAGTCCGGTACTTTCTGGAGGACAGCATTCCCCGCACAAGATCCAGGGCATCGGCGCCGGGTTCGTTCCGGACGTGTTGGACCGGTCGGTGATCGACGAAATTGTCAAGATCAACAGCGCGACCGCCATTGAGACGTCGCGAGCGATGGCACGCGCAGAAGGAATCGCCGGCGGCATTTCGTCGGGCGCGGCCATCGCGGCAGCGCTCGAGATCGGCAGGCGTCCGGAAAGCGCCGGCAAGACGATTCTCGCCATCGTCCCGTCCTTTGCGGAGCGCTATCTGTCGACCGTGTTGTTCGACGGCATTTGAACGCGTGGAAAGGATATTGCGCCATGGCTGAGCCGCCGCGCCGCCCACGAACGCTGAACGACGCCCGCACCGAAGCGGAGGCTGCGTTCAAGCAGGTGACAAAAAAGGTGGCCGAAGCGCCCGCGAAGACGGTCGCCGTACCGGGCATTCGCGAGCAGGTGACGCTGCGGATCGATCAGGACGTATTGGAGTTTTTCCAGGAGGGCGGTCCCGGCTGGCAGGATCGCATCAACGAAGCCCTGCGGAAAGCGGCCGGAAAATAGGGAGCTTTCAGGTTGCAACGCGCGCGGGCGCCGGCGCCGGGCTTTTCAGGTTTAAAAGGTTGCCTGTGAGGATGAGGGTGGCGCCGAGGACGGTGTAGATATCCAGCCGCTCGCCATAAATCAGCCAGCCCGCCACGGCGGTCAGCGGCACCCGCAGAAAATCCATCGGCACGACCACGGTGGCGTCGGCATACAGCATCGCACGGGCCATGCAGTAGTGGGAGAACGTTCCGCAGAACGCGATCACGACAATCCAGCCCCAGATGTATAACGACGGCGTGTGCCAGACATAGATCGACGGAAAGAACCCGGCCGCCGATTGCACCACCAGCATCCAGAACAGAATCGCAAGGGTGCTTTCGGTCCGTGTCAGTGATTTCACCATGGCGATCGATACGCCAAATCCCACGGCGGCGCCGAGCGCGATCAATTGCCCCGGATTGATCTCGCCGGTCGCCGGGCGAACGATGACCATCACCCCGATCAGGCCGAGCGCGATCGCGCAGTTCTTCCAGATCGTCATGCGCTCGCCCAGGAAGCTGGCGGCAAGGATCGCAGTCCAGATCGGCATCGTGAACTCGATCGATACCACCTGAGCCAGCGGAATCAGCGTCAGCGCATAGAACCATCCGAGCTGCGCGCCGTAATGCACGAGGTTGCGGCCGATGTGCTGCAGCGGGCGCGCCGTTCGCATTGCCGCAAATCCGCCGTTCATGCGGATCAGCGGATAGAGCATGGCAAAGCCGATCACGGAGCGAAGCTCCATGATCTGAAACACATTCAATTCGCGAGTCGTTTCGCGCCCGGCGACCGCCACGATCAGCATCAGCGTCAGCCAACCGGCCATCCACAATGCGGCTCTCGGCTTGGATGGGGCGCGGTTCATCGGCGTCTTGCACGATCCCTTGAGGTGGGAACGTTGGTTATCGGCCGCACCGTCGTTTGGCAACAGGTGAAAGCGCCGAAGGCCCTTGCGTTGGCGGCAAAGGGTATGTGAGCATCCGATAAACGGATCGGGAGGATCATCTGATGCACACCTTGCAACCGGCAGACTGGTCGAGACCCCGCGGGTTCTCGCATGGCGTCGTTGTCGATGGTCCGGGCCGATGGATTGTTCTCGCAGGTCAAACCGGGAGCAACGCGCAAGGGGAATATCCGGCAGAGGACATGGCGTCTCAGGTTGGTGCGGCGCTTCGCCGGATCGTCAAGCTGTTGGCCGAGGCAGGAGCGGGGCCCGAGCATATCGTGCGTTTGACGTGGTACCTGACCAGTCGCAGCGAATACGAGGCAGCAGGTGCCGGCATTGGTGCCGCATGGCGCGACACTCTCGGCCGGAATTTTCCGCCGTCGACGCTGCTCTACATTTCAGGTTTGGTCGATGCGCGCGCCAAGGTCGAGATCGAGGTCACGGCGTTCGTGCCGGGCTAGTGTCCCGAATCCGACGTTCGCCTCACTATCCAGCGTCTTTATAGCGAACTTCGGATTCGAAAGGACACTCGAAGACCTTTGATTCTAGTGTGGTTTAGGTTCAGTAGTTCGCTTGAAGGACTCGCCGAGAAAATGAAGCGAACTTCTGGACCTCTACACCAGCAAACTCGTTGGCTTGTTCCTGTGAGGATGCCTAGACGCGCGAGAGGGAAATCCTCGCGCCCTTGAGCTGGCCGTCCGAACTGATGACGACGTTCTGACGGTTGCCGTGCGTGGTCAACGTCAGGCGCGCGTTGAAGGACGGGGCGCTAACCGTGACGTTGAATTCGCCGGTCCGTGCGCGGCCTTCCAGCGTTCCGCTCACATTCCGGCTGGTCTCGCTCCAGTTGCCCGACAATACGCCGTTCTTGGCGATGACGTTGCTTTTAAGCTCGAATTTATAGCTGTCGCTGGCACAGACAAGGCTCTGGTTGAGCCCTTTGCCATCGTGGCTCACCGCATAGGTGGCGCGGCAGCGGATGCGCTCGCTGGAGCCGTTG
Source organism: Nitrobacter sp. (assembly GCA_035546855.1). Classification (GTDB taxonomy): domain Bacteria; phylum Pseudomonadota; class Alphaproteobacteria; order Rhizobiales; family Xanthobacteraceae; genus Nitrobacter. The sequence goes on along the minus strand of DASZVY010000033.1, from coordinate 15,874 downwards.
TCCAGCGAGATCGTCCCGACGCCTGACCAGACCCCCGCCATTCCGGCGAACGGGGCTGATTGGGCAAATCCGGCGGACGCCGTCAACAACATGGCTGCGCCGAACGCGCCCGCTGCGATCAAGTTGGATGAAACAGCCGCGCGCAATGCCATGTTCTCATTCCCATTTATTGGCGTGAGGCTTCCCACCGGCCGCTGCAAGGTATGCCGCCCGACGCACCGTTCCACTTCCCGGATCCGGTATTGCCGCTGAGCTGGCCGTTTGCGTAAGCGCCGCCGATTGAAACCCTCACATAACCCTGGTGGCCCACGCTGCCGGTGATATCGGCGCCGGCCGCGGAGACCTTTCCGTCCGTCACTGTAAGTGGGTACTCGGCGGTTGCCTCGCAACTGCCTGTCTTCGTAACGACCTTGACGTGCCACAGTCCATCATAGGGCGATTGCGCGAGCGCGGGGACTGCAACCCCTGTCGCAAGAACAACAGCACAAACAACAGTCGACATGCGAGCAAGGCGCATCGTTCGGTTCCCTGATTTCATGATGGGAGCCTTATTCTGACAAATTGTGTTCAAATTTTGCTGCACCGCGATACGGCTGGAAATCACGCTTGAACCCTAACCAGCACGCAGGAACAAGGTTCCGGGTCAAGGAACGACCCGTGGCAATTTTGGTGCTTAACCGGGGGTTTTCGGGGCCGAGGTGGCGAATTGCTCGTCCTGCGGTTTGGCGGGCAGGGTGCCATGAGCTTTCGCGTAGTCGATGACCTTGGCCAGCAGGGTTTGGCCGAGCGGGGCCAAGGCGCGCTCCCAGAGCTCGCGCGCTGTCTCTCCCTTTTTGACAAAGCACCAGTCCTGCACAGCGATCGCGCCGGCGTCCATGCGGTCGGCCAGGTGATAAACCGAGCCGCCCGCGATCGGGTCTCCCTCGCGGATGGTCCATTCGACGGCGGCTATTCCGCGATGGCGCGGCAGCAGCGAGGGGTGGTAACCAATTCCTCCCAGTCGCGCGACGGCGAGCGCTTCCTTGCTGACGCGCGCATGGCTGTGGGCGGTCACGATCAGGTCGGTATCCGGAGCGATTTCCGAAGCGACGACGAGTTTCGGGTCGGCCTGAACGACAACCTCGATCCCCGCCGCGCGTCCGGCTGCGGCAAGACGATCGTCGGCTTCAGCCACCACCACGCGGACGACGTCGACCTCGTGCCTCTGGAGCATATTGAGGGTCGTCACGCCAAAATGGCGGGAGCCGACGAGCGTGATTTTCATGATTCAGGTTCCGTGTGAAACAGACGCGGGTGAGGAACGGGGCGGGTTTCGTCCAATGTAAGCCACATCGTGCCCTTGCCGTCGATACCGATGGGTGATTTGCACCAGGGTTACTTTGGACAACTCCCGGCCGACGCCATTTCCGGCGTTTAACGGCCTGTTAAACCTGACGGCGAGGCGTGGTCGGGCGTCCGCGAGAGCCGTGATATGCTCTTGTCCCATGATCAACCTCGTCCCAGTCTCGGCAGTTCTGTCGGCGGAGTCCGGTGGCCGGCCCGCGATGGTGATCGACACCACCGATCATGATGTCATCGGATACTGGGCCTATCGCCTGAATGTCTCGCGAGACGACCTCATTTCGGCAATCGAGAAGGTGGGAAATTCGGTGGCCGCCGTCCGCCGCCATCTGGAATCCTAACAGCAGCGACGGCATGATCCCAGCCTCTCCGCGTGCAAGCGCCTCAACCGGCGCATTCTTTCGGCTCGTCGATTATTGAAGACCGGTTGGAACATCAGGGCGTTCGGAGTATTCTTCCGCTGCATCTCAGGAGAAGACTCATGCGGTCCTTGATTCTGGCCAGCCTGTCGGTCGCGGCGGTCCTCACGGGCGTCGGTATCTCGACAGCGCCGGCCAGCGCCTATGACTACCCTTACTGCCTGCAAGGCAAACGCTGGGGCTATCCCGGCAATTGTCAGTTCTCGACCTACGAGCAGTGCCAGATCACGGCGTCAGGCACGGACGACTATTGCGGGATCAATCCGCGCGTCGCACTCACGCGGCCGCCGCGCTACCGCTAAAGGCATCTTGCCTTCTGCGTGAGAAGGTGCCGGTAAGCCGATTGACCATCTGGTAAATTTGCTGTGGAGATGCAGGCATCCGTCGCGCGCTTCAGCTATTGACCCGCGCGGGCGGGACCCCTACACAGCGCCACACGTGAGCGCGTAGCTCAGGCGGTAGAGCACGTGACTTTTAATCATGGGGTCGAGGGTTCGAGTCCCTCCGCGCTCACCAATTCCGTGCTTGTCACAGCCCCTGTTTCGCGACAATCGGAAGCAACGCCGTTTCACCGCTCGGGTTCGTGCGGGATCTCGCTGGGAATCGACACGACCGTGACCGGCCGCAACCCGATCAATTCGGCGGTCCGGATCCGTGCGTAGCGCCAGAACGCGAATTGGTTGATCCGCGAATTTTCCAGAATGGCGATCGCGACCGCCGAGAGGAACGGCAGGCTTTCGAGCACGAGGACCGCCGCGAACACATAAATTTCGTGCACCTGCTTGTAGGTGTTGGTGGCGATCAGCACGCCCGCACCGACCAGCAGCAGGACGCCGATCACGGCTTCCCAGAACGCCTGGAATTCGATGGACATGCGCGACAACCCCCCCTTGGACGTCCGCGCAAAAGCAAGATGCTCGGTGATCAGACCTTGCGCGACTGCGCGCGACACCGTCCACTGAACGGACATCGCCGCCACCATGGCGCCCAGCATCTGCGGGATTTTGACGGGAACGCGCAGCCGGTACAGCGTCACGAAGTGGATCAGGGAGACCAGGAACGCCGCGATGATCGGCAGCGTCAGAATCTTGTCGGGGATGGCGATGTCCGCAAACGCGACAATCGGCACCCAGATCAGGTTGAGGAGGGCGACGACCACGCCGAGGCTCTCGGCGCCAAGCCAGTTCAGCCAGCCGAGCGCAAACTCGCGCTTTTGATCCTGCGTGAGGCGGCTTCCGCCGGGAAGGAAGCGGCGCCAATGCTTCTTGACGATCTGGAAGCCGCCATAGGCCCAGCGGTGCCGCTGCTTCTTGAAGGCCTCGTAGGTGTCGGGCAGAAGACCATACCCATAGCGGTCGTTGGTGTAGTGCGTGACCCAGCCGCGCTCGATGATGGCGAGGCCAAGGTCGGTGTCCTCGCAGATGGTGTCGCCCGCCCAGCCTCCGGCCATGTCCATCGCCTCGCGGCGGATGAGGCACATGGTACCGTGAACGATGATCGCGTTGGCCTCGTTGCGTTGGACCATGCCGATGTCGAAGAAGCCGGCGTATTCGCCGTTCATGACATAGTGCATCAGCGATCGGTCCTGATCGCGATGGTCCTGCGGCGCCTGCACCAGGCCGACGTGAGGATCGTTGAAGGCGGGAACGAGGTTCTTGAGCCAGTCCGGCTCCACGACATAGTCGGCGTCGATGATCCCGATGATCTCGGCGTCGGCGGCCGTGCGCTCCATCGCGATCCGGAGCGCGCCCGCCTTGAAGCCCTGGACCTTCTCCGCGTTGATGAACTTGAAGCGTTCGCCGAGCAGGCGGCAATGATCCTGGATCGGCTGCCAGAAGGTGGGATCGGGCGTGTTGTTGATGATGACCACGCACTCGAAGTTCGGATAATCGAGCCGCGCCACCGCATCGAGCGTCTGCTTGAGCATCTCGGGCGGCTCGAAGTAGGCGGGGACGTGGATCGAAACCTTTGGCAGCGGCGCGTCTGCGGACGCCACAGCGGAATCCACCGCTGCGACCCGCGCCTTCGTCAGCAGCCGGCGCGGATCGCGGCCAAACGCGATCGCTGCGATTTCCTCGATCCGGGCCATCGCGATCAACACGAGCGGGACCAGCAGGACCAGACCGAGCCCCAGCGCAAACGCTGATCCGAAGACAAAATAGTGACCGGCCCAATAGGAGAAGACCGTAGCGACCCACGCCCCGACACCGTTCGCCGCTGCCGACAGGACCAAAGCCTGCATGACGGTCGGATGCGCAAGCCGCAGAATTGGAAGCGAGAGGAGGATTCCCACCAGCAGCGCGATACCGGCAAATTTCCAGTAATTCGGATCGACCACCGGACCGGTCCAGGCAAACTTCGGCTCCCGGTCGGCATTCAGAATGCCCCAATAGGGGCCGACGCCACCTTCGAAGAACTTCCACGGCTGATCGATGGCTTCGACGATATTGAAGTCCATCCCGATGGACTCGGCCTTGGTGACGAAGTTGCGAAGCGTCACGGCCTGTTCGAACGGCCCGGGATTGGCATTCTTGAGATTATAACCCGCGCTGGGCCAGCCGAATTCCGCGATCACGATCCGCTTGCCGGGAAAGGCGTCCCGCAGCTTCTGGTAGATGATGACGGCTTGATCGACCGCCTGCTTGTCGGAAAACCCCTCCCAGTAGGGGAGAATGTGCGCCGCGATGAAATCAACCGACGAGGCCAGTTCCGGATGTTCGAGCCAGATATTCCAGATTTCACCCGTCGTGACAGGGACATTGACCGAACTTTTGACGCGCTGGATCAGTTTGATGAGGTCGTCGACCTTCTGATCGCCGCGGTAGACCGTCTCGTTGCCGACGACCACGGCGTTGACGTTGCTGTTGTGGCGGGCGAGGTCGATGGCCGAGAGCATTTCCCGTTCGTTCCGGTCGACGTGCTTGTCGATCCAGGCGCCGACCGTGACCTTGATGCCGAATTCGTTGGCTATCGGGGGAACCAGTTCCACGCCACCCGTCGAGGAATAAAGCCGGATCGCGCGGGTGAGCGGTGCCAGCACCTTCATGTCGGAGCGAATTTGCTCGGCCGTCGGGAAATTGTCGACATCGGGATGGGCCGTTCCCTCGAATGGCGCGTAAGACACGCTCGGCAGGATACCCTTGAAGTCCGGCGCCTCGCGCTTCTCCTGAAGGGCCGCCCACAAAGCAGCATGCACGGCGGTCACAAACAACAGAACGGCGACGACGGCGCGCATCGTGGCTAAACCATAAGGGGCGAGCGTGACAGGAGAGCGGACCTGTCCCCGAGATCCGGCGAACACATCGGCAGTGTAAACTTTATCTCTGCGACGTGATTTAACAACTCATATTCCGCCATGGCGTTTTTAAGGGCGACGGGCGGCCGGATTCAATATCCGGTGTCGTTGATCGTTCCCCGCTTATTTGGGCGGCGCGGCGGCTGGGGCCGGCTGTGACGGGGCAGGAGCAGGCGTCGTTGGCGCGCCCGTCGCTGCAGGAGTTGGCGTGCCTGCGGCGGCTTGCGGCGGCTGCGCGTTTGGATTGATCCAGCAGGTATGAACCCGGCTGTTCAGGCTGTCCGGAACCTTGGGATCGATGCCCCCGCCGAAACGGACCAGGCAACGGAACGTCGCCTGGATATGACCGCCCGGGCAACCGAAGCGGTCGTAAAGGTCGAGGTGCCGGAAAGCCGTATCGAGGTCGTCGCGCCACATCAGCGCCACAACCCGGCGGCCCAGCCAAACGCATTCCGGATTGCCCGCCGGGCCGCTGATGACCCGGGCGGCCTCGGCGAACTCGTCGGTTTTCTTTTGTTCCTTTGCCGCATCCGCCGCGGCGTTCGGACTGGGGTTCGTAGCTGCCGGCTTGGCGGGGGGCTGGTCCTGCGCGCGTAAATTCCCGCTCTGTGCGATCGCTCCGCCGATACCGAACACGATGGCAAATCCGGGAATGGCCAATCCCCGCAAAATCGCCCGCTGAAAACCACAAAGCACTCGACGCATGAAGTCCCCGACCCGTTGTCCGCTCGTCGCCATCCGACCCACCCGCCTGATGCCGTTGAAATAGGTCCCCAATGCGGCGGAGACGCTTGGGATTCCCATGGCGGACAATTTGGATTTTGTCCAGCAAAGCATTGATACTCTCGGTTTTTGATGAAAACCATGGCAGCGGCGATCTGCAAGTTACGGCTGCGGGTGAAGGCCATGACGGCTGCAGCTCGCGAATCGGTCATCCGCGCAGGCTGTTGGTTGTCGGCGGCCGGGTCTTGGCAGACGATCCTCAACCCGTTAATCGACGACCTTCACGGAGGGCCAACCAATTTCCTTTCGTACGCCGCTGGCGCTTCTCATCGTCTCTCTCGGCACAATTGCTGCGGTCTGGTGGTGGCTCGCCACGCCGGTCGTCCTCGCGCATGCGCCGATCGATCCCGCCAACAAGCTCCAATGCGTGTCCTATGCCCCCTTCCGTGAGGGCCAGAGCCCGTTGGTCACGACGACGCAAATTCCGGCGGAGCAGATCGCGCAGGATCTCGCGCAACTCGCCAAGATATCAAAATGCGTTCGCACCTACTCGATCCAGAACGGCCTCGATCAGGTGCCGGCGCTGGCCGCCAAGGTCGGGCTCAAGGTCATTCAGGGCATTTGGCTCGGCAGCAATCGGCTGAACAATCTCGCCGAGATCAACGTGGCGGTTGCCCTGACCAAGCAATACCCGAACGTCATCACGGCGCTCGTGGTCGGCAACGAGGTTCTGCTGCGCGGCGAAATGACCGCAGCCGATCTCGCCGCCAATATCCGGCTCGTCAAATCCCGGGTCACGGTGCCCGTGACCTATGCCGATGTCTGGGAATACTGGCTGCGCAATCGCGAGGTCTATGACGCCGTCGACTTCGTGACGATTCACATCCTGCCGTATTGGGAGGATTTTCCGATTCGGGCGCGCTACGCCGCGGCTCACGTCGATGCGATCCGCAAGCAGGTTGCCGCCGCCTTTCCCGGCAAGGAAATTTTGATCGGCGAAACCGGCTGGCCCAGCGCGGGCCGCATGCGGGAGGGGGCGCTTCCATCGCGGACCAATCAGGCGCGTGTGGTGTCGGAAATCCTCGATCTGGCGAAAGCCGAGAAGTTTCGTGTTAATTTGATCGAGGCCTACGATCAGCCGTGGAAGCGTCAGCTCGAAGGCACGGTCGGCGGCAACTGGGGGCTTTTTGACGCGTACAGCCGCCAACTGAAGTACCCCGCCGGGATTCCCGTCAGCAATTTCCCGTTCTGGAAGATTCAGATGGCTGGCGGCATGGTGCTGTGTGTCCTGGTGTTCATCGCCGCGATGCTGACGCTGCGGCGGCGTCCCTGGACTCCCCGAGTGACCTCGTGGATTGCCGTCGCGCTTTCAGCCACGACGGCGGGCTGCCTGCTCGGCGTTGCCGTCGACAAGATACTCTCCGAAGCATACGGCCTTGGTGGCTGGTTGCGTTTGGGAACCCTGCTCGGAGCCGGTATCCTGTCGCCCCTGTTCTGCGCCAACGCCTTGATGGCCGGTCGTCCGCTGCCGGCTTTCGTTGAGTTGGTGGGCCCGCGCGGCGGCAGGACCCGGTCGTTTCCAGCGATCGTGCTCGGCCTGATTTTGCTGGCGACGACCCTGATTGCCGCCGAGACGGCGCTCGGCTTCGTATTTGATCCGCGTTACCGCGATTTTCCGTTTGCGGCGCTGACCATGGCGGCGGTGCCGTGCTGGATAGTGATGACCCTGAACCGGCCGCGTGGCGTGGGCGGCCGACGGCCTGTTGCCGAGTCCGTGTTCGCAGGGCTGTTGGTCGTCGCAGCGGTTTACACCGGCTTCAACGAGGGCCCGAACAACTGGCAATCGCTGTGGACCTGCCTGATCTACGTGATGCTCGGCATCACGCTGTGGCAGGGGCGGGTCGTGCAAAGCCCAGAATGAGCAGGCCGATGGCAAGACCCGAAAGGCCAACATTATAGAGCACGATGCCGAAGCTCGCCGCGATCAGTCCACCGGTCAGCAGGACGATGGATGGCCGCATCAGGTGCAGCGCCGCGATCACCAGCGCCACGATGCCGAACACGGAATTACGAAACAGATAGGTTGCGACGCTGCGGCTCTTGCACAGCATGGTCTGCAACCCGCCATCGCAAGCCAGCGACACCGTTGACAGTTCGATCGCGAGATAGCGCAGATACAGGGCATAGCCGACGCTGACGAAGCCGACGACGAGCAGCCACTGAACCTGATACGGCGTCAGCCGGAACGGATCTTTCTTCATCGCCGGAGTATGGTTCAGAAAGGCGGATCCGACAACCGCAAACAATGCTGCCCGTCAGCCGACTCAGCGGGAAAAGAAGGATCCCGTTCTGGAGGGCGCTGGCTCCGGCGGCGGAGGTGGCGCCGGCAGCGGCACCGGCTGTTCGAGCCGCGTGAGCCGATTGCTGCGCTTATGGCGAGAGACGGTGCGGCGCGCGGGCGGCGGTTTTGCAATTGCGGACTCGCCGGCGGATTGTTTGTTTTCGCGCAAGGTGAGGCGCTGCCCGTCATAGACCGACGTTTCGCAGCTTCGCTTGCGTTCCGTCAGGGCCGCGCAAATCCTTGCGGCTGCAGCAGCGTCCGACAACGGGCCCGCAACGAGATGCAATCGCATGCCCGGCCCGTTCGTGCGCTCCCTGATGACGATGATCGGTTCGAGCGATCCGACTTCCTTGCTATGGGCGCGGAGAACTCCCCGCCACAGCGCCCGGAGGCCGTCGATGGAGTTCGCGCTGCCAAGGTCGACGCCGAATTCGGTGCGCTGAACAGGCGCGCTCGGTGCCGCTGAACTTGCCGATGCCATATCCGTGGCGGCGGCTTGATCCGCCGCGGCTTGAGCCGAGGCCGTGACTTTGGTTTCGGGTCTCGCCACGGGCGCGGTGGCGTCGGGCGTGTTGGATGACGTCTTTGAGTCGGCGCTGGAAATTGGCGTCGGTGGTGAACTGTCGGACGGTGCCGCGGCTGTGGCGCGAGGCGCAGTGGTTGCGGACGTGGCGGTCACGGGTGCCGGTTGCGCGGGCTGTGCGGCGGATGCTGTGGCCTCATGATGTGGCAAACTTGAGGCAGCGGCCGGAAGAGAACTGGGCGCGGTCGCAGGCGAGGCGAGCGGCGTGTCCGTCGGCTTCCGCTCCTTGGCCTGCCGCGCGATCGAGCCGGTCACGGACTCGAGACCTTGTTCGAGGATCGACACACGGGCGTCGAGCCGATCCCGGTCGCCATCGAGCGCCTCGATCGCCGAGGCCAGCCGACTCGCTTCGGTGTGATTTTGTCGGGCAAGAGCTCGTATCTGCTGCGTCTGCCGGGCGAGTTCTGCGGTCGCGGCCTGATCCTGCCGCAGCGTGACCGACGACTGATTGGCGAGGATTGCGATAGAGACTGCGCCGATCGCGGCCACACCCCACGAGGTCAGCCGCCACAACAGCCGGCGCCGGTCGAACACATCCTCGTCGGCCACGAGCACCGTCCCGCCGCCGACGTCATCGACGGGCAGCTTGTCAGCCTGTGGAGCGCGCTTCTTAGTCATCCGACGACGTCGCCCCCTTGCGACCTCGAATCACCCTGCAAACCTTAACAGGTTTGAGGTTCAATCTCAGATCGGGAGCACCGTCCGCGGAGGCCGGTTTCCTCCCGTGCCGAAAAAGCTTATGACGGCGGCGCCACGGAAGACCACGAGGAGGCCATGACCGGCAGAACCTGTCTCACCATCGTACTCGCCGCAGGCGAAGGCACGCGGATGCGCTCGTCCATGCCCAAGGTGCTGCATCCCGTTGCCGGGCAGACGCTGTTGTCGCACGTTCTGCGCGCCGCTCCGGGCGGCGGCGGCAATGCGCTGGCGGTCGTCGTCGGTCCGGATCATCAGGCCGTCGCTGACGAAATCCGTCGCATCAGGCCGGACGCGGCTGTCTTCACGCAGCACGAGCGCCTGGGAACCGCGCATGCCGTGCTTGCCGCGCGCGATGCGCTGGCGCGGGGCGCCGACGATGTGCTGATCGCGTTCGGCGACACGCCGCTGATTACGGCGGAGACGTTCGCGCGGATGCGTGTGCCGCTCAAGATCGGCGCTGCGATGGCGGTGCTCGGTTTCCAGGCGGCCGATCCGACGGGCTACGGCCGGCTGATCGTTCATGGCGATGAGCTGACGGCGATCCGCGAGCAGGCCGACGCGAGTAAGGAGGAGCGCGGGATCACGCTGTGCAACGCCGGCGTCATGGCGTTCGACGGCCACGCCGTGCTCGCGATCCTGGAGCGGATCGGCAACGCCAACACCAAGGGCGAATACTATCTCACCGACGCGGTCGCGGTCGTCCGCACGCTCGGACGTCGCGCGGTGGTGATCGAAACCAGCGAGGATGAAGTGCGGGGCATCAATACCAAGGCGCAGTTGGCCGAAGCCGAGCAGGTTCTGCAACAGCGGCTGCGCAAGGCGGCGCTCGATTCCGGCGTGACGATGATCGCGCCGGAGACCGTCTATCTCGCCGCCGATACCGTATTCGGCAGGGATGTGACGATCGAACCGTTCGTCGTCATCGGTCCCGGCGTCGCCATTGCGGACGGCGCGGTCATCCATGCGTTCTCGCATCTCACGCAATCCTCGATCGGCAAAAACGCGTCGGTCGGACCGTATGCCCGGCTGCGGCCGGGAACGTCGCTTGGCGACGGCGCGCGCATCGGCAACTTCGTCGAGACCAAGGCCGCCGTGCTCGAAGCCGGCGTCAAGGTCAATCACCTCACCTATGTCGGAGATGCCCGTGTCGGAGCCAACGCCAATATCGGCGCGGGCACCATCACCTGCAATTACGACGGGTTCGACAAGCACCGCACCGAGATCGGAGCCGGCGCGTTCGTCGGGTCGAATTCGTCGCTGGTGGCGCCGGTGAAGATCGGCGAGGGCGCCTACATCGGCTCGGGCTCGGTCGTGACGCGCGATGTGCCGAACGATTCCCTCGTCGTCGAGCGCAGCCAGCAGACGGTGCGGGAAGGCTGGGCCAGGCGCTTCCGCGAAATGAAGCTGAAGAACCGGAAACCGAAAGCGGGCTGACCGCCGCCGGCTCTCTAGCTGTCCTCCTCGAACTCCGAGAACATCGCGCGGGTCAGGCGCCAGCCGCGCGGCTTGGCGCGCGTCGGCTTCTCGGTCGGCGGATGACGAACGATCTTCGGCTTGGCCGGCGCGCTGCGATAGGGCGGGGGCCAGTTGGCCAGCCGCGAGGGTGTCCGTTCCAGCGAGTGGGTTCCGGCGGATGAAAATCGGCTGCTGATGCGGCCCTTGGCGTTGCGGGTCTCGTCCACAGTCCACCTCTGACGGAAGGCTTCCGCAAAAGCGTTGAGGCTTCGTTAAGCGAACGCAGCTATTTGAATCCGTTAGGCGTCGTGGCGCGCGGATCGGCCAAATTCGCTGGGCATAACCCGCCGGCCGGTTAGACAATGGCGCGCACGGCGGCATGATCGCGAATCGAGACGGAATCCAGTGAGGGCCGGGACAGTCTCGCAGGAAACCACGCGGCGTAACGCCCGCGTGGTTTCTTTGTTTACGAAACGCTCCGTGTTTACGAAACGCTCCGTTGCCGCTGCTTTGCGTGTGTTGCCGGGCTTTTGCTACCAGCTTTCGAAGCGAAGGCCGGTGCTGTGCGGCGCTGCAATGCCTCGAACGTCCCAGCGTGCAGCGCCGTTCAGGGATGCACAGTGGATCCGGATCATTTTGCCACGGGCGTCCTCGCCGGCATTGTCGACCACGCCGAGCACGGGGCAGTTCAGTCCGGCCGCCGCGATCTGATTGATCAGCTTCTGCTTTTCATGTGCGTTGGGCTGGCGGCGCAACGGGGCTTGCGCATCGGCCGCGCTCGCACCCAGCGACAAAAGAAAGATCGCAATCGGAAATATCCCGGCTGCCCGGGTGACCTCATTCTGCATCGATATCGGCATGCCGCAGTCCCATTACAGTCAGGGGCCAGCTTACGCAGGAATCGGCGGGGCGACAGGGGCCGCAAGCATGGCTGCTCCGTACGGTCCGCAAAACCGCTCATCCTTTCGCGACGTCGGCGCGCCAACGACAACAATGGTGGGCGCCGGTTCTGCGCCGCAGCGCGGTATCGTCAGCGAAACGGTGGCGAGAGCTTGCTGCAAAATCGGCAAGGGGCGATATACTCGGAACCGCTGGCTGCGCTCGCGCATTGAGCCCGCATATGGAGGTACATCAAATGAAGAAAATTTCACTGTTGCTCGGCATCTCCCTGTCTCTGCTAACAGGAGCGGCGGTCGCGATGCCAGTCGGCAGCGCGAAGACGGTGCTCCCGGCCAATGACGTGCAACAGGTCCAGTTCTTCTTCGGCGGCCGCAATTACTGCTGGTACGACGATGGCTGGCATGGTCCCGGCTTCTACTGGTGCGGCTATGCGTATCGGCGCGGCTTCGGGTGGGGCGGCGGTGCGGGATGGCACGGCTGGCATCATGGTGGTCCCCACTTCGGTGGTCGTCCCGGCGGCAGGCCGCACATGGGCGGCCGCCCGGGTGCAGGCCGTCCACATATGGGTGGTCGTCCCGGCGGCGGTCATGGAGGCGGCGGCCACAGGGGAGGCCACGGTCACCACTAGGACGACGCATCCGGCGAGTTTAGGTCAGAAGCCCCGCCACGGCGGGGCTTCCGTCATTAAGTTGCGAAAAGACCCCTTCGAGGCAGGGAGCCCATTCGCCGCGCTGGCAATCGCGCGCCGGCCGTTCACCGCCGCTATCTTCTGGAACTCCGAAAGCCATTGGGGGATGGCTCCCCGGGCTGGATTCGAACCAGCGACCATTCGATTAACAGTCGAATGCTCTACCGCTGAGCTACCAGGGAACATGCGAACCGCGTTCGCTGGCGGACGCTATAACAAAGCCTTCCAAGCTTGCAAAGCGGGAAATATGTGATTTTTCACGGCCGTCAACATAGCGGGAAGTAGCTTTTGAACGTGGGATACGCGTGTCGGCACCGTCGCATCTCCCGCGTCCGGCTCAACGGCGGACCGGTCTTTAACCAACCTCTTGCATCAGGGAAAGCGCTGTCCTAGTACCGCTTTCGATTTGAAGTCCCCGCAACAAGATTGCCGAAGTGATGCCGGGACTTCAAATCGGCTGTACTTAGCGCTCCCATCCGAACATTCGCGGTTGGTTTTCGCCGGTATTTTGCGGATGTGGAATCTGCTCTATGAGTGTCGCGCACGATGCTCGGGTTCGGGGATGGCCAATGTCTGACTTTTTGACCGCGCGCCGCAATATGGTGGATTGTCAGGTCCGCCCGAGCGACGTGACGGACCAGCGAATTATAACAGCCATGCTGGCCGTTCCGCGCGATGCATTCGTGCCGGAGAGCAAGCGCGCGCTGGCCTATCTCGATCTTGATCTCGATGTCAGCGACCGCGGCAATCCGCCGCGTTGCCTGCTCAAGCCCGCCCTCGTCGCGCGGATGATGCAGGCTGCCGGGATCAAAAGCACCGACAGCGTTCTCGTGGTGGGCTGTGCTACGGGTTACACGGCGGCGCTCGCGGCCCGCATCGCCGCGCGGGTGACCGCGACCGAGAGCGACGCTGCGCTTGCGGCAAAGGCCGCCAGCATCCTGAAAGGCTTGGGGCTTGGCGATATCGCAGTGGTCGAGGCCGCGGCCGGCGCGGGCGCACCGGACACCGCGCCGTACGATGTCATCCTGATGGAGGGCGCGAGCGAAATCATTCCCGAGCAACTCTATCGGCAGCTCGCGGAGAACGGCCGTCTTGTGGGGATTTCCGCGATCGGACGCCCGCAGCGGGCGATGATCGTGACCCGTTCCTATGACGATTTCGGCGACCGGCCCCTGTTTGATGCGTCCGCGCCGGTCCTGCCCGGCCTGGAACGCCCGGCGGAGTTCGTTTTCTGATTCGATCGAATCGGTTTGGGAGCACCGGGTTCCATTTGCATCAGCCAGTGTGGCTGCGATGCCCCAGCCAGAGAGTTTCGGTTGACGGCGGCCGGAAGGGGTTCCGTCGCGTCGCGGTGAAGAATATGCTCCGGCGGGGCGTTTGACTCGGGGGACCGTATCGCCTGTGCGGCAGGTGGTTTGCTCCGACGTCAAATCCGGCAAAAAGAAGAATGGATTACCATGGGTGGCGTGAGACTATTAACCGGGGCCGCGGCCGCGGCGCTATTGTTGGCATGCATAGGGACTGCTCCCGCGCTTGCCGACACGATTGAGGCCGCGCTTGTGCGAGCGTACCAGAATAACCCGCAACTCAATGCGCAGCGCGCCTCGGTCCGGTCGACGGACGAGAATGTGCCGCAAGCGTTGTCGGGCTACCGACCCAAGGTGGCGCTGACGGCCAGCGGGGGCGTCCAGTATACGGATGCCACCGAGGGTGTGTCGGGCGCGACGAGCGCCCTTCACGGCACCCAGACTCCGGGCGCGATCGGGGCGACGGTGTCGCAGACGCTGTTCAACGGATTTCAGACCGCCAACCGCACCCGCGCGGCCGAAGGGCAGGTGTCGGCGGCGCGGGAAGGTCTCCGCGTGCTGGAGCAGACGGTGCTGCTGGCAGCGGCGACCATTTACATGGACTACCTGCGCGATTCCGCGATCGTCGAGGTGCAGAAGAGTAACGTGCGCGTGCTCGAGCAGACGCTGAAGCAAACCCAGGACCGCTTCAACGTCGGCGAGGTGACCCGTACCGACGTCGCGCAATCCCAGGCGCAACTGGCCGCGGGCAGGACGCAGCTCCTGGCGGCCGAATCCACGCTCACCACGACCCGGTCCAACTTTCGGCGGATCATCGGCAATGAGCCCGGACAACTGGCGCCGGGCTCCCCGGTCGATCGTTTTCTGCCGAAATCGCTCGCGGGTGCCGTCGATCTCGGCCTGACGCAAAACCCCAACGTCACCGCGGCGATGTACGGCATCGACGTCAGCTATCTGCAGGTGAAGGTGGCCGAAGGTGCGCTGTTCCCGACAGTGTCGCTGCAAGCGAATGTGCAGGAAGGCTACCAGCAACAGCTTACCATCCAGAAGCAATTCTTCGCGTCCGCGATCGCCCAGGTGTCGGTGCCGATCTATCAGGGCGGCTCGGAATACTCGCTGATCCGCCAGTCCAAGGAAACCCTCGCGCAGCAGCGTCTCAACCTCGATCAGGTCCGCGACCAGACGCGCGCCAGCGTCGTGCAGGCCTGGGGCCAGCTCGTCGCTACCAAGGCGCAGGTTGCCTCGGCCCAGGCGCAGGTGACGGCGTCCGAAATCGCCCTCAACGGTGTCCGCGAAGAAGCGAAGGCCGGTCAGCGCACGACGCTCGATGTGTTGATCGCGCAGCAGACGCTGGTGAGCGCGCGCATCGCACTGGTGACCGCGCAACACGATCGCGTGGTGGCGTCCTATGCCGTGCTGAGCGCGGTCGGTCGATTGTCGCCGCAAGTGCTCAGGCTCCAGACGGCGATTTACGATCCGAGCGTGCATTATCATCAGGTTCGTGACAGTTGGATCGGGGTGCGCGCGCCGGACGGGCGTTGAACCCCGGCGGAACAAGGCTCGGGGACGACCCGTTGCTTGCAATCGAATATTGCCCTGCCATACCCTTGCGAAAGGTGGCAGGGCGATTCGTGCGGGAGCTTGACGCGCGTTGCGTCGCGAGAAGCTGAAGCGGCCGCCAGCGCTTGATCTGGGGATAAATCAGGCCTGCGAAGAGAATTTGCGAGTCTGCATGTCAGATGCGGAAACGTTCGCTGGTACGCTGACGACGTCGAAGATGTGGAGTTGGGCATGACGCAGCCTGCAAAGGTCCAAGAACCCTCGATGGAGGAGATTCTGGCGTCGATCCGCCGCATCATTGCCGATGACGACGCCAAGCCGGCGGCCGCCGGAAATGCGGCCCCGGCGGCCGCGCCAAAGCCAGCCGCGCCGGCGGCTGCGAAACCGGCCCCGGCGAAGACGTCGGGAATTCCGCCGTCCGCGGTCACGCCGAAGCCGGCGGCGCCCCCGGCACCTCCTCCCGCTGCGACCAACAGCCAGGACGATATCGACGCGATGCTGGCAAGCCTCGACGAGGCCACCACCGAGGCAGAGGTGCGTCCGTCCCAGCCCGAAGATGTGTT
>DASZVY010000032.1:0-3151 GCA_035546855.1 Nitrobacter sp. | reverse complement strand
GCCGTCCGCTGCTCATCATCGCCGAAGAGGTCGAGGGTGAGGCGCTGGCGACGCTGGTCGTCAACAAGCTGCGCGGCGGCCTCAAGGTCGCGGCGGTCAAGGCGCCGGGTTTTGGCGATCGCCGCAAGGCGATGCTCGAGGACATCGCGATCCTCACCAACGGCGAGATGATCAGCGAGGATCTCGGCATCAAGCTCGAGAACGTCACGCTCGACATGCTCGGCAAGGCCAAGAAGGTCATCGTCGAGAAGGAGAACACCACGATCGTCGACGGTGCCGGCAAGAAGGCCGACCTCGAAGCGCGCTGCGGCCAGATCCGCCAGCAGATCGAGGAGACCACCTCGGATTACGACCGCGAGAAGCTCCAGGAGCGCCTGGCAAAGCTCGCGGGCGGCGTCGCGGTGATCCGCGTCGGCGGCGCGACCGAGGTCGAGGTGAAGGAGCGCAAGGATCGCGTGGATGACGCGATGCATGCGACCCGCGCGGCGGTCGAGGAAGGCATCGTTCCGGGCGGCGGCGTCGCCCTGCTGCGCGCCTCCGAGCAGCTCAAGAAGATCCGCACCGCGAACGACGACCAGAAGACCGGCGTCGAGATCGTGCGCAAGGCGCTCTCCTCGCCGGCCCGCCAGATCGCCATCAACGCGGGCGAGGACGGCAGCGTCATCGTCGGCAAGATCCTCGAAAAGGAGCAGTATTCGTATGGCTTCGACTCGCAGACCGGCGAATACGGCAACCTGGTCTCCAAGGGCATCATCGACCCGACCAAGGTCGTGCGTGCGGCGATCCAGAACGCGGCGTCCGTCGCGGCGCTGCTGATCACCACCGAGGCGATGGTCGCCGAGCTGCCGAAGAAGAACGCCGGCGGCCCGGCGATGCCTCCGGGCGGCGGCATGGGCGGCATGGATTTCTAAGTCTTACTCTCCCTCTCCCTCTCCCCGCTTGCGGGGAGAGGGTCGGGGTGAGGGACAATCCTCGCGTCGACACGATTTACAAAATGCGAAACCCCCGGCAGCGATGCCGGGTTTTTTGTTTTGCTCTCTCCGTCATTGCGAGCGTAGCGAAGCAATCCAGACCGCCCATAACCCTGGATTGCTTCCTCGCTCTCGCTTCCCCGCAATGACGGCTCAAACACCCTTGTCCGCTCAAACGCCCTCGTCCGCAGCTCACGGCCCTGCCCAATTCCACTGCATCAGAATTGCGAGAATCGCTGCGACCGTGCCGAGCGCGCCCGCTGCGAGCACGATCGTGACAACGCGTTCCTGCCATGGCTGCGCGGCCACACCGCCGCCCGCGATCGCCAGAGATCGTCCCGTCGCCCAGACGGCACCCAGCGTCATGCCGGCGAAAAGCAGGTAGACCGAAATGAACAAGCCGTGGCCGGTCACCGCGGACCAGCCGCTCCAGAACGTCAAATGGGGCCAAAGCAGACCGATGGCGAGGAGAGCCGTCCCGCTCTGGACGCCGGTCAAGTGCGCGGACAGGCCCAGGCGGGGGCTTGCGAAGGCGGGAATGCCGAAGCCGGCGAGCAGCCCGAACAGAAACAGCAAAACGCCTGTGAAACAGAGCATGGCGGACATCGAGACCATCTCTATCCTCCCATTTTCGACTGTGATATATGACGGACTGTCAGTCCGTATTTACAGACTATCGGTCTGTTTGTCAAACGCAGCGAGCGAGCCGTTGATTGCCCAAAGCGAGCGCCGTGCTTCCACCATCACCGCAATTCTGAACGGCGCACGCGCGCTGTTCCTCGCACAGGGGTTCGCCAACACCAGCGTCGACGCCATTGCATTCGAGGCGGGAGTCGGCAAAGGCGCGGTTTACCATCACTTTGCCTCGAAGGAGGAAGTCCTGGATCGGCTTGTCGATGCGATGCAGGGCGAAATTGCCGTTGATGTCGTGGCGACCGCACAAAGGGGCAAGGACATGCTGGACAGCATCGGCCGAGGTACGTTCAAGTATCTCACCGCGATCACCGCTCCCGGCGCCAAGCGCATCCTCCTCATCGATGGGCCCGCAGTTCTGGGCTGGGAGCGTTGGCGGGAGATCGATCACAAATATTTTTCGGCGCTGATGCGCGGGCCCCTGGATGCACATCTGCGTGAACGCCTGAATGAACGAGACGTGCAGGCCGTCGGCCACCTCATCGCCGGCGCCATGATGGAAGCAGCTCTCGTCTGCGCGACGTCCGACAAGCCCGAACGCACGGCACGCGACATGACGAACGGATTGCTTTTCCTGCTCAAGCCGCTGCTGGCATGACATGCGGCGTCGCCGCCTGCCCCCTCACCCCTGCCCCATCATCTTCTCCGCGCGCTTCTGCAATTCCGCTTCGCTCACGTCCTCGATGTGCGTGCCGATATACCATTGGTTGCCGCCGGGATCGGTGACGCCACCGGAGCGGTCGCCGTAGAACATATCGGCCGGCGGCATGATCTCCGTGCCGCCCGCCGCGATCGCGGCCGCATAGATTTCGTCGACATTCGGCACGTAGACGTAGAGCATCGTCGGCATCGCCTTCGCGCGTTCCGACGCGCTGCTGATCATCACCCGCGCGTCGCCGATCTGCAGCGTCGCGTGCCGCACCTTGCCGCCCTGGCGTAGCGGCGCGTGTTCGAACGTCGCCTTGAACGCCTTCTGCATGAACGCGATCACCGCATCGGCATCATCGACGACGAGAAACGGCGTCACGGTGTGAAAACCATCCGGCACCGGTTTGACCTTGGCGGGCATCGAAACCTCCCCTGCTGGCGTTTGTGGGCGCTGGTTCAACGCGCGTCCGCGCAAGACGTTTCCGCAACTCCGCCGTCATCACCGGGCTTGTCCCGGTGATTCACGTCCTGCGGTGCCGCAACGAGGAAGACGTGGATGGCCGGGACGAGCCCGGCCATGACGACTGTTGTTCATGCGCCATGTATCGGCGTCGCCCTGTACCTCCAGGATGACGCCGAGCCAGATTGCCCCTTGACAAATTCGCCGATATATGATTATATTCCTATGTCCCGCCCCCTTGTTGAGGGGCGTTTCGCGATCGTCACGATGCGCGGGGCGGGATGCGGTGGACGCGGCAGCGTCGGCCGGAGGTGTTTGGTCCAGGGCGCGAGCCCGGAGCGCGAGCGTGCACACCCCGCAAGGGGCGCGCTCAGGCTTC
>DASZVY010000031.1:0-49173 GCA_035546855.1 Nitrobacter sp. | reverse complement strand
CTGCAAGGATGTCGGCGTGATCTGCGTCGACTCCGGCTATGAGATTCATTTCGCCGGCGCGGCCGGTCTCGACATCAAGGGCACGGAAGTGCTCGGCCTCGTGAAGACCGAGGATGAGGCGCTGGAGCACGTCGCGGCGCTGGTTCAGATGTATCGCGAGCAGGCCCGTTATCTCGAGCGCATCTACAAGTGGGCCAGGCGTGTCGGTCTCGACGAGATCCGCCGCCAGATCGTAGACGACCATCATAAGCGTAAATCCTATTTCGAGCGCTTCGTCTTCAGTCAGAGATTCGCGCAGACCGACCCCTGGTCCGAACGGGTATCCGGCAAGGACAAGCATGAATTCCGGCCGATGACGACCATCGGCTTTCCGGTCGCAGCGGAGTGAACCATGAGCTGGATCGCCATCGGATCGACCTCCGACATTCCCGTTCGCGGCGCGCGTTGTGTGGCGACGCCGCAGGGCCGGATCGCGGTATTCCGCACCGCCGAGGACCGCTTCTTCGCCATGGAAGACAGGTGTCCTCACAAGGCCGGTCCGCTAAGCGAGGGAATCGTGCACGGCAATGCCGTCACCTGTCCGCTCCATAACTGGGTGATTTCGCTTGAGACGGGTGCCGCCCTCGGTGCCGATGAAGGCTCGGCGCGCACTTTCGCGCTGAAAATGGAAGACGGGCAGCTCTTCATCCATTCGGACGTGCTGGCCAGACGAGTCGCATGAAGTGACGGCGTCAATCCAGCAGCGTCAGGTTCGCACAACCTGTCCCTATTGCGGAGTGGGATGTGGCGTTTTGGCGGAGGCAGGCGCGGATGGGTCGGTCGTCGTGCGCGGCGATCCCGATCATCCAGCGAATTTCGGGCGGCTCTGCTCGAAGGGGTCGGCGCTCGCCGAGACGATCGACCTCGATGGCCGGCTGCTCCATCCAGAAATTGATGGTCGCCGCGCTGGTTGGGACGAGGCGCTCGATCTGGTCGCAACCACCTTTTCCCGGACGATTGCCGAGCATGGGCCGGACTCCGTCGCCTTCTACGTGTCGGGCCAGCTTCTTACCGAGGACTACTATGTCGCCAATAAGTTGATGAAGGGCTTCATCGGCTCTGCGAACATCGACACGAATTCCCGCCTGTGCATGGCTTCATCCGTCGCCGGACATCGTCGCGCCTTCGGCGCCGACACGGTGCCGGGGACCTATCGGGATTTTGAACTGGCCGACTTAGTGGTACTGGTCGGCTCGAATCTCGCTTGGTGCCATCCGGTGCTCTACCAGCGCCTCGCAGCGGCGAAACAAAAGCGGCCGCAGATGCGCGTCGTGACCGTCGATCCCCGTCGCACGATGACGGCCGAGATCGCGGAGATGCATCTGGGTATTTCCTCCGACGGCGATGTCGCCCTGTTCAATGGATTGCTCTCCTGGCTGCACAATCACGGCGCCATCGATCGCCACTACGTCGATGCCTACACGACAGGCTTGGACGACGCGCTGGAAACGGCCAGGGCGCTTGGCCTCGAACAGGTCGCGGATCTGATGGGGATTGCCTGCGAGGATATAGTCGCTTTCTACGAGCTTTTCGCGGCGACCGAGAAAGTCGTCACGGTCTACAGTCAGGGCGTCAATCAGTCGTCGTCCGGGACCGACAAGGTCAACGCCATCATCAATTGCCATCTGGCGACGGGGCGGATCGGCAAGCCGGGAGCAGGTCCGTTCTCGGTGACGGGCCAACCGAATGCCATGGGCGGGCGCGAGGTCGGCGGGCTCGCCAATATGCTCGCCGCGCATATGGACGTCGAGAATCCGATCCATCGCGACCGCGTGCGGCGGTTCTGGCAAGCGCCGACGATCGCCAGCAAACCGGGCCTCAAGGCCGTCGAGATGTTCCGCGCGGTGGCCGACGGGCGCATCAAGGCGCTCTGGATCATGGCCACAAACCCGGCGGATTCCCTGCCGGAGGCAAGCTGCGTCGAGGCTGCGCTAAAGGCTTGCCCGTTCGTCGTCGTCTCCGACATCATGGCGGAGACCGACACGGTTCGTCACGGGCATGTGAAGCTTCCCGCGGCGGGCTGGGGCGAGAAGAACGGCACCGTCACCAACTCCGAACGGCGCATCTCCCGGCAACGCCCCTTCCTTGCCTTGCCCGGCGAGGTCCGGCCCGACTGGCGCATCATCTGCGATGTCGCATCGCGGATGGGATTTGGACAAGCCTTCGCCTATCGGTCCCCCGCCGAGATTTTTGCCGAGCACGCCGCGCTTTCGGCGTTCGAGAACGACGGTCAGCGCGATTTCGACATCGGCGGGGCTGCTTGGATTGATTCTGCGGCTTTCGATGCGATGGAGCCGTTTCAATGGCCCAGGACCGGAGCGGACGCACCCGCCGAGTCGCGCTTCTTCAGCCGGGGTGGATTCCATACGCCGGACCGCAGGGGACGGTTCGTGCGTGTCGTTGCAGCCGGGAACAGGCGGACGAACCCGGAGTTTCCACTGGTGCTGAACACCGGCCGCGTGCGCGATCACTGGCACACGATGACGCGAACCGGCAAAAGCCAGCGGCTGTCGCAGCACCTTGCCGAGCCCTTCGTCGAAATCCATCCGGCGGATGCGGACCGATACGGAATCGGAGACGCCGAGATCGTTCGCGTTGAGACGGGCAGGGGCGCCGTGCTGGTGCGCGCGCTGATCACCGCGCGCCAGGCATGCGGCAGCATCTTCGTCCCCATCCATTGGAATGACCAATTCGCCGCCCGGGCCCGAATCGATACGCTCGTGCACGCATGGACCGATCCTTGTTCAGGCCAGCCGGCGTCGAAAAATATCGCCGCGCGCATCGCGCCCTTCGACGCAAAGGCATACGGATTCGCAGTGTTGCGTGAGAAGCCGGCGACGCCTGACGCGCCGTACTGGGCTCTGGCAAAGTGTTCCGGAGGATGGCGCCTTGAACTTGCCTTCTCGCAAGAGTCAGGCGATTGGGCGACGTTCGCCCGGGCACTGTTCGATCACGCGGACGGCGACGGCATGGTGGCCTATCAGGACCGGAGCGCGCATCAACATCGCTTTGCATCCTTCGCAAACAATCGGCTCGCCGGCGCGCTGTTCATCGCGACCGCGCCGGTCGCCGTTTCCCGCAACTGGGCGGTGGATCAACTGGCATCGGAATTCGCAGATCAGCGCGCACGGCTTGCGCTTCTTGCCGGCCGTCCCGGCACCGGCGCGGTCGATCGCGGTGCAACACTTTGCTCCTGCTTCGGTATCGGTATCAATCAAATCATTACGGCCGTCAAAAACGGCTGTAACACCGTCGAAGCCGTGGGAGCTGCGGTGCGGGCAGGAACCAGTTGCGGCTCCTGCCGCTCGGAAATCAAGAAGATCGTCGATGCCCATCGACTTCAGGCTGCCGAGTGAGCTTAAGCGGGATGACATGAGGTTCACTCACCGTCATTGCGAGGAGCCCAAGGGCAACGCGCAGCGGTGTCCCGGAGCGACGAAGCAATTCCCTCACCCTAACCCTCCCCCGCGTGCGGGGGAGGGAAGGGAGGGGGCTCTGGATTGCTTCGCGGAGCCTGTCGTCGGGCGGCGTCATGGCGCGGCGAAGACGCGCGTGAACGCGCTTGCGGCCCCGACCCGTTGGCTCGCAATGACAGCGCGGGTTGGTTCAACCCAACTTCATCATGCTCTCGATGTTCACGGTATGACAGCGGCGACCGCGTTGTCGGCTTTGCGTCACGCTCCTGATGAGGCGCGCGCTCACGCGAGCGGATAATGACAGGCGACGGACCCTTGCGCGCTGTGGTGCAGGATCGGCTGCTCGTCGCGGCATCTCGGCTGCACGCGCGGGCAGCGTGAGGCGAAGGCGCAGCCTGCCGGAATATTCAACGGGCTTGGTGGGTCACCCTTCAGAGCGCCTTCGCGCACGTAGCCCGCGCTCTTGCGCCGCGCGAGCGACGGGGCGGCGGACAGAAGCGCTGCCGTGTAGGGATGGCGCGGCCGGGAAAACAGAGTTGGCCGGTCGGCGAATTCGACGATCTGTCCGAGATACATCACCGCGATGTCGTCGCAGATGAACTGTACGACGCCGAGATCGTGGCTGATGAACAGATAGGAGAGCCCGAAATCATCTTGCAGCCGGCGCAGCAGGTTCAGGATCTGGGCCTGGATCGCGACGTCGAGCGCTGAAACCGGTTCATCGCAGACGATCAACCGGGGATTGGTGGCGAGCGCCCGGGCGATGGAGATGCGTTGCCGCTGTCCACCGGAAAACTGATGGGGAAACAACGCCATCTGGTCCGGCCTCAGGCCGACCAGATCGAACAGTTCGCGCGCGCGTTGCTCCCGATCTGATCTGGAGATGTCGGGCATCATCAGATCGAGAGGTTCGCGCACGATCGCGCCGACCCGCTCGCGCGGATTGAGGGACGAATAGGGATCCTGAAAGATCACCTGCAAGTGGCGCCGCTGCAGGCGCATGGCTTCGGCATCCAGCTTGAGAAGATCGACGCCGTCGAACAGCACCGAGCCGGTCAGGGCCGCCGCCAGCCGGATCGCGGCCATGGCCGTTGTCGTCTTGCCCGATCCACTCTCGCCCACCAGCCCCAGCGTACGGCCGGGCCGCAGCGAAAACGAGACATTTCGAACGGCCCGCAAAGTGAGCCGTTGGCCGAACAGCGATTTGCGCGGCATGGCGAAACCGACCGATAGCCCTTGCACATCAAGCAGCGTTTCAGTCGTCACGTCGCCTCCAGTTCCGTGGCGAAGCATGCGACCGTGTGATCCTCACCTTTCAGCACGGGACGCTCGGCGCGACAGCGGTCGAATGCGAGAGGGCAGCGATCCGCGAAGGCGCAACCTTGCCGGAGCAGATGCAGCGGCGGCACGATGCCGGGGATTTCAGCCAGCGGCGGCATTCGCTCTTCCCGGCCGGATTCCTTTCCGAGCACCGGAATGCAACCGATCAGCCCGCGCGTATAGGGATGCAGCGGATCGTCGAGGATGGCATCGGCGCTGCCCTTTTCAACGATCTGCCCGGCATACATGACGGCCACCCGATCCGCCATTTCGGCGATCGCGCCCATGTCGTGGGTAATCAGCATGATGGCCACGCCGAATTGCCGCTGGATGTCGCGCATCAGGTCGAAAATCTGCGCCTGAACCGTCACGTCGAGCGCCGTGGTGGGCTCGTCGGCGATCAGGATGCGCGGCCGGCACGAGATCGCGATCGCGATCATGACACGCTGCCGCATCCCGCCGGAAAGCTCGTGCGGATAGGATCGCGCGCGCCGCTCAGCGTCCGGAATGCCGACCCGCCGCAGCAGCTCGACCGCCCTGCGGTTCGCTTCCGCTTTGCTTGCCGATTGATGCAGCATGATCGCCTCGGCGATCTGGTCGCCGGCCGTGAAAACCGGATTGAGCGATGTCATCGGCTCCTGGAAGATCATCGAGATGTCCGCGCCGCGCAAGTTTTGCAATCGCGCGGCGTCGGCCCGGACGATGTTTTCGCCGTCGAAAACGATATGGCCGGCGGCGATGCGTCCCGGCGGGTCGGGAATGAGGCCCATCGTGGCAAGCGCCGTGATCGACTTTCCGCAACCGCTCTCGCCGACGATACCGAGGGTTTCGCCCGGAAGAAGGTCGAGGTCGATGCCGTCGAGCGCGGTCACCCGTCCATGGCGCGTCGAAAACTCCACCTTCAGGTCCCGGATCGAGAGCAGCGGCTCCGCCATCTCAGCGCTCGCGCAGTTTGGGATTGAAGGCGTCGTTCAGACCGTCACCGACGAGGCTGACGGCCAGCACCGTGAGAAAGATCGCAAGGCCGGGAAAGGTGACCGGCCACCAGGCGTCCAGGATGTATTGCCGGTTCATGCCGATCATCAGTCCCCATGACATGGTGTTGGGATCGTCGAGGCCGAGAAAAGACAAGCCCGCCTGGAACAGGATCGCCACGCCGACTGTGAGGGTCGCCGAAACGATCAGGGGCGGCAGCGCGTTCGGCAGGATCACCTTCCACATGATGCGTCCGTTGCGCGCACCGATCGAACGCGCCGCCGTGACATATTCGAGTTCGCGTATCCTCAAGAATTCTGCGCGTGTCAGGCGCGCGGTCTGCGGCCAGAGAGTGACGCCGATCGCGATTGCGGTGGTGATGGTCGATGGCGAGAACAGCGTGATGATGACCATCGCGAACAGCAGCGCCGGCAAGACCTGAAAAAACTCCGTGATCCGCATCAGGAGATCGTCGATCCAGCCGCCGAAATAACCGGCGATGCCGCCGAGGAAGATACCGATGACGAGCGTGATGACGGCCGCCGCCGCGCCGACGGTGAGCGTCGGGCCGCCGCCTTTCAGGAGTCCGCGCAGGAGATCGCGGCCGAGATTGTCGGTGCCGAGCGGCACGGTTGCCTCGACCCCGGGCGGCGTCTGCGGCGCCCATACGATCTCGTAGGGATCGCCTTTGTAGATAAGCGTTCCGTAGAGAACGAAGGCCACGATGGCGAGCAGAAGCAGTGCGCCGAACACCGCCGGCGCATTGCGCCGGTAGACGGCCCAGGCTTCCTTGAGAGGGCTGATGGCTTCCGGCGCGCGGCTGGCTGCGGCAGGCTCGACCGTACTCATTTCAACGGCCTCCGGTGCGGATACGCGGATCGGCCAGCCGATACGAGAGATCGGTCAGCAGATTGGCGATGACGACCATGAGCGCGGCGAAGAAGAGGATTCCAAGCAGGGTCGGATAGTCACGCCGCAGCACGGAATCGAACGCGAGCCGTCCCATGCCCGGCCAGTTGAAGACGGATTCGACCAAAAGCGCCCCGGAAATCAGATTGCCGAACTGGATGCCCGCGACCGTGATGATGGGAAGCACGGCGTTGCGCAGCGCATGCTTGAAGACGACCTTGCTCTCGCTCACCCCCTTGGCGCGGGCCGTGCGCACGTAGTCCGCGCCGAGCACGTCGATCATCGACGCGCGCGACAGGCGCGAATATTGCGCCAGGAAGACAATGGCCAGCGTCGTGGCGGGCAGCGCCAGATGATAAAGCACGTCACCGACGTGAGCGATGGCGCCGCCGGAAAAGCGTGCGCTGGTCATGCCGTCCACAGGGAAGATCGGAATGATCGACGCGAACAGGATGACGAGCATGATTCCCGTCCAGAATACGGGAGCCGCGTAACCGATCGTTGAAAGCACGGTAATAGCTGCGGAAAGCGGTCCGGACGGCTTGCGCGCCGCAAAAACACCCATCACCACGCCGGCGGTGATCGAGATCACCTGTGCGGCGAAAACAAGCAGGATGGTCGGTCCGATACGGGCCGCGATCAAGCCGATCACAGGCTGGTTGAAATAATAGGACATGCCGAGATCGCCGTGCGCGACACGCCCGAGATAGATCGCGAGCTGGGTCAGCAGCGGCTTGTCGAGACCATAGGCCGCCCGGATATGGGACAGCATCTCGGCAGTGGCGCCGCCCATCGCGCCCGCGATCGTCTCGGCCGGATCGCCGGGCGCCGCATGGATCAGGAAGAAATTGAGAACGAGCACGCCGATCAGCAGGATGACGCCGTAGATCAGACGTCTGGCGATATAGGCGGTCAGTCCCATGTCGCTCCCTGCACGTAACCGGACCGGAATGTGTCAGTCAGAGATTAGCTCTTTTTCCAATATACCTCATCCATCGATTGCATCGAGCCCCAGATCGATTCCGGAATGTTGCCGAGACGCTTGTTATAGATGGTGTGGTAGGGGAGCGCGTTGATCCAGTAAATCGGAAGGTCGTCGCCGACGATCATCTGGAATTCATCATAGAGCTTCTTGCGCGCGACCGGATCCTTTTCCACCGCCGCCTTGTTGAGCAGGTCGTCGACTTTCGGGTTCCGGTATTGCTGGGTGTTCGACCAGATGACGCCCTTGCGGATATTGGATGACAGATAGGTGCGGTGCACGCCGATGACCGGATCGCCCCAGTTGTAAACCTCGTCCATTGTCATGTCGAAGTCGTAGTTCGAAATGCGCTTGGCCCAGGTCGGAAAATCCGGCGACGGGCGCACCTCGATGTCGATGCCCGCCTTCTTGAGCTGCGACTTCAGATACTGGGCGATGCCTTCCTGCTCTTCGCCGCCGCCGGGTATGTAGTCGACCGTCAGCTTGAAGCGCATGCCGTCCGGTCCCTTCTTGTGGCCGGCCGCGTCCAGCATCGCATTCGCCTTGTTGAGGTCGAGCGCGTAGGACGGAATCTTCGGATTGAAGAACGGACTCGATTCGATGATCGGCGAGCGCTGCGGCTTGGCGATGCCGCGCAGCAACGCCTTGGTGATGAAATTGCGGTCGATCGCGTAGCCGATCGCCTGGCGGACGGCCTTGTTGTCCAGCGGCGGCTTGGCGGTGTTGAAGGCCAGCCAGTTGATCGGGCCGACGGCGGCGTAGCCCTTGTCGGTGACGCCGACGCGGCCAGTCTTTTGCAGGCGGGTAATGTACTGGCTTTCCGCGAGGAAGGGCAGGAAGTCCGCCTGGCCGTTTTCGGTGGCGAGCACGACCGAGTTCAGGTCCGGATTGATGCGGATGACGATCTTGTCGAGATAGGGTCTGCCCTTGATAAAGAAATCGGGATTCCTTTCCAGCACGATCTGCTCACCGGCCTTGAACTCGCTGAGTTTGAAAGGCCCGCTTCCGACAGGTTTGGAATTGGCCGGGTGGTTCACGATGTCCTGGCCGTCGCCGAAGACATGCTTCGGAAGGATCGGGCAGAGCGCGCCCGACAGGCAGAGGAGCAGGGCCGGGTGCGGATGCGCCAGACGGATGGTCGCGGTGTGCTCATCCGGCGTTTCGACCGAGGAGACCGGCTCGAACATGGTCTTGAAGGGATGATGCGCCTTGATGGTCTCGATCGAGAACTTCACGTCGTCCGACGTGACCGGCTTGCCGTCGTGGAATTTCGCGTTCTTGACGAGATTGAGCGTCACCGACAGGCCGTCATCGGCGACCTTCCAGCTTTCAGCGAGATAGGGATGCGGTTTCCAGTCCGCGTCATAGCGCAGCGGCGACGCGAAGATTTGCGTCCCAGGCACGGCCGTGGCGATGCCCGATTGCACCGCCGGGTTGAGATGGCGTGGCACCTGCGTCGACATCATCACCATGGTGCCGCCCTTCGGCAGTTCATCGGCACGAGCCTCAAAGGCGAAGTTCGGCGCCAAAAGCGCGGCACCGGCGGATCCGAGAATCTCCCGTCTCGTCAACTTCATGACCTGTTCCCCCTCCTTGTTTTGCTTATGCAAAAGCACGCTAACCGACCAGCAATCTTTGGGAAAAAGGCTTTTATGGGCGATCTTCCCCTATTTTTTCGCGGAAGCAGGCCATTTCACCATCAGTTGGTCGAAGATTCCCCCGCGGCTCAGTTGCGCGCAGTGATCGAGGAAAGCCTGGACGATCCGCGGATGGCGAACGCCGGCGACCGTGACAATCCCGAAATCGATCGGAGGCGTTAGGTCCTTGATCGGCAGGCAGGCATATTCCGGACGGCCCGCCTCCCGCGCACGGATGTTGAGGATGGAGAAGCCGAAGCCACCGGCCGCCAGCGCCCGGACGATCTCCGAGGATCGGGTCGAATGGGCGATCGTTGGCTTTAGCCCCCGGGAATAGAACAGATCCGTGTAGTAGTCGCGGCCGAATGGAAGATCGAGAACGATCATCGGACGTTCAGCGAGTTCTGCCAGAGTGACAGACGATTTCGCAGCGAGACTGTCCTCGGCGCTGATGATCGCATAGGGCGGCGCCGAAAAGAGCGGGGTGAACGACACCTGCTCCGGCAAAGTGTTGTTGTAGGTGCAGGCGAGGTCGACGTTGCCCGCGAGCAGTTGCTCGACGACCGAAATCATGTCGCCCTCGCTCAGCTCGACGCGGACGCCCGGATGATTCCGCACGAACCCCTTGAGCATGAGCGGCAGCACATGCGGCGCCGTGGTCACGTAACAGGCCAGCCGCAGCGCGCCGACCGGCTGCCCGCCGATCGATCGAAGATCGCTGTCGAGGTGATTGGTCTGCTCCAGATAGTTGCGGATATGGCCGAGCGCGTCCATTCCCGACGGCGTCGGCTGAATCCCCTTGGCCGGCATCCGGATGAAGAGATCGAACCCGAGCGTCTGCTCGAGCGCATCGATCGCCGCGGTGATGGAGGATTGGGAAATACTCAGCAGTTCGGCGGCGTCAGTGATCGACCCGCATCGGCCGGCCGCCTCGACATAGCGAAGCTGCTTCAATGTGAAGTTCATCGGAAGGCCACACCAAGATCGGCAAAATGAGTTTTATAACCAAGGAAATACTATTTTCCCGATGAATGGAAGTCGTTTACTCCCGCAGCATTTCGACTGCCAGTTTCAGGGGAAAAGCCATGGCGGATACCGTCGTCTATCGCGCGTCGAAAATCGTCACGATGGACCCCATGTTGCCGGAAGCCACCCATGTGGCCGTGCGCGACGGGCGGGTCCTCGCTGTCGGCGGCGCGGACTGCGCCGCGCCCTGGGGCGATTTCCGCACCGACGACCGCTACCGCAACGCGGTGCTGATGCCGGGCTTCGTCGAAGGCCACGCGCACATGATGACGGGCGCGATGTGGAACTACACTTATGCCGGACATCAGGACCGCGTCGACCCGGACGGGCGGAAATGGGACGGACTGACCGACATCGCCGGGGTGATGGCGGGATTGAAGCGCGCGCTCGCGTCGCTGCCGGCCGACAAGCCTCTGATCGCTTGGGGGTTCGATCCGATCTTCCTGTCGAGCGAGCGGCTCAACCGGCGCCATCTCGACGAGGTCTCGGCGGACAGGCCGGTCGTCATCATGCATTCCAATTTCCATCTGATGACCGTCAACTCGGCGGCCCTCGCGATCGTCGGTTATGACCGGAACACCAATGCGGTCGGCGTCGCACGCTTCGACGACGGCGAACCGAACGGTGAATTGCAGGAAATGGCGGCGATGTTTCCGCTGATGCGTCGTCTCGGCGTGGATTTCCGCGGATTGGCGCGCGCCGAACCTGCCATGCGCGGTTTCGCCAAGACGGCGATGCGGGTCGGCGTGACGACGAGCACCGATCTGCTGAACGAACTGCCCGAGGACGACATCGTCAAGCTGGGAGCCTTGACCGCGCGCGACGACTTCCCGTTGCGTATCGTGCCCGCGCTGAACGGGATGACGCAGGCCCCGGAGGAGACCGCCAAACGCGTGTCGGAACTGCGTAGACGCTCCACCGACAAGCTCAGGCTCGGCGCCGTGAAGCTGATGGCCGACGGTTCGATCCAGGGCTACACCGGCCGGCTCAAATGGCCCGGCTATGTGACGGGACATCCGAACGGCATCTGGAACACGCCGCCCGATCGTCTGAAGGAGCAGATCGTTTGCCTGCATCGCGAGGGCGTCCAGATGCATATTCACGTCAACGGCGACGAGGCTTCGGAAGCCGCGCTCGACGCGATCGAGGAGGCGCAGGCGCGCCATCCGCGCTTCGATCATCGGCACACATTGCAGCACTGCCAGATGGCGGATGAAGCGCAGTTCCGCCGCATGGCGGCCCTCGGCCTGTGCGTGAATCTGTTTGCCAACCACATCTGGTATTTCGGCGATCAGCACTATAAGCGCACCATGGGGCCGGACCGCGCCATGCGGCTCGACGCCTGCAGCTCGGCCTTGCGGCATGGCGTGCCGCTCGCCATCCATTCGGATTCTCCGGTCACACCGATGGGACCGCTGCACGTCGCCTGGTGCGCGGTGAAAAGGTTGACGCCGAGCGGCCGTGTGCTCGGCGAAAACCAGAAGATCCCTGTGGAAGCCGCGCTTCACGCCATCACGCTCGGCGCGGCCTTTACACTGAAGCTGGACGGGGAGGTCGGCTCCATCGAAACCGGCAAGAAGGCCGATTTTGCGGTGCTTGAAGCGGACCCGCTTGCCATGTCGCCGGTCGAGCTCAAAGACGTTCCCGTCCTTGGAACGGTTGTGGGCGGACATCACTTCTCCGTCTGAGGCGAGCCATGACAGCATCGCGCGACCCGAGGCCCGCGAAGCCGCTGCCGATGACGGTCATCAGCGGCTATCTCGGCGCGGGCAAGACCACGTTCGTCAACGCAATCCTGTCCGGCGGCCACAACCTTCGCATCGCCGTGCTCGTCAACGATTTCGGCAAGATCGCCATCGACGAAACGCTGATCGGCGCGCGCGACGGCGATGTGGTCGCGCTCGCCAACGGCTGCATGTGCTGCCAGATCGGCGGCGATCTCTATGATGCCATTGACCGGATCCTGCGCATGCGCGAGCGGTTTGATCATCTGCTGATCGAGACCAGCGGCGTCGCCGATCCGGCGAAGGTCGCCCAGATCGCCGTCGCCGAGCCCGATCTCGAGATGTCGCGGACGGTTGTGCTGGTCGACGCCATCAATTTCGCCAACGTTCTGGCCGATCCAAGACTCAATGACACGTTACTGCGGCAGATACGAGCCGCCGACCTCGTCCTCCTCACGAAAATCGATCCCGAGGCGACAGCCCGAATTGCTGATTTTCAAGCCATGCTCGTCGAACTGGGCTTTTCCGGACCGGTCGCGGTTCTCGAAAAAGGCGATCGCCTCGCCTGGGAGATTTTGGCAACTCAACGCATGGCAGCTTCCGGTCCCGCAAAGGCCGCATCACTCCGAGCCCATGTATTGCCGTTCGAAAGCTGGAGCTGGAGCGGCTCGGAGCAGATTGATTTCGACAGGCTATTTGCATTTGCAAGAGACCCGTCTCTCAATATCTATCGTTTCAAGGGACGCTTTCATCTGACCGACGGCCGGATGATCGTGTTTCATAAGGCCGGCTCAGAAATCATCGTCGAAAATGCCGGCGAGCCGTTCGCGAACTCCGAATGTATCGCGATCGGTGCGAAGCCGGAATTCAACTCCGACCGCGCGAGTCGAGCCTGGGCGGACATGATCAGGCGGCGAGCGGCGGCAGGGTGAGCCCGAGGCGCCCTAACAACGCGCTCGCGATCGGGCGCCCCACACCGGCTTCGGTTTGAAAGCCGCAACGAACGCCGGCGCACCGGGCTTCTGACCCGGATCAGGCAAGCCGTTCCTCAGCCGCTGACGGTTCCGGCTTGAGGAAGAGCAACCGGCCGCGCTGCGTGCGCGCCATGGCCGTTGCGGAAATGGGTTCGCGCTTGCCTGGGCCATGATAGGCTGATCCAGGCTCAGGGCCGGGATTCAAGGAGCCATGCTCACATGACCAAGCCGCCATTTCCCCTCGCGCACCTTCGACTGAAACGCGCTTATGCTCCCGCCGAACCGGGGGATGGCATGCGGATTCTGATCGATCGGCTTTGGCCGCGCGGCGTGAGCAAGGCGGAGGCAGCCCTTGACGACTGGATGAAGGATATCGCTCCAAGCACCGAGCTACGGCAATGGTTCGGTCATGATCGTGACCGCTGGCCGGAATTTCAGCGCCGTTATAAAAATGAATTGAAGCAGCATGCGAAGGAGCTGGACCGCATTCGCGATCTCGCCAAGAAGAAGACGGTCACGCTTGTCTATGGCGCGCACGACGAAGAATGCAACGACGCCATCGTGCTGAAGGATGTGCTTCTGCGGAAAACAAAGAGTCTGTGATAGGGAGCGCTCTTGCCGATATGCACGATCCGTGCGAACTCGTACCCCCGTTCAATGAATGAGTCGCGTCAGGCTCGGACACCTGTCAGATCAAGGCATGTCGAGATGACAACCTTTCAGGCCTCTTGATGTTAACATCAATCGATCGTGCCTTTCGGAACGCGAGGCCTCGTTGACATTGACTCCGACAGAAAGACTGGCTGACGGTTTACCTCTTCCGCAGCGTCGTTGGGCGATTCTGACCATTGCGCTCGGACTCATCATGGCCGTCATCGACGGTTCCATCGCGAACGTCGCATTGCCGACGATCGCGCAGGATCTGAATGCCAGCCCGGCGTTTTCGATCTGGATCGTCAACGGATATCAACTCGCGATCACCATTTCGCTGCTGCCTCTTGCGGCGGTTGGCGAGATCATCGGTTATCGCCGCGTGTATCTGGCCGGCCTGTTGTTTTTCACGCTGGCGTCGCTGTTCTGCGCGTTATCGTCCACGCTGGTGCTGCTGACGATTGCCCGCATCCTGCAAGGGTTCGGTGCCGCGGGAATCCTGAGCGTCAATGCGGCGTTGGTCCGCTTCACCTACCCGCATTCCCAGTTGGGGCGCGGCATCGGCATCAACGCGCTGGTGGTCGCCATGTCCGCGGCCGTCGGTCCGACGCTGGCCGCCGGAATATTGGCGGTGGGAACATGGCCGTATCTCTTTGCCATCAATGTCCCGCTTGGGGTTGTGGCATTGTCGCTGGCGTGGCGCTGTCTGCCGGTCACTCCGCTCGGCAGCCATTCCTTCGATTGGCAAAGCGCGGTGCTGAGCGCCATCACATTTGGCGTCGGAATTACGTCCATCGACAGTATCGGCCATGGAGAAGCGCCGATCTTCTATCTCTCGGAGATGGCGATCGCCGGAATCGCCTGCGTCTGGCTCGTGCGCCGGCAGTCATTCGTGTCGTCGCCGCTGTTGCCGGTGGACCTGCTGCGCATTCCCGTCTTTACTTTGTCGATCTGCACGTCGGTCGCATCGTTCTGCGCGCAGATGCTCGCGTTCGTCGCGCTGCCATTTTATCTGCAGGCTCGCTTCGGATATTCCGCCGTGCAGATCGGCCTTTTGATCACGCCCTGGCCGATTGCCATCGCGATCATTGCGCCGATCGCGGGCCGGCTGGTCGAGCATTATCCAGCCGGGCTTTTGGGGGGCATCGGGCTTTTGCTGTTCGCCTGCGGCCTTGGCACGTTGGCGGTTCTGCCGGCTCATCCTTCCTTGATGGACGTTATCTGGCGAATGGCCCTGAGCGGCGCGGGCTTCGGCCTGTTTCAGTCGCCCAACAACCGCACCATGATCGCGGCAGCGCCGCGCGAACGCAGTGGCGGCGCGAGCGGCATGCTGGGCACGGCGCGACTTCTTGGGCAGACGACCGGTGCCGCTCTTGTCGCTTTGCTGCTCGCGCGTTACCCGGTGGAGGGCACGCGCATTTCCCTGTTGGTGGGGGCAGGCGTTGCGCTATGCGCTGCCGCATTGAGTACGTTGCGACTTTCGTCTGCCGGGTCGCGGGGCCTCGAGGCGGTGCGGGTGAGCGTCGATCAGCGCCTAAAGGGCGAATGACGCTGTCCGGTTGCGTGCCGCCGTCGCCGGACGCGAATTTGCGGCTTCGGAGAAGCAATATCTCTGCTCGCCCCGTTGCGGAAAAGGCCTTTCTATGCACCCGCGGTAAAAGGCGGTTTGCTACCCTTGCCTTGGCGCCCGCCGTTGCGACATCTTCGCGATAGAGGTCGTTGCGATAATGAGCCAGCCCACATTCGATTCTTTTGGCGAACCGATTCCGTCAGCCGCGCAAGAGCCGCCGCGCGGTCGCGCGTCGCGATGGCTGACTATGTCGGGCAATTGCGTTTTCTGGGGGCTGGTCATCGGCATCGTGCTGGCCCGCGCCGTCTATTTCGAGCCGGGCGTCTTCAGCTTCGCGCCCGTAGTCGCGTGGATGCAGAATCTGTTGCACGTCCTTTCAGGGGTGGCCTGAGCGAACGCGGCTGGTTGGCACGCGTCTCCCGAATGATGCCTTCGAATGCCGTCGCGGCCGGAATATCGAGCCGCCCCGGGGCCTTCAGTTGCCAAAGCGTGCGTTCGATGTGAACGCCCTTGATCTGGATGGCTTTGAGTTTTCCGAGTTTCACCTGATCCTCGATCGCCGCGACAGACACGATGGTGACGCCGACGCCCGCGGCGACGGCCTGCTTGATGGCCTCGGTGCTGCCGATTTCCAGGGTTCGCCGCGGTTCGATGCGGTGCTTGCTGAACGTCTGCGCGACCACCTCGCGCGTTCCCGATCCGGGTTCGCGCACGATCAGAATCTCGTCTTCCAGCAGGCCGAAGTCGATCGGGCCTGACGCTTGTGCGAAACGATGGTCCGGAGCCGCGATCAGGCTCATGACGTCGGTGCGCCAGGCTTCGCTGACCAGGTTCTGTTCCTCGACCGGACCTTCGACCAGGGCGATTTCGATCTCCTGCGCCTGCATGAGATGGGCGATCTCACTGGTGTTCGCGCTGATGACATGCAGGTCGATGCCGGGGAAGGCGCGGTGAAAGATGCCGAGATATTCCGGAACCATGTAGGTCGCGATCGTCGTGCTGGCGCCGATGCGC
This sequence comes from Nitrobacter sp., assembly GCA_035546855.1. GTDB lineage: Bacteria > Pseudomonadota > Alphaproteobacteria > Rhizobiales > Xanthobacteraceae > Nitrobacter. Next base: position 32,936 of record DASZVY010000031.1, on the reverse strand, counting down.
AGCGATCCGCTGTCGAGGTTGCGCATCGCCTGCAGTTCGTCTTCCGCGGCCCGTTCGGCGGCAAACAGCGTCTCCGCGTGCCGCGCAAGTGCAGCCCCTTCCTGGGTCGGGCGCACCCCCTTGCGGGTGCGATCCAGCAGCCGGCAGCCGACCTGCAGTTCGAAGTCCCGCACCCCCTTGGATATGGCCGGCTGGCTGATGTTCAGGAGTTTGGCCGCGCGCGAGAAGCTCCCGGTCCTCGCCACGGTGGCGAACAGGCGCAGCAGATGCAGGTTGAGGGACATAACCTCTCTCTATCCAGGCAATTCGAAAAGATATTAGCGGAGCAGAGCCTTTTGGCGCATAAAATTTTCTCCACAGAGGAGATTTCGTGCAGGAGCCGTCGACAGATCGCGGAGAGAAAGAGGGTGTCTTGAAGCGGACCCTCCTTCTCGGTCCCGGGACCCTGCTGTGCGGAGCGATCACGGGCGTTTCCATCGGCCTTCAGGCCGTTGAAGAGCATGTCCTCCACCACCCCTACATCGAGGCGCTTGTCATCGCGATCCTCCTGGGCATGGTTGTTCGCACGGTATGGCAACCATCGGAGCCATGGCGGTCGGGGATTGCCTTCAGCGCCAAGCAACTGCTCGAGGTCGCCGTGATGCTGCTTGGCGCGTCGATCAGCTTCGCAACGATCGTGGCGTCCGGTTATCTGTTGATCGGCGCCATCGTAATCACCGTCGTCTTCATGCTGGTGACCAGTTTCAGCCTCAGCCGGCTGCTGGGACTGAAGCGCAAGCTTTCGGTCCTGATTGCCTGCGGCAACTCGATCTGCGGCAATTCGGCAATCGCCGCGGTCGCCCCTGTCATCGGAGCCGATGGCGACGATATCGCGTCGTCGATCTCGTTTACCGCCATTCTCGGCGTGTTGATGGTTCTTGGTCTTCCCTTGCTGATTCCATTGCTGCAACTCTCGGCGACGCAATACGGCATTCTCGCCGGGCTCACGGTCTATGCCGTGCCGCAGGTGCTTGCAGCCACGGTGCCGGCCGGTATCGTCAGCACGCAGATCGGCACGCTGGTGAAGCTGGTGCGGGTCCTGATGCTGGGGCCGGTCGTCCTGGGTCTGTCGCTGTTCGTTGCCCGCCGCGGCCGCCAAGCCGGCAACGTCAAGGCAGCCTCGATCAGCCCGTTCAAGCTGGTGCCGTGGTTCATCATCGGCTTCCTGCTGCTGGCCGCGTTGCGTTCGTTCCAGCTTGTGCCCGACGCCGCAATTGTGCCGGTGACGAAAATCACGGGTTTCCTCACGGTGATTTCAATGGCGGCACTGGGTCTCGGCGTCGATATCCGCGTTCTGTCGACCGTGGGAGGCCGGGTGACCGCGGCGGTCACGCTGTCGCTGCTGGCACTGCTTGGATTCAGCATCGCTCTGGTGCACGCTTTCCAGTAGGGGTGAAATCGTGTCGCGTCCGCCGTCTCAGGCGATGAGGACGCGCTCGTCGCTCGCGATGTGAATCTCGCCGGCATATTGCATCGCGATCGAACCGAAATCCGGCGGCAGCGGCTTGTCCGTGAAAAAGTGATGGCAGTCGTTGAGGTGTCCGCTGCGCACGGTGGCGTTGCGGCCGAATTTGCTGGCGTCGGCGACCAGCAGGGCAGTCCGGCAATTGGCGTGGATGGCCTGCCGCGCCTGAACCTCGCCGGAATGGAAGTCGAGCAACGTTCCGTCGTCATCGATGCCGCCGACGCCGAAAATGCCGAAATCGGCCTTGAAGCTGGAAAAGAAACGCTCCGCGGCGTCGCCGATGATGTCGCGGTCGAAGGCGCGCAACGTGCCGCCGGCCATGGTGATTTCGACGTTGGGGTTGCGCGCGAACGCGCCGGCGACGTTCAGGTTATTGGTGATCACACGCAGATCCTGGCGATGGGAGAGGGCCTGCGCGACGTATTCGGGGGTGGTGCCGAGACCGATCATCAGCGACACGCCGCCGGGGATGAAACCCGATACCGCCTGGGCGATGCGCCGCTTGGCGTCGGGATTGAGCCCCTGGCGGCTTCCATAGGCGAGGTTCTGATGCTGAACGGGGAGGCTGACGCCGCCGTGAATCCGCCGCAACAGGCCCTGATCGCAGAGCTGGTTCACGATCCGGCGGACGGTCTGTTGGGTAACGTCGAAATGGGCGGCGAGATGCTCGATCGATGCAAAGCCCTTGTCGCGCACGATTTCCAGAATCCGCGACTGTCGTTCGGTTGCGACCTTGAGCATAGAACCTCGCTGTCACAAAAATCTATCATTCGAACGATATAAGAGCAATTTCTATTTCATATGCGTACATTCTATGTTCATATGAACAAGCGATACTGAACCGGATTGGATCATGTCGGCGATCAGGTTGGATCACGTCTCCAAGCATTGGGGGGTCATGCGGGCCGTCGATGACGTCAGTCTGACGGCCGAGGAGGGCGCGCTGCTCGTGCTGCTCGGCCCCTCCGGCTGCGGCAAGTCCACGACGCTTCGCTTGATCGCAGGCCTTGAGCAGCCGGACAGCGGCACGATTGCCATCGGCGGCCACGACGTGACGGCACTCACGCCGGCCCAGCGCAAGATATCGATGGTGTTCCAGTCGTATGCGCTGTTTCCGCATCTGAGTGTGGCCGAAAACATCGTCTTCGGGCTTCGTGTCCGTCGAATCTCGCGCGCTGAGCGCGACGAACGGCTGAAGCGCGTCGCCGATATCGTCGGCCTTGGTCACTTGCTCGAACGCAAACCCTCGCAACTGTCCGGCGGTCAGCGCCAGCGCGTTGCGCTCGGGCGCGCCATCATTGCCGAAGCGCGCGTGTGCCTGATGGACGAGCCGCTCTCCAACCTCGACGCCAAGCTGCGCCATGAAATGCGGACGGAAATCCGCGCACTGCAGCAGCGGCTCGGGATGACCATGGTCTACGTCACCCACGATCAGACCGAGGCGATGACCATGGCCGACCGCGTCGTGCTGATGCGCGACGGCCGGATCGAGCAGAACGGAACGCCCGAAGAACTCTACAATCGTCCGGCGACGGCCTTCACGGCGCGCTTCATCGGAACGCCTCCGATGAATCTGATCGCGCAGGGAGATCGATTGCTCGGCGTTCGTCCCGAGCACATCCGGATCGTGTCGCAGGACGGTCATGCGGCGCGGGTAAAGGCGGTCGAGCATCTCGGTGCCGACAGCATCGTTCTTTGCGACATCGGCGGGCAGTCCGTGTCGGTGCGTCAGGACGGCTTCAGCAAGGCGCATCCCGGCGACGATATCAGGCTCGCCTGGGATGCCGGTCACGAACACCGGTTCGACAAGGAGTCAGGGCGGCGGCTCACGCCGGCCGCCGGCGAGACGAAACGCGTTGTATCCGCTTGACAAGCGGATTGGCAATCGCAGGCGAGATAGAGATAACAGAGGGGAGGACGACATGAGAATTTTCGGACGAACGATGGTGGCCGCAGCCGCGCTCGCGGCGATGTCGCTGAACGCCTATCCGGCCGCGGCCGTGGACCTGACCATGTATTATCCGGTCGCGGTCGGTGGTCCCGTGACCAAGATCGTCGACGACATGGTCGCGCGGTTCGAAAAAGAGAATCCGGACATCAAGGTGACGGCGGTCTATGCCGGCAACTACACCGACACGATGACCAAGGCGATGACGGCCATGAAAGGCGGCCAGCCGCCGCAACTGTCGGTGCTGTTGTCGACGGACGTGTTCACGCTGATGGACGAGAATGCCATCGTGCCGATGGACGACCTCGTCGCCGACAAGTCGTGGTTCAAGGAGTTCTATCCGGCGTTCATGGCGAACGGGCAGATCAACGGCAAGACCTGGAGCATTCCGTTCCAGCGATCGACCATCGTGATGTACTGGAACAAGGACGCCTTCAAGGACGCGGGCCTCGATCCCGAGAAGGCGCCAGCGACCTGGGACGAGATGGCGGCCATGGCCAGGAAACTCGTGAAGAAGGACGCATCCGGCAACACCGTGCGCTGGGGCGTCGAGATTCCGACCACGGGCTATGCCTACTGGATGTTGCAGGCGCTCGCGATCGAGAACGGCCAGAAGCTGATGAACGAGGCGGGCACCGAGGTCTATCTCACCGCGCCGAAAACGGTGGCCGCGCTCGACTATTGGGTCGACCTGTCGCGCAAGGAGAAGGTCATGCCGACGGGCAGCATCGACTGGGCGACGCTGCGGACCGACTTCCTCGAAGGCAAGACCGCGATGATGTGGCACACCACCGGTAACCTGACGGCGGTCAAGAACGGCGCCAAGTTCAACTTCGGCGTGGCCATGCTGCCCGCCAAGGAGCGGCGCGGCTCGCCGACCGGCGGTGGAAACTTCTACATCTTCAAGAGCGCGACGCCGGAGCAGCGGAAAGCCGCCGTGAAGTTCATCCACTGGATGACGACCCCGGAGCATGCCGCCGAATGGAGCATCAAGACCGGCTACGCCGCCGTCTCGCCGGCCGCCTACAAGACCAAGCTGATGGAAGACTACGCCAAGGGCTTCCCGGCCGCGACCGTCGCCCGCGATCAGCTCGAATACGCCGTGCCGGAATTGTCGGTCCACGAGAACGGCCGGATCTACAAGTTCGTGGGGGATGCCGTGCAGTCGGCGGTGACGGGCTCGCAGAGCCCGAAGGATGCCCTGGCAAGCGCCCAGCAGCAGTCGGATCGCGTGCTGCGCGTCTATAAATAAAAAGGAGCGAGCCGGGCGGCGGTCCGCCGCCGTCCGGTCTGGCGACGCGATCATGACAGACCAGACCGTCATCGCAGGGCCGATTGTCGCGCGCAAGCCGCGCTCGCATGCGTGGTGGAATGCCGTGAACGCGTGGCTGCTGCTGCTGCCGGCCGCCATTCTCCTGGTCGCGTTCACGCACTATCCGATCCTGGCGACGATTCGCCATTCGCTCTTCATCACCAAGCGCAACGGCGCCGAGATCTTCGTCGGCCTCGACAACTACCGCGCGATGTCGGCGGACCCGATTTTCTGGAGGGCGCTGGTCAACAATCTCTGGTTCGCGCTCGGCACGATCCCGACCTCGATCGCGCTCGCGCTTGTCATGGCGATCTGGGTCAATCGCAACATGCGCGGGCGCGGCTTCCTGCGCCTCGCATTCTTCACGCCCACCGTGCTGCCGATGATCGCGGTGGCGAATATCTGGCTGTTTTTCTATACGCCGGACTACGGGCTGCTCGACCAGTTGCGCGGACTGTTCGGCCTTCCCGGCTGGAACTGGCTCGGCTCACCCTCGACCGTCATGGGCTGTCTGATCGTGATGGTGATCTGGAAGGAAGCCGGCTTCTTCATGATCTTCTATCTGGCCGCGCTTCAGCAATTATCGCCCGATCTCGAAGAAGCCGCGGCAATCGAGGGCGCGGGCCGCTGGACCACGTTCCGGCGCATTACGTTTCCGCTGCTGATGCCGACCACGCTGTTCGTGGCGATCAACGCCGTCATCAACTCCTTCAAGCTGGTCGACCACCTCGTCATCATGACCAAGGGCGGTCCCAACAACGCCAGCACCTTGCTGCTCTACTACATCTACGAGGTGGCATTCACGTTCCAGGATTCGGCTTATGCGGCGACGCTGACCGTCGTACTCGTGGCCTTGCTGAGCACGCTGGCATTGCTCAAGTTCGGCTATCTCGACCGCAGGATCCATTATCAATGAACGGACGGACGCATCCCCTTGAAGCAGTCGCCGCGTGGCTTCTGGCGCTATTGTGGATCGCGCCGCTGGCCTATGCATTCTGGAGCGCGCTGCATCCGGCCGCTTACGCGACCTCGTTCAGTTTGACAGCGCCGCTGACGCTGCAGAATTTCGTGCGGGCCTGGAACCAGGCGCCGTTCGGCCGCTACTACATCAACACCGTCATCCTTGTCGTTCTGATCCTGATCGGTCAACTCATTCTCTCGACGCTCGCGGCCTACGCCTTCTCCCGCTTCAAGTTCAAGGGTAGCGGCATCGCGTTCGCGCTTGTGCTGCTGCAACTGATGATCATGCCCGACGTGCTGATTGTCGAAAACTATCGCATGATCGGAAGGCTCGGGCTGCTCGATACCATTCCGGCCATCGCACTGCCGTATCTGGCAAGCGCGTTCGCGATTTTCCTGCTGCGGCAGACCTTCAAGAGCGTGCCGCAGGAACTGGTCGACGCCGCCCGCGTGGAGGGGGCGGGGCCCTTGCAGGTTCTCTGGAAAGTTTACGTGCCGCTGGCGCGGCCGACCTATATCGCCTTCGCGCTCGTGTCGGTCAGTTACCACTGGAACAACTTCCTGTGGCCGCTGATCGTGACGAATTCCGTCGACAGCCGTCCATTGACCGTTGGTCTTGCCGTGTTCGGCGCGCCTGAAACCGGCGTGGACTGGTCCATCATCACCGCGGCGACGGTCATGACGATGGCGCCGCTGTTGATCGCGTTCCTGCTGTTCCAGCGGCAATTCGTCCAGTCCTTCATGCGCGCGGGCATCCGCTGATGCGGCTGATCACCTGGAATATCCAATGCGGCAAGGGATGCGACGGGGTGATCGATCTTGGGCGGATTGTTTCCGTCGCAAGGGAGATGGTCGACGCAGACATCTATTGCTTTCAGGAAGTATCCGACGATTTTGCCAACTTCGATGGCGGCGCGGATCAGCCGGCGCAACTCGCGGCGTTGTTGCCCGATCACCGCGCTGTGTTTCATCCAGCCATCGAAAGTATCGATGACACGGGCCGTACCCATCGCTTCGGCAACATGACACTGTCGCGTCTGCCGGTGATGCAGATCGCCAATCACCTGTTGCCGTGGCCGGGCGCGAACGCCGTGCGCAGCATGCGTCGTCACGCGCTGGAGGTGACGGTGAGAGCGGCATTTGGGCTGTTGCGCATAGTCAATACCCACCTCGAATATCACGCGGCCTCCCAGCGCGAGGCGCAAATCGCGCGGCTGCTCGATCTGCAGGAGGAGGCATCGACCGGCGCGATGGCCGCGCGTCAACGCCAGGTCGAGCCCTATACCAGTCAGACGCTGGCTGCCTCGAGCCTGCTGTGCGGCGATTTCAATTTCGATGTGGCGGACCCGCAGCATGCCTTGATCGAGCGGTCCGCACGCCCCGGGCTCAATTATCGCGATGCCTGGACGATCTGCCACGGTGGCGCGCCGCATGCGCCGACCTGCGGACTCTACGATCACGCACAATGGGCCAAGGGTCCGGATTGTCGCGATTTCATCTTCGTAACGGAGGATTTGGGCAGTCGGGTCCGGCGCGTCGAAGTCGATGGCATCACCGATGCTTCGGACCACCAGCCGATTTTGATTGAACTGGCGGATTGACTGTGGCGATGCCTGCTGGCCTGTGATTGCAGCGCGCTTCGGATAGCGCGAGCCGACTTTCCGACAAGATGACGCTCTTCAATCGGAGCGCAGGACTCCGCCGCTCTTGAGGTTGCGATGACGACGAACCTTCCGCTTGATGCCGACCGCCTGTGGGCTGACGTGATGGCGCTTGCCGAGATCACCGATCCCGCACGACCCTACACCCGGCGCTCGTTTACGCCGCTGTTCCTCGAAGGCCGCGCCTGGCTGGCGCGGCGTTTCACCGAGGCGGGGCTTGCGACGCGGATCGACGCTGCCGGAAACCTGATCGGGCGGATCGAGGGCCGCAGGCCGGAGCTTGGCGTGATCGCGCTCGGTTCGCACAGCGACACCGTGCCGTCCGGCGGACGCTTCGATGGGATCGCCGGGGTCGCGACCGCGCTGGACATCGTGCGTTCGCTGCGCCAGTCGGGGCGGCGCCGGCCATGACGCGGCGTTCATGAGCCGCACCTCGCCGTCGGCGATGGTGTTCGTGCCGTGCCGCGACGGCAAGAGCCACGCGCCGGAAGAGTGGGCGGATCGCGATGTGATCGCGGCCGGCGCGGCCACCATCTATCAGGCGGTCAGGGCGCTCGATCCGTCACTGCAGGCGAACCGCGCAGGTCAGGGAGGTGGTTCGGTGCGGGATCGCTGAGGCGGTTATTCCGCGAGCGGCACGAGCCGGTCCGGCGGCAGCATGATCGAGACCTCGCCCTGGCGGGGGGCGCCGACCGAAGCCTCCTCGATGCGCAAGTCCCGGCCGAGCGCGGGAACGTGGACGTCGTAGCGCGTCAGGCTCCCCATCAGGGTCGCCTCGCGGATCTGCGCCGCGAATGCGTTGGGGCCGGCGCCGAAGGCGACGCATTCGGGCCGGAGCATCAGCGTCGCGGGTCCCTTGGCGACAGGTTGCGCCACTTGAATTGCAGCCTCGCCAACCCGCACGCTGTCGCCCGTCGCCTCGCCGCGGAGCAGGTTCGCGTTGCCAAGGAAGGTCGCGACGAACGCCGAGCGCGGGCGATGATAGAGCGCATCCGGACGGTCGACCTGCACGATGCGGCCTTCGTTCATGATGCCGATCCGGTCGGATACGCTCATCGCTTCCACCTGATCGTGGGTGACGAGAATGGCGGTGATTCCGAGCCTGCGCTGCAGGGCGCGAATTTCGGTGCGGACCTGCTCGCGCACGGCGGCGTCGACATTCGACAGCGGTTCGTCGAGCAGCATGATGCGCGGCTCGGCGACAAGCGCCCGCGCCAGGGCGACGCGCTGCTGCTGGCCGCCCGACAATTCGTGCGGATAACGATGGGCGAGGTCGGGAAGGCCGACCTGGGTCATGGCGGCGGCGATCTTCGCGGCGATCTCGGCGCGCGGCATCCGCCGCTCCTCGAGTCCGAGCGCCAGGTTGCCGCCGACGGTCAGATGCGGCCACAGTGCGTAGGATTGAAAGACCATGCCGAGGCCGCGCTGCTCGGGCGGGGCGAACACGCCGGCGGCGGGATCGTTCACGAGCTTGCCGCCGAGCGAGATGCGGCCGGCGTCAAGACGTTCAAGACCGGCGATCAAGCGCAGCGTGGTGGTCTTGCCGCTGCCGGATGCGCCGAGCAGGGTGAAAAACTCACCATCGACGATCTCGAGATCGAGATCCTGCACGACCGTCACGTTGCCGTATCGCTTGCTTGCCCGTTCGAGCCGGATGGTCATGTCAGAATCTCCCGGGACTCCTTGCCGCCGCGCCGCGCCGCCAATGCGGTGATCGCCAGCGACAGCGCGATCATCCACAGACTGACCGCGCTGCCCTGGGTGTAGTTGCCTTCCTGAAAACGCAGGTAGGCCTCGTAGGCCAGCGTCTCGTGGCCCTGCGAGACCAGCAGGCTCGTGGCGGAAATTTCCTTTACGCAATTGATGAAAGCGAGCAGGAATCCCGCGACGATGCCCTCGCGTGCGATCGGGAGCGTGATCCGGGCGATGACGCGGGCCGGCGGCAGCCCGGCGATCCGCCCTGCCGCTTCAAGATCGGGGCCGATCCGTGCGAGATCGGTCGAGACGGAGCGGACGGCGATGCCGGAAAAGCGCACGATATAGGCGATCACCAGGATGGCGTAGGTGCCGTAGAGATTGATCAGGCCGCCGCCGAAGGCGAGCGTCAGCGCGACGCCGATCACGAGGCCCGGCGTCGCGAACGACAGGAAACTGATGCGGTCCATGGCCGCCGCCCAGCGGGCGCGCAGGCGGATATGGCCATAGGCCGTGACGACGCCGACGAGCGTCGCGGCCGCGGCCGCAATCACCGCCATGCCGAAGGTGTTGAGCACGGCCTGCGCCAGTTCGGGATTGGAAATCAGCGCCGCGTGGCGGGCGAGGGTCCAGTTGCCGGGTCCGTAGCCGTGGCCCCAGGTGTCGAGGAAGCTCGTGAGCGCGAGCGCTGCCAATGGTCCGAACGACGTCGCCAGGAGGAAGATCCAGACCACCGCCGTCAACGGCCAGCGCCAGCGGCCCAGCGCGAACTTGCCGCGGCCGGACGCTTTGCCGGAAATCATCGCGATCCGGGTGCGTGCCGCGAGCCGCAGGTTGCCGATCAGCACCAGCACCGCGACGGCGCCGAGCACGATCGACAGCACGCTGGCGCTGCCGAACGACAGCGGCGGCGTGGTCGCGAGTTCGTAGATCGACGTGGTCAGCGTGGAATATCCGGTTGGCGCGCCGAGCAGACTCGGAGCGCCGAATTCTTCCATGGCATAAGCGAAACAGAGCAGCAGGCCCGACAGCATCGCCGGCACCATCAGCGGCAGCGTCACGCGTGCCAGCACGCGCCATGGCCGCAGGCCGGCGACGCGTGCCGCTTCCTCCAGCGACGAATCCAGCGTGGACAGCACCCCCGCGCTCGCCATGAACGAAAAGATGTAGAGGTGCAGCGTCAGCACCAGCCAGATGGCGATGCCGCCATAGGGCGGCACCGGGGCGCGGCCGAGCAGCATCGTGTCCCACAGGCCGCCGCGCGTGAAGATCAGCACCCAGGCCGAGGCAAGCTGGAAGCCCGGAATGATGTGGGGAATCGCCACGAAGGGCAGCACGGCGCGGGCGCCGGGCAGATCGGTCCTGACGGAGAACCACGCCAGCAACGCGCCGAGCGCGGTCGCGGTGAGCGCGGTACCGATGCCGACCGACATCGAATGCAGGAGCGGCGTCAGCAGCAGATATTGCGCGGCGAAGGCGCCGGTCCAGTTCGCGCCGGTCAGCCTGCCGGCGTCGTCGGACAGGCTGGTGCGCAGCAACTCGATATAAGGATAGATCGAAACGAAAAGAAAAATCACCGCGGTAACGACAGCCACCGCGATGAATCCGAACGTCGACAACAGGCGGCGGACGATGCCTTCAGCCACCGAAGGTCTGCCGCCAGCGTGCGGTGTTTTCCCGCTGATGCGCGATGATCCACTCCGGATCCGGCAACAGGCTCTTGACGTCCTTCAGGGCCGGCAGGCCGGCGGGAGGAAGCACGTCGCCGCGCGCGGGATAGATTCCGGCTTCCGACAGCACCGCCTGCGCGGGAGGCGACAGCAGGAAGCGGTAGAACAGCTTGGCCGCCGCCGGATGCGGACTGCCGGCGAGAATGCCGAGCGGCGAGGGCACCAGCACCGTCCCTTCCGTCGGGAATACGATCTCCATCGGAGAGTCTTTGAATTCGGGCTGGTATTTGTACATGGTCAGCGAAATGCCGGCGGCGCGTTCGCCGCTGGCGACGGACCGGGCGACATCCGGCACGTCGTTCAGAACCAGCACGTCGTTCTTCTTCAGGGCCTCGAAATAATTCCAGCCGAACGCCGGATCCTTCCACAGGATGCCGTCAATGATGTTGGTCGAGCCGGATACGAGCGGCGAGGCGATCGCGATCTTGCCCTTGTATTCAGGCTTGGTCAGGTCGGCGAAACTCTTGGGCGGCTCCGGCAGCAGCTTCTTGTTGACGAGCAGGACGCCGACCAGGACGCGCCCTGCCGTGTAGAAGCCGTGCGGCTCCTTGGCGAGGGTGATCTTGTTCCATTCCGGCGGTTGATAGGATATCAGCGCCTTGTTCGCCACCAGACCCGCAAAGGTCGTCGGGTCGGCCATCCACACCACGTCGCCGCCGACCTGATGGGCGCGGCGCTCGCTTTCGATGCGCGCCAGCACCTTGCCGGTGCCGCTGCGGAAATAGGTGACGGGAACGCCGGGATACTGTTTCTCGAACAGTTCCTTCCAGCGGTCGAGCAGGAAGGTCGGCACCGACGTGTACATCACGACCGCTCCTTCCTTCTTGGCCTGGCCGTGAAGCTGATCGAGGGAGTCGTCCGCGCGCGCCGCGAACGACGTCAGCGGCAGCGTTGCGGTGGCCGCGAGCAGCCCGAGTACGGATCGTCGTTTCATGTCCCCTCCCATGTGCGGACCCGGATTAAGCATCAACAGCCGCCGCCGGACAATACCATTTTGTCCGCACTCATAAGGCCGACAACGATGTCCGGCTATGCTTCGGCGACGAAGCGATTGCGCAGGGTGCCGATGCCGGTGATCTCGATCTCCACCACGTCGCCGGCTTTCAGGTCAGGCGAGGCGCCGTCGGTGCCCATCCAGATCACGTCGCCGGGCCAGAGCGTGAAGTATTTGGTCAGTTCGACGATGAACGGCACGATGCCGAAGATCATGTCGTTGGTGCGGAAGCGCCCGGTCTCCTTGCCGTTGACTTTGACGATGGTCTCCATCCTGTCGAGGTCGGCGTCGGTCTCGATCCACGGGCCCATCGGCTTGAAGGTGTCGGCATTCTTGGAGCGCCACAGGCCGCGATCGGCCTTTTGCCAGGAGCGTTCGCTGACATCATTGCCGATGGTATAGCCGAACACGCACGACATGGCGTCGGCCTCGGAGAGATGCTTGACCTTCTTGCCGATGACGACGACGAGCTCGCCCTCGTAGTGAATCTTCTCGGTCGCGGTGCGGGGGATCACCACGTCCTCGTCGTGGGCGATCAGGGCGTTCTGGGCGCGATAGCCGATCTCGGGACGGTCGGGGATATTGGGCACGGTGCCCGCCTTGTCGGCGGCTTCCTTCAGGTGCTTCAGATAGTTCAGGCCGACGCAATAGAAAGTGCGCGGGATCAGCGGCACCTCGATCTTGACCTCGGCCAGGGGATAGGTGCGGGGCGAGCGCTCCCATTCGCCGAAGGGATCGCCGACCACGGCGATGACGCGCTCCTGCTCGACGATACCCCAGGATGTCTTGCCGTCGGCGGTGAATTTCAGCCAGCGCATCTGCGATTCCTTGGTCGGGTTTACTCGGCGGCAGCCTGAGCCGGCGTTTTCCAGGCTCCCGCCGCCGGGCGGGGCAGTCCGAGATTTTCCCGCAGCGTCTTGCCCGCATAGTCCTTGTGGAACAGCCCGCGGCGCTGCAACTCCGGCACCACGTGTTTGACGAAATCGGCGTAGGAGCCGGGCACGTAGGTCGCCGCGATCACGAAGCCGTCGCAGCCGCGCTCGACGAACATCTCTTCGAGCCGGTCCGCGATCTCCTTGGGACCGCCGACGATCGCGTCCTGGGTCTGGCCTCGGCCGGAGAACTTGACGAAATCGCGCGCGCTGGGATTGGGTTTGCCGCTCAGCTTGAGCACCCCGTCGCGCATGCCGAGCATGCCCTGCATGCCTTGCAACTCCTCGGTGGTCAGCGGCTCGTCGATATCCTTGGCCGCGAAATCGAAGTTCAGTGCTTCCGCGAGCAGCGACAATGCGTCGATCTCCAGCGGCAGCTTTTCGATCAGCGCCATCTTGTCCTCGGCTTCCGCCTTTGTCGCGCCGGCGATCGGCGTGATGAGGTTGCAGAGGAACATGTGGTCGGGATTGCGTCCCTGCTTTTCGGCTTCGGAGCGGATCGCGGCGTAGCCTTGCTTGGCGTTGGTCAGATTGCGCGCGGCGGTGAAGATCACCTCGCCCCAGCGCCCGGCGAAATGCTGCCCGCGGCCGCTGGCGCCGGCCTGCACGATCACCGGATGCCCTTGCGGGGAACGCGGCACGGTGAACGGTCCGCGCGACTTGAAGAAAGGCCCGTTGTGATCGAGCCGCTTGACCTTGCTCGGGTCGGCGAAGCGGCCCGAGGCCTTGTCGACCAGGAGCGAGCCGTCCTCCCAGGTGTCCCAGTGCCCCAGCACCACCTCCATGAACTCGTCGGCGCGATCGTAGCGCGGGTCGTGATCGAGGTGCTGGTCCTTGCCCATGTTCTGGGCTTCACCGTCATTGACGGACGTGACCACGTTCCACGCCGCGCGTCCGCCGCTCATCAGGTCGAGCGTGGCGAAGCGGCGGGCCACGTCGAACGGTTCGAAATAGGTGGTGGAGCAGGTCGAGGCGAGTCCGAGCTTTTCCGTCACCATGCCCATGGTGGTGAGCACGATCAGCGGGTCCATCTTCACGCAGCGGATGCCGTATTCGACGGTGTGGGCGTGATCGTTGCCGAGACGATCCGGCATCGCCAGCCGGTCGTCGAAGAACGCCATGTGGAATTTGCCGGCCTCGAGGATCCGGGCGATCTCCTGATAGTAGTCCGCCGACATGGAATCGTCGCGCGAGGCGGGGTGCCGCCATGAGCTTGGCAGGTTGGTGCAGTTCTGCGCTTGCAGGAAGCCAACCATTACCATTTGGCGTGTCATTCTGTCCTCCAGATCACCCTTGTCATTACGAGGAGCCATAACTCCGAAGCAATCCAGTCTTTATCTTCGTGGCATGGATTGCTTCGCTCGCGGCGACGACATTCCAGTCTCGATGCGCTCAGCTCAGATCGAGCTGCGCGGCGAGCTTGTAGTCGGCGGCGAGCGCGCGCAATTTCTCCCACGTCGCATCCTCGATCTCGATGCCGGATTTGCGCCGCTGCTGCTCCCGGAGATATTCCACCTCTCCCGGATACATCACGCCGGAACTGCCTTCGGACGGCGGCGTGGATTTCAGGTAGCGCGCGAACGCGGCGACCTCCTTCTTGAAATCGGCGAGCGGCCGGAACGCGGCGACGTTGAACACCGCCATGAAAACCCCGTCGTTGTGCCGGCCGGTCGGCTCGACCCCAAACCCGAGACCGGTGAGCAGCCCGCACAGCACCTCCACCATCGCGGCGAGGCCGCTGCCCTTGTAGCCCTCGGTGCCGCCGAGCGGCAGCAAGGCGCCGCCCTTCTTGAACTGGGCGGGGTCCGTGGTCTGGCGCCCGTCCTTGTCGACGATCCAGCCGGTCGGGATGCTGTCGCCGCGCGCTGCGGCCAGATTGATCTTGCCGGCCGCCACGGCCGATGTCGCCATGTCCAGATAGAACGGCGCTTCGAGGTCCGACGGCACGGCAATCGAGATCGGATTGGTGCCGAGCCGCGCTTCGCGGCCGCCGAACGGTGCGACATGCTTCGGCGAGCGGCCGGAATCGGCGGTCGCCAGCGCGATCATGCCTTCGCGCATCGCCATCAAGGGATAGGCGGCAAGTCGCCCCACATGGCTTTGGCGGAAAACCGTGCAGGCGGCGACATTCGCGGTCTTGGCCTTCTTGATCGTCAGCTCCATCGCCTTGGCGTTGACGTGAAAACCGAACCCCCAATGACCGTCGATGACCGTTGTGGTCGGCGATTCCTGCACGATGGTCCAGGGCGCTCCCGGGACGATGTGCCCCACCTTGATGCGGTCGATATAGGTCGGGATCGCGATCACCCCGTGCGAGTCGTGGCCTGCGAGGTTGGCGTTGACACACCCGGTCGCGACGGCCGCGGCTTCCTCATCGGATGCCCCGGCGGCCTTGAGCAGCGCAGCGCCGATACGGGTCAGACGGTCGGCCTGGATCATCGGCATGGGGCTTCCTCGTTAATCGCCCGCAGGACGCAGGTCTTGTGATGCAGGTCTTGTGATGGACGCGGCGCGCCTGAGGCGGATTGTTTCTCGGGCCTATTGTTTCAAGCCGCATCGGTCTTTGCAACGACCCCCGCCCCAAGGCGGATCAGGCATGCGCCGATGCCGATCCGGGATCGTTGACCGGCTCCGGGATTCCGTCGAGGCTGCGGCCCGGCTGGGACGCCTGCCAGTCATTTCGGCAATATACGTTGTAATAACGGGGCTTTCTTCGACGAAAGTGACATTGACAGCGAAGGGGCGACAGGAAATCTAGGACAAGGAACCGGACAGCGTAGTTGGCACCCTGAAAGCCATGCCAGCGGATCCGTCGGACAACGACGTGCGCCAGTCGTCAACGATAACGAGACTTTTTTGGGAGGACTATGCGTATGAAGAAATTTCTCGAGCAGAGTTTGAATTCGGCAGTCTCGCGGCGCAGCCTGCTGCAGGGCGGTGCCGGGCTCGTCGGCGGCGCGATGCTGCCCGCGGGCTTCATCATCCCGGCCTTCGCCGACGACAAGCCGCCGATCGGGACCTGGCCGGCCGGCTCGTCGGGGTCGACGGTGACGATCGGCGCCGCCGTGCCGCGCACCGGCACCTACGCCGTGCAGGGTGAAGACGAGCTCAAGGGCATGGAACTCGCGGTCGAGCACCTCAACTCCGGCCATGAGCTGATGAAGAAGCTGTCGCCGAAGACCAAAAAGGGCGTGCTCGGCAAGGAAGTGAAACTTGTGGTCGCGGACTCCGGCGCGAAGCCGAACGAGGCGGTCCAGGCGCAGCAGCGCTTCATCAGCGAAAACAAGGTTGTGCTGATGACCGGCTCGACATCGAGCGCCGTCGCTGTCGCGCTCAACAAGCTGGCGCAGCGCGAGCACGTTCTCTACGTGGCGGCGATCTCCGGCTCCAACGACACCACCGGCAAGGACTGCGTGCGCTACGGTTTCCGTCAGGGCTTCTACGGCCAGACGGCGGCGGCGGCGATCGCGCCGGTCCTCATCAAGCAGTTCGGCAAGAACAAAAAAGTCGCCTACATGACGCCGGACTACACCTACGGCCACACCGTGACCAAGTCGATGCAGGACATGACGAAGGACGCGGGCTGGACCACCGTGACCAACCAGGTCTCGCCGCTCGGCGCGCCGGACTATTCGTCCTACCTGCTCAACATCGCCAACTCCGGCGCGGAACTGCTCATCAACGTCAACTGGGGCCACGACGCCGTGCTGTCGATCCAGCAGGCCAAGCAGTTCGGCGTGCTCGACAAGATGAAGCTGGTCGTGCCGTATCAGGTGCCATTCCTGGCCCGCGAGGTCGGCGGCGGCCTGATGGCCGGCGTTTACGCCGCGACCGACTACTGGTGGACGGTCGAGGACAAGTATCCGCTCGCCAAGATGTTCAACGAAGCGTTCAACAAGAAGTACGGTTACCAGCCCGAGTGGGGCGCGGAAAACTCATACGTCAGCTTCGCGCAGTGGGCGCACATGGTCGAGGAAGCCGGCACCTTCTATCCGCCGGATGTCATCAAGACCTACGAGAAGGGCGAGACCATTCCGTCCCTGCTCGGCGACGTGCACTACCGGCCGCAAGACCACCAGTGCGTCCGTCCGGTTATCATCGTCAGGGGCAAGGATCCGAAGGCGATGAAGAATAAGGAAGACTACTACGACATCGTCGAGATCGTCCCGGGTGAGGGGCTGATGCAGAAGCCGGATGCGTTCGGCTGCAAGCTCGGCGACTATACCTGATCTGACGGAGACACCGGCGTCGCGGGTGCTTTCACGGCCCGCGGCGCCGGTTTTGTGTGTTAGTATGCGTTCGCCGAACCGCTTTCTTTTCAACCAAGCCCGACGATTGCCCCTTCATGATCAACTGGCCAAATTTCGTTTCCCAGGTTTTCAACGGACTGGCGCTCGGCGCGTTGCTGGCGCTGATCAGCTCCGGGCTGACGATCATCTACGGCACGCTCGGCGTATTGAACCTCGCGCATGGCGCGATGTTCATGGTCGGCGGCTATGCCGGCTACGTGGCCTATACCTACACCGGCTCGTTCGTTCTCGCCGTCATTGCGGGTTCGCTGTTCGTTATGCTGCTCGGGATCGTGATCGAGCGCGTCATCATTCGCCATTTCTATCATCGTCCGCACGAGGACCAGTTGCTTGTGACGTTCGGCCTCGGCATCTGCTTCGTCGAGATCGTTCGGTTCATCTTCTCGAGCCAGTCCCAGATCGTGCCGCCTCCGCCGCTGTTTCAGGGCATCACCTCGCTGGGCTTCATGTTCTATCCGACCTATCGTCTCGCGGTAGTCGGCATCGTGGCCATCGCGCTCGCGGTCCTGTTCATCGTGCTCTATCGCACGCGGCTCGGCATGATCGTGCGCGCCGGCATTGAGGACTCGGTGATGGTCGACTCGCTCGGCATCAACGTCTATCGCGTCTTCATGATCGTGTTCGGCATCGGCGCGATGGCCGCTGGCTTCGCCGGCATTGTCAATGCGCCCGTGGTGTCGCTGACGCCAGGCATCGGCGACGACATTCTGGTTCAGACTTTCGTCGTCGTGGTGATCGGCGGGGTCGGCTCGTTCCCGGGCGCCATTCTCGGCGGTCTGATCGCCGGCGAAATCATCAGTATTACGTCAATGATTGATCCGAGCTACGCCTATGTCATGCTGTTCGTCGCAATGACGCTTGTGCTGGTGCTGCGGCCGCATGGGCTGCTTGGCACCCAGGGTCGCGAATGAGCGTGGTTGTCAGATGCTGAAGCAACGTCCTTTTTTGGTCGAGATCCTCACGGCCGTCGGTTTGATTGCCGCGCCGTTCGTGTTGCCGCATCTCGGCTTTGCACCCAATACGGTGAACCGCATTCTGGTCTGGGGCCTGTTCGGTCTCGGATTTGACATCCTGTTCGGCTTCACCGGCCTATTGTCGTTCGGTCAGTCGGCCTTCTACGGCACCGGCGGTTTCGTCGCGGCCTATCTGCTCACCCGGGCCGGCTTTCCCAATGTGCTTCTGGCGCTTGTGATCGGTATGATCGCCGCGGCCGTCACCGGCTACCTTGTCGGGCTGATCGCGTTGCGCCGGACCGGCATCTACTTCGCGATGATTACGGTCGCGATCGCCGAAGTGTTCTATTTCGTGGAGTTCAATCCGCTGGCGCACTGGACCGGCGGTGAAAACGGGTTGCCGGGCGTGCCGACGCCCAGCATCGATCTCGGCTTCACCACATTCCATTTCACGACAGGTTGGTCGCTCTACGTGTTCCTGGCGGCGTGCTATTTCATTGGCGTCGTCATCGCGCTTCGTATCGTGCGCTCCCCGGTGGGAGCGATCTTCAGCGCGATCCGCGACAATCCGCTGCGCGCGACCGCGGTCGGCCATAACATCCACGGTTACAAGCTGACCGCGTTCGTGATCGCGGCCGCCTATGCCGGATTTGCCGGCGGCCTGCTGGGGTCCATGCAGGCGTTCATGCCGCCCGACGCGTTCATGTTCGATACGTCGGGTCAGTTGATCATGCAGACCGCGATCGGCGGTCCGGGGACGCTGTTCGGCCCACTGGTGGGCGCGGCCGTATGGCTGTTTTTGCAGGATTTCCTGCAGTCGGCGCTGGGGCTCGGCGCGGCATGGAAGCTCGTGCTGGGCGTGGTCTTCGTGCTGCTGGTCTGTTTCCTGCGCCGCGGCATCATCGGCGGTTTCGTCGATCTCTACCGTCTTGCCACCGGAACGCGTGATGCGAAGGTTACGCCGGATATCGTGTCTCCCGGCATGACGGCGGCGGACGAGCAGAAGGCGGCGGAGGCCGAAATCGCCCATGAACCGGCGCCTGCGCCGATGCCGGCGCCGCACCGTCGCGGGGACGACGCCAAGGGGCCGATCCTGCAGGCGACCGGCCTGACCAAGCGCTACGGCGGCCTCGTCGCCAACAGCGACATCAATTTCACCGTCAATCGCGGCGAACTGCGCGGCATCATCGGCCCGAACGGCGCCGGCAAGTCGACCTTCTTCAAGATGCTGACCTGCGAAGTGCCTCCCACCTCGGGCAAAATCGTATTCGAAGGCCGCGACATCACCGGAATGAGCGTCACGGACGTCTGCCAGCTTGGCCTCACCAAAAGCTACCAGGTCAATCAGTTGTTCGCTGGTCTGACGGTGCGTGACAATCTCACGGTCGCGGCGCTCGCCGAACTGCGCGGCAAGTTCCGTCTCGACATGTTCCGCAGCCTCAACGCCGTTTCCGGCCTTGCGGAACAAGTCCAGCGCACCAGCGAACTCGTTAATCTGGAGACGCGGCTGGATACGCCGGTGTCCGAGCTTGCCTATGGCGAGAAACGCCGGCTCGAGATCGGACTGGCGCTGGCGACGTCGCCGACGCTGCTGCTGCTCGACGAACCGCTCGCCGGCATGAGCCCGCGCGAACGCGTCGAGACGGTGAAGCTCCTGAAGTCGATCAGTCAGGGCCGCACCATGATCATCATCGATCACGACATGGACTCGCTGTTCGAACTCGTCGAACGCGTCACCGTGCTGCAGGAAGGCCGGCTCCTCGTCGAGGGGACGCCGGACGAAATCAAGAACAACGCCACAGTCCAGGAAGCCTATCTCGGCGGCGTTCACGGAGTGCTCGACGCATGAGCCTGCTCGAGGTCAAGGGTCTGAACAGCTATTATGGGGATTCCCATATCCTCTTCGATGTCTCGATGCGCGTCGAGCGCAACGAGGTGGTGGCGTTGCTCGGCCGCAACGGCGCGGGCAAGAGCACGACGCTGAAGTCGCTGATGGGTGTCGTCACGCCGCGCGCCGGGCAGGTGATCTTCGACGGCACGGACGTCGCCGGTCGCAAGAGCCACAAGATCGCGCAGGCGGGCATGCAGCTCGTGCACGAGGAGCGCCGCATCTTCGGCAGCCTCAACGTCGAGGAGAATATCGTCATCGCCGGCCTGACCGCCTCGAACCGCTGGCCGCTTGAGCGCATCTACGAGATGTTCCCGCGGTTGAGGGAGCGGCGGTTGAATCGCGGCACCGAGCTCTCGGGCGGCGAGCAGCAGATGCTGGCGATCGCACGGGCGCTGGTGCGCGATCCCAAGATCATCCTGCTCGACGAGCCGTTCGAGGGATTGGCCCCGGTCATCGTCAAGGATTTGATGCGCGCGTGCCGCGATCTCGCGGCGGCGGGACAGACCATCGTGCTGGTCGAGCAGAACCTCGCGGCGACGCTCACGCTGGCGCAGCGCGTCTACATCATCAACAACGGGCACATCGTGCACGAAGGGCCGGCGCAGGAGATCAAGGCGCAGCCGGAACTTCTGCAGCGCTACCTCGGCGTGTAAGGACCGGCGGCGGTCATCTTGCGCCGAGCGCCGCGATCAGTCGTTTGGCGTGATCCTCCAGCACCGTCATGTCTTCCTGGCGGGTCTGCGGCGGCAGCAACTCGACGCCCTCGGTCATTGGCATCACATGCATGTGCAGGTGAAACACCACCTGGCCGCTGGCCGGCTCGCTGAACTGCTGCACGATGACGCCATCGGCCTCGAAGGCCCTGACTGAGGCGATCGCGATCCGTTTCGCTGTCCGCGCGACATCGGCAAAGTCGTCGAATGAGATGTCGAAGATGCCGCGGGCGGGAGCCTTCGGAATCACCAGCGTATGTCCTGGCGAGCGCGGCATGATGTCGAGAAATGCGAAGGTGCGCGCATCTTCGTAGACCTTGAAGCAGGGAATTTCGCCGCGAAGAATTTTCGCGAAGATGTTCTGGTCGTCATACACCGCCATTGCGCTCGCCCTATGTGCGTGGCCGCATGACGGCGGCCGGTTATCTCCCGTTCAGGTTACATCGGCATGGAGCGGAACGGCTAGTGTCCCGATTCCGCAATTCGCATGCCTGGGAGCGTCCTTCGCTGCGAACTTCCCGCCACGCTCGATTTCCTCAATCCGACCGCGGGCTGCAGCTCTCGTTTGCGCCGGCAGGGCTTGCGTCAGATGGAAAAGTCGCCTCAATAATCTGGCTTGAAGTCCAATGCAAAACGGAGGCGGCTCATGTCGGAGGCAATCGGGTTTGTCGGTCTCGGCGTCATGGGCGAGCCGATTTGCCGCAATCTCGCGCGCAAGAGTGGGCGTCCGGTCGTCGGTTTCGATCTTGCCGATGAGCCTCTCCAACGCCTCGCTGCCGCCGGCGTGACGCGCGCGGCGTCGCTCGCCGATCTCGCGGCTCAATGCGGTGTGATCTTCATGGCGCTGCCGAGCGGCCAGCATGTCGAGGCGGTGTGCGGCGGGCCGGATGGCCTGCTCGCGCATGCGAAACCATGGCACACCATCGTCGATCTCGGCACCTCGGCCGTCGAACTGACGAAATCGCTGGCGCAGCGCTTTGCCGCCAAGGGATCTGACTATGCCGACGCGCCGATCGCGCGAACGCGGCAGGCAGCGGAGGAGGGCACGCTCAGCGTCATGGTCGGCGCGACGGACTCAAGCTTTGCAAAACTCAGGCCGCTGATCGAAGCGTTCGCCACCGACATCACCCACTGCGGTCCCGTCGGCTCGGGGCAGGTGGTGAAGATCCTCAATAACATGGTGCTGATGCAGACGGTGGTGGCGCTGGCCGAAGCGCTGGAAACTGCAAGGCGCGCCGGTCTCGACGGTCGCCTGCTGTTCGAGACGCTGATGAAGGGTTCGGCCGACAGCTTTGCGCTGCGCAACCACGGCGTGAAGGCGATGCTGCCGGATGCGTTCCCCGAACGCGCTTTCTCGACGCGATATGCGCGCAAGGACCTCGCCTACGCGCTCGATCTGGCGCAATCCGTCGACATCCGCCTCGAAGGCGCCGAACTGGCGGGGCGGCTGCTCGACAAGGCGACCGAGAGCGGGTTCGGCGATCTCTACTGGCCAGTGCTGTCGCGGGTCATCGCCGCATCTCACCGCAAGCAGGGCGACTGACGGGTGCTCAGGCGATGAGATCGAGTCCCGTCGCACGATAGGCGTCCAGCGCGCGCTGCGAACGCAGCGCATCGAGAAAGCGGCCAACTGCGTTGCGATGCGGTGTGCCAACCACCGCCGCCGCGGCAAACACCGACGCCTTCTGCACTGCGTCCGGGAAGGGGCCGACGATATCGGCCGCCGGCACCGTCATCAGTTCGCTGATCTGCTGGACCGCGATATCGGCCTCGCCGGTGACGAGCTTTTCCGCCGTGAAGCCCGCGGGGATGACGGTGGCCTGCGCCTTGATGGCGTCGGCGATGCCAAGCTTGTCCAGCACGCTGCGGAAGTGAATGCCGCTCGCGCCGGCCTGCGAGTAGGCGACCGAGCGGGCGTTGAGCAGCGCCCGCTTGAAGGACTCCACCGTCGAGATGTCGGGATGCGGCGCACCCTTCGGGACGGCGATGCCGACGCGGCTTTGCACCACGGTGAACCGGCTTGCAGGATCGATCAGGCGTTGTCCCGCGAGCTGGTCCATGGCTTCGGTCATGATGACGAGCGCGTCCGGACGCGCGCCGTCGGCGATCTTCTTCATGATGACCGTGGTCGGATTCCAGTCGATGTCGAGCGACAGACCCGCAGCGGCAAGATCCGGCACGATGACGCGGTCGAAAGCCTCGCGCACGGCCAGCGCGCACATCACTTTCAGCGCAGGGAATTGATCGGCCATCGCCGTCTCGCTCCGAGTCTTGTTGTTGGGGATTTGTCACCGATCGGGACCGGCAGGTCAATCGCGCCGCGAGCCTGCGTCTCCGATCAGCCGCATTGACGGTGGCTGTTCGCGGGCCTAGTTGGGTGCCGAACAGGGATATCCGATCATGCCCCCTCGCATCGTTCTCCTTCACGCCACGCCGGTTGCGATGCAGCCCATTCAAACCGCGTTTGAAGAGCGTTGGCGCGAGGCCGAGATCGTCAACCTGCTGGACGACGGCCTGTCGATCGATCGCGCCCGCGACGGCGACCTGACGCAAGGCATGATCGAGCGGTTCGTCGGGTTTGGCCAATACGGCGCGCGCATGGGGGCGAACGGAATCCTGGTGACGTGCTCCGCATTCGGCCCGGCCATCGAGCGCCTCGCGGCGTCCGTATCCGTGCCGGTGCTGAAGCCGAACGAGGCCATGTTCGAGGCCGCGGTCGCGCAAGGCCGCCGCATCGGCATGCTCGCGACCTTCGCGCCGTCGGTCAGCACCATGACCGAGGAGTTCGACGAATACGTCGGCCGCACAGGCAAGCTGGCGACGTTGACCACCATCGTCGTCGACGATGCCATGCGCCTGCTGCGCGCCGGCGATGCCGAGGCGCACAATCGGCTGGTGGCCGCGCGTGCGCCGGAACTCGGGGATTGCGACGCGATCATGCTGGCGCACTTTTCGACCTCGCGCGCCGCTGCCCATGTCCGCAAGGTGGTCGGCGTGCCCGTGCTCACCGCGCCGCATGCCGCCGTCGAACGGATGCGGGCGATGGTCGAAACCCGCGCAGCCTGACGATTCCTACTTTGAAGGACCGTCGCGGTCGCGCGCGAAATCGACCGGCCGGGTGAGGCCGAGACTGTGGATCCTCTGGCGCATCAGCCTGTCGCGCGCCTTTTCCTCGATCAGAAGATCGATCAGCGCCAGCCGCTTTGCCTCGTCGGTCGCCTCGGCCAGCAGCCGCTGGTACCGGTCGTGATCGAATTCCGACTCCGGGTTACTCATGCCATGCCCCCGCAGGCTCTTCTTCTTGCTGGAGGGAGAGCATAGCGGGACGGCCACAAAGGCGCCACAGCCGGGGCGGCCTCATGCACAGCGGTCGTTAACGAGTCCGGAACGGCGATGGAACCCGTGCCGGGTCAGTTGCACGGATGGGCGCGGCCGTCCTGCCCGCGATAGGCGGCGGCGTTGCGTTTGCAGCGCACATGGAGCGGACCGTCGTAGGTCGCGAAGGAGCGGCCCGGCAGCAGGCTCGGTCCGTAGTTGTGATTGAAGACATCCAGCCCGGTCCCGTGGTGCCGGTGATGGTGATAATGATGGCGCCAATGATGATGGGATCGTGCCAGCGCTGGAACCGAGAGCGCTAACGACGCCACCGCGGCCGCAGCCAGAAGCCTGAAAATCATGAGTCTCTCCCGTTATCCATCGCGGCGACGTCCCTGAATTTGCCAATTCGATGGTCCGGCGACGCCGGCGTATTGTCAACCGCGGAAGGCGAGACTTCGATTCTGCTATTGGACGTGGATCCTCCCGCCCCGATCATAGTGTTTGACACTCTTCGCAATCGTGATCCGGCCGGCAAAAATGGCGGCGCTCTGATGCGGAAAGGGTTTTTCTCTAAACATTAGTCGTGGTCTCCAAGGAATCGAGCCAAAAGTCTTCGCCTCTCGCGTACCGTATCGCGGATATCGATCAGCCGGGTTGGCTCTTCCGTAATGCGATTGAAGTGCCTTTTTGAGCCTTCACGGCGATGTGCTTGGTGGCGAGGGAGGGGACGCCCATTGTCACCTCCGCCCAATTGCAGGCGCTTCTTTGCACGGACGAAATCAGCCTTTGGCCTGAGCTTCCGAAGGGAAAAACCGAGAAGATCGATAAGATCGCACTTCGAAAGCGCCTCTTGGGTGATTTATCGTCCACTTGGTTGTGACGCCACCATCACCCTCGAGGGCAAGACGTTAGAGGTTATTAGGAACCAGCGGTGAGTTTTGCGGCGCTTTTGAGCATGACGCCGACGAATGCGATGATGTGCATGTTAGCGAGGGTGGCTGCGCATCGCTCATAGTCTTTCACGAGTCTTCGGAACCGCGTTGCCCATGCGAAGGTGCGCTTGACCAACCAGCGTCTTTCGACAAAAGCTATCTCGATATTTTCACCCGCCGCAGCCTGGATATCCTCGGCCATTCGGCCGATAGCGTCTCGATCTCCCACGCTGGCAGGGGTAGCGTGGAGCGCTAGCATGTGGCCAGCTTGGAGCCCTTCTTGCGCTTGGCGCCATCATAATTGCCACGCGCTCTGCTCTCCGGTGTGCAGCGCAACATTCGACCTTCGATGATCGCCGCTCGCGGCTGTTGTCCATGCCCTGCCGAATAGCGCATGAGAAAAATATCGATTTTCGATTGACGATTGCTTCTACCTTCGTCAATCTTCTAGTCGATGGAAGCCCTTTCACTCGATTTCCTTGTGAATGACGAGACCAGCGGTCCGCGGACGTTGACGTCTGCCGTCTATGCGCGTCTTCGCTCCGACATTCTTTCGGCGAGGCTATCGCCCGGCCAAAAGCTCCACATTTCCGGTCTGGCTAAGCAGTTTGCGGTCAGCCTTGCGGCCGTGCGTGAAGCGTTGTCGCGTCTCGTCGCGGATGGGCTGGTTCAGGCGTCTGATCAGCGGGGTTTTCGGGTCAGTCCGGTCTCGCTTGCCGATCTCGAAGACGTGACGCGCACACGCATCGATATTGAGAGTTTAGCGCTGCGCCGCTCCATTGAACGTGGAGACGGCACATGGCTGTCGTCCATCGAAGTCGCGTTTGCGGACCTGAGTTCTGTTCCCTATCGCCATCCCGAGAATCCGACACATCATTATGAACCATGGATCCTGCGTCATCACGTTTTTCACCGCGCGCTGGTAAACGCCTGCGGCTCGCAATGGCTTCTTGGTTTCCGCGACGTCCTTCATGAGCAGAGCGAGCGGTATCGCCGACTATCGATTCGCCGAGAAGTGGGCAAACCGCGCGATGTCGCTGCCGAGCACGCGGCGATCGTGGAAGCCGTTCTCCGACGCGATGCGGATGCGGCCGTCGCCGCGCTCTCCGATCATTTCATGACCACAATGCGTCTCGTGGAACTGGCTTCATCTGCAAGAGGCGAGGGAGTCGGGCCCGGCTAAAACGGAAGGCAGCAAGCTTTCCGATCAAATGAACAAACAGAGAGGAAGCACGATATGATCATCACACGCCGCCACATGCTGGCGACCATGACATCGACAGCTTTGCTGGCGATCCCGGGAGTCGCGCAAGCCGCGGAAAAGGTCCGCATCGGCCTGCCGACAAAAACCTACTGGCCGACGACAATTGCGCAAACTGCCGTGCAGCAGAAGCTCTTCCAAAAGGAGGGCATTGATGCGGAATTGACGATCTATCGTGGCGGGGCAGAAACATTCGAGGCGATGGCCGCCGGCGCGTCCGATCTGATCCTCGATGCCTGCTCCCTGCCTTCGGCGGGCCGCAAGAAGGGCGTGATGTCGAAAGTCGTCGCCAGCGCTGCGATGGGCAATTTCGGCTGGCAGCTCATGGTGCTGTCGAACTCGAAGCTCACTGTGAAGGATCTGGAAGGCAAGAAGGTCGGCATCACGTCGGCCGGCTCCGGCTCCGACCTCCTGGCGCTGTGGACCCAGCAGGAGAAAAAGATCAATTTCACCCGTGTGCCGGTCGGCGGCGGTGGCCTCGTACCCAACCTGCTCGCCGGCAACGTCGATGCCGCGGTGGTGTATTCGCCCCTGAGTTTTCAGATCTCGAAGTCGGGCGAAGCGCGCATGATCCTCGACTATTCCAAGGAGGTTCCGCCCAATCTCACCGCCGGCTGGATCGCAACCGACAAGTATATTCAGGAGAAACCTGAAGCCCTGCAGAAAGCTCTGAATGCGCTGTATGGCGCGCTCGACTTCATGCGCGGTCATCGTGACGTCACGGTGAAGCTGATCGCCGATCTCTATGAAATCCCGGCCGAGATTGCCGCGATGGAATACGAGAACACCATCCTGAAGCTGGAAACCAACGGGAATATGGATGCGCCCAACATCGAGAAGGAACTTCAACTCGCGCTCGACATGGCCAAGCTCGGCGGCATGAAGGATCTGGTGCCGGCCGCGGATATTGTGTCAACACGGTTCAAGATCGTTCCAACCAAGATCTGAGCGGGATGATGAGCGGAACACTGGGATTCAAGCTGGCACGCATTGCTGTCGTGATCGCCGTGTTCCTGCTGTGGGAAACACTGTCGCGCACCGGACTCGTCAATCCGCGGCTGCTTCCCTCGGCATCAGATTCGCTGGCCATGCTCGGAAAATTGTTGCAACGCGCCAGCGTCCGCGACGATCTCATCGTAACGGCAAGCGAGGTCATGACCGCGTTTGTCCTCGCTGTTCCGCTCGGGGCTCTGATCGGATTTCTGATCGCGGAAAACCGCTACTTTGCCGACGTGGCGAAGCCGCTACTGTTCTTCGCGTTCAGCATTCCGAAATCGATCTTCCTGCCGATGTTCATCTTGGTGTTCGGCGTCGGCTTCGCGGAGAAGGTCGGCTACGGTTTCTTTTCCACGATCTTCATCGTGATCATGTCGACAACCGCGGCGGTCGAATCCGTTAGGATTGAGCATCTCACGGTTGCGCGATCCTACGGCGCTACCCCGGCGCAGACCGCATTCCGGGTGTATTTGCCGAGCATGCTTCCGGTGCTGCTGGAAGCGCTGCGAATTTCGATGATCTTCAATCTGACCGGTGTCATGCTCGCGGAAATGTATGCCTCGCGGAACGGCATCGGCCATCAGATCGCGACGTGGGGCGAAAACTTTCAGATGAAGCAATTGCTCGCTGGCGTGGTGATGATCTCGGTGATTGCCGTTGCCTTCAACGAACTCATCAGATGGATTGAAACACGATGCAGCCATTGGCGAACGTAACTCCGCTCAAGCCTGCCTCGCGCGCGGGCGCAGTCGAGGTCCGCAATGTCGGACAGGTCTTTCGGACCTCCACGCAGGACGTGACGGCGCTTGAGGATGTATCGTTGGAGGTCAAGCCGGGCCGCTTCGTCGTTCTGGTCGGACCGAGCGGGTGCGGAAAATCGACATTGTTGATGATGATGGCTGGCCTGCGTCAGCAGACGTCGGGCACGGTTCTGATCAATGGCGCGCCGATTGCGAAGCCCGATCCGGATCGTGTCGGTGTCGTGTTCCAGGAAGCAAGCCTGTTTCCGTGGCTAACCGCTGAGGAAAACGTCGAATTTCCGCTCACGCTCCGCGGCGTAACCAAGGCAGAACGCCGCGCCAAGGCGCAGGATGCGCTAAAATTGGTCGGACTTGACGGTTTCGGCAAACGTCATCCGCATGAACTGTCGGGCGGAATGAAGCAGCGTGTATCGATCGCGCGCGGCCTCGTTCAGGATCCCCCGGTGCTTCTGATGGACGAGCCGTTTGCGGCGCTGGACGAACAGACCCGCATGACGATGGGAGATGAACTGCTGCGCATCTGGGCGGCAACGGGTAAAACGGTTGTATTCGTCACGCACAGCCTGACCGAAGCCGTCTACCTTGCCGACGAAGTCGTCGTCATGTCGGCGCGCCCCGGACGCATCGTCGATCGCCTGACCGTCTCCTTGCCGCGGCCCCGAACCTACGAAATGCTCAGCGGCGATGTGTTCGGCAATCTGCGCGACCGCATCTGGCGGCATATTCGAAAATCGGCATGAGCGTTACCATGTCTGCAACCACGCTACGCCGCCTGATCGTGCTTTCCCTTATCGTTCTGTGGGAGGTGCTGCCGCGCACGGGCCTTATTCCCGAGCTGTTTCTGCCGTCGCTGTCGTCGACGCTGGTCGCAGGATGGAGAGACGCCGCCGAATACGGGCATGCGCTGGTTGTGACGCTCTACGAGATCGCGGTGTCCATGGTGTTTGCCTGCGGTTTCGGCATTCTGGCGGGCGCCGTCGTGGGCAGCCTGCCACGCCCGCGTGTTCTCGTCATGCCGATGGTTTCCAGTCTCTACGCAGTGCCGTTGGTGATTCTTTATCCGGTATTCACCGTGTGGCTCGGCATCGGCTCCGAATCAAAGATCGCGTTCGCTTCCATCTATGGTTTCCTGCCGACCATGCTGTCGACCGCCGCCGGCATCCAGACCATCGATCCGCAGTTGTTGGTGGCCGCGCGCAGCATGGGCGCCACGCTGAGCCAGCGGATGGTGCGCGTCATCCTTCCTGCAGCGATCCCGACGGTGCTGTCCGGATTGAGAGTCGGCGGCGCGCTGGTCATCGTCGGCGTCGTCGTGTCTGAAATGCTGATCTCGTCGGCTGGCATCGGCTATCTGATCTCGCGCTATCGCACCATTCTCGACAGCCCGCATGTGTTTGCCGGCGTTCTTCTGGTTCTCGCGTTGACTGTCGCCTTCAACGCGGCATTGAGGTGGCTGGAACAGAAGGCGTCGATCTGGCAGACCGGATTGCGCGGAGGGCAGGCCGAGAGCCGCGATATTGGCCCCGCACTGCAACCCGCGGGCTGATGGAGCGACGACGTGTTCGATCTGACCCTGTCATTCGATAATGGACCGGAACCTGATGTTACGCCCGGCGTACTGGATGTCCTGCGCCGCCGCGGTGTCCGCGCGACGTTCTTTGTGATCGGTGAGAAACTCGCCGATCCCGCGCGGCGCCGTCTGGCGGCACAGGTGCATGACGAAGGTCACTGGATCGGCAATCACACCTATACGCATTCGTTGCCGCTTGGCCGGCAGGACGATCCCGAGTCAGCAGAGCATGAAATCGCGCGCACCCAGAAGCTCATTGCCGATCTCGCGCATCCGCAGCGCTGGTTCCGGCCGTTCGGGGGTGGCGGCCATCTCAACGATGGCCTTCTGAAGCCGTCGGTCGTGGAGCACTTGATCCAGGGCGGATATAGCTGCGTGCTTTGGAATGCGATCCCGCGCGACTGGGAGGATCCTGACGGCTGGGTCGATCGCGCGCTGGCGCAATGCCGCTCGCAGGACTGGAGCCTGATGGTGGTGCACGATCTCCCGACCGGGGCGATGCGCCACCTCGACGAATTTCTCGACCGCGCCGCCGAGATGGGTGCGCGGGTTCATCAGGAATTTCCGCCGGCCTGTGTTCCGATCCGTTCCGGCAGAGTCGTTCTGCCGATTGAGTCTTACGTTTCACGCATCGAAGAAAGTATCAGACAATGAAGATTGCGAGTTTCAAGGCCGGTTCGGCCGCCAGCTACGGAGTTGTGACGGAAGACGGTATCGTCGATGCCGGCCGGCGTCTGAAGGATTTTCCTACCCTCAAATCGCTGCTCGCAGGCGGATCGCTCGACGATCTACGCAAGATGCAGGGTGAGCGCGCGGATCATGCCCTGGCGGATGTCGCGCTGCTTCCAACCGTGCCCGATCCGGACAAGATTTTCTGCATCGGCGTGAACTACGCCACGCATCTTGCCGAGAGCGGACATCCGACGCCGCCGCATCCAATGATCTTCACCCGCTTCGCCAACAGCCAGGTTGGCAGCGGCCAGCCAATGATCCGTCCGCCGGAGTCCGAGCGCTTCGACTATGAGGGCGAGCTTGCGGTCATCATCGGCAAGGGCGGCCGGCGAATTGCCAGGGAGCGCGCGTTGCAGCACGTGGCCGGGTATGCCTGTTACAACGACGGCAGCATTCGCGACTGGCAGCGGCACACGTCGCAATTCACGCCGGGCAAGAATTTTTCCGGGACCGGCGGCTTTGGCCCGTGGATGGTGACGACCGACGAGATCCCGGATGTCAGCAAGCAAACCATCGCCACCAGGGTCAACGGCATGGAAGTGCAGGCGGCACCGATCTCCGATCTGGTGTTCGATGTGCCGACGTTGATCGCCTATTGTTCGACCTTCACGGAGCTTGTGCCGGGCGATGTCATCGTCACGGGCACCACGGGCGGCGTCGGCGCCTATCGCGTGCCTCCGCTCTGGCTCAAGCACGGCGACGTCGTCGAGGTAGAGGTCTCGGGAATCGGAATCCTTCGCAATCCGGTCCGGGATGAAGTCGCGGCCGCAACCCAGGCAGCCTGAGCGATTTGGAATGGCCCCGCGTCAAAGACCAAGGAGAAGCATTGTGAACTTGCCAAAGCATATCTTGCCGACGACGGTCGTTGGAAGTTACCCGCAACCGGAATGGCTGGTCGATCGCGCGATGTTGTCGAAGTCCGTGCCACGCACCCGCATGCACGAGATGTGGCGAATTCCGGCGGCGCATCTTGCGGAAGCCCAGGACGATGCGACGATCGTCGCGATCCGCGACATGGAGCGCGCCGGGATCGATATCGTGACCGACGGGGAAATCCGGCGGGAAAGTTATTCGAACCGGTTTGCGACAGCGCTTGACGGCGTCGACGCCGATAATCCCGCGACGATCGTATCGCGCTCCGGGCAGTCGACGCCTGTTCCAAGAGTTGTCGGCAAAATCCGGAGAACGCAGCCGGTCGAACAGCAGGATATGGAATTTCTGCGCCGCCATACCGATCGTGCGGCGAAGATCACCCTGCCAGGCCCGTTCACGATGAGCCAGCAGGCCAGGAACGAGTTCTACAAGGACGAGGAAGAGCTCGCGATGGCGTTTGCCGAGGCGGTCAACGCCGAAGCGCTCGATCTACAGAAGGCAGGAGCCGACGTTATCCAACTTGACGAACCCTGGGTTCGCAACAATCCGGATCAGGCGAAACGCTATGCGGTCAAAGCGATCAACCGCGCGCTGAAGGGGATTACGGTGCCTACCGTCGTGCATCTCTGTTTTGGCTATGCGGCTGTCGTACCCGGATCGACCAAGCCTGCCGGATATTCGTTCCTGTCGGAACTTGCCGATACAACGGCGGAGCAGATCTCAATCGAAGCGGCCCAGCCGAAGCTCGATCTCGGCGTGCTCAAGGATTTGTCGTCGAAGAAAATCATGCTCGGCGTTCTCGATCTCGGTAACCCCGAGATCGAATCGGTGGACACCGTCGCAGATCGGATCAGACATGGCCTGAAGTACGTTGCGCCAGATCGTTTGGTGCCGGCGCCCGACTGCGGCATGAAATACATGCCGCGCGAGGTCGCGTTTGGAAAGCTTAAGGCGATGTGCGATGCAGCTACCATGGTTCGCCGAGAGATTTCCTGAGAGGCGGAATCTTCAAAGCCAACTTCGGTGCCGTCAAGGTTTTACGTCGGGACGGCCGCGATCCGATGCAAGAAGAGAGGCACACGCTGCACGGCTTCAGGACGGATGAGAGTTGTGGACTTGACCGTGGGCTATCTCTTGTGAAGGATATAGGCCGATCTGAAGTTATGTTTTGATCGAAGAAACGTACGTGGCGAAATGGTCCGATGCGGAGGTCATCCATCCGGATTCCTTGCTGGCATTTTGACTTCGGCCCGTAAAGCTCAATGAGTCTACCTGCGCTCGGTCCCGAACGCACCAACCATACTCATTGCAGCATTATCCGTCCTCGGCTCCGCAGACATGATGTGCCCGGATCGAAGATCGGCTATGTCCTATCTTTCTTATCCAAAATATCCGACGAGTCGGTATCGCGGCCCAACCAAAACAAGGTATGTTGAAGTGGCTGTTCGTACAGTAGGCATCGAGCCTGACCGGAGAACTAGCGTGATCACGCTCTATCATTGCGCCGCGGCGCGTTCGTTCCGCCCGTTGTGGACGCTGGAAGAACTCGGATTGTCCTATGACCTGCGGATGCTGCCGTTTCCGCCGCGCGTCCTGGCGAAAGACTATCTCGGCATCAATCCGCTCGGCACCATTCCCCTGCTGCTCGACGGGGATACGCGGATGACCGAATCGGTGGCGATCGCGCATTATCTGGTCACGCGCTACGGTCCGACGCCGCTGGCGGTCACGACCAACGAGCCGGACTATGGCGCGTTTCTCAACTGGCTGCATTTTGGCGAGGCGACGCTGACGTTCCCGCAGACGCTGGTGCTGCGCTATGCGCAGCTCGAGCCTGAGGAGCGCCGCAACCCGCAGGTCGCGACCGACTACGCCAAATGGTTCCACGGC
>DASZVY010000030.1:0-52015 GCA_035546855.1 Nitrobacter sp. | reverse complement strand
GCCCAGTCCGCGGACGCGCCGCGGCAGACGTCCGCGAAGGCTTCGTCGACGCCGGTCTCCATGCCCTTCAGCCCGCAGATGTAAACGTGGGTATTGGCGTCTTTCAGCAGCGCGGACACGGTGGCGGCTTCGGAGCGAATGCGATCCTGCACGTAGACGCGCGGCTGACCGGGCACGCGCGAATAGCAGAAGTGCTTGCCGAGCAGCTTGTCCGGCACTTTCTGCAGCGGGCCGAAATACGGCAGTTCCTCCGGGCGGCGCGCACCGAAGAATAACAGAAGCCGCCCCGCCGCATCGGGCATGGCGCGCCGCCGCCGCTCGGTGAAGGCGCGGAACGGCGCCGAGCCGGTCCCGGTGCAGATCATGATGATGTTGGCGACCGGATCGTTCGGATGCAGGAAGGTGGCCCCGAACGGGCCGGTGACATCCACCGTCGCCCCGCGCTGCAGATCGCACAGAAAATTCGAGCAGACGCCGTTCGGCTCGCGCTTCACCGTGAGCGCCAGGTTATTGGCGTTCGGCTTCTCGCCGTCGCGCGAACTCGCCACCGAATACAATCGCACCAGATGCGGCTTGCCTTCGGCATCCAGGCCCGGCGCGACGATACCGATGCTCTGGCCTTCGAGCACGGGAAACGGCTGATCGCCGAAATCCAGAATGATGTGGCGAACATCGGAATCGGCATCCGTGTGGGTGAGCCGGAAGTTGCCGGTGACCGTCGCCTTCGCCGGCTTGCCGCGGTTGTAGAGATTAACCGTCGGCTTGCTCGCCGAGTGCGGCGCGACGGCCTTGCCGCCGAGGCCCTTGCGCGCCTCCTCGAGCAATGCGCCGACTTCATCCTCGAGTGCCTCGATCGAGCTGACGGCGGCATCGCCCGCCTCCAGCTCCTCCTGTGCGGGCAGATCGCTCCAGGAAAACTGCTCCTCCAGCGAATAGGGCTTCGTCACCACGCGCCAGTTGTCGATGGCGCCGGTCGGGCACGGCGAAATGCAATCCATGCAGTAGTTGCAGATATCCACGTTGACGACATAGTTGTTGTCGTCATGGGTCACGGCATCGATCGGGCACGTCTCCTCGCACGTGTTGCAGCGGATGCAGATCTCCGGATCGATCAGGTGCTGCTTTTTGAGGGGAGCGTTCATGATTTCATCCCGTGTCCCGGACGCGGTGCACCGCGCAGCGGTGCGCCGCTGATCCGGGATCGCCAGAGTGACCGTCGTTCATAACGGCCCCGGTTCTGCGTCGCGTCACTCCGTGCCGCAACGCGCCCGGGGCACGCTGTGCATCACGCCGCGATCTTCACATACTCGAAGTCGCCGGGCTTGTTGTCGATACCGACTTTCGGCGCCGCGATCCAGCCGGCGAACTGGCCGGGCTCGCTCACCGGCACCATCAGCGACTCGATGAAGTCGCCGTCCGCCTTCGAGGGGAGATAATCGTCGCGCACCTTGGCCCATTCGGCGTCGCCGAGCAGCACGCCCTTCGGCGTCGCGTTGATGTCCTTGAACTCGCCGATGTCGCGATGGAACGCGGTGTGCGGCAGTTCCAGACGGAAGTTGACGCCCGCCTTCTCGATGATCTTGTTCCAGCGCTCGACGCCCTTGGCGCAATCCTGCGTGTAGTCGTCGCGCAGCCGCATGTTGAGCGCGGTAAGCGCCGGCTCGTCGACCATGACGATCTTGCCGTCGACCAGCTTCGCCACCGGATAGGTGTCGTTGGTGAGGCGGTGATCGTCCTCGATCTTGGTTTCCTGGAAGCGGCCCTTCAGACCCGCGTTGTAGAAATTCGCGGCATTGGTGGAGACTTCCGAGCCGAACAGGTCAAGTGACAGCGAATAGTGCAGGTTCATCTTCTTCTGGATCGTCGGCAGGTCGATGACGCCGAGCGCGCGTACCTTCTCGATCTCGTTCGGGTCCTCGATGCCGGCCTGCTTCATCGCCTCGCAGGTCCGCTGCAGGATACGGCCGACGCCGGTTTCGCCGACGAACATGTGGTGCGCTTCCTCCGTCAGCATGAAGCGGCAGGTGCGCGACAGCGGATCGAAGCCGGATTGCGCCAGGCTTTCGAGTTGCATCTTGCCGTCGCGGTCGGTGAAGAAGGTGAACATGAAGAACGACAGCCAGTCCGGTGTCGCCTCGTTGAACGCGCCGAGCATGCGCGGCGCGTCCTCATCGCCGGAGCGGCGGCGCAGTAGATCGTCGGCTTCCTCACGGCCGTCGCGGCCGAAATACTTTTGCAGCAGGTAGACCATCGCCCACAGATGGCGGCCTTCCTCGACGTTGACCTGAAAGAGGTTGCGCATGTCGTAAAGCGACGGTGCGGTCTTGCCGAGATGGCGCTGCTGCTCGACCGAGGCCGGCTCCGTATCGCCTTGGATCACGACCAGACGGCGCAGCATGGCGCGATATTCACCCGGCACTTCCTGCCACGCGGCCACGCCCTTGTGCTCGCCGAAGTTCACCTTGCGCTCCGGGTCCTGCGGCGCCAGCAGCACGCCCCAGCGATAGTCCGGCATCCTGACGTAATCGAACTTGGCCCAGCCCTTCGGGTCGACGCTCACCGCCGTGCGCAAGTAGACCAGCGATTCCTGAAAACCGTCCGGCCCCATGTCGTTCCACCAGTCGAGATAGCCGGGATGCCAGCCCTCCAGCGCCTTCAACACCTGACGGTCGGAGGCGAGATCGACGTTGTTCGGAATTTTGGTGGTGTAGTCGACGTTCATGATGTTCATGGCGTACTCCCTGTTCAGTCTCGCGTCCCGGACGCGATGCAGCGCGGAGCGATGCATCGCAGAGCCGGGACCGTTTCAAACGCGGCCTTCGTGACGGTCCCGGTTCTGCATCGCGTCACTTCGTGCCGCAATGACCCGGGACATGGGGGCGCTTCCCTCCCTGCATCTCCTGATCCGTCATTGCGAGGAGCGAAGCGACGAAGCAATCCAGTCCTTGCTCTGTGACTTTCTGGATTGCTTCGCTACGCTCGCAATGACGACGACTTAAATTCCTCAGCTCTTCGTCACGCCCGGGACGAGCCCGGCCATGACGGCGACGACACTCAAACCCTTGTCATATCGAACTGCGCCTTCACGCCGGTGCCGTAGCGGCGCAATGCGCCTTCCTCGCCCACCGCATTCGGCCGCTGGAAAATCCAGTTCTGCCACGCTGTGAGTCGTGCGAAAATTTTCGATTCCATCGTCTCCGGCCCGACGAAGCGCAGGTTGGCTTCCATGCCGGTGAGACTATCGGGGGAGAAGCTGGTGCGCTCCTCCATGAAAACGCGCACCTCGTCGTCCCAGTCGATATCGTCGAGCGCGAAGGTGACAAGGCCCAGTTCCTCGGCGGTCTCGGCATCGAGCGCCTCGCCGATCCTGGCCTTCGCCGCGTCGACATCATTCGGATCAGCCTGAAAGCGTGACTGCAACCGCGTGAGGCCGTGGCTCATCGGATAGGGGCCGAAGTTCATGGCGTTGAGCACGATCGCCGGCGGCGCGCGGTTGTCGCCGTCGCGTTGCCCCACCAGCATGTAGGAGCGATCCGCCGCGAACACGAGTTCGGCCAGCGTGCCGACGAAGCAGGAGCCCGGCTCCACCAGGGTCACCAGCGTACGCGAGGTGAGGTCGATGCGCTTCAGCACGCGCTTCCAGTAATGGCGGATTTCGTTGACCAGCCAGTGCGCCTTGTTCTTCTCGAGAAAATCGTCATAGGCCAAGACGTTGGCGCCCTCGCCGTGCGACTTGAACACCAGCATCGCGATCTCGAGTTCGTTGATGCGCAGATGCAGGATGGCATCGTCGAGTTCGCGCGCCACCTGCAACGACCAGAAGGCATCGCCTTGCGCGACCAGCCCGGCGACATCGGCCGGCGGCGCGCCTTCCGGCGCCTTGACGGTGATGGTGGCGATGCGCTGGCCGCGATCGATCTCGACATCGACGAAATCATAATGCAGCCCGTTGTCGTCGATCTTGCGATGAAGCGGCGTCAGCGAGATGCCCTGGCCCTCGCCGTTGCGGGTCGAGGTCGCCGCCAAGGCCCTGGCGCGCTCGGCGAGCTTCGCTTCCAACTTGCTGTTGGGCGCGATTTCATCGACCAGCCGCCACTGCACCGCGCGCTTGCCCTTGATGCCTTCCTCGATGGTGCAGAAGTAATCGGCGTGATCGCGGCGCACCTTGCGCTTGTCCACCACGCGGGTCAGCCCGCCGGTGCCCGGCAGCACCGCAAGCAGCGGGACCTCCGGCAGCGCCACCGCCGCCGAACCGTCGTCGGCCATGATGATGTGATCGGTTGCAAGCGCCAGTTCGTAGCCGCCGCCGGCCGCGGTGCCGTTGACGACGCAGATGAACTTCTGGCCGGAGTTCTCGCTGGAGTCTTCCAGGCCGTTGCGGGTCTCGTTGGTGAACTTGCAGAAGTTGACCTTGTGCGCGTGGGTCGAGCCCGCCAGCATGCGGATGTTGGCGCCGGCGCAGAACACGCGATTCTTGCCGGAGCGCAGCACCACGACCTTCACTTCGGGATGCTCGAAGCGCAGCCGCTGCACCGCGTCGGCGAGTTCGATATCGACACCAAGGTCGTAGGAATTGAGCTTGAGCTGATAGCCTTCGAATAGGCCGCCGTTCTCGTCGACATCCATGGTCAGAGTCGCGACATCGCCAGCGACATCGATTGTCCAGTGCCGGTAGCGGCTGGGGTCGGTCTGGAAATCAATATGCTTGGCGCCGTTCGCGAGCACCCGATCTTCACCGGCCATGGGACCATCCCTGTTCAGTTTGGCTATCTTTATATGCAACATAATGCATGTTTTGGAGGACGTCTAGAGACGAAATGAAGAAAAGTGCATTTTGCTTCATGATCGCGATGAATCAGCGATCGTCAGCCAGTCAGGCTCTCCGAGCGATGGCCGGGCCAGACGCTCCTCCACTCGGGCGGTCAAAAGGAGAACCGGAAAGCTGTCGGCGAACCCCGATCCTCCGGCGCTCGCCTGACGCACCCCGAGCTCTCTGAGTTCAGTCAGCGCCTCCGCGAACAGCCGCTGCGCCGCGTGCGGCTTCGCCATGCGCAGCTTCAGGTTGGCATTGGCGATCTGGATGCAGGCCCGCAACAGAATGCGTTCGCGCCCACGCTGCGGTGCCGCCGCCCATACCGCTTCCAGGATTTCGTGCGATTCCCAGAAATAGCCGGCATCGTTCAACCCGATGCCATAACGCAAGGCGCCATGCCGCGCCGGCACGAAACCTTCGAAGCGCGCCGGCACCAGGGCGAGCGCCAGCGCCAACGTCTCATGGTCGGCGCCCCAGGTCCGACCCGGAACATGAATCCAGCGCGGCAGCGCCAGATGGACCCCTCCTGAGGGCGCACTCATGCACCCTCCGGAGCATGGCACTCGGGCGCATCGGATTCAGGAGAGCGCGAACGAGGGGGCGCGATCCTGCGCGCCCTCATGCACATGCAAAATGCGATCGGCGAAATCTGCGATCGTCGCAAGGGTCGCCTCCGCGGCGTCACGATGCGGCGAATGGCCCGCACCCTCAATCAATGAAATATCGACCGGACAATAGCACTCTTCCCGGGCGATTTCGATCTGCCGATGAGTCCCGTACTGGTCCTCGGAGCCCTGAATGATGGCGACAGGCACCCGCACATAGGCCAGATACTCGCTGATGTCCCAGTCGCGGAACGCCGGATCGAGCCAGGCGCCGTTCCAGCCGTAAAAGGCGTTGTCGACGTTTTTGTGCCAACGCGCGAGTTTCGCCTTCAGATCGCCCTGCTCGTAGGCCGCCCTGGTCGCGGCGATGGCCGCGAGCCCCATGGGTTCGGTGACGAAATGCGGCGCGATCAGCGCGAGCCCGCGCACGCGATGATCCTGCACGCCGCCGGCATAGATCGCGGCGATCGAGGCGCCATCGGAGTGACCGACCAGAAGACCGCGGCGAAAGCCGATCGCCTCGAGCAGCTTCGGCAGCACGTCCAGCGCCTCGCGGTGCATGTAGTCGAGCGGCCGCGGCAGCCTAACCGGCGACGAGGCGCCATAGCCCGCGCGCGAACAGACAAAGACGCCGGTGCCGGTCGCGGCCTGGAGCTTGTCGGGAAAATCGCCCCACAACCCGACGGAGCCCAATCCCTCGTGCAACATCACGACGGTCGGCGCATCCGCCGGCGACGGGCCAATGAAACGATATTCGAGCTCGGCGTCGTCGATGGAGAGGAAGCCGGTGGATTGAAGGGTCATCAATTCATCCCGTTATTTTAACAATCGTTCTCGTCATTGCGAGGAGCGCAAGCGACGAAGCAATCCAGTCTCTTTCTCCGAAGGGGTCTGGATTGCTTCGCTTCGCTCGCAACGACGCGAGTGAATTACCCACCCCGCAGCTTGAAGCGCTGGATCTTGCCGGTCGCGGTCTTCGGCAGGCTGTCCACCACATCGATCCAACGCGGGTATTTCCACGGGCCGATCTTCTGCTTGACGTGCTCCTTCAACGCCTCATGCAGACCGCTGGCGTCAGCTTTCGACTTCAGCACCACGAACGCCTTCGGCTTCAACAGACCTTCGGGATCGGCTTCGGGAATGACCGCCGCCTCCGCGACCGCGGGATGGGTGATGAGCGCGCTCTCGACCTCGAACGGCGACACCCAGATGCCCGACACCTTGAACATGTCGTCCGCACGGCCGCAGAAAGTATAGCGTCCATCCGCGTCGCGGATGTATTTGTCGCCGGTGCGCGTCCAGCGACCCTCGAAGGTCTGCCGGCTTTTGGCGCGCTGATTCCAGTAGCCTTCGCCGGCCGACGGCGCGTCGACCAGCAGTTCACCGACTTCGCCATCGGCGACATCGGCGCCACCGTCATTGACGAGACGCACGCGATAGCCCGGCACCGGCCGCCCAGAGGTGCCATACTTCACGTCGCCGGGCGCGTTCGACAGAAAGATGTGCAGCAATTCCGTCGAACCGACGCCGTCGAGGATGTCGACACCGAAACGCGCCTTCCAGCTATTGCCCACGGATTCCGGCAATGCTTCGCCGGCCGAGGTGCAAACGCGCAGCCTCTTGCCGCCGCTCTCCGATTTCATCGTCTCGTCGTTGAGCATGGCGGCGAACAATGTCGGCACGCCGAAGAAGATGCTGGGATTGTAGCGGCGCATCAATTCGAACATCCGCGCCGGCGTCGGCCGCTCCGAGTTCAGCACCGTCGTTGCGCCGACCGACATCGGGAACGTCAGCGCGTTGCCAAGCCCATAGGCAAAAAACAGTTTTGCCGCCGAAAGCCCGACATCGTCCTCGCGAATGCCGAGCACCT
This sequence comes from Nitrobacter sp., assembly GCA_035546855.1. Classification (GTDB taxonomy): domain Bacteria; phylum Pseudomonadota; class Alphaproteobacteria; order Rhizobiales; family Xanthobacteraceae; genus Nitrobacter. Next base: position 44,727 of record DASZVY010000030.1, on the reverse strand, counting down.
GGCTGGCGTAGGTTTCAGCGGTCGCGGCAAGATTGGAATGCAGGTGACGCACGCCTTTGGGCATGCCGGTCGATCCCGACGAGTAGAGCCAGAACGCCGGCTCGTCGGCATGGGTCGCCGCCGTGGCGAACGCATCGCATTCCCCGGCGATCTCGTCGGTCAGGCGCTTGTGGCCATGGCCATCGGCGCCGGACACCACGACATGCTCGAGATCGGGCATGCGCCCGATGACATCCTTCAAAACCGGCAGCAAGGCGTCGGAGATGAACAACACCTTGGCGCGGCAGTCCGCGAGCACGTAGGCATACTGTTCCGCCGTCAGCAGCGTGTTGAGCGGCACCGGCACCACGCCGGCCCGGATCGCGCCGAGGAACACGACCGGAAAATCGACCGTGTCGAGCATGATCATCGCCACCCGCTGCTCGGGGCGGACGCCGAGACGGCGAAGCAGATTGGCGAACCGCCGGGTTTGCGTCTGCAATTCGCCATAGGTCAGGTCGGACACCGTATCCGTAAAGGCGAGCTTGCCGCCGCGGCCTTCCTCGACGTTGCGATCGAGCAGCCAGGTGACGGCGTTGTAGGAATTTGCGGCGGCGGTCATGCGCCCCCGCCCCCGGCAATGCGTTTTGAACTGTTGATCACAGCCCCTCTCCTCCCGAATATTGAATTATAATTCATATAAAGTCACCGGATGCGCTTGCTGTCAATCCTTGTCGGCACTATCCTTCCGTTACAGAAGGGTTCGCACCTGGATTCGCAGCAGAGCATGACCGAACACGCCGACCCCGAAAGCAGCTTCCTCGACCAGGTCGGCCAGCGTGTCCGCACCATGCGCGGACTCTGCGGCATGTCGCGCAAGACATTGGCGAAAGTCTCAGGAATTTCCGAGCGTTACATCGCGCAACTGGAAGGCGGCAAGGGCAATGTATCGATCGTCCTGCTGCGCCGGCTGTCGAACGCCATGGGGGTCCATCTCGAAGACCTCGTCGCCATGGATCAACCCTCGCCGGATTGGCGGGTGATCCGCGACCTCCTGCGCAAGGCCGCGCCGGCACAGGTCGCGCGCGCCAAGGAAATTCTCGCCGGGGAGGGATCGAACGGCACCGCCGCGCCACGCCAGATGTCGTTTGCGGGCATCGCTCTGATCGGACTGCGCGGCGCCGGCAAGACCACGCTCGGGCGGCGGCTCGCCGACAAGATCGGCTGGGCCTTTGTCGAATTGAACAAGGAGATCGAACGGCAGAACGGATTGTCGGTCGCGGAAATCATCGCGCTGTACGGCCAGGAAGGGTTTCGCCGCATGGAGCAGGCCGCCCTTGGGCAACTGCTGGCACGGCGCGAATTGATGGTGCTGGCGACCGGCGGCGGCATCGTCTCCGAGCCGCTGACATTCGACCTCATCCTGTCGTCGTTCTATACCATCTGGCTCAAGGCCAAGCCCGAAGAGCACATGGCGCGCGTGCGCCAGCAGGGCGATTTGCGGCCGATGGCCGACGACCGCTCCGCGATGGCCGAATTGCGCACTATCCTGCTCAGCCGCGAACCGCTCTATGCGCGCGCATCCGCGGTGGTCGACACCGCGGGCTTGTCGGTCGATCAGGCCGCGACCCGGCTGATCGGCGCTGTCGCACCGATGCTGTCGCGCGATGCCCAGGCCTTCGGCCTGCGCAGCGCCGCGTCATGACGACGCTCGGCCAACTGCTGCAGTCGCGTCACCTGCCAACCGCGGGTACGGTTGCGATCCGCAACACCCTGCATCCGGATGACGTCTCGGAGGACTTCCGCGATATCGACGATATCGCCCGCATCAACGCGCTCGACATGTATGACCGGATGCAGGACGGCCAGCGCGTCGCCGACGGCACCTCCGTGCTGTCCTTTGCCGCGATGACCGGCGGCCGCGCGCGCCTGACCGGCTTCCGCACCTTCCTGATGCGCGCGCCGGGCAACGTGCCCGGCGACATCGTTTACGATTACGATGCCGCGCATTTGCTGCACAGCTTCATCGCCCGCGCGCAGGCGCCGATCTTCTACGATGCGATCGCGCAATCCGGCCTCGAAGATCTGATCGGCAAGCTCGTCGTGCAATGGCGCGAGCCGCTCGCCGATCACATCTGCCCCGCTACGGATTTCGGCCTCGTCGCTGTCGCCTTCTGACTGCGGGCGAGATGACGCCGCGCACCCGATCCACGCGGGCAATGCAACGTCATCCAGCATCGCGAATGTGGATGTCCTGCCACCGCCGCCATGAACAGGACAGGCTTTCCGCCTTCGGCCTTGGCAGCGGCTGACGTCATGGCCCGATCCCCCGCACGTTTTCGTCTGCTCTGCACGGGACCACCTGTTCACGGCAAGATGATCGTCTGCCGCGGCAAAAGCCCGCCGCTGAACCGGGCGGAGCGAATATTGAATTGCAGACCACCGTAAACTCACCTTAATTGCCCCGGACAAAGGCTACCACCGACACGAGAAAGCACCGTCTTTCATGATCCCTGTCACCCGCCGAAGCCTGGCCATTGCGGCGCCCGCGCTTCTCGCCATGCCGCGGATGGCCGCCGCCGCGACCGCCGACGCGCTGTTGCCGCGCAACCTGTCGCCGTGGGGCATGTTCCTGCATGCCGACATCGTGGTGAAAGCGGTGATGCTCGGACTCGCCTTCGCGTCGCTGGTGACATGGACGGTGTGGCTGTCCAAGACCATCGAACTTGCGCGCGAGACACGTCTTGCGAGGCGCCGCCTCGCTCTGCTCGAAAGCGACACCACACTTGCCGACGTCGTGCGCGAGAGCGGTGCTGGCCGCGATGCCGTCGCGCAACTGATCGGCTCCGCCGCTCGCGAAGCCGAACTTTCCGACGGGTTCATCGACGATGGCTTCAAGGAGCGGATCGCGTTGCGGCTCGAGCGCGTCGAAGCCGCGATGTCGCGGCGAATCGCCATCGGCACCGGCGTGCTCGCAACCATCGGCGCGACCGCGCCGTTCGTCGGGTTGTTCGGCACGGTCTGGGGCATCATGAATGCCTTCATCGGCATCTCGGAAAGCCACACCACGAGTCTCGCCGTGGTCGCCCCCGGCATCGCCGAAGCGCTGCTTGCAACCGCGCTTGGTCTCGTCGCGGCGATCCCCGCGGTCGTGATCTACAATCACCTGGCGCGGTCCATCGCGGCATGGCGCGCCCTGCTCGCCGATGCTTCGGCCCACGTGCTGCTGCTGGTGAGCCGCGATCAGGACCGCCAGGCGCTGCGCGTGCCGCGCGCCGCGGAGTAATATCGCCATGGGCGCGAAGCTCGGCACCACTCCCGGCGGCCGCGGGCGCCGCGGCGAAGACGACCTCACCGAAGCGCACGAGATCAACGTCACGCCCTTCATCGACGTCATGCTGGTGCTGCTGATTATCTTCATGGTGGCGGCCCCGCTCGCCACCGTCGATATCGGCGTCGACCTGCCGGCCAGCGCGGCCGCGCCGCAGCCGCGTCCGGACAAGCCGGTATTCGTGACGCTCAAGCCCGACCTCAGCATCGCCATCGGCGACGACATCGTGGCACGCGATGCGCTGACGAACACCCTCGCCGCCGCGACGGGCGGCAACAAGGACGAGCGCATCTTCCTGCGCGCCGATAAATCGGTCAGCTACGGCGAACTGATGAAACTCATGAACCTGCTGCGCGACGCCGGATATCTCAAGATCGCGCTGGTCGGTCTCGACGAGCGAAGCTGACCGCCATGAGCGCCGGCGTCCTGCATGGTCCGACCGACAGTTCCGGCATGATGCGCTGGGGTATCTCGGCCGCGGCCATCGTCGTGCTGCATGCGGTGCTGATCGCCGCCTATGCCGGCTGGTCCACCCGCGCGCCGCCAGCCGGCTCGCCTTCGCCGACGATCCTGGTGGATCTGCCGCCGGCGCCGGCCTCGGCCGCGCCCGAGCCGCAACAGATGGACGTCGCACCGGGCCCGGAGATGCAGCAGGCCGATGCGCCGTCGCCACCGCCCGAGCCGCCGAAACAAGCGACCACGCCGGACGACATCGCGCCGACACCCCCGCAGCCCAGGCCCGCGGTCGAAGCGCCGCCTGAGCCGAAAGCTCCGCCTTCACCACAGCCCCCGGCAGCAGCGCCACCGACGCCGGCGCGCCCGGCGCCCACGCCGGAGAAGCCGAAGCCGGTTCGCACCGAAGCCAAGAAACCCTCGGATCGCCCGCCGGCGCCCCGCACCACAGGCGCGCCCAAGGCGGAGCGGCGCGCGCCAGCCGCCTCCGCGCGCTTCGGCGCCTCACAGGCAGCAGCGGCCGCGATGCCGGGGTATCGGGAAAAGCTCGCGGCGCATCTGGCGCGGTACAAGGAATATCCGTCCGCGGCGAAGGCCGCCGGCGAGCAGGGCGTGGCCCTGCTGAGCTTCACCGTGAGCCGCGACGGCCACGTGTTGGCGAGCCGTCTCGCGCGATCGTCAGGTCATGGCGCGCTCGATGCCGAGACCATGGCGATGATCCGGCGCGCACAGCCGTTGCCGTCGTTTCCGCCTGAAATCAAACGGGCGTCCATGAGCTTCACCGTGCCGGTGCGATTCTCGCTGCGGTAGATCGCCTCTCTCACGGATTGGCGCGCTCGAACTGGCGCAGCAGCTTGTTGCCCTGCGCCACCGCCAAATCCAGCGCGTCCTTCCCATTTTCTGCCGCTGAAGGCCAGTTCATCCAGCGCGCCAAAGACGCCATCGAAATCATCTTTGCCGACAATGGCGCCGGCATGACGCCGGACGTCCAGCGCCAGTCCTTCGATCCGTTCTTCACCACGCGCCGCAATGAAGGGGGACCGGCCTTGGTCTTCATATCGTTTACAATCACCCGGCAGCTCGGCGGGCGCATGATGCTGGATTCAAGGCCGGGACAAGGCACCACTTTTCGCATTATCATGCCCCGGACCGCCATCGGCGCCCCCGCGGGCCGCGGTGAAACAGACACGGGACCACGCAATGGCCGACCAGGACGATGTGCTCCACCTGATCGACGATACCGGCGCCGCGCCGGAGGCGTCGTCCGCGCGCAAATGGAAGGTGGCCGTCATCGACGACGACCAGGCCGTGCACGAGGGCACGCGTTTTGCGCTGAGCGACTACAACCTCAACGGTCAGGGGCTGGAGATCCTGTCGGCTTATTCCGCCGCCGAAGGCCAGGAGCTGATGCGGGCGCATCCCGACATTGCCGCCGTGTTGCTCGACGTCATCATGGAGACGGACTCCGCGGGGCTCGACCTCGTCGAGTTCATCCGCAACGAAATCAAAAACGAAACCGTCCGCATCATCCTGCGTACCGGACAGCCTGGCCAGGCGCCGGAGCGGCGGATCATCGTCGACTACGACATCAACGATTACAAGGCCAAGACCGAACTGACCGCCGACAAGCTGTTCACGTCGCTGACCGCGGCCCTGCGCAGCTATCAGCAACTCGAACGCATGGTGCAGACCCGTCGCGGCCTCGAGATCATTATCGACGCCGCCTCGACGCTGTACGACTTCAAATCGATGCAGCGGCTCGCCGAGGGCGTCCTGACCCAGATCGCCTCGTTGCTGAACGTCGATTGCGCCGGCATCCTCGTGCTGCGCGACGGCGGCGTGGTCGGCGACGATTTCTCGGTTCTGGCGGGCTCGGGCTGCTACAGCCGCTTCACCGGTCGAGCTGGCCAAAGCTCGCTCGATCCCGATCTGCGGCAAATGGTCGAGGCTGCGTTCAAACGCCGCAGGCACGAATTCGCCGACCACCGCTCGGTGCTTTACGTCAGGACCGGCAGCGGACGCGAGGTCGTGGTGCTGTTGCAGGCCGAACGCGACCTGTCCGACACCGACCGCGCATTGGTCGAGATTTTCGGCAGCCGGCTGTCGATCGCATTCGATAACGTGATCCTCTATCAGCAGTTGCAGGACGCCAACGCCCAGCTCGAGGATCGTGTCGCGCAGCGCACCCGCGCGCTGATGCAGGCCAACCACCGGCTGTCGGCGCAATGGCTGCGGCTGCAGCGCGCCAATGGCTTCAAGAACGAGATCCTCGGCACGGTGGCTCACGATCTCAAAAATCCGCTCGGCGTCATACTCGGCCGCACCGAGATGCTGACGGAGTTGATCGACACCGGTGCATCGAAGGAGAGCGTCACGTCGCAGGTCCACCACATCCGCGACGCGACCCGGCGCCTGACGACGATGGTGGATCATTTGATCTCCGACGCGATGGCGGATGCTTTCGACATCACGATCCGGCGCGAGCCTGTCGATATCGCGGCCCTGGTCACCGAGGTTTCGGAGGCCAATCAGCCGTCCGCAGTCAACAAGCAGCAGACCATCACCGTCACGGCGCCGGCCGGGCACGTCACCATGTGCGACGCCGACCGGATGCGCGAGGCGATCGACAATCTCGTCTCCAATGCCATCAAATACAGCCCGGTGGGGGGAAAGATCGCGCTGGGCGTCAGCCATGACGCGGACAACACCATCATCCGCGTCACCGATGAGGGCGCCGGTCTCTCGCCCGAGGATCTCGGCCGGCTGTTTGGCCGCTTCCAGCGGCTGTCCGCCAAACCGACCGCCGGTGAAAGCTCCACCGGCCTCGGCCTGTCCATCGTCAAGCGGATCGTCGACATGCATGACGGCCAGATCAACGCCAACAGCGATGGCCCCGGCCGCGGCTCCACCTTCACCATCATTCTGCCAGCGACGGGCACCTGATATGAGCCAGAGTCCGCATATCTTCGTTGTCGACGACGAGCCTCCCGCCCGCGAGATGGTCGGCGACTATCTCAAGATGCACGGCTTCGCCATCACGCTGTGCGACGGCGGCAAGAGCTTGCGCGAGGCCATCGGCGCCGCAACGCCCGACCTCGTGGTGCTCGACCTCAACATGCCGGAAGAGGATGGACTGTCGATCATCCGAGACCTCAAGAGCCGCATCAACGTGCCGGTCATCATGCTGACCGCTACGGCAAGCCCGATCGACCGCGTCGTCGGCCTTGAACTCGGCGCCGACGATTACATCGCAAAGCCCTGCGAACTGCGCGAACTGATGGCGCGTATCCGCTCCGTGCTGCGGCGAAGCGCACCGAAAGCCGAGACGACGGCCATAACCGCCAAGCCGGCCGCCACGCAACTCGTTCGCTTCGGCACCAAGTGGCTCGACCTCGAAGCGCAGGCCTTGCGCGACGACGAAGGCAACGAGCATCCGCTTACCGCTTCCGAATTCGGTTTGCTAAGGGTATTCGCCGCAAATCCCAAGCGGGTTCTCTCGCGCGAGCGGCTGCTGGAGCTCGCCAACGCCCGCGACAGCGAGGCGTTTGATCGCGCCGTGGACCTGCGGATCATGCGTATCCGCCGCAAGATAGAGCCGGATCCGACCAAGCCGGCGGTCATCCGGACGATCCGGGGCGGCGGCTACCTGTTTTCGCCGGCAGGCGAGCGGTCCTGACCGTCATAACAGCAATCGTGCCCCGATCCTGCATCGCCTCGTGGGCAGCGGCCCGCGCCTTTCATTCAAATCGCTGGCGTTTTACGCCGAATTATTTCGTCGCAGTTCGGCCGACGAAACAATTCCCTCCTGCGACGAAACCATTTTCCGCTTGAGGAGCAGACGTCCTGAAACATTGCGTAACTATCACTTGGCCCCAACGGAGAGCCGACGAGGCGTCTTCGAGGGGAGTGTGCCATGCAGAACGTCATCGCCATCAACACCGCCGCCCGCCGGGGAATCCTTGCCGCCCAGGCGACCACCGACGAGATGCTGCTGGAACGGATTGCCGACGGCGACCGGACCGCCATGCACACGCTCTATGCCCGGCACAATGTCCGGATCTACCGGTTCGTGCTGCGGACGCTCCGCGACGCTTCGACCGCCGAGGATATCGTCAGCCAGGTTTTTCTCGATGTCTGGCGCGCCGCCGGCCAGTTCGAAGGCCGCTCGCAGGTTTCGACCTGGCTGCTGTCAATCGCCCGCTTCAAGGCGCTGACCGCGCTTCGTCAGCGCCGCCACGAGGATATCGACCAGGACAACGTATTGGAGATCGCGGACGACGCTGACACGCCGGAGCGGTCGCTGGATCGCAGCAACACCAGCGCCATCCTGCGCGCCTGCATCGCAAAGCTTTCGCCGGCGCACCGCGAGATCATCGAACTTGTATACTACCACGAGAAGTCGGTCGAAGAAGCCGGCATCATCATCGGCATTCCGCAGAGCACCGTGAAGACCCGGATGTTCTATGCCCGCAAGCAGCTTGCGGACCTGCTCAAGCGCGCGGGCGTGGAAACGCTCGCGGCCTGAGCGCCTGCACGGCTTTCTGCCGTTCAAGTCAACCTCCAGCGGCCCGGACAGAGATGCCCCTCCGTCCGGGCGTTTTGCGTATCGGGCTCGCTTCGATGTGACGGTGAACGCCGAGACTCGCTGAGCCTGACCGATATTCTTTGCTCTTGAGCAATGACGATCCCCAGCGCAACGTGATAGCATTCATGGCAAATTCGCTCGCTATGGATGACGCCGATGTTCGAAGGTTGGGATGCGGTTATTTTGGCCCGGGCGCAATTTGCTTTCACGATGTCATTTCACATCGTGTTTCCCGCGTTCTCCATCGGGCTTGCGAGCTATCTTGCGGTGCTTGAAGCGCTCTGGCTCTGGACCGGACGCGAAGTCTTTCTCAATCTGTTCAACTACTGGCTGAAGATATTTTCCATCGCGTTCGGCATGGGCGTCGTGTCCGGCATCGTGATGTCCTACCAGTTCGGCACCAACTGGGCGACGTTCGCCGACAAGGCCGGTCCGGTGATCGGCCCGCTGATGGCCTACGAGGTGTTGACCGCATTCTTTCTGGAAGCGGGATTTCTCGGCGTCATGCTGTTCGGCCTGAAGCGGGTCGGGCCGAAGCTGCATTTCCTCGCCACGCTGATGGTGGCCGTGGGCACGCTGATTTCGGCGTTCTGGATCCTCTCGGCGAACTCGTGGATGCAGACGCCAGCCGGGTATGCCGTCAACGCCGACGGGCAGTTCGTCGCCGCGAGCTGGCTGAAGGTCATCTTCAACCCGTCGTTCCCCTATCGTCTCGTCCACATGGTGCTGGCGGCCTATCTCACCACGTCGCTGGCGGTGGGCGCGGTGGGCGCATTCCATCTGCTGCGCGATTCGCGACTGGCCGGCGCGCGGGTGATGTTCTCGATGGCGATGTGGATGGCCGCGATCGTCGCGCCGATCCAGATCATCGCGGGCGATCAGCATGGCCTCAACACGCTCGAGCACCAGCCGGTGAAGATCATGGCGATGGAAGGCCATTTCGAGAGTCACAAAAACGGCGCGCCGCTGATCCTGTTCGGCCTTCCGAGCCAGAGCGAAGGCCGGGTCAACGATGCCCTCGAAATTCCCAAACTCGGCTCGCTGATCCTCAAGCATTCGCTGAACGCGCCGATGGCCGGACTCGATACCGTGCCGCGCGAGAACTGGCCGCCGGTGCCGGTCGTCTTCTGGTCGTTCCGGATCATGGTCGGACTCGGATTCCTGATGTTGGCGCTCGGACTGCTGAGCCTCTGGATGCGCTGGCGCGGCACGCTCTACGAGTCCCGCCTGATGCACATGTTCGCGATCGCCATGGGACCGGCCGGATTCATCGCCGTGCTCGCGGGATGGTTCACCACCGAGGTCGGGCGGCAGCCCTTTACGGTCTATGGCTTGCTGCGGACGGCTGATTCCGCCTCGCCGCTGGCCGCGCCCGCGCTCGCCTCGTCACTGATTGCCTTTGCGATCGTGTATTTCATCGTCTATGCCGCGGGGATTACCTACCTGCTGCGGCTGATGGCGGCGCCACCGCATCCCGGCGAGGAAGGCCCCCGCAGCGACGAGCCGATCCGCGCCGCGGGCATCACGCCAGCCGCGACCGCGGCGGCCGCGCCGCCGAGCTGAGGAGGACCGTGATGATCGACATTCCCGTCCTGTGGGCCTTCATCATCGCCTTCGCGGTGTTCGTCTATGTGGTCATGGACGGCTTCGATCTCGGGCTCGGTCTGTTGTTTCCGCTGTTTCCGGAAAAGGCCGACCGCGACGTCATCATGAACAGCGTGGCGCCGGTCTGGGACGGCAACGAGACCTGGCTGGTGCTGGGCGGCGGTGGCCTGATGGCGGCATTTCCGCTCGCCTATGCCGTGCTGATGCCGGCCCTTTATACGCCCATGATCGCGATGCTGGTCGGGCTGGTGTTTCGCGGCGTGGCGTTCGAATTCCGCTGGCGGACCCAGCGCGAGCGCAACCGCTGGGACGTCGCCTTCGCCGGTGGATCGCTGGTGGCGACACTGGCGCAGGGCATCGCGCTCGGCGCGATCCTGCAGGGTGTGCATGTCGAGGGCCGCCACTATGCGGGCGGCTGGTGGGACTGGCTGACACCGTTCAGCGTCCTCACCGGGATCGCGCTCGTGGCGGGCTACGGCCTGCTCGGCGCGACATGGCTGGTCATGAAGACCGAAGGCGACCTGCGCGAGCGCGCCTATCACTTAAGCTGGTGGCTGCTGTTCGCCATGCTCGCCGCCATCGTCGCGGTCAGCATCGCGACGCCGTTCCTGAGCATCGAATACGCCCATCGGTGGTTTTCGTGGCCCGGCATTGTCCTGACAGCACCCGTGCCGGTCGCCGTGGCCGTTGTCACCGCGCTGCTGCTGCGCAGCCTGGCCGCCAAACAGGATTACCGGCCGTTCTTCCTGGCGCTGGCGCTGTTCGCGCTGTCTTATGCCGGGCTCGGCATCAGCATGTGGCCCTATATCGTGCCGCGCAGTGTCACGATCTGGCAGGCGGCCGCGCCCCGCGACAGCCAGCTTTTCATGCTGGTCGGCGTTGTCATCCTGGTGCCGATGATCCTTGCCTATACCGGCTGGGCCTACTATGTGTTTCGCGGCAAGGTCGATCCACACGGGGGCTACCACACGTGACCGGTCGCCATGACACGCCAGCGCCGCTGTCGCGGCGGCTGATGTGGTTCGGCCTTCTGTGGCTTAGCGGGGTCGGCACCGTCGCGCTGGTTTCCTTCGTGCTGCGACTCTGGATCGCACCGCACTGACGATTTTCATCCCGCGCATTTGTGAAAAATCGAAGACAATCCCGCCGGCATCGCGCTCATCTTCCCAATGCTTGCCAGAGCGGCCGCGGTCGGTTTTGATGGCGCAGGCGATTTGCCCGGCGGGCAACGCGCGACATGAGCGGAGACGAACGATGACGGCGCTTCGGCATCTCATTCTGGCAGCGGTCGCGGCGGCGGGACTCGTCATCCCGGCATCGCATTGCTTTGCCCAGCCACAGGACCCCGGCGACCAGCCGGGCCTCGTCCCCGACGACAGCGTGGAGCTCGATCCGGAATACCGCAAGCAGGTGGTGCTCTATCGCACCACCGAGCCGCCCGGCACCATCATCATCCAGACCGCCGAACGGCACCTCTATCTGATCCAGGGCAACGGCCGCGCGTTGCGCTACGGCATCGGCGTCGGACGCGACGGCTTTCAGTGGCAGGGGCTCCTGAGCATCACCCGCAAGGCGGAATGGCCGGACTGGACGCCGCCGCCGGAGATGATCGCACGGCAGCCTTATCTGCCGCGTTTCATGGCCGGCGGCCCCGGCAATCCGCTCGGTGCGCGCGCGATGTATCTCGGCACCACGGTCTATCGCATTCATGGCACCAACCAGCCGCAGACCATCGGCACCGCGATTTCCTCCGGCTGCTTCCGCCTCGTCAATGCCGATGTGATCGACCTCTATAACCGCGTGCCCGTCGGCACCAAGGTAATCGTGCGGCAGAAACCGCAGCTCTGATTGCATCGACACGTTTTGAAACCGACCATTTCCCGATCATTGCCGGAACAGGGGCTTTTCCATGCGAACTTTTCGAAGCGGCCTTCTGATCGGCCTTGCCATCGCTGCGGCCGTGGCGACGGTCGCCATCACCTACGAACGTTACGACACCAAGACGCTGAAACGCACGATCCGCCGCGACGCCGTGCTATGCGGCGTCAACACCGGCCTGCCCGGCTTCTCGATTCCCGACGACAAGGGCAACTGGTCCGGCTTCGACGTCGATTTCTGCCGCGCCGTCGCGGCCGCGATCTTTGACGATCCGACCAAGGTCAAGTTCGTCCCGCTCGACGCCAACGAGCGCTTCAAGGAATTGCAGAGCCGCAAGGTTGACATCCTCGCCCGCAACTCCACCTGGAGCATGTCGCGCGAGACCAATTACGACCTCTACTTCCCGGCCGTGGCCTATTACGACGGCGAAGGCTTCATGGTGCGCACCTCGCGCAAGGCGGACTCCGCCCTCGACCTTGGCGGCACGAAAATCTGCGTGCAGGACGGCACCACGACGCGGCTGAACCTTGCCGACTACTTCAAGTCCAACAACATCAACTACGAAGAGATGAAGTTCGATAAGCTCGAGGACATGCTGAAGGCCTATGACGAGGCCAGGTGCGACGTGCTGACCGCCGACGTCTCCCAGCTTTACGCGCTGCGGCTGCGCCTGACCAAGCCGAACGAGAGCTTCATCCTGCCCGACGTGATTTCGAAAGAGCCGCTGGCGCCGGTGGTCCGCCAGCGCGACGACGACTGGATGATGATCGTGAAATGGACGCTCTATGCGATGATCAACGCCGAGGAGCTCGGCGTCACATCGAAGAACATCGACGAGGCGATGAAATCGAAAAAGCCTGACGTGATGCGGCTCGTCGGCAACGAAGGCGAATACGGCGAGGATCTCGGGCTCACCAAGGACTGGGCCGCGCGGATCATCCGCCACGTCGGCAACTACGGCGAGGTCTACGACCGCAACGTCGGCGCCAATTCGAAACTGAAGATTCCGCGCGGCCTCAACCAGCTCTGGAACGCCGGCGGCATCATGTACGCCCCGCCGTTGAGGTAATTCCCCTCGCCCCGCTCTTGCGGGGAGAGGTCGGGGTGAGGGGCCACCGACCCTTGATAGAATGCGGGCGTCGCACTCGTGAAGCGCCCCTCACCCGGAGCCTTCGGCTCCGACCTCTCCCCGCCAGCGGGGAGAGGTGAAGAAAGAGATCAATACCCCTTCGCCCGCGCCAGGTGCTCGGCGTGAAAGTTGGCGTCGCCGAACAGTTCCTCGCAGACCCGCGCGCGCTTCATGAACAGGCCGATGTCGAACTGGTCGGTCATGCCCATGCCGCCATGCATCTGCACGCCTTCCTGCACCGCGCGGGTCGCGGTCGTTCCGGCGCGCGCCTTGGCCACCGCGACGGCGGACGTCGCCTTGTCGACATCGGCGTCAAGCGCCTGCAGCGCCTTCAGCACCGCGGCGCGGGTGATCTCGATGTCGATGTATAGCTGAGCGGCGCGATGCTGCAGCGCCTGGAATTCGCCGATCGCCTTGCCGAACTGCTTGCGGTCCTTGAGATAGGCCACCGTGCGGCCGAACACCTCCTCGCTCAGGCCCACCATCTCGGACGCCACCGCCCCGCGACCGATATCGAGCACGTTCTCCAGCAGCGCGACGCCGCCATCGACCTCGCCGAGCACCTGATCGGCGTCAACCTCGACATTGTCGAAGGTGATGCGCGCCGCATTGTGCGCATCGACCATGATGGTGCGCTCGATCGCAAGACCCCTGGCCTTGGGATCGACAAGGAACAGCGTCAGCCCGTCGCGACCGCCGGGACTGCCCGCGGTGCGCGCCGCGACGATCAAGAGACCGGCGGCATGACCGTCCACAACCAGCGCCTTTGCGCCGGACAGCTTGAATCCATTTCCGGACCGCGCCGCCTGCATCGCGGTGTGTGCCGGACGATGTTTGGCGCCCTCATCGACGGCCAAGGCCGCGAGCAGCTTGCCGGCTGCAATTTTCGGCAAATGTTCCGACTTCTGCGCGTCGCTGCCGCCGCGCGACAGCGCGGAGGCCGCCACGACGGCGGTGGCGAGGAACGGCGACGGCATCAGGGTGCGGCCGATTTCCTCCATGACGATGCCGGCCTCGACGCATCCGAGACCGCTGCCGCCGAATTGCTCCGGAACCAGCAAGCCGCAGAAACCCATCTCGGCAAAGGTCGCCCAGAGGTCGGGAGAAAAGCCGGTGGGATCCTTGCTGTCGCGCAGCTTGCGCAGGTGCGCGACCGGCGCCTTGTCGCTGATGAGGCCGCGCGCGCTGTCACGAAGCATGGATTGTTCTTCGGTGAGGAGGAGAGGCATGACGCAAATTCCAATCAGATGAAACGATCAAATGTTCAAGCTCGTCATTCCGGGACACGCCTCTTGGCGTGGGCCCGGAATCCATACTCCCTGTAGTGGTTATGGATTCCGGGCTCGCGCTTCGCGCGCCCCGGAATGACGCTTCTATTCATGGCAACGCCGTCACGCTCCCGGCAGATCGAGGATGCGCTTGGCGACGATGCCAAGCATGACCTCGCTGGTGCCGCCCTCGATCGAGTTCGCCTTGGTGCGCAGCCAGGCGCGTGGACGCGCGCCCTCCTTCGACCGCGGGCTTTCCCATTCCAGCGCATCGATGCCGCCGGCCGACATCAGGATCTCGTAGCGCCGCTTGTTGAGTTCGGTGCCGTAATATTTCATCGCCGACGAGAACGCCGGATGGCCCTGCCCCGCCTTGTTGAGATCGACCATCCGCTCTGCGGCGGCGGCGAGCGCCGCCTCGTCCACCTCGAACGCCGCGATCTGGCTGCGCAGCATCGCGTCGTCCAGCCGTCCCCGCTCGTCGCGGCCGACCGAATCCGCCGCCACCTGCCCGAGCGGACGGCCGACGCCGCGCTCGCCCATGCCTGAGATCATCGCGCGCTCGTGCTGCAGCAGATATTTCGCGACGTCCCAGCCGCGGTTGACGGTGCCGACCACATGCGATTTCGGCACGCGCACGTTGTCGAAGAACGTTTCGCAGAACGGCGACTTGCCGGAGATCAGCAGGATCGGCTTGGTGGATACGCCCTTCGAGGCCATGTCGAACAGGATGAAGCTGATTCCGTCATGCTTTTTCGCCGTGGGATCGGTACGCACCAGGCAGAAGATCCAGTCGGCGTAGTTGGCGTAGGAGGTCCAGATCTTCTGGCCGTTGATGACATAATCGTCGCCGTCGCTTTCGGCGCGGGTTTGCAGCGACGCCAGATCGGAGCCGGCGTTCGGCTCGGAATAGCCCTGACACCAGCGGATCAGCCCGGCCGCGATTTTTGGCAAGTGCTCCTTCTTCTGGGCATCGGTGCCGTACTTGAGCAGCGCCGGCCCGAGCATGGAAATGCCGAACGAGGTGAGCGGCGGACGCGCGCCGATCGCCGCCATCTCCTGCCGCACGATCTTGGCTTCCTCGCCGTCGAGACCGCCGCCGCCGTATTCCTTCGGCCAGTGCGGCACCGTCCAGCCCTTATCGCGCATGCGCTCGAACCAGACGCGCTGCGGCTCCGAGGAGAATTTTGCGTTGCGGCCGCCCCAGAACGTATCCTCGTCCGAGGTCATGGGCTTGCGCATCTCGGGCGGACAGTGGGCTTCAAGCCATGCGCGCGTTTCGCGGCGGAAGGTGTCGAGATCGGGCATGCGCGTTTCCTTTGAAATCGAGAATCGCATCCGCCGATCCGGCAGGCGCGCTCCTTGCCGCGACCTTAGCGGCCGCAATGCGGAATTCAACACGTCTGTAGGACAGGCCGCTTATTCCGGGAGATGGAAGTCGCCCGCAAGGAGTGCTACTGGCATGAGGCGACGCCAAGAAAACAAAAGGAAAACGACCATGCGCCTGAAACTGCTTTCGCCCGGCGAAATGAGCGCTGACCAGAAGCAGACCTACGACGAGTCCATCGCCAGCAAGCGCGGCAGCCCGCCGCCGCCGATGATGGCCTGGCTCAACAGCCCGGAGATGGCGCGGCACGCCACCCGGCTCGGCGCGGTGCTGCGCTTCGACACAATCTTCCCGGCGAAGCTGTCGGAGATCGCGATCCTCGTCACGGCGCGGCACTGGAGCTCGCATTACGAATGGTATGCGCACAAGCGGCTGGCGCTGAAAGGCGGCATGGACCCGAAGATCATCGAGGACATCCGCCAGCGCCGCACGCCGACCTTCGATGATCCCAAGGGCAAGATGATCTACGACGTCGCCAAGTCGCTGCACGAGGGGCATGGCCTCGCACAGGGTCTTTACGACGAGGCGGTGAAGGTTCTGACCGAGCGCGGCATCGTCGAGATCATAGGCCTGTGTGGCTACTATACCATGGTGTCGATGACGCTGAACACCTTCCAGTTCCCGCTGCCGGACGGCGAAATCTCGGAGCTGGCGGATTGAAAGCATGCCTTACGATTGTCATGGCCGGGCTCGTCCCGGCCATCCACGTCTTGTCTTCTTATCCTAGAGGAAGACGTGGATGCCCGGCATAAAGCCGGGCATGACGACATTAAATTGATCCTCCATAATACCTTCGTCCCCGCATCATGATCAGCACGGCCGCGCCCAACTCAAGGACGATGCATGCGGAGAATGGCATCCCGTAGCCGCCCGACGCATCGCGCAGAAAGCCGATGATACCCGGACCGAATGCGTAGGTGACCTGCGTCACCGCAGTGAGAAGGCTGACCAGAACGCCGAACGATGTCGGCGCGAACTCGCGCTGGATGATCAAGGCCGGCAGCGTGATGAGATTGCCGACCGAAAAGCCGAACAAGCCGCACGCCGCGATCAGCAGCATCTCGTTGCGCGTATTGATGAGGATCATCAGCGCCAGCGCCTGACTGGCGAATGAGAGCGCGGACGCGAGCCGCTGATTGAGACGATCGATCACGATCGAGAACAGCAGCCGGCCGACCACCGCCATCGCGGTCAACACCGCGACCGCGACCGCGGCGCGCTCGCGGCCGATGACAGGATCGAGAAACGAGATCAGGTGCACGATGAAGCCGACCTGCGCGAACAGCACCAGCGCGAACGCAATCGTCAGAGTCAGGAATGCGACGTCGCGGAGGGCCATCGCGCGAACCCGGTGCGACGAGGGATCGTTCGCCGCGGCCGGACCCGCCGCCCTGGCGGCCGCATATCCGCGATCGGGAGGATGGCCGACGAAAAAGAAAATCACCGGCACCAGCAGCGCGATCATGACCACTGCTGCCGCGATCATCGCTCGTGAAAACCCGAAATGACCGATCGCCGCGACCAGCAATGGCACACCGACCACACCGCCGCAGCTCGCGCCATTGAGCGCAAGACTGATCGCCATGCCGCGCTTGCTGTCGAACCACAGGCCCAGCACATTGGTGATCATGCCGAGGCACGTCCCGGCCCAGCCGAACGCCAGCAATGCGCTGACAGCATAAAGCTGCCAGAGTGACGTGATCTGGCCGAGCAGCGCCGCCGCGCTTGCCATCACGCAGACACCCACGAGCATGCAGTTTCGCGGACCGAATGCGCGAATGGCCTCGCTGACGAAGACGACGAGCAACGCACCGAACAGGTAGAACACGGTCGTCGCCGACGAAATCAGCGACGTCGGCCAGCCGTGCAGGCGATGCAGTTCGGCCAGATACACGCTCTGACCATAGAATCCGAGCCCCCAGCCAAACGCCGCCATCAGAAAGCAGACGATGACGATCCGCCAGCCGTCATAGCGGATCGAGGTTTCGCGGATGACAAGGTGACTGGTGGCGTCCATGGTCTCTCGGCGTCTTGATACGAGATGACGGGTCTATCGCGATGCCGGATCGGATGTTTCGGCGCGCGTCGAATTGTGCGTCACCTGCGGGCCCTCAGGCGGCAGGCTTCGAAGGATCATAGAAGAAACGCTCGCGAAAAACCCGATCGCTGCGCCAATCCTGCATCGCAATCTCGTCGACGCGATGGACATGGCCCTGCAGATCCGTCAACTCGAAGATCCAATGGATGGCCACGCGATCGCCTTCGACCACCGACGACATCGCCTTGGAATAGACGTCTGACATGCGGGCGAGGATGCCTCGCTCATGGGCAACGAGATTGTCGCGGCCAGTGCGTGGCGGCGCCGCGTTTTCCTGCATGCTGGCATCTTCGGTATAGAACCGTTCGATAGCACCGGCGTGATCGCCGCTCTCGACGACGCCGATGAACTCATCCACTCGTGCCCGCGACGGCATGCGCTTCTCTCCAGGGCTGATGTTCCAGCCGAGTCTGACATGCGTGGAACAGCAACGCCACCCGGTTACAGGGCGGCTGCCTTGCGTCGGGACGCTGCGGTCAACCACAGCACGGCGAGGCCGAGCGCAACGGGCGGGAACACCACGATGTTGACCATCGACCAGCCGTAATGCGCGAGCAACTGGCCGGAGGCGAACGATCCGATCGCCATCATGCCGAACACCAGGAAGTCGTTGAACGCCTGCACCTTGTTGCGCTCATTCGGACGGTGCGTTTCGAGCACCAGCGCCGAGGCGCCGACGAAGGAGAAGTTCCAACCGGCGCCGAGCACGATCAGGGTCGCCCAGAAGTGCACGGCGGTGATCCCCGACAATCCGATCGCCGCCGCCGTTGCTTCCAGGATGAGGCCGAATGCGACCACGCGCGGCGCGCCGAAACGGGCAATCAGCGTTCCCGTAAAGAAGCTCGGCCCGTACATCGCAACGATATGCCACTGAATGCCGAAATTGGAATCGCTGACGCTCAACCCGCAAATCTTCATCGCCAGCGGGGCCGAGGTCATCACCAGATTCATCATCGGGTAGGAGATGATGCCGCACAGCGCCGCGGCGATGAAGCGCGGCTGCCGGGCGATCTCGGATAGCGGACGCCCGCCATGAAGGTCGGCCGCGGCCGGTTTCGGCAGATCGACGCCCGACAGCACGGCCATCGCCACCAGCGCGACCGCCGCCTGCACCATGAAGCTGAAGGCAAACAGGTACGGCGGCCAGACGTTCATGGTCCATTGCACAAGCTGCGGCCCGAGCACGCCGGCGAACACGCCGCCGGCCATCACCCAGGATACCGCCTTGGGCCGAAAGGACGCGCTGGCGCCATCGGCGGCGGCGAATCGATAGGACTGCGAGACCGCGCCATAGAGCCCGCCGAGAAAGGTCGCGCAGCAGAACAGCACGAAGGACGCATGGAGGATGGCGAACGCTCCGAGCAGGCCGGTGAGCGTGCCGCAGCCCGTCCCGATGATGAAAGCCGCGCGGCGGCCGCAGGCGCGGGAGATCGCGCCCGTCGGCAGCGTGCCGGCGGCCAGGCCCAGCACGTACATCGACAGCGGCACGGTCGCGAGCGAGATGCTGGGCGCGAGCGTGGCGCCGACGATCGAGCCGGTGGCGAAGATGACGGCCGAATTGGCGCCGGTCAACGCCTGGGCCGCGGCCAGGCGCACGACATTGGCCTTGGCGCGCGCGTCGCCGTTCGTTTCCTCGATCGCAAGATCGGCCATGTCTGGAGCTTTCCCGGTCCCGGCGCGCGACGCTGCCGTAAAAATCATTCCGAAAAAGCCGATCCCAGAGAAAGAATCAACTGCCGGAACGGAAGATCAGCCCAGCAAATCCCGCGCGAATCGCAGCCGCATTTCGGCCTCCCGCACCATGCGCCGCACGGTGTCCGCAGCCGTCTCCTCGACGCGCACGAGGTCGACCGCTTCCCCGACGATGACGGCAGACCCTGTCGTGTCGCCGGCATCGCGCGCCCGGAGATGGCGCGGCCGTTCCCCCGGCGATGTTGCGCTTTAGATCGCCGGCCACGCCGGCCATGGGCGCGAGCAGCACCGGATGCGCGATCTTCGGCATCTTCGTCAGAGCGGTCGCAATGGTCGCGAGACACTTCGTTCGAAGACCAGAATGACGTTATTGGCCGGCATCTCGACGACCTCCTCCAACGCCAATCCCGCACGCGATGCCAGCGCCGCGATGTCGTCGACATCGCGCACCCCCCATTCGGGATTATTGTCGCGCAGGCTGGTGTCGAACACCGCGTTGCTCAGCGCCGTATGTTTGCCGTTCCGCTTGAAAGGTCCGTAGAGAAACAGCTTGCCGTCCGGACGCAGATAACGCGCAGCGCCTGCAATCAGCCCCTCCGCGACGCGCCACGGCGCGATATGGACCACATTGGCGCAGAACACCGCAAGCAGCGGCCCTGGCCCGCGGCCGTCCTGCATCTCCGCGCACCATGCGGGATCGCTGAGATCGATCCGCAGCGGCGGCCGGACATTGGCGAGCGCCGCATGCGCGGTCCAGGCAGCGATGCTCCGCAGGTGGTTGTCATTGAGGTCGCTCGGCCACCAGGTGAGGGCAGGCGCCTGCCGCGCGAATTCGACCACGTGCTGGCCGGTGCCGCTGCCGGCCTCGACCACATCGCCGCTTTTATCGCGAAGGAACGGCTCCAGCACCGCCCAGATCGCCGCATGATTGCGATGGAATGCCGCCGCGTCGAGGCGGCCATCCGGCTCCCCCGGCCGGCCATTTTTGTCGAATTCCACGGTGAAATCGGGCATGGCGATGCATTCTATGCAAGACGCGTCATTCCGGGATGCGCGCCATAGCGTGCTCTTCAGCATAACGGCCTGTTGGAGCGTCTACTGCTTATCGGCCTTGAACTGCGATTGTTCAAGCTCGAGAAAAATCCGGTAGGCATTGCCGCGATTGTTGTTGGCGAACGCCGGCATGTCCTTGTAGCGCGACCAGTCGGTCTGGGCGTAGGCGGCGTCGAAGTCGACCCAGTTCTGCACGGCTTTCGCCATGGCGCCTCGCACATATTGAATATAGTCGCGGGTGAAGGCGATGGCCTCCTTGGCCTGCGTCGATGATTTGCCGTGACCCGGAATGATGAACTTCGGGTTGAGCTGCTCGACCTCGTCCAGCGCTTTCAACCACTGCGTGGTCGAGACATCGTCGCTGTTCATGAAGGGAATGCGGCTGTTCTGCACGATATCGCCGGCGAACAACACGCCGTCGGGCTCGACCATCATCATGCTGTCACTGGACGAATGCGCAGGGCCGGCGTAGAGCAGCGTCAGGCGGCGATCGCCAAGCGTGATCGTCATGCGATCCTTGAAGGTGATGTCGGGCGGCACCACGCGCGTCTTTTCATTCACCCAGGGATAGAGCGCGCCGCGCCGTTGAGCGAGCCGCTCGTCGGCCTTCTCATCGGCGGTCTCATCGTTCTCCTTGTATTCGGCCGCCCGCTCCTGCGCGACGATCAACGCGCTGGTGTGGTCCTTGAATGCCTGCAGCCCGTAGATGTGATCGGCATGATAGTGGCTCGCGATCACGTAGCGGATCGGCTTGTCGCTGGTCTTGCGGATCGTCTGCAGCAGCGCCCAGCCGAGGCTCGGCGTGCCCAGCGCATCAAACACCGCGACCCCATCGGAGGTGACGACAAAGCCCGCGTTGGAGGTATTGCCCTCATTGTCCTTGCCGGGAATGCCGGGATTTCCGGTCGAATACCAGATCGGCTTGCCCGGAACCTGATCGATCTTCAGCGGAATAGCGATCGGAGCGTAAGGCGCTGCCTCGTCGGCAGTTGCGGGCATGGAAACAGCCATCGCGAAACACAACGAAATTGCCGCCAATCCTTTCACGCGATATCTCCGCAGAAAATTTCTTTCAGAACGACCAGCAGCCGCAACGCACGCGCGTCGCTGACCCGATAATACAGGGTCTGGGATTCGCGGCGAAAGGTCACCAGCCCGTCCTCACGCAACCGCGCCAGATGCTGCGACAGCGCGGACTGGCTGAGCTTCACGACATCGACGAGTTCACCGACGGTCATCTCGCCGCGAACGGCCAGGAAGCACAGGATCAACAGGCGGCTCTCGTTGCCGAGCAGCTTGAGCAACTGCGCCGCCTCGCCCGCCTGCTTCGTCAACGTCTTGAGCATGAGCGATTCGGACGCCTTCGACAGGCCGGCCGGCGGCTTCGTCGCGGACATCGATTTTCTGGCGGAACTTGTTGCGGATCCCATGAGACCAACCTCTGCGCGCCGACGCGCGAATTGCACCATAGCAGAGCGGCACTAATTTAGCATTGACTAAATTAGCAAATGACGATACTCCGGATGAACCTGATAGCGCGGCCGTAAGCCGCCGAACAAAACGCGGTCGCAAACCGCGAAGCGAGGAAACGTGCGGCGGGATTTCTGGCGCGACGTCCCAGTGTTATCCAATGCGACCGGCCCGCGCAATTCGACGTTGGGCCGACGCTCATTTCTGGGCCTGGGCGCAGCGCTCGGCGGCAGCCTGGCCCTCGGCAAGGCTCGCGCAGAAACAGCCGAAAGCTCTCCACCCGCCGACGCGCCATGGTCGCAATCGCTGGGCGCCGGCGTCGTCGATCGTCCCTACGGCAAGCCAGCCGACACCGAAGCCGGCGTCATCCGGCGCAACGTGCCCTGGCTCACGGCCGATACCGCATCCTCCATCAGCTTTTCGCCGCTGCAGGACCTGCATGGCATCATCACGCCGAACGGCCTGTTTTTCGAGCGCTATCATGCGGGCCGCCCGGACGTGGATCCCGGACAGCATCGGTTGATGATTCACGGCCTCGTCGAGCGGCCGTTGATCCTCACCATGAAGGATATCCTGCGATTTCCCTCGGTGTCGCGGATTCATTTCATCGAATGTCCGGCCAACGGCGGCATGGAATGGCGCGCGGCGCAGCTCAATTCCCTCCAGTTCACCCACGGCATGGTCAGTTGCGCCGAGTGGACCGGCGTCAAGCTCTCGACCTTGCTCGAGGAAGTCGGACTCAAGAAGGAAGCGAAGTGGGTGATGGTCGAGGGCGCCGACGGCGCTCACATGAACCGCAGCCTGCCGCTGGAAAAATGCCTCGACGACTGCCTGATCGTTTATGCCCAGAACAGCGAGGCGCTACGGCCCGAACAGGGCTACCCGCTGCGCCTCGTGGTGCCCGGCTGGGAAGGCAATGTCAGCGTCAAGTGGCTGCGCCGCATCAAGGTCGGCGACAAGCCGTGGTTCTCGCGCGAGGAAACTTCGAAATACACTGACCTGATGCCGGACGGGACGTCGCGCGGCTTCACCTGGCTGATCGACGCCAAATCAGTCATCACCTTTCCCTGTCCCGAAAAGCCGCTGAGCGGCCCCGGCATCTACGAAATCCGCGGCCTTGCCTGGTCCGGCCGGGGCAAGGTCACGCGCGTCGACGTCTCGGCCGACGGCGGCATCAACTGGCAGACCGCGCAGTTGCATGAGCCGGTGCTGTCGAAGGCGCTGACAAAATTCACGTTGCCATGGCGCTGGGACGGCAAGCCGGTCCTGCTGGAATCGCGCGTGATCGACGAGACCGGCTATGTGCAGCCGACGATCGCGGAGTTGCGCAAGCAGCGCGGAACGAATTCGGTCTACCACAACAATTCGATCCAGACCTGGCAGGTGAAGCCGGACGGGAGCGTGTTCGATGTCCAGCTCTCGTAACGACTTCACAGAAAGAACCATTCAGCGCAGCCTCATTGCGAGGAACGAAGTGACGAAGCAATCCAGACTTCGCCTGCGGCCGCTGCATTGCTTCGCTGCGCTCGCAATGACGGCCATGACAGGACTGCTCCCCGTTTCTGCAGCTCCTGCCGCCGAACCCGGCCATTTCGGCTACGGCGAGCCGGCCACGCCGACCGAGATCGCGGGATGGGACATCGACGTGCGCGGCACTGACGGCGCCGGCCTGCCGCCGGGCCGCGGCACAGTGGACAAGGGCGCGAATGTCTTCGCCGACCAGTGCGCTGCCTGCCATGGTACCTTTGGCGAAGGAGAGGGGCGCTATCCGAAGTTGGCGGGTGGCAAGGGAACGCTGAAGGACGACCGGCCGGAATTGACGGTCGGAAGCTACTGGCCGTTCGCGCCGACGCTGTTCGATTACATTAACCGCGCTATGCCGTTTCCATCGCCACATACACTTTCGGCTGATGACGTATATGCCCTGACGGCCTATATTCTGAACCTCAACGACATCGTTCCGAATGATTTCGTCGCGGACAAGGACAGCTTGCCGAAGATCAAGATGCCCAACCACGACAGCTTCACCTGGACCGATCCGCGACCCGACACGACGGACAAGCCGTGCATGAGCGCTTGTGCCAAGCCGGAGGATGTGAAAATTTCGTCCACGGCGGAAGGCAAGGCTCTCACCCCGCGCACGACGGGTCCGCTGGATACGATGCAGCCGAAATAACAACGCAGCAACCGGAAACGCCTTTGACCATGACACGATCGAAGATCACCGTTGCGGGGCCTGTGGTTGCGGCGCTTGTCGCGTGGGGCGCGTTTGCGGCGTCGGCGCAGGCGCAATCGGCCGCCGCCGAAGGCCAGAAGATCGCGTTCGACCGCAGCAAGGGCAATTGCCTGACCTGCCATCAGATGAAGGGGGGCGACCTGGCCGGCACGATCGGCCCCGCGCTGACCGACATCAAGAGCAAGTATCCCAACCGCGCCGATCTCGTCGCCATCGTCTCGGACGAAACCAAGCGCAACCCGCAAACGGCGATGCCGCCGTTCGGGCGCAACCACATCCTCACCGACAAAGAAATCAGCGCGGTCGTCGACTTCCTGCAAACATTGTGACGTCGCGCGCCCCAAGGAGACCTGCATGAGCTATTCGACATCCGGCATCGACAGGACGCGGCGGCTGATCCTGAAAGGTTCGGCCCTGGTTATGTTGGCTGGCGTATCGGGCGTTCGCTTCGGCCTCTCGCCGGCGCTTGCCGCGGCCAACGACGCCTATCCCGAAGCCGCGTTCAAGGTGAAGGGCACCGACGACGCCATCAAGTCGCTGTACGGCAAGACCGCGGAAGCCTCCGACAAGGTCAAGCTCGATGCGCCGGAAATCGCCGAGAACGGCGCGGTGGTGCCGATCTCGGTTTCGACCACGCTGCCCGGCGTGACCTCGATCTCGATTCTGGTCGCGGAAAATCCGAATGCGCTGGCGGCGTCCTACCGGATTCCGGAAGGCACTTTTCCGACCGTGGCCAACCGGCTGAAGATGGCGAAGACCAGCAAGGTGGTCGCGCTGGTCGAAGCCGGCGGCAAGCTCTACAGCGCCACCAAGGAAGTCAAAGTCACTGTCGGCGGCTGCGGCGGCTAGCGGTCGGTCGGTTCTAACGTTTTACAGAGGGCCCGATTCGAAACGACGTGCAAATGTTTGAATCGGACCACTAGGCGAAAACATTGGGAAAGATATTCATGGCATCGACCATTCGCGTACGCGCCACTTCGAGCGGCGACACCACCGAGGTGCAGGCGCTGATCCAGCATCCGATGGATTCGGGCTACGTCAAGGATGCGAGCGGCAACCTGATCCCGCCGCATTTCATCCAGGTCCTGACCTTCGAACACGCCGGCAAGCCGGTCTTCGTCGCGGACTGGGGCCCTGCCGTCTCGAAGGATCCTTACATCAAATTCTCCTTCAAGGGCGGCAAGAAGGGCGACGACCTCAAGATTAGCTGGACCGACAACAAAGGCGCCAGCGATTCGACCGTGGCGAAAATTCAGTAGGCCATGAGAACACCGGGGGCCTCCATGCGATCTGCGACGCGCCTGATCTCGACCGGTTTCGCGGCGATGGCGCTGGTCGCATCGGCGCTGGCATTCGGCAGCCTCTCTGCAGTCCGTGCGACCGAGCCGCCGAATCCCGAAGCCGATGCCAAGGCGTTCCAAAAGTATTTCACCGACAAGTTTCCGAAGGTGAAACTCGACGACTTCGTCAACGGGCCCTATTCGATGAACGAGGACCTGCGCAAGCAGTGGATCGAGAAGGAGGAGTTTCCGCCTTACGACTTCGCGCTCGACGCCGGCAAGGAACTGCTCGCAAAGCCGTTCAAGAACGGCAAGACGATCGCCGACTGCTTCCCCAACAAGGGCATCGGAATCCGCCAGAACTATCCCTATTTCGACGAAAAGCAGGGCAAGGTCGTGACTCTCGAGCTTGCCGTCAACCAGTGTCTCGAGAGCAACGGCGAGAAGCCCTTCTCCTACACCAAGGACGACATGGCGGCGGTGACCGCCTACATGGCCTACACCTCGCGCGGCAAGCCGTTCGACATCAAGATTCCGAAGGACCCGCGCGCGCTCGAAGCCTATGAGAACGGCAAGCGCTACTTCTACACCCGGCGCGGCCAACTCAACTTTTCCTGCGCCACATGCCACGTGCAGGCCGGCGGCGAGCGCATCCGCGCCGAGACGCTGGCGCCGGCGCTTGGCATTCTCAACGCCATGCCGATCTATCGCTCCGAATGGGGCGGCATGGGCACGATCAGCCGCCGCTTCACGTCGTGCAACAGCCAGATCCGCGCCGTCCCGCTGAAGCCGCAGGACGACGAATATCGCGACCTCGAATATTACCTGTCCTATGTCAGCAACGGGCTGCCGATTTCCGGTCCGGGAGCACGGCCATGAGAAATTCCTTCATGCGTGCCGCTATTTTCACGGCGGCGGCCCTGCTCACGACCGGCATCGTCACGGCGCGCGCCGCAAGCACCGAAGCCGACTACAAGGCGGCCTATGCCGCGGCCGACGAAGCCAACAACGAGGCTGGCAAGCTGCGCAACCAGTGGACCACCGCGGTGAAGGCATTGAAGGATGCCAGGAAGGCCGCCGAGGCGGGCGATTACGACAAGGCCGTGGAGTTGTCGAAACATTCGGAAGAATTGTCCAAGGCCGCCATCTTCCAGGCGAACGAACAGAAGAACGCCTGGAAGGAGATGGAGATTCGCTAAGGCATCCATGTCGTCCCGAGGCGCGCAGACATGCGCGCCTCGAAGACCGGCTGGCTGCCAGCACCCTTCGAGGCCCGCGGCGACCGCACGTCGGGGTGACGGCTCGCTGAATGCCGGCACGCATTTTTGGAACTCCATGCAATGAACCTCCGCCGCCGTGATTTTATGAAAGCTACCGGTGCCGCCGTTCTCTCCGGCGCGCTGCCTCGGATTGGCAGGGCCGCGGACGAATCCACGGCGTATGATGTCGCGCGCTTCGGCAACGCGCGCATCCTGCATATGACGGACACCCATGCGCAGTTGCTGCCGGTGTATTTCCGTGAGCCGAGCGTCAATCTCGGCGTCGGCATCATGCGGGGGCGACCGCCGCACCTCGTCGGCAATGCCTTCCTTGACCGCTTCCAGATCAAGCCCGGCAGCGCCGACGCCTACGCCTTCACCTGCCTCGATTTCGAGAAGTCGGCGGCCCGTTTCGGCAGGCTCGGCGGCTTCGCCCATCTCAAGACACTCATCGACCGACTGCGCAGCGATGCAGGCCCCGGCCATTCGCTGCTGCTTGATGGCGGCGACCTGTGGCAGGGATCGGGCCTCGCCAACGCCATGCTCGGCGCCGACATGGTGGATGCCGCCAACCTGCTCGGCATCGAGGCGATGACCGGCCACTGGGAATTCACCTATGGCGAAAAGACGCTGCGCGCCAACCTCGCCCGCTTCAAGGGCGAATTCCTCGCACAGAATGTCTTCCTGACCGAGGAGGCCGCGTTCAACGATGCACCAGCATTCGATCCCGCGTCGGGCCGCGTGTTCAAGCCGGCAACCATCAAGGAGCTTGCCGGCTACCGCGTCGCCGTGATCGGCCAGGCTTTCCCCTATGTGCCGATCGCGCACCCGAAGCGCTTCACGCCGGACTGGACCTTCGGCATTCGCGACGACGAGTTGCAGAAGCTCGTCCATTCGCTGCGCGAGACCGACAAGGTCGACGCAGTCATCCTGCTCTCGCACAACGGCATGGACGTCGACCTCAAGCTTGCGGGCAAGGTCAGCGGCATCGACGTGATCCTCGGCGGCCACACCCACGACGCCGTTCCGCAGCCGGTCCCCGTCAAGAACGCGGGCGGAACGACGCTTGTCACCAACGCCGGCTCGAACGGAAAATTTCTCGGCGTGCTCGACCTCGACCTTTCCAAAGGCAAGGTCAGTGGCGTGCGCTACCGGCTGCTGCCGGTGTTCGCGGACGTGCTGAAGCCCGATCCCGACATGCAGGCCTTGATCGACAAGGCGCGCGCGCCGCACGCGGCGGCTTATGCGGAGACAATCACGACCGCGGATGACCTGCTCTACCGCCGCGGCAACTTCAACGGCACCATGGACACGCTGATCTGCCAGGCGCTCCGAAGCGAATTCGATGCCGAGATCGCGTTGTCGCCGGGCTTCCGCTGGGGGACCAGCGTGCTGCCCGGACAACCCGTCACGATGGAGGACGTGCTGGCTGAAACCGCCTGCACGTATCCGGAGACCTACCTCCAGTCCATGACCGGCGGCCAGATCAAGGACATTCTTGAAGACGTCTGCGACAATCTCTTCAATACCGATCCCTACTACCAGCAGGGCGGCGACATGGTGCGTGTCGGCGGCATGACCTATACCTGCTCACCCGCGGAAGCGGTCGGCCACCGGATTTCCGATCTCAGGCTCGACAACGGCCGATCGCTCGAGGCCGGCAAGAGCTACAAGGTGGCGGGCTGGGCTTCGGTCAATGAACAGAAAGGCGCGCCGATCTGGGAGGTCTTCGCCAAGCATCTGCGGCAGGGCCACGCGACCGCCGGCGCCACGGCGACCGTGACGCTCAAGGGCGTCAACGGCAATCCTGGCTGGGTGACGCAGCCATGATGCGGATCGCAGTCAGCGCAGGGCGGATGATAGTGGTCGTGGCGACGCTGCTGCCCGGCATCGCGCTAGCGCAGCAGCCCGCGCCGTTGCCGGACAAGCCGTTCGCCGAGCATCGCATCGTGCTGCAACTCTCCGACAAGGCGTCCGACAAGGAACGCCTTGTCCTCAGCGTCGCCAACAACCTGATCAAGGCCTATGACCCCGACAAGATCGCGGTTGAGGTGGTGACGTTCGGTCCCGGCATCGATCTGCTGCGTACCGGCAACGTCAACCGCGTCCGCGTCGAAAGCCTGATCTCGCAGGGCGTCAAGTTCGACGTCTGCGTGAATACGCTCGACACCATCGAGCGCGAGACCGGCAAGCGTCCCGACATTATTCCGAAAGCCGTTCCTGTGCAGGTCGGCGTCGGGCAAATCCTGTCACTCGCGGAAAATGGCTATACACTGGTCCGCCCCTAGGAGGATTCCATGAACGGATTTCTACGCTGCCTCATCGTCGCCGCCGGCCTGCTGTTCGGGCTGACCGCAAACGGCTCCGCCGCCGAGAAACAGCATCGTGTCGTCATCCAGGTCGACCAGAACGACCCGGCCGTGATGAACCTGGCGCTCAACAACGCCACCAACGTCGTCGAATATTACCGGAGCAAGAACGAGTCTGTTGACGTCGACATCGTGACCTACGGCCCGGGGCTCAACATGCTACGGGACGACACCTCGCCGGTGAAGGACCGCATCAAGCACATCAAGGATTTGGCGTTTCCCGGCAATATCCAGTTCTCCGCCTGCAACAACACCAAGAAGGGGATGGAGAAGAAGGAAGGGCATCCCATCGCCATCGTGCCCGAAGCCACCATCGTTCCCTCCGGCGTGGTGCACGTGATGGAACTGCAGGAACAAGGCTGGAGCTATGTGCGGCCGTAAAAGGTAAGCTTCTTCGCGAATGTATCCTGATGTCGTCCCCGCGAAAGCGGGGACCCATACGCCGGGGAGTTTCAATTTGGCAAAGCCGCTGACGCAGCATGCGCGCAAAAACGCCCGCGGGTATGGGTCCCTGCGTGCGCAGGGACGACCCGCTATCAGAGCCGCGGTTGGAGCGATGGCAATCGCGATGCTTGCTCCCATAGCCGCCCGCGCCGGCGACGACGCGACCGTGACCTACAAGTCGCTCACGCCCGACGTGGCGCTGGAAGCCGCGCAAACCGCGATGAAGACCTGCCGCGACAACGGCTATCAGGTCGCTGTCGTCGTGGTCGACCGGTTCGGCCAGCCGCAGGTGCTGTTGCGTGACCGCTATGCCGGCCTGCCGGCGGGCGACATCGCGACCGCCAAGGCCTATACCGCGCTGAGCTTCCGGCGCAGCACGTCGGAACTCGCGAAGATGGTCCGCGACGGGCAGATGGATTCCGGCCTTGCTCACATGCCCCGGATCGCAATGCTTGCCGGCGCGTTGCCGATCGAGAGCGGCGGCACATTGCTCGGCGGCATCGGCGTCTCCGGCGCGCCGGGCGGCGACAAGGACGAGGCCTGCGCCGAGGCCGGGCTCGACGCGATCCGCGACAAACTGGATTTCTGAGCCGTATGACAATTGATCTTTGGTTCTCCCGTCATGGCCGGGCTCGTCCCGGCCATCCACGTCTTTGAATTTGCCATGTCTTCAAGACGTGGATGCCCGGCACAAGGCCGGGCATGACGGAATAGCTTAGGGTCGATTTCCAGCTATAATGTGGGCTGTTGCGAACCATCTCTTAAGTGCACATTGCGACAACCATGATCTTTCGCCAGTTGTTCGACAGCGTCTCCGGAACCTACAGCTATCTGCTGGCCAGCCGCGCCGGCGGCGAGGCGCTGATCCTCGACCCCGTGCTGGAGAAGGTCGACCGCTATTGCCAGCTTCTGCGCGAGCTCGATCTCAAGCTGGTGAAGGCCGTCGACACCCATCTTCATGCCGATCACGTCACCGGGCTTGGCGAATTGCGCGACCGCACCCATTGCGTCACCGTGATGGGCGAGCAAACCAAGGCGGACGTGGTCTCGATGCGCGTCAGCGACGGCGACAGGGTGAAGATCGAGGGCCTCAGCCTTGACGTGATGTACACGCCGGGCCACACCGACGACTCCTACAGCTACCTGATGGGCGACCGCGTGTTCACCGGCGACACGCTTCTGATTCGCGGCACCGGCCGCACCGATTTCCAGAACGGCAGCGCGCGGGCGCAATACGAGTCCATCTTCAACCGGCTGCTGAAGCTGCCCGACGAGACCCTGGTATTCCCCGCTCACGACTACAAGGGCGACACGGTCTCCACCATCGGCGAGGAGAAGCGCTACAATCCGCGGCTTCAGGTCAGGTCGATGGACGACTATATCGAACTGATGAACAACCTGAAGCTGCCAAATCCGAGGCTGATGGATGTCGTCATTCCCGCCAACATGCATGTCGGCCTCAAGCAGGACGACCTGGCAAAGCAGGGGCTGGCGCTGACGCCCCGCGAGGCGATCGCGCGCCTCGGCCAGCCCGAGATCCTGCTGGTCGACCTTCGCGAAGCCGACGAACGCGCCAAGCACGGCACGCTGGCCGGCGCGCTGCACGCGCCCTATCCCGACATCGGCGACAGCCTGAAACCCGGCGGCATGCTGCGCGAGGTCGCCGCCGCCACGAGACGCCGCGTGGTGTTCTTCTGCGCTTTCGGAGAGCGGTCGGCGATGGCGGTCAAGGTCGCCAAGGACGCCGGACTGGTCAACGCCGCGCATATCGAAGGCGGCATCGATGCCTGGAAAAAGGCCGGAGGTCCGGTGATTGCCGGCTGATATCGTCAGCGCTGCAGCGGCAGCACGATCCTCCATCCATGTCAGCCCGCTCAGCCGGCTGCCGGAGGTCGCCGCCGCTCTCGGATCGTTCGACCTGCTGAGTCTGCTGTCGCCGGGGCTCGACGCCGACCGCGGGACCGTGCCGGCCGAACGCCACCTGCATCTCACCTTTCATGACGTTTCGGAGTCGCGATCGGGTCTCATCACGCCGGATCGCGACATGATCGCGGCCATTCTCGGGTTCGGCCGCTCCGCGTCTGCCGCGCGCCCGATCCTGATCCATTGCTGGGCCGGCATCAGCCGCTCCAGCGCCGCAGCCTTCATCCTCGCCTGCGATCGTCATCCTGGCCGCGAGCAAGCCATCGCCGACGAATTGCGACGACGTGCTCCGTTCGCGACGCCGAACCCGCTGATGGTGGCGCTGGCGGATGATCTGCTCGCGTGCGACGGCCGCATGATCGGCGCCATTGCCGCCATCGGCCGCGGCGCAGAGGCGTTCGAGGGAACGCCGTATGAGCTGCCGCTCACGTTTTGACGTTTGATTGAGGCGAAGGCGTGGCCCCGTCATGCCCGGCTTTATGCCGGGCATCCACGTCTTGAAGGCGTGAGCGCTCAAAGATGCGGACGGCCAAAACAAGTCCGGCCATGACGATTGATCGCATTTCAAAACATCGCCGCGACGCCGAGCAGGAAGCCGATTTCGAAAACCTGTTCTACGGCACCGAGCACGTCGCCGGTATAACCGCCGATCATCCGGCGCGACCATGCGATCATCGCCAATGTCAGCAACGCCGCGAATATCACGCCAACCACCGCCGCCCTGATCGAGACGAACAGCAGCGGAATCAGGGCTGCGGCGCAGACGGTCCAGAGCACGCTCCACTCACCGTCCCGCAGTTTCGTTTCCGAATAACCCGCCTTCATGGCGGCGGCGTCGCCGCTGTAGGACAGGCGGCGCATGACGATGGCCGGCGTCGCGCGCGCCAGGGCGTGCGCCGCGATCAATCCCGTGACCGCCGCCCAGGTCGGCAGCTCCGCAACCGCGGCAACGCGCAACGCGACGCCGAGGCCGAGCGCCAGCGTGCCATAGGTTCCGATGCGGCTATCCTTCATGATCGCGAGACGCTGTTCCCCCGAACGGCCGCCCCCGAACGCATCCGCCGTATCGGCCAGTCCGTCCTCATGCAGGGCGCCGGTCAGCGCCATGCTCATGGCGGCAGCCAATAGCGCGGCGAGAAAGTCGTTCCAGAAATAGCCCGCGATCAGCAACGTCAGCGCCGACAGCAGTCCGATCAGCAGACCGACGGCCGGAAAATATTTCAGCGCGCGCGCGAGCCAGTCCGGCGCCATCGCGTCCGGCGACGGCGCCACCGGGAGGACGGTCAGGAACCGCAACGCATCGCGGAAGCGATCGGGCTCGCTCATCTAGATTTTTCCTGACAGCACGTCGTTAAGGCTTGCCACATCCGTGAGCAGCCGCGCGGCGGCGCGCACCAGCGGCACGGCGAGCAGCGCGCCGGTGCCCTCGCCGAGCCGCAAGCCGAGATCGAACAACGGCATGGCATCGAGCGCATCGAGCACGATGGCGTGTCCGCGCTCGGCCGAACGATGCGCGAAGATGCAATAGTCGCGCACGGCCGGACACAGGCGAGTCGCGGCCAGTGCCGCCGTGCTGGCGATGAAGCCATCGACGATGACAGGACGCCGCTGCGCGGCCGCGCCGATGACAGCACCCGCCATTCCCGCTATTTCCAGCCCGCCGAATTCGCAAACCACATCGAACGGGGCGGTTGCCTCGCTGCGGGCGGCCGCGCGCTCCAGCGCGGCCCGTTTGCGCGCCAGCCCCTCGTCGTCCTGCCCGGCCCCGAGACCGATGCAGATGTCGAGCGCGGCCGGCGCCAGCCGATGCGCCATCAGCGCCGCGGACGCGGTGTTGCCGATGCCCATCTCGCCGATGGCGATGACATCCGCGCCGCCCTGGATGCTTTCCGCCGCGAGATCGATACCGCGCCGGAGCGCCGCAGCAGCCTCGCTCCGTGACATCGCCGGCTCGTGTGCGGCGTTACCTGTCCCGCGCCGGATTTTCGCCGCGACAAGGTCCGGATGCTGCGGCAGGTCGGCGGCCACGCCGATGTCGATGACCCGCATCTTAGCGCCCGCCGCCGCCGCGAAGGCATTGGAACTGGCGCGGCCGGCCAGAAACGTCCCGACCATTGCCGCCGTCACCTCGGACGGATAACGCGAAACGCCCTCCCGGGTGAGACCGTGATCGCCCGCGAACACCAGCAGGATGCATGTGTCCGCCCGCGGTGCGGCGGGGTGCCAGATCGATCCGAGCCGGATGGCAAGGTCCTCGATCCGGCCCAGCGATCCAGGCGGCTTGGCCTTGCCGTCGATCCGTTCGCGCAGTGGAACTTCGAGCGCACGATCGAGCGGCGCAACCTCAGGCAGTTCTGGCACGGCGGCGACGGGCATCGGCTGGCACCTTTCAGCGCGCACCTGACGCAAGATGCAGGGCGCGGTCAACTGGTAGAGCGACGTTCTGAACCGCCGCCCAGTTGACCCGGAAGGGCCCTGCGGCTAGCGTCCGCCCCCGATGGTCCTTCCGCGAGGAAGGTGAAAAGGGAAGCCGGTGCGAGAGGTTCTCAACGCCGGCGCTGCCCCCGCAACTGTAAGCGACGAGCCTGCGCCGAGGCCACTGGGTTATCCCGGGAAGGCGGCGATCCGGCAACGACCCGCGAGCCAGGAGACCTGCCATCAGAATTTGTGCTTTGGAAACGTCGGGCGGGGTGCACCGGACGGGCGAGCGACCGGCGGCGTGAGCCGTCCCGCGACCCACCACCAAGGCTCGCAGCCCGGACAAGGGGCTTCTGCTCGAGCACGGCATGGATCGCGACGACTCCAGGGATCAATTTGTGACCGCGCCGGCAACGGAATTGCCCGCGCGCGCCGTTCCGGCTGCGCCCGTTGTCGTCAGCGTCTGCGTCACCTGCAAGACCGCTGATGGCCGCGTGGTCGGTCCCGAGATGTTCGCGGCGGTGACGGCCGCGCTCGACGCCAGCGATGGCACGGTCATGGTGCGGCCGGTGCAGTGTCTCAGCGTCTGCAAGCGGCCTGCGACCGTCGCGGTGTCCAGTGCCGATGGCTATACGTTCCTGTTCGGCGATCTCGAGACCGAGAGCGGCGCCGGCGCGCTGACGTCGTTCGTGCGCGCGTACCGCGCATCGGACTATGGCCTCGTGCCGTGGCGCGAACGCGCGCAGGTGTTGCGCAAGGGCATGATCGCGCGCGTGCCGCCGCTCGTGTGGTCGCCCGACGACGGCCGGCCGCCGACATGAGCACGCCCGCGATGACACTGGTGCTGGGCGGCGCGCGTTCCGGCAAATCGGCCTTTGCCGAAAGGCTGGCGCGCGACAGCGGTCTGACGCCGGTCTATCTCGCCACCGCCGATGCCGGCGACGACGAGATGAAAGCGCGCATCGCACGGCACCGGACGCGGCGCGGCGAAAACTGGCGCACGGTCGAGGAGCCGCTGGCGCTGGTCGATGTGCTGACCCGCGAGAGCAAATCCGGCAGCATCGTGCTGGTGGACTGCCTGACGCTGTGGCTCTCGAACCTGATGCATGCGCAACGCGATCCCGACATCGAGGCGCGGCGGCTGACGCGGTTTCTCGGCGTGGCGCTGCATCCGATCGTGTTCGTCTCCAACGAAGTCGGCATGGGCCTCGTGCCGGACACCCCGCTCGGCCGCGCCTTTCGCGACGCGCAGGGCCGCTTGAACCAGACGATCGCCGCCGCTGTTCCCAATGTTGCCTTCGTCGCCGCCGGGCTGCCGCTCTGGCTGAAGCGCGACGCCACTCAGGAGAGTTAGATGACCCGCGTTCCCGTCACCGTGCTGACCGGCTTTCTCGGCGCCGGCAAGACCACCCTGCTCCGCTCGCTGCTGACCCAGGCCGACGGCAAGCGCATCGCCGTGATCGTCAACGAGTTCGGCGACGCTGGCTTCGACGGCGGCCTTGTCGCGGAATGCGCAGCGGAGGCCTGCGCGCCCGGCGACGTGGTCGAACTCACCAACGGCTGCATCTGCTGCACCGTGGCCGACGATTTCATCCCGACCATGGACAAGCTGCTATCACGCGAGACACCGCTCGACGCGATCGTGATCGAAACCTCCGGATTGGCGCTGCCGCAACCGCTGCTCAAGGCGTTCGCGTGGCCCGCCGTGCGCACCCGCGCCACGGTCGACGGCGTCGTCACCGTGGTCGACGCGCTGGCGCTGTCGGAGGGCCGCGTCACCCTCGACGAGGACGCGGTCGCCGCGCAGCGCGCTGAAGACCCGTCGCTCGATCACGATGATCCCATCGAAGAGGTGTTCGAGGACCAGCTCGCCTGCGCCGATCTCGTGGTGCTCTCGAAGAGCGACCTGGTGCCGCCGCAACAACTCGCCGACATCGAGACACGCCTCAAAGCCTCGCTGCGTCCGGGCGTCGCGACGGTGCGCGCGCAGGGCGCTCTGGCGCCGCAGGTGCTGATCGGCCTCGCCTCCGCCGCCGAGGACGATCTCGCCGCGCGGCAGGGTCATCACGGCGATGGGGAAGACCATGACCACGACGACTTCGACAGCATCGTGGTGGCGCCATCCGCCATCGACAGCATCGACGCCATGCGCGCCCGCGTCGCAGACACGCTCGCTCTCGCCGGCGTCTTGCGTGTGAAGGGCCATGCAAGGATCGACGGCAAATCGGCGCCGATCGTGGTGCAGGGCGTCGGCGGCCGCGTCGACCTGTCGTTCGCGCGGCCCGACGCCGGGCACGCCGGGCATCTGGTGGTGATCGGCCTGAAGGGGTTCGATGCCGACGCCGCGCGGCGAGCGCTGGCGGGATGATGCCATGCCGTTTCCCGTCATTGTGAGCCCGCGACAAAATTGGCTCTTGCCAATTTTGCGCAAGGCGAAGCAATCCAGAGGCCACGCCCAAGGCTGGATTGCTTCGTCGTTTCACTCCTCGCAATGACGGGAAGAACCGCCCGGATTGATGATCCATGCACCTGAAGCGCGACGATAGCGGGATAATCGACGACGGCGATGCCGCCCGCGATCTCGGCCAGGACACCGCCGATATCGTCGTGCTGTCCGCCGCCGACAGCGACCTCGCGGCATTCGGCGCGGCACATGCGACGCTGCCTGAAAGTTTTCCAAGCGTGCGCTTCACCAACCTGCTGGCGCTCGGCCATCCCGCCTCGGTCGATCTCTATGTCGAGCGCACGTTGCGGGACGCGAAGATCGTGGTGCTGCGGATGCTCGGCGGCCTCAGCTACTGGCCGCATGGCGTCGACAGCCTGCGCAGCGACGCGCTGCGGCGCGGCACGCTGTTCGCCTGCCTGCCCGGCGAGATGAGCTGGAACGCCGACCTCGCCGCGCGCGGCACGCTCGATGCCGAAGCCACCCATCGCCTCTGGCAATACTGCAAGGAAGGCGGCGCGGACAATGCGCGGCTCGCCCTGCGATACGCCGCGCACCTGATCGGCCGTGGCGAAGAACCCGCGCAGGCGCGGCCGATGCCCTCCGCCGGGTTCTGGCCACATCAACCCAAACCTGACCATCGTCCCAAGGCCGCGATCCTGTTCTATCGCGCGCTGGTGGCCGGCGCGGATACGGCCCCCATCGCCGCGCTGTGCGAGGCGCTCGATGCCAAAGGTCTCGCTCCCCTCCCTGTCTTCATCACCTCGCTGAAGGACGAACGATCGCTGGCCTTCCTGCGCACGGCGCTGACGGCGCATCCGCCCGATGTCATCGTCAACGCCACGGCGTTCGCAACGGCAACGGCTGCCGACGACGCGGGCGCGCTCGCCGCATTCGATTGTCCCATCCTGCAAGTGGCGCTCGCCGGCACGTCGCAGGCGCATTGGGAAACATCGACGCGCGGGCTCGCGCCACGCGATCTCGCCATGCATGTGGTTCTGCCCGAGGTGGACGGCCGTATCTTCACCCACGCCGTCGCGTTCAAGCAGCGCGGCGAAGCCACGGCGAGCGGATTTGCGCCGACGGTCTACATGCCGGTTCCCGATCGCGTCGCGGCAACCGCCGCTCTCGCGGCGTCATGGGTAGGGTTGCGGCGAACACCCTCTCGACAACGCCGCATCGCCATCGTGCTCGCCAACTATCCCAATCGCGACGGCCGCCTTGCCAACGGTGTCGGCCTCGATACGCCGGAAAGCCTGATCGGGATTCTCGCGGCCATGCGGGCGGCCGGTTATCAGACCGGCGACGCCCCGCGCGATGCCGCGACAATGATGACCTTGCTGCAGGCAGGGCCGACCAACGCGCTGCCTTCCCGTCATTGCGAACGAACAGGCGGCCTCTCGTGGCCCCTGAATGACTACGAGGCCGCCTTCGCCGCGCTGCCCGCCGCTGTCCGGAATGCGGTCACGGCGCGCTGGGGTCCGCCGGCCGACGATCCGCATGTGGCGGACGGCGCGTTCCGGCTCGGCCTGCACCGCTTCGGCAATATCGCCGTCGGCATCCAGCCGGCGCGCGGCTACAACATCGATCCCAGGAGCACCTACCACGATCCCGATCTGGCGCCGCCGCATCATTACCTTGCGTTCTATCTGTGGCTGCGCCGCGCGTTCGATGCGCATGCGCTGATCCATCTCGGCAAGCACGGCAACCTGGAGTGGCTGCCGGGCAAGAGCGCGGGCCTCTCCGCTGCGTGCCTGCCCGACGCGATCCTCGGCGCTGTGCCGCATCTCTACCCCTTCATCGTCAACGATCCCGGCGAAGGCATCCAGGCCAAGCGCCGCACGGCGGCCGTGATCGTCGATCACCTGACGCCGCCGATGACCCGCGCCGAGCTGCACGACGATCTGGCGCGGCTGGAATCCCTGATCGACGAATATGCCGTCGCCGCCGACCTCGATCCGAAACGCGCGCGCGCGATCGCCGAGGACGTGGTGTCGCTGGCCCGCGCCGGACGCATCGACGCCGACATCGCACTGGCGCCGGACCTGCCGACGTTTGAGGCGCTGCGCGCGCTCGACGCGCATCTCTGCGACCTCAAGGAGATGCAGATCCGCGACGGACTGCATGTGTTCGGCCGCGCGCCGCAGGCGGCGCAGCGCGACGACCTGCTGGTCTCGATCGCGCGGCTGCCGCGATCGGAGACGCGGGCGCAGGACGCCTCGCTGCATCGCGCGCTGGCCGCCGATCTTGGGCTTGAAGATTTCGATCCGCTGACGCGCGATCTTGCCGAACCCTACGACGGGCCGCGCCCCGCGGTTCTCGCTGGCCTGAGCGCTGCACCCTGGCGCACCGGTGGCGACACCGTCGAGCGCATCGAGACGCTGGCGCTCGGAATCGTCAGGGGCGCGCGGCGCTGCGATGCTTCATGGGCCCGCACCCTTGCCGTCCTTGACTGGATCAACGGAAAACTGCGCCCATCCATCGACGCCAGCGGCGACGCCGAGATCGCCGCGCTGCTGCGCGGCCTCGACGGACGCTTCGTCGCCCCCGGCCCCTCCGGCGCGCCGACGCGCGGGCGGCCCGACGTGCTGCCGACCGGCCGCAACTTCTTCGCCGTCGACGTGCGCGCGGTGCCGACACCCTCGGCCTGGCGGATCGGCCGCCTCGCCGCCGAGCGCCTCGTCGACCAGCACTGGCAGGAGACCGGCGAATGGCCGCGCGCCATCGCGCTCTCGGCCTGGGGCACCGCCAACATGCGCACCGGCGGCGATGACGTCGCTCAGGCGCTGGCGCTGGTCGGCGCACGCCCGCTGTGGGATGAGGCCACCGGCCGCGTCACCGGCTTTGCCGTCATTCCGCTGTCCGAACTGAAGCGCCCGCGTGTCGATCTCACCCTGCGCGTCTCCGGCCTGTTCCGCGACGCCTTTCCGACCCAGATGAACCTGATCGACAGCGCCATCCGCACCATCGCCGACCTCGACGAGCCCGACGACGCCAATCCGATCGCGGCCCACGCACGGGCGACGACGCACGCGCTGGAAACGAAGGGCATTCCTTCCGCGCAGGCGCGGCGGCAGGCGACCACACGTGTGTTCGGCTCAAAGCCAGGCGCTTACGGCGCGGGATTGCAGGCGCTGATCGACGAAGGCGGCTGGGAATCGCGCGGCGATCTCGCCGACGCCTATCTTGTCTGGGGCGGCTACGCCTATGGCGGCGGCCTCGAAGGCGAAACCGCACGCGACCTGTTCGCCGCGCGGCTGGCGCAGACCGATCTGGTGGCGCAGGCGCAGGACAACCGCGAGCACGATATTCTCGACTCCGACGACTACTATCAGTTCATGGGCGGACTGGCAGCCACTGTGCAGAGCTTGCGCGGACGCGCGCCGCGTGTTGCGCATGTCGACAGCTCGCGGCCAGAGGCGCCGGTGGCGCGCAGCCTGTCGCATGAAATCTCGCGTGTGGTGCGCGGGCGCGCCGCCAATCCGAAGTGGATCGCGGGCGTGATGCGCCATGGCTACAAGGGCGCGTTCGAGATCGCCGCCACCGTCGACTACCTCTTTGGCTTCGCCGCCTCCACCGAGGCCGTCGGCCATCACCATTTCGATCAGCTTTTTGCCGCTTACCTTGAAGACTCTCACGTCCGCCACTTCATGGCGGAGGCCAACCCGGCCGCGCTGCGCGAAACCGCCGCCCGTTTCGATGAAGCGATCCGTCGGGGATTGTGGACGCCCCGCTCGAACAGCGCGCGCGACCTGATCGCCAGCCTTTTGTCCCATACGCCCCACCGGGAGACTGCCGCATGACCGACCTGCCCCGTTCCGACACGGACGAGAACGCCCGCCACGCCGAGAAGGCGCGCAAGCACAAGGCGGCGCGCGACAAGATCATGGCGACCAAATCCGGCGAGAAGGGCCTGCTGATCGTCAACACCGGCACCGGCAAGGGCAAGACCTCCGCCGCGCTCGGCATGGTGTTCCGCCACATCGGTCACGGCATGCCGGTGGCCGTGGTGCAGTTCACCAAATCCGAGAAATGGGACACCGGCGAGGCGCGGCTGCTGGCGAAATTCCCTGAAATGGTGACGCTGCACATCATGGGCGAAGGCTTTACCTGGGAGACGCAGGACCGCGAGCGCGACATCGCCGCCGCCCGCAAAGGCTGGGAGCGCGCCAAGGAACTGATCCGCGACGATCGCCATCGGATGGTACTGCTCGATGAACTCAACATCGTGCTGCGCTACGATTATCTGCCGATCGAGGAGATCGTGACCTTCCTGCGCGACGAAAAGCCCGCCGACAAGCACGTCGTCATCACCGGGCGCAACGCCAAGCCGGAATTGATCGAGATGGCCGACCTCGTCACCGAAATGACGCTGGTCAAACATCCGTTCCGGCAGGGGATCAAGGGCCAGAAGGGCATCGAATTTTAGAATGATCGCGAACCGATCACCATCATCGTCATGGCCGGGCTTGTCCCGGCCATCTACGTCTTTCTTTGTGCAAAGCCTTGAAGACGTGGATACCCAAGACAAGCCCGTGCATGACGAGTCAGTCTGCGCTGAGAGTTTGCCAAAAAGGCGCAGGCCGCAATGACCCGCCCTACCCCCGCGCTGATGATCCAGGCCACCGGCTCCAATGCCGGCAAGTCGACGCTGGTGGCGGGTCTGGCACGTGCGCTGATGCGGCGTGGACTCAAAGTTGCGCCGTTCAAGCCGCAAAATATGTCCAATAACGCCGCCATCGCCGTCGACGGCGGCGAGATCGGCCGCGCGCAGGCGGTGCAGGCACGCGCCGCGCGCTTGCCGCCGAGCGTTCACATGAACCCGGTGCTGCTGAAGCCTGAGACCGACACCGGCGCGCAGGTGATTTTACGCGGTCAACGCGTCGGAACATTGCGCGTGCAAAATTATCTCGAGAAGAAAGCCGCGCTGCTGCCGGCGGTGCTGGAGAGTTTTGCGCATCTCGCGTGCGATGCCGACATCGTACTGGTCGAAGGCGCGGGAAGCCCGGCCGAGATCAATCTGCGCGCCGGCGACATCGCCAACATGGGATTCGCGGCCGCCGCCGACGTGCCGGTGGTTCTCGCCGGCGACATCGACCGCGGCGGCGTGATCGCAAGCCTGGTCGGCACCCATGCCGTACTGCCGCCGGACGAGCGCACGCGCATCCGCGGCTTCCTCATCAACAAGTTTCGCGGCGATGTCGGCCTGTTCGATTCCGGCCTCGTTAAGATCACGCAAATGACCGGCTGGCCCTCGCTCGGCGTGGTGCCGTGGCTGCCGCAGGCGGCGTGGCTGCCCGCGGAAGACGCACTCGATCTCGATCGCGGCCACAATACAGCCGCCACATCCTGCGTGATTGCCGTGCCGATGCTTTCGCGCATCGCCAACTTCGACGACCTCGATCCGCTCGGCATGGAACCGGGCGTGACGCTGGTGTTCGTGCGGCCGGGCGAGCCGATTCCGGCAGATGCGAATGTTGTTATTCTACCCGGCAGCAAATCTACCATCGGCGACCTCGCCTTCCTGCGCGCGCAAGGCTGGGACATCGATATCGCGGCGCATGTCCGGCGTGGCGGTCACGTGCTCGGCCTGTGCGGCGGCTATCAGATGCTCGGCCGCGTCATCAGCGATCCCGATGGCATCGACGGCCCCGCCGGAATGGTGGACGGACTCGGCCTGCTCGATATCACGACCATCATGCGCGGCGACAAATCGACCACACAGGTCACGGGCGTCCACTGCGCGACGAATGCACCAGTGGAAGGCTATGAGATCCATCTCGGCCGCACCGAAGGTCCCGATTGCGCGCGATTCGTGCTCACGCTCGGCGGACGGCCAGACGGTGCACAAACCGCCGATGGCCGCGTGCAGGGCACCTACGTGCACGGCCTGTTCACCGGCGATGCGTTTCGGAAGGCGTGGCTTAAAAACCTTGGAGTCGTATCGTCGCTCGCTTACGAAACGCGGATCGAAAGCGCACTCGACGCGCTGGCCGATCACCTCGAATCGCATCTCGATATCGAACAGCTTCTTGCGATCGCGCGCAGCCGTCAGAGCAGCAACAGCGCCGCGTAGACCGCAAATTCGAGCGCGCAGGCCACGATCAGGATTTTCAGTGCGCGGCCGATATCGTTGGGCATCGCATCCTTGCGCGCTTCGGCATTCAAGAACGGATCGTCGACGATTGACTCGCCGTAGCGGCGTGGACCGGCCAGCGCGAGGCCGAGCGCTCCCGCCATGGCACTTTCCGGCCAGCCGGCATTGGGCGAACGATGTCGTCGCGCATCGCGTCGCATCGTCCTGAGCGATGTAACGATCGACCCCCGCGCAACCGGCGCAGCAAGCGCGATCAACAATCCCGCAAGCCGGGCCGGCACGAGATTGAGAAGATCGTCCAATCGCGCCGCGGCCCAGCCAAAGTCCCGATGCCGCGGCGTGCGATGGCCGATCATGGAGTCTGCCGTATTGATCGCCTTGTAGACGACAAGACCCGGCAACCCCAGCAGCGCCAGCCAGAACACCGGCGCCACCACGCCGTCGGAAAAATTCTCGGCGCAAGATTCGATCGCCGCCCGCGCCACACCGCTTTCGTCGAGACTCTCGGGATCGCGGCCAACAATCATCGCCACAGCTTCACGCGCGGCTGTGAGACCTCCCGTTGCGAAGGCGGAACGAACCCGCGCCACATGCCGATAAAGACTTTGCTGCGCGAGAAAGACCGACGCGACCAGTCCGAGCGCGACAATCGGGACAAAATGGCTGCCTTGATAACTGCCTTGGGTTTGCCGCAATGATATTTCGATCAGATATCCCGCTACTCCGGCGATGGCGGCGAGTAGCAACACGGTCAGAATGCCCGTCACTTTGCGTATGCGCCGCGACCAGTTCTCCCGGTTGAGCCAGTGATCGAGCCAGGCGATCAATCCGCCGATCAGCACAACCGGATGCGCGAGCCTTCGCCATATCCAGTCGGGATCGCCGAACAACGCGTCGAGCGCCAGCGCGATCACGGCCACGATCAAATGCTCGCGCCACGGCCACATCGGCCTAGCCCCCGACCCGCTTCAGTTCCGCGACCAGCCGGTCCAACGCATCCGGCAGCATCGGCCCGCCGCACACCGTCAGGTCTTCGGGAATCACGATCCGCCGCGATGACGGATACAGCTTTTCCAGCGCCGGATGCAGCAGCAACGCGCGCCCTTCGTCCTCGGCGACATCGCTGCTGCTCGACACCAGAATGAAGTCCGGCTTGAGCGCGACGATCGTTTCGAGTTTGGCGAAGCCGCCATGCTTCACGCCGAGGCTGGACGCAGCATTC
This sequence comes from Nitrobacter sp., assembly GCA_035546855.1. Classification (GTDB taxonomy): domain Bacteria; phylum Pseudomonadota; class Alphaproteobacteria; order Rhizobiales; family Xanthobacteraceae; genus Nitrobacter. The sequence continues at coordinate 1,108 of DASZVY010000030.1, read as the reverse complement.
GACAACCCCGTGATCGACAACAGCGCGCTGGTGACACTGTCGTCGCCGGACACCCAGCCGCGCCGCGACAGCGCCAGCACACGATACGGCTTGCGCGCGACAGCCTGCTTCGCGCGGGCAATGGCTGCATCGAGCCGTGCAACCTGCGCCTCGGCGCGATCTGGATGGCCCACAAGACCGCCCATCCGGCGCATCTGGTTTTTGACGTCATCGATCGATTTCGCAATGTCGAACTCGGCCACGCGCAATCCCTGCTGCTTCAGCAGCTCACGCGTGGCGCGCTTGGTGTAGCGGCCGGCAACGACGATATCGGGCTTAAGCGCCAGCACGTCTTCCGCTTCGCCCGACAGGCGCGGGAATTTTTTCGCCTCTGCTGCAGCCCAGGATCGCGCCGTATCCCGCGAATACGGGCTGAGGCCGAGAATCTGCCCGGGATCGGCCAGCGTCATCACAAGCTGGTCGGTGCAAAGATTGATCGAGGCCACACGAGGCGGATCGGCCGCGCACGCGGGCGCTGCCACACCAGCCATCCAGGCCAGAGCGGCGGCCGCGAAAGCCCTGCGTATTCTCTCGCCCTTCGCAACGGAAAATGGCATGAAGCGCCCATGAAGCATGGCGGCGACCTGACCGAAGCAATCGCGCACTACGGCGGCGCGCCGGAGATGTGGCTCGATCTTTCGACCGGAATCAATCCCTGGCCGTGGCCGATTCCGCAACTGCCAACCGAGGTCTGGACCCGCCTCCCATCGCGCGCCGATGAGACTGCGTTGATCGCGGCCGCACGCCAAGCCTACCGTATGCCCGATGATGCCGCGATCATTATCGCGCCGGGGACGCAGTCGCTGATCCAGTGGTTGCCGCGGCTCGCAAACCCCGGCGCCGTCGCCATTGCAGGTCCGACCTACAGCGAGCACGCGACCGCCTGGCAAGAGGCTGGCCACAACGCTATTGCCTTTGAGCCGATGAACGCTCTTCCGCATGCCGTGCGTCATGCCGTCATCGTCAACCCCACCAATCCTGACGGCCGCGTCATCGACCATGCTACACTGATACGGATCGCTCGCGAGACTCACGCGCGCGGCGGCTGGCTGGTGATCGATGAGGCCTT